>DATDJP010000258.1:0-10638 GCA_036520475.1 Polyangiaceae bacterium | reverse complement strand
GCCTTCGACGACCGCTGGGCAGACTTCGAGGAGTACCTCGGGACGCTCGCCGAGCGCATCGCCGCGGCGCGCCAGCTGCTCCGGCCCGACGGCTGCCTGGTGCTGCACGTCGATTCCAAGACCAGCCACTACGCCAAGGTGCTGTGCGACGAGCTGTTCGGCGCGCGCTGCTTCGCGAGCGAGATCATCTGGCACTACCGGCGCTGGCCGGCGCGCACGCCGAACTTCCAGCGCGTGCACGACGTCCTGCTCCGCTACGTCAAGGATCCGGAGCAAAAGCCGCGCTTCAAGCAGCTCTACGAGCCGCTCGCTGCGTCCACGCTCGCCACGTGGGGTGACCGCAAGCAGCGCGCGGTCGTGGATGAGTCAGGCAGGCGACGCCGCTCGAGCAGTACGCAGGAACCGACGCCGGGCGCGCCGCTCGGCGACGTCTGGGAGATCGGAATCGTGGCGCCGGTCGCGCGTGAGCGCACCGGCTACCCCACGCAGAAGCCGGAAGCGCTGCTGCGGCGGCTGATCGAAGCCTGCAGCGAGCCTGGCGATCGCGTGCTCGACCCGTACATGGGCAGCGGTACGACGCTCGCCGTTTGTCATCACCTGGGACGGCAGGCGGTGGGCATGGACGTCAGCTCCGAAGCGCTGCAAATCGCCCGCAAGCGCCTCAAAGCGCTGGGCGTCCGGCCACTCGAGGAGCGCGCGCTGGCGCTCGAAAAGCAGCCGGACGTGACCCGCGCTCGCCAGCGCCGGAGCGGCATACAAAAAGTCGCCTGAACTCTCAGCTGGCCCGGACTTGCGGAGGCACAGCCGCTCGCGTAAAGAGGCGCGATGTCGAGCCGCCGCGCGCTCGCGTCGTGTGTAACGATCGCGCTGATTGCGCTGTGCGCGCTGACCAGCTCCGTGCGCGCGGCTGACGCGGGCTCCGCCATCGTGCTCCGCGTCGGAAGTGCCGCCGTCGATGCCGCGGAGGTGGCGCGCCGGCTTCGCTCGCTGCCCTCGTACCAGCTCGCGACGTTCGGGAGCACACCCCAGGAAATCCGCAAAAACTTCGTCGAAAGCGTGCTCGCCCCCGAGCTTGCCGCCGCCGAGGAAGCGAAACGACTCCGCGTCCGTGAGCGTCCCGAGCTCCGCGACACGCTGCACCACGTGCTCGTGCAGGCGCTGGCCGACGCGCTGCGCGACGAGCTGAGCGCGCAAGGCGTCGCTTCGGATGCCCAGGTGCGTGAGTACTACGCGCGCCATCGCGCGCGCTTCGAGACCAGCGAGCGCATTCGAATCTGGCGGATCACCGTGCGCGACGAGAAAGCGGCGCAGGCCGTGCTCGCTGAAGCGCGAGCTGAGAAGGGCGTGAAGAAGTGGACGGAGCTCGCGCGCGAACGATCCGAAGACAAGGCCACGCACTTGCGTGACGGTGACCTCGGCTTCGTGCGCGCCGACGGCACGACCGACGTGCCCGAGCTGCGCGTCGATCCGCTGCTGTTCGCTGCCGTGGCGAAGGTGCGCGACGGCGAGCTCGTGCCCGCGCCGATTCGTGAAGGGGACCGCTGGGCGGTCGTGTGGCGGCGCGGCACATTGCCCGCGATCCGGCGTACTCTGGAGCAGGAAGCAGAGTCGATTCGACAGCTCTTGCTGCGCACGCAGCTCGACGAATCGGCCCTGAGCCTCGCGGCGCAGCTCCGCAAACGGCACGTGCAACAGGTCGACTACGAGTTGCTCGAGAACGTGGCGACGGACGCCTTCGGGGAGCCGGCGGAGCGCGCGCAGCCCAGCGCTTTGCAACGCCGCCCAGCGCGCGCAGAGCCCGTCAAGGGCGACCGCGGCTACCGCTGATTGCCAAATTCCGGCAGCGACCACCCCAGTTGCTTGAGCACGCCGCGCAGCACGCGTTCTTCATCGCGTGCGCGCACCTGGTACACCAGGAACTTCGTAGCCCGGCCCTCCACGGCGGACGCCGCGGCGCGCTCGTAGTTTTCGAGCACCAGGAGCAAGTGCGGGTGCGCTTGCGCCACCTCCTTGGGCACGGTCATTCCGCTCGCCGCGCGCACGCGCGAGCTAGCCATGTCGTGCACCAAACGACACAGCTCGCGGTCGCCGAGGCGGGCGCGCAAGTAGTCCGACTCGCGCGTGGCTTGAGCAATCAAGAGCGTTGCGCGATCCAGGTAGCTGCCCGCCCAGGCCGGCGATGCGCCCGTCAGCGCCGCGGCTAGCGCACCCAGCATGAACCCACGACGCTTCATTCGCCGGCCTGCTCGACGGGCAACGGGGCTGGGCTCAGGCCCTCCAGCGCCGCCGCGGCGGCCGCGCGCTCGGCGAGCCGCTTCGAACGGCCCCGACCTTCGGCCAGGTCCTGGCCCATCGCCCGCACACGCACCGTGAACCAGCGGTCGTGCGCCGGGCCGCCGCTTTCCACGACTTCGTACTCGGGAGGCTCGCCGCCGCCCGCCTGCAGGCGTTCCTGCAGCTCGCTCTTGGGATCGCGCGCGCCGGCCACTTGCAGCGATCTCAGCCCCGCTTCCACGATGCGAGCGCACGCTTTCCGCGCGGCATCCATACCCGCATCCAGATACGCCGCCGCGATCAATGCCTCCACGGCGTCTGCTAGCACGTTCGTGCTGTCGCGAAGACCGCTTTGGCCAGCGCCGCGCCCGAGCCGTAGCCCCTCCGACAGGTCCTCCGCGCGCGCCCAACTCGCGAGCGCTTCCGCGTTCACGAGCTGCGCGCGCAAGCGCGTCAAGCTGCCTTCATCCGCGTCGGGATAGCGCTCGACCAGAATTTCGCTCGTACACAAGCCGAGCACGGCGTCTCCCAGAAACTCCAGGCGCTGGTTGTCGATGGCCGCGCGCCGTTCGTTGGCGTAGCTCGGATGGGTGAGCGCCTCATCGAGATGCAGCGCGTCCGTATTCAGGCCGAACAGGCCCGCGATCCGGCTGCGCACGTCGTCCACTCCGTCAGGCTAGCCAAAGCCGGCAGCCGTGTCCAAGCATCGACGCATCGCGTCAGGTGCGCACCGATGGTCCGCTTGGTGAGCTATGCTGCGGCAAATGGGGAACTTTCTTGCCTGCCCGTTCTGCCGCGAGCTGTTTACTCCCGGCGAGCAAGAGCGCTGCCCGCACTGCGACGTGCCGCTGGTTCCGATGGATCAGCTGCCGCCGTCGCCCGAGGCGCTCGAGGAAGAGGCGCTCCGGGGTGAAGCCGTGGCACCCGAAGACCGTCCGCTCAAGGTCACCGATTTCCGGCGTGGGCGCGGCGCGCTGCTATTGATTGCAGCCTGCGGTTTGTTCTGCTTCTTCATGCCCTGGGCGGAGCTTCGCAGGCCGGAGCTCGTGTCCGTCAGCGGCTACGATCTGGCGCGGACACGCGCCGGCTGGCTCTGGGGCGGCGCCGTGGGATGGTTCATCTTGCTGCCGCTGGTTTGGACGCGGCGCACCATCTACAAGCTGCGCGGGGTCCGCATCATCTGTGCCACTTTCGCGGCGATGACGCTGCTCGAGGCGATCATGCTGATGGCGATGCCTCCGTCGGGCAGCCGCCACGTGACGCTCGAGTTTTCCTGGGGCTGGGGCTTGTACGCGAGCGCGCTCGCAGGTTTGCTCGGTATCTTGTGCGCCTCGCGTCTCGGCGGTCCGCGCACACAGCTCGCGCCGCCAGAGCAGCCAAAACACGCGCGGACCAGCCGCGGTGAAACCTTGCACTGAGCGTGTTTCCGCGCCGGATCTTCGCGCGGGCGCCGCGTCGCGCGAGGGACCGAAGCATGCTAACGCTTCTGAATGGGCGGGTCGCGCGCAGTTCGCTCATCGAGGCCGTCGGACGAACGCGGGAGAGACCTGCGCGATGACGACGCGATCCTCGAGCTCGTCGATGTCCCTGCTGCCGTGGTCTGCGCCACGTGCGGCAGTCCCGACTGCCCCGGATGCCAGCACGACGACACGCAGGCGTCCGGAGTCATCGCGATCGTCCCTTGGGAGCGACCTGGGCTAGGGCTCGGTGCGCGGCTGATGGCGACGGCCCGGTCGGCGACCGCGTCCAGCGAATCATTGTTCGGAGCGCTCCCCGACGGCGACATCGCGCCCGCGTTGCGCTTCGCGGTGCTCGCCGAGCTCTTGGCCGTGACGGGTCTCGTGCTCGGAGCCGCCCCAGTGGGCTTACTGATCGCACCCTGGCTGGGGCGCGCGCTCGTGCTCGACCCGGGTCTGCGGGACGCAGCAGTGCAGGCGCTGCTTTCTGGGATTCCCGGCCTCGCTTTCGCCATGGTCGCGATCCACGCCGCGCACGGCGTCGCGCTGGACTGGGCGGCGCGGCGCTATGGGGCGTCGCCGCGGCGCGGGCGCGGCCTTCGCTTCGGGTTGTATGGCTGCGCCTGGGATCTCCTGACGTTGCCGCTCGGCATCCTCGTGATGATGATTCTCGACGGGCCACGGCGCGCGCTCTCCACGGCGCGTCTCGGTCTCGGCGCGCCGAGCCGCGCGTCGCGCGCGTACTTGCGCGGCATTCATCACCTGAACGATCAGCAGTGCCGCCTGGCGGCCCGCGCTGCGTTGCTGATCGCCGGCGCGGTCACGGTGGCAGCCATCGGCGCGGTCATCCTGGCGCTCTTGCTCGCGTGACCGAAAGCCGTCGGAACCGGCGGGTTAAAACATCGCGCCGGCTTCGAGCACGATCGTCCATTGCCGGTCTTCGCCGTCGAGCGCCGCTGCGTCGGCCGCGTCGGTCTGCGCGTCGGCAGGGTTGATCAGATCCGTGATGAACTGACCGCCGACCATGAGCATCTCGTAGCGATAGTTCACACCGAGCAGCAGGCGCTGCCGTTCCAGGCGTGCCGGCGCGAATACCGCGTTGTTGTTGAAGTCGAGCGAGGAGCCGCCGTGACACACGGGCTGCCCATCGTAGACACCGGGCCGCTCGGAATCGCCGTTGCCCGGCACGTTCGGACCGCTGTAGCCGCAATATCCCACCGCGTCGGTGCCGGGCGTGAGATCGACCATCCCCGAATCTCCGAAGATCCAGAGGTATTGGTAGCCAACCCAGGGCGTCAGAATCGACGAATCCGCAATCGGCAGTGGCTTGGAAATCTGCACATCGAGGCCGGCGACGGTCAGCTGCAGCTCGGGGCTGCCCGTGATCGTGCGCACACCGCCCCCGACGGCGATGTCCGGGAAAATGCCGGGAACGCCGGAACGGAAGCCTTCGAGCAGCGACATCCGCAGATCCGCTCCTCCGCTCAGGATGCTCGTCTTCGGCATGAAGCCGACGGCACCCGTGAGCTCGAGACCGAAGCCGAAGCTCTTTCGTATCTTGGCGGAGTAGAGCTGCAAAATGCTCTGCGGGTCCTCATTCACGAACGAGGCGCGATTGGACGATTCTTCGATCGGTCCCTGCGTCCCTCTTTGCCAGTAGCCGCGGCTCTCATCGACGTTCGTGAACGAGCCTTCGATGGACACGTGGAAGCCGCCGAAGCCGGTGGTGCGCGCCGAATGCATCGCAGATGGAGCGAACGCGAACCCATACTGGCTGACGAGCTGCTTGAACGCGCTGTTGTCCGGCGTACACCACTCGCGTCCGGTTGCGGCCCGGACCTGCGCGCGCGTGAACGCATCATCCATCCAGCGTCCGGCGTCGTCGCGGCAGCGCGGGTCCGCCACCAGCCGGGACAACGTCGGGTCCATGGGTTCCGCGGGCGACGGCCGCGCCGCCAGCAGCGTGACTACCGAAGCCGCACATGCCGCCAGGCTAGCTCTGAGACCCAGGTGGAACACGCTCGGGCGAGGCTACTTGCCGCCCGGGATTCGCGTCAAGCTCGCCTCCGGGCCCGAGTCGCTCGCAAAGACGCGGGTCCAGAGCGACGAAGGGTTTGGGAACTCGACGAAACGTGCAGGGACTGGGACGCGATCGGTACCGCGTGGGGTGGGGCCCCGATGAATTCACTTCATCGGGGCGGGGCGGCGCGTGCCGCCCCGATGGAAAAAAGGCTAGAACACCCAGCGCGACCCGCGAAGTAGGCAGAGTTCAAACTGATCGGTGTTCGAGCGCGCTCGGGGGCCGCGTCCACCTTCCTCGGTTCGCCGCGCCACGGCCAGGGTATGGGTGCTCCATGGTCTCGGAGCCCGGCGCGAGCCGCGCATTACCTACACACGGCCGATTGCGCGCGCCGCGCATTCCCGAGCCCTTTCACATCGTGCTCGTCGAACCGGAGATCCCCCCGAATACGGGCAATGCGGCACGTCTGTCCGCCGCCACGTGCTGCCCGCTGCACTTGGTCGGGAAGCTTGGCTTTCGCATCGACGAACACTCCGTGCGCCGGGCGGGGCTCGACTATTGGCACCTGGTCGAGGTCGCGCAGCATGAAACGCTGGATCTCGCCGAAGCGCACATCCGCGAGCGCTCCGCGAGCCTGAGACGGCGTCCGCGGAGCTGGCTGCTCAGCGGCAAAGCGCAGCAGAGTTTCCTCGAAGCGGACTTCGCGCCCGGGGACGCGTTGGTGTTCGGCAAAGAAAGCGTCGGTCTGCCCGAGCCGCTGCTCGAAGCGCGGCCCGACTCCGTGATTGGCATCCCCACGCTCGGCGAGGTGCGCAGCCTGAACCTCGCCAACGCCGTCGCGATCGTGCTCTACGAGGCGCTCCGACAGATCGGCGCACTCGCGATCGACCCAGCCCGTCGCTAGGCTAGCCCTAGTGCAGGCGGGGCGTGGCGCCGGTGAAATCGGCGTGAAGTTGCTTCTTGTCGCCGGGTGACAGCTGCACGGTCCCGACCAGCTTTTCGTTCAGCGCCGGAGCGACGAAGACGACCTGATACGTGCCGGGCGAAAGGTCGCGTACGGCAAGCGGCGTCTCTCCGACGCGACCCGCGATAGTCACCTGCGCGCGCGGCTCGGAGCTCAAGCTCACGCTGCACAAGAGCGGCGCGCGCGCGCTCGGCGCGCTGCCCTCCGGGCGTGCTTGGGTCGCAGCGCCGCCCCCCTCGGCCGTAGCGGCCAGAGTCGTCGAGCCGGTGCGTTGCCAGCGCGGAGCTGCGGCCGTGCTGGAAGCCCCCGGGGCGGAGGGCGGAATGCCTGGAGCGCCGACGCTCGGCGGCGGCAATACCGGGCCTGTGCGCGCCAGGGTGCTGCGCTCGAGCAGAGGCGGGCGCGCCGTCGCTCCCGCGCTCGCCCAACGCATTCCGCCGACGCCGACGAGCACGAGGAGTAGGGCGCCCAGCGCCGTCATCATCCGCTGCGCCGGTCGCGGTGGCGCCTCTGGCGTTCCTGGGAGCGCTGCAGGCTCTTCGGAGGGAGTCGGTTCCGCCGGTTCCTGCGGCGGAGCCGCTGGCGGCTCGCTCGCCTCGACGCGCATCGTCTTCGCCTTGCTGGCGCGGAGCGGCTTCGCCGCTGCATCGGTCGAGCCGGACGCGGCCGGCGGAATGCTCGGCAATTTCCGGGTCCAGACGTTCAGATCGTCGCGCGCTGCAAAGGTCTGCGTGGAGAGCTCCGGAACCGAGCTCGCCCCGGCCGCCAGCGCCGGCGTGGTCGGATCCGGGCTGCTCTGCGCCACCGCGCTCCTCGCGAGCCGCGGCTGCGAGCGACGCCGCGCGCGCGCCACGCGCAAGCCGAGCCGCCGCTCGAGCTCGCCCAGATCCTGATTGCGCAGAAACTGGCGCAGCGGCCGCGCGAGCAGCTCGGCGCTCTCCGGCCGCTCTTCTGGCGCAAGGCTCGTCGCGCGGAGCATGAGCTCGCTCAGCGGCGCGAGCCGCTCGTCGCCTTCGTCGAGCGCTGCGCGCGGCTCGTGCAGCGCTTTTTCGCAGGCTTCGAGCGTGTCCCGGCGAAACGGTGGAACGCCCGTCCACGCCTCAATCAAGAGCACGGCGACGGCGAACACGTCGGTTGCGGGACCGAGCGGCTTGCCTGCGAGCTGCTCGGGCGGCATGTGACCCGGTGAGCCGAACACTTCGCCTCCGGACGCGCCGCCGCTGGCGCTGCCGAGGGCGGGCGCCGCGATCCCGAAGTCGATGAGCCGCACGCCGCCTTCGTCGTTGATGATCACGTTACGAGGCGTGACGTCGCGGTGCACGATCTGGGCGCGCCGGTGCGCGTAGTCGAGGGCTCGACAGATCTCGATACCGACGTACGCGCCCTCCTCCGGACTGAGCGGTCCCGTCTCGGCCAGGAGCTCGGAGAGGGTCACCCCCTCACAGAACTCCATCGCGATGTAGTACACGCCCTGCTCCACGCCGAGCTCGTACACGGGCACGATGTTGGGGTGGCTGAGCTCGACGGTGGTTTTGGCTTCTTCCACGAAACGGCGTACGAATGCCGGGTCCGAGGCCAGCTCCGGACGGATCTGTTTGACGATCAGGCGCTTTTCGAACCCGTCCGCGCCACGTAGCGTTGCAAGATAGACGCGCGCCATGCCCCCTGACGCGAGCTCGCGCTCGAGCACGTACTTGCCGAAAACCTGCGGGAACATCGCGCTCGCGTATCGTAGCGCCGTCCGGCTGCTGCCGCTGCTTTTCGTCGGCTGCGGCTCCGAATCGGCGCGCGTGCTCCACATCCACGCACATGCGCCCGCGGGCTGCCGCGTGCCGGCGGAAGCAAACCTGCAACTGCGCGCGCTGGGCGACTTCGACGTTTCCAACCGTACGGTGGAAATCGTCGGGGCGTCCGCGCGCGAGCGCGAGCTTCCCTTACCGTCCGCGACGCGCGCCGTCGCCGTGCGTGCGGCGGGCAGCAGCGCGGGTTTCCACGGCTTGGGCGAACGCAACGAAGACCGCGTGGACGTGCTGCTTTGGCCAGACGACGCCGATTGCGCGCTGTACACGGCTGCTGGCCAGGGGGCTTATCCGGCGCCGCTCGGCCGCCAGGCGCTCGGTGTTTCTGCATCGCAGCAAGCGCTGCTGGTGGCCGGCGGTGTGGGTGACAGCTCCGCCAGCGCACTTTCGGTGAACTTGCAGACAGGGGAGGCGACGCGCATCGACGGTGCCGGCGGGCTGCTCGAGCGCCACGAGTACGCGACGATCAGCGAGTTTGGTGACGGGCTGCTCGTCGCAGGCGGCTACGACGTCGTCGAGAGGCGCAACGCCTCGGCCGAGGTGTTCGAAGCGAAGCTCGGACGTTTCGCGAGCACAGTGATCGGCCTCATCAATGCACGCCGCCGCCACGCCGCCGTCGTGCGCGAGAGCGGCGAAACGTTGCTGATCGGCGGCCTGAACGGCAGCGGCCGTCCGCTCGGCAGCCTGGAAGTGGTGTCTCCCGCGACGCGGCTCGCCTCCGCCGTCGTTCCGCTGCTGCATCACGCGCGCGTCGAGCCGAGCACCGCGCGCCTCGACGACGGTCGCGTGCTCGTCGCGTCGGGCATGAGCGACGAGGGCGATCCGGGAACGCTCACGAGCGTGCCCGGCGCCTTGGAATGGATCAGCGCCGACGCCAAGAGCATCGTCTCCAGCGAGGACACCGTCCCCAGCGAAGACACCCCGCCACCGCGTTTCAATCGCGCGCTCATCGGCATGCCCGGCGGGGCGGCGCTGGCCGTGGGTGGCTGCGAGGATCGCGCAGCGCTGCCGGGGGAAGCCTGTAGCGCGCGGTGCGGAGTGTTACCGGAGGAGCTCGCCAATTCACTGGCAGGGCGCGCGCGCGGCTGCCCGCCGGCGCGCTTCGACGTGTGGTGGATCCGCGAGGACAAGCGCGCGACGCAACTTCCGGATTTGCCGCCGGGCATCGACGCCAGCCGCCCGGCACTGGTGTTTGCCAGTGACGCTTCACCCTGGTTGCTCGCGGGCGGCGCCGTGCTCCGCTTCGAGCCGTGGACAGGGCGCTTCATACCTGCGGACCTGCCGGAACGCGTCGCGCTGCCGGAGGACATCCCCGCGCCGGTCGCGATCGACGCGGGTGCGTTCGTATGGCTGTCCGAAGCGATCGGAGCACCGAGCGGCCTGCCGGAGGTCGCGCTGCGAGGATTTCGCCATGGCACACGCGGTCGCTTCGAGAGCGACACGCCGCTAGTGTTCGCCAGTGCGCTGCATATGACGCCCAATCAAGCACCAGTGCTCGCGGACGGGAGCGCCGGAGACGTGCACTACGACGGCGCGCTGCACCTGCGCGGCAGCGAGGCGCGGGCGTTCGTCACCGATACGCTGTACCGGGACGTGGAAGTCGTCATCGACCTCGCCCGTGACAGCACGCCGCCCACGCTACTACTCGACGACTCGCGCTTTGACTGGACGCCGCTTACCAGATCGCAACCCCAGACGTTGATCGCGCGGCGGCGCGGCGACGCCGTGGACGTCACGGATGCCGGCGGCACGAGCCGGCAACGGCAGTCACTCGCGCAGCGCGTGCGCCTCGGCCTCCAAGGTCCGGAAGACGGCGCGAGCGTCGTCACGCGGCTCGAAATACGGCGCAGCCTCTGACGCGAGCGGCTCAGCGCTTGACCCACTTGCCGAGAAGGGAGCCCTTATCCTTGTTCAGCGCGGGCTTCTTGTCCGGCGGCGCCGAGTGGCGGCGTGGGGGGGCGAGGCTTCCGGGCCGCGGCGGGCTGCTGCTGGTCGGACGTGCCGCCGGCGTATTGCGCAAGGCGTTGCGACGCATCTCGTACAGCCGGATCTCGCGCGCCGCGTCCAGGTGCTTCGAGTCGCGCTCGGCGATGAAGCGAAAATCCTTCATGGCGGCGTCGTAGT
>DATDJP010000257.1:0-67773 GCA_036520475.1 Polyangiaceae bacterium | reverse complement strand
ACGGCGTTGCATGCCACGAGCGAGCTCGTTGCAGTGCACCCTGCTGTCGCGCGATTTGCCGGGCAGAAACACAGATTCGGCCTATTTCGTGGGCATGGCGCATTGGCACGTAGGTTGCGGATGCGCCGGTACCACCGCGCGTGGCTCCACCTTCACGGGGCTCGCCCGGGGCTGTCAGGAGTTGCCATCGAATGCGCATCTGTAATCCGTACTTCCTATTTATATGTGGTATCAGCGGGCTGCTCGGGTGCTCGGCGGGCGAGGGCGCGGCCGACGACGAGTCGTTCGACAGTCGAAGCGCGGCGGCCGTGTCGTGCCCGATTCGTAAGCCGCCCCCCGTCGAGTGCACTCAGCTGTACTGCAACCTCAATGACTTGGCCTGGGAGGATCGACCGCTCAGAGCAGGCACGCCGTGTGGCGCGAACGGTCAATGTGACGGACAAGGTAGCTGCGTGCTGCCTCCGCCGCCGACCACGCAGCCGTCAGACCGAGTGTTCTTCATCTCGGGTCTGGGAGATCGCTGCGTCGACTTCGGCGAGCGCGCGAGCTGGAGTCCGGGTGCGCCGGTCACGCTCCAGCGCTGCGCGCCGGGCGCCGCGCAGCGCGTCCGCATCAAAGAGATCGACTTGACGACTCACGATGTGGAGCTGCGTGTCGAGTCGGAATACTGCCTGGGCGTGCGCGGCGGAATCGTCAGCGTCGGCGAGCCGCTCGAGCTGCAACCGTGCAGCGGCAACGCCGCGCAGCGCTTCGCGCTGGACGGCGACGCGATCTTGGTCGGAGCGCAGGCGTCGGGCAAGGTGAGCCGCGAGCTCGTGATCGAGCCGAAACAGTCGCGGACGGCTGCTGGCACGCCGCTCGTGGTCGCGGCGCGGGACGTGTCGGACGCCGAATACTTCCGATTTCGAGCCGAAGACGGCAGCGCTGCTCGACCCACCAGCGGCTTCATCCAGGTCTCCGACACGCCGTCGCTGCTCTGGGCGATCGGCCGAGGCTGGGGCACCGTCGTCGAGGTCGACGAGCGCTGGCCGCTGAACCTCTCGATCACTGCGCCGGTAGAGATCCCCGCCGGCGTCACTCTGCGCGGTTACCGCAAAGGTATGAACTGGGGGGCGCAGATCGTCTCGCGTGGCAACAACGTAAAATCCGCATTCCTGATCATGCAGCCCAACGTCCGAGTGACCGGCCTTCGGCTGCGGGGCGCCGCGGACGTGACGGACGGGAAGACTGGAGTCAGCGGCATCGAGGTCTACGGCCAGCCGCCTGGTGCCGGGATCCTCCTCGATCATCTCGACGTCGGTTACTTCACCGGATCGGCCATCGACGTGAGGGGAGGGGACGAGACGTATTCTCTGGTTTGCCCCGGGCCTGGCCAAGTTCCTGCCTATGGCAATCCATCGGTGCGCGCGATCGGGAACTTCCTGCATCACAACGACATCTATGGCGTCGTGACCGGATCGGGCGCGTTCGCCGAGGCACGCGCCAACGTGATGTACGAAAACGATCATCATGACGTTGCCTGCGACGGACGCGGCAACTCGGGCTACGTGGCGTACGACAACCTCTCTCTGAGTGCGAGCGGTGGCGGTCACCGCTTCGACGTTCACGGCCGGCTGCATCCGACCCACTGGTATGGCGGGATAGCCGGCGACTACTTCGATATCGCGCACAACACCATCCTGGAGACGGAAGAGGAGAGTCTCAAGGTGCGGGGCACGCCCTGCCGATTCGTCTCGTTTCACGACAACGTCGTAAAACGCGCGATGGTGCTCGCTGTCTCCAGCATGAGCGAAGACGACAGCCGCGTCGTGTACTGGCCAAACGAGTTCGACGCGCCGGATCCGATGTCGGAGCTGGCGGTGGGCGATTTCGACGGCGATGGCACGGAAGACGTGTTCGTCGGAACCGGAGCAAGTTGGTATTTTTCGTCCGGCGGTAAAAACGAGTGGCGGTTCCTCAATCGCATGCCCGAGCACGCGCGCGCGCTTCGCTTCGGCGACTTCGATGGTGACCGGAGGACCGACGTCGTCGCGCTGCATGGCACGCGCATCGACATTTCCTGGGCCGGCAGCTCGGCGTGGCACACACTCAACACCACGAGCCTGAGCGTCGAAGATCTGGCGGTCGGTGATTTCGACGCGGACGGCCTCTCGGATCTGTTTGCGACGACCGGCAGCGAGTGGCTGTTCGCGCCGGCGGGGCTGGTTTGGCAGCACTTCGCGACCTCCACGCAGCGCGCGCCTTCGCTGAAGTTCGGAGACTTCACGGGCGACCAGCGCACGGACGTGCTGGCCAGCTCCCAGGGGGCGTGGATGATTGTCGCGGGCGTCGGCCAGAGTTTCGCATTCTGGAGCGCACCTGCCGGGCCCTCGCTGAGCGCCTTCGTCGTGGCCGACTTCAACGGCGATGGGATCTCCGACCTCGCGGGCCCAATCGGCGGCGCCTGGGCCTTCGCCTCGGGCGGTCGCGGAGGCTGGACGCTGCTGCGCGCCACCCATGACGGACTGGCCGGTAAGCTCGTGGGCCGCTTCGACGAGAACGCGATCGCCGACGTTGTCACCTGGAATGATAAGCACTTCGACTATTTCTCTGGCGGGCGAGATCCGCAAATCCGCTGGAGCGCCCAGATGATGAAGTAGTCGCGCCCCGCTCTCTCGATGTGACTGACCGCGCCTCGCGGCACTGCCGAACACACTTTCCTGTTTGCGGTCGATCGCGGGCTACTGGCCGGGTCCGGCGTTCTAAATCAACCAATACGCTCGAGTCATCAGGGCGTTACAGGGCAACACGTGACAGGTTCAGTTACGCGCTATCTCGATCGGCGCTTGCGGTGTGCGGCCGGGCTTCTCCCATTCATCGCTTCGCTCCTGTGCGGGTGCGACCGCGGCCACACGGCGGGGGCCAGCAAGGGTGCACCGTCTGGCAGCGTTCAAGGGCCGCTGCCACGCACCGGCAGCGCAGCGCCGAGCCTGTCCGCACCCGCGCCCGCTCTGCCCGTCGGGACCCCATTGCTGGTGTTCGGAAAGGAAACCGGTTTCATGAAGACGGAGGAGGGCCTCGTTTACCGCAACGCGGTCCGCGAGTGCCCGTCCTCCCTGCCCCGCGCCGTGAAATGCAAAGGGCAAGCCAAGCAGATCAAAGACACATGCCACACCGACGCCGAATGCGGGAAGAAGCCGAACGGTTACTGCGATCGAAAGGACGGCGCTCCGACATGTTTTTGCTCCTACGGCTGCCGCAAAGACTCGGAGTGCGGCAAAGGCGAGGTGTGTTTGTGCGGAGACCCGGTTGGAACGTGCGTCGCCAGCACGTGTCGCCCGGACTCGTGCGCCACCGGCCGTTGCGCAACCTATAACGACGGTTGTGAGTATCAACCATTCTCGTGTCTGGAGCGCCCGGGGCGCGCTACCTGCTCATTCTGAAGCCGAGCAGGACAACACCCGAGGGGCGCGTTGGGGTTCGCAGCCTCCGGCAGACGCGCGCCGCTCATTGATGGGGAAAGGCCTGCCAGCTCGCTCAGAGGCGCCGGGTTCTCGGGCCGACAGGCGTCTGCAGGTTTCGCTCGCCTCGAGAAACGACTGGCTGCGCGCTAGACCACCGATCGAAATCGTCGCGGTTGCACATTTGAAGCGACGCCCGAAATACTGGTCACGTCGGTGAGCGGCGTCTCCTCATGGAGTCGAACGACGTCACGCCTGCGTTAGTGCACGAGGAGGGACTTGAACCCCCACGGGTCGCCCCGCCGGAACCTAAATCCGGTGCGTCTGCCAATTCCGCCACTCGTGCGAGAGGTCATCGGAGCGCATGTTGATACGCGTTCTACGCGTTTTAGTCCACGCTGTTCGCCGCGAAATCGCTGCGCCAAAGAGCGCCTGTCCTGTAAGTTTCCGCGACTTTCCACCGCCTAGCGCGCGTCATTCTATGCGCGTATATTCAGCGGCGTGGACGAACTCCAAAGTGCACAAGCCGCGCCCGTGAACGCTCGCGCTGCCCGTCGCAGCCGGACGGATTGGCTCACGCTGGCGCTCTTGCTCGCGATGTACGTGTTGTTCCTTGGCAACATCGCGCTCTACGTTTACTGGCGCTTGCCGCTGCTCGTGCACGTCGCGATCGGGACGCTCGCGATTCACCTCGCGTTCACCATTTGGCATGAAGCCATTCACGGCACCGTCTCGCGCAAAGCATGGATCAACGACGTGGTCGGTGTGGTGGGGATGTTTCCTTACATGACCCCGTACTTCATGCAGCGGTGGGTGCACCTCGAGCACCACGCGAAGCTGAACCACGTCGACGATCCGAACTACGCGTACAAGGACGGTCGCTTCATCACGATCGCGCTCCGCTATCCGCGCGCAATGGCCTACGCCAAGAAGCTACTCAAGCAAGATCCGCGTACTCGGGCGCAGCGCATCTCGGACATGACGGGCCTCGCGGTGATCGCCGGCTTGCACGTGGTCGCGCTCTGGCAGGGAGTGCTCCTGGAAGCGCTGCTGCTCTGGTTCGTGCCGGTGGTGATCGCGAAGGTGATCATGGACTGGTATGTGAACTACCTGCCGCACGTGGGGCTGCCGCCCGACCGCTTCCGCGGCACGCGCGTGATCGACGTCGACTGGTTCACGCCGTTCGTGCTCGGCCACAACTACCACGCGGTGCATCACCTCTGGCCGCCGGTGCCCTGGCACCGTTACCGCTCCGTTTACAGAAACAAGTTGAGCTATTTCAAGAGCCATGGTGTCCCAATCGAGCACTCTGTCTTCATCGACCGATACGAACCCATACGGAGCGAACGCGCCAGCACTCGCGCTGGTTGAGACGCCCTGCGCCCTGTGCGGCGCTGCGGATTCGGAGACGTGTTCGACCGGCTTCGACTTCGAGTACAACACGGTCTCGAATCCGTTCCGCTTCGTCAGTTGCCGCCGCTGCGGGCACATCTACCTGAACCCTCGTCCGAGCCACGAGGATCTGGGCACGATCTACCCGTCCAACTACTACACGCTGTCCGGCACCCAAGGTGTCGTGGCGCGCATGCAGCGCGTGTGGGAGGGCAGCAAGGTCAAGCTCTATCGGGACTCGCTGGGTCCCGGCAAGAAGCGCATCCTGGACATCGGCTGCGGCGACGGGCGCTTCCTCGAGGTGCTCCGCGCCCATGGCCCCAGGGACTGGGAGCTCGTCGGAGTCGATTTCGACGAGGCGGCCGTCGAGCGCTGTCGCGCGCGCGGCTTCACCGCTCACGCAAAACGCGTCGAAGATCTCACCGGCGAAGACAACAGCTTCGACGCCATCGTGATGCAGCAGCTCATCGAGCACGTGGACGACCCGGTGCGCATTGCGGCGCGCGTCTTTCAGCTGCTCAAGCCCGAGGGCCTGTTCATCGTCGAGACGCCCAACCTGGCCGGCCTCGACTACAAGTTGTTCCGCGGCCGGTGGTGGGGGCACTACCACTTCCCCCGGCACTGGAACCTGTTCTCGAAGGACACGCTGTCGAGCATGCTCGAGCGACAGGGCTTCCAGATCATCCGCTCCGATCAGCTAATCAGCACATCGGCGTGGACGATCTCGCTGCACAACTACTTCTTGGACAAGCGCTACCCCAGCTGGTTCGTGAAGTTCTTTCACTACAAGAACCCGCTCTTGCTCGGCATGTTCGTGGTCCTGGATACCGCGCGCAGCAAGCTCGGCTACCAGACGTCCAACCAGCGCATCATCGGCCAAAAGCCACTGACGGCTGGCTGACCTCGCCTGCGGCTTTCGCGATTCGCGTCGCGCTCTGCCGTAAAGCCGGCGTTTAGATGGCTTTGCGGACGCTGGTGGCGAGCGCGGGCGGGGCGCCGTTGCGTTTGCCAGCGAGAGCGCCGCCGGTGCGCTTGACGCCCTGGCGTGCCGTGTCACCGGTCTTGCGGCAGACGAACAGCTTGATGTCGCCGAAGCGGAACGGGATCTCGGTCTTCGAAACTTCGAAGCGGGATAGCCCTTCAGCCACCTGCTGCGCGCCGGGGACGCCGAGCGTGCCGACCTTCGAGAGCAGGTATTCGAGCGTCACGATGTGACAGTATTTTCGATCGTCGATGATCTCGAAGCCCGTCTGCTTCAAGATGTTTCGGATCGACTCCTCGGTGAAATAGAACAGGTGCATGTCCATCAGCCACGGCCAGTGTTTGCCGGTGGCTTTCGGGAACCAGTTGTCGATCATCAACGTCGAAAACAGCAACTTGCCGTCTTCGGCGAGCAGGCCGTTGATGCGGTTCAGCTCGGCGACAGGGTCGGCAAAATGCTCGAGTACGTCCCACGCGACGGCGACGTTGAACTTACCCAGGTTTGCCGGTATGTCCGCGGTCGTGCCGCGGATCACCGGGGCATCGCTCACGCCGGCCGAGACGTCGACCGCCCATCCCGACGGCTCGACGCCCATGATGTCGATGCCTTCTTCGCGGGCGACCTTCAAGAATGCGCCGCAATAACTGCCGATCTCGAGCACGCGATCGCCAGGGGAGAAGTAGCGCCGGACCTGCGCCAGGTTGTAGCGGAAGGTCGTGACGCGGGCCTGGAGATTGTCGCGATAAACCGGATCGACCGCGTCGGCATACTCCTGCACGAGATCTTTGGCGCTGAGCTCGGGCTTCATGAAGATGAGCCCGCAGTTCAAGCACTTCAGGATCTCGGAGTGCGTGCGCGTGGAGTGCGTGGCACAGCTGTAAGGCGAGATGTCCTGCACGGCGGATTTGTCGCCGCGGCGCGCGGGATACAGCTCGATGTGATGGGTGCTCTGGCAAGAGACGCAGACGACCGGCTCGTGCTCGCGCATGTTGCGCGTGGGGCCCTTACGCGAGCCGAACGGAATCAAGCGGCGCATGCCGAGGCGCTGAATCGTCAACATGGCCTTGTAGATCTCTGCTTTCGAGATCTTCGAGGCACCCGCCGCGCGGTGCTCGAAGTGGATCGGGAACTCACGCATCCGATCGGTGAGCTGCGCGATCTGAGAGACGGATTCGACGGCGAACGAGTAGCCCTCGGACTTGATCGCGTCGATGTCCATGCGCTTCAGGAGGCTCGCGCGAAATCCGCGGTAGAGGGTCGTGTTCTCCTCGAGCTTCAAGCCGAGCGCGGCCTTCGCAAAAAAGTTCGCCGTGCGGCTGATCAGGGTGCGACCAAAGCCGTAGTCGCACTTGCCGCCGCTCACGTAGCGCGAGCCCGTGACGTACTCTGCCTCCGCCAAGTTTTCGACGAGAGTCGGCAGGTAGCGCGGGGGGTGGGAAAAATCCGCGTCCATCGTGATCAGGATGTCGTAGCCGTTGTCGCGCGCGTGCAGCATCGCCAGCTTGTGCGCCGAGCCGAGCCCCAGCTTGCCGGGACGGTGAATCACCTTCAGCTCCCGCAGCTCGAGCGCGAGCTGATCCAGGATGTCGCCCGTGCCGTCTGGCGACGCGTCGTCGACGACCAGGATGTGCGCGCCGGGCAAATGCTCGCGGATGGCTTGAATCAGCAGTGCGACGTTGCCGGCCTCGTTATACGTGGGGAAAAACACTAATATTTTTTGCATAGCCAAAGTCGCGTGTTGCTGCAGTCAGTAGCGACGGAAGCCGACGTCGAGAGTCTTGCGAGAAGCGAGTCGGGCTGCGTCGTAGCTGCTTTGGGTGATGGTGGATCTGCTCGCTCGAGGGCGTGGGACGGTGTGACTTCGTGAGACTTCGGAGCGTTGGAGGCTCTCAAAGCATGAAAACGACTCCGATTCGATGCCTTGCCAGAGAACGACCCAATGCCTACCAGTTTATCAGCCGCAAGCGGCCATGATACTTTCGCGGAAACGGCCGTCAATGCGCCGCGAAGCAACGGTAGTTTGGCTAGAAATACTTAGTACTGCTGGACGGAGGCGAGAGCATGAGGTCCATTCTTACACCTAGCTTCGTGATTGCCCTGCTGTGCACGGCGCACGTGGCCGTGACGGGATGCGGCGACGACGATGACGGAGGCTCGGGCGGCAGGGCCGGCGCGGCGGGCCGCGGCGGTCGAGGTGGCTCGAGCGGCAGCGGGGGCAAGTCGGGCGCCGGCGGGACAGCCGGAAGTGGCGGGTTCGCAGGCGCGGACGGCGGGGCAGGGACCTCCGGTGCGAGCGGCTCGGGCGGCGAGGCCGGTACGGGTGGGACGTCCGGAGCGGGCGGCCAGGCCGGCACCGGCGGCCAGGCGGGCACGGGTGGAACCGGTGGTAAAGCCGGCACCGGCGGCCAGGCGGGCACGGGTGGAACCGGTGGCAAAGCCGGCACTGGTGGCACCGGTGGCAAAGCCGGCACTGGCGGAACCGGTGGCAAAGCCGGCACTGGCGGAACCGGTGGTAAAGCCGGCGCTGGTGGCACCGGCGGCAAAGCCGGCACTGGTGGAACCGGCGGCAAAGCCGGCACCGGCGGCCTTTCTTTCCTCTGAGGGCCCGGATTCCGCGCCCGAGCTCTGTTCGCGCTTCGCTAGAAGTGCGGCGGGCCGGGTGCCGGCAGACGCAGCTTTTCGCCGATACGCGGCATCTTGAAGGACCGCAAACCTTCCGGCATCGAGTGCAGGAACAGGTACCGCGGATCGTCGAGTGAGTGCGCGAAGGTGATGCGCGTCGACCATGGTGTGAGCGTGGCGTCGTCCACGCCGAGCACTTCGACGCGCATGCCCGGCATGCTGAACGAGTCGCCTGGGCTGAAACCGAGCTTCGCGGAGCGATAGAGCGAGCCCGCCATGCTGTCCTCGAGCTCGTTGGACAGCACCTGCAGCTCGATGGCATTCGGAGCGATTCGCTGGATTTCGTGCACCTGCACGGCGCCGCTCAAGCGCCAGTACGATTTGACGAGCGGGCGGCCGAGCAGGCTCCTGACCCATGGCAAGTTGGCGATGGTCGTGAAGTCCGCGCCGGTGACGATGATGACGCGCCGATCGCGCGCACCCTCGTCGGGGATCTGCGCGGTGGCCGCCCAGTGGCGTTGCACGGCGGCAGCGCCCATGAACCCGCGAAGATGCTCGATGGCGCGCCAACGGGCGATGTATCCGTGCGCGTAGGCGATCGGTAGAATCAGGAGCACGAGCAGCGACGCAAGTACGAAGCGGCGCTCGCGAATGAATCGAAACGCGCTGCTCAGGGAACCCATCATCAGCGACCCTGCTACGGCGGCTGCGCCGAACGAGCTCGCCACCAGCACGCGGTTCTCGGGGAGGGCGGTCGAGCCGGGTATGACCGCGAGCAGCGCGCCCAGCCCGAGCCAGCGCAGCTGATGAATGTCACCACCGCGCAGCCGCGCGGCGAGGTGCACGCCCAGGAGCAGCGCGCCAATGGCGGCGATGCCGGCATACGTCTGATACTTCTGTGAGGTCTCGAGGTCGTCGAACCAGGGCGACCCGAACATCCAGTACAGCGAGTTGATCTGAAAGACGAGATCGCCGACCAGCGCCGGGATGCGCTCGAGCGCGCCCTGCACGTACGCCCTCGGACTCTCGAGGGGGCTCACGTAGTAGCCCGAGCCGCGGATCCCGAAGCCGAGCAGCGGGCGCAGCACCGCCACGGTGGCCAGCGGGACGAGCGCGGGCCAGAGCGCGTGCACGCGCTCGCCCCATGTGCGCTTGTCGTCCAGGAGCTCGAGCGCGAACACGTAGGCGAGCACCGGTAGGCCGTACTCACCGCCGAGCAGCGCCAGACAGAACGCGGCGAGCGTGAGCAGGCGCGCGTCGCGCTTGCCGTCTTGTCGGAAGCGCAGATGAAACCACAAGCCGAGCAGCCCGAACGTGGTCGCGACCAGCGTGCTGCGGTTCGCGAGCCAGGCGACGGGCACGCTGTGCGAAGAGTGAATGCAAAACAGGAACACCGCGAGCGCGGCGGACGGCAGCGGGAGCGTGCGGGAGAGGACCAGCGCCCCCGCCAGCACCATCGCGATCCACCACAAGAACGAATGCGCATGCGGTAGCACGGGGTTCGAGCCGAACGCGTGGTAGTCGAACGCGATCAGGGCGCTCGCCAGCGGACGGAACATGGCGATGCGCAGGTTCGGCTGCGACCACCAGGGGTGGTAACCCGTCTCGATCAGCTTCAGACCGTCGCGTTCGCCGTCCGCGAAGCGAAATAGATCGAACATCGAGCGCTCCGCGCCGAACTCGTCGCGCAGCATGGCGACCTGCACGGCGTCATCGGTGTGAAAACCGGCTTGCAACGCAGGCAAGCGCATCCACACACCGATCACGATCGACGCGGCGACCGCGAGCCAGAACAGCTGCGCGGGTTTCAAGGCTGGCGCAGCAGAGTTAGCCATCTGGCTCGAATTCTGTGCGCGCGCGCGACGTTGAAGTGCTTCAAGTAGTAACCGATGATGTTGTCGCTCAGCGACCAGAGACGGTAGCGGCAGTGAATGACGTCGATGTTACATTTCGTGGGGCCCAGGTACGTGCCGTTCGAGTCGTGAGCGACCGCCTCGGCGTCGTCCGGATCGAGGTAGGACTGGGATTGCGGGTTGCCTGGGAGCTGCACCATGTAAAGCGTGCGTTCGTTCCAGAACTTGTCGTACGTGAACGCGCCGACGAATTGCACGAAGGTCGCCCACGCGACGGCCACGCCGAGCACTGCCGGACGAACGCGTCCCGTCGTTACCCAGCCGAACATGGGAACCAGGCACAGCATCAAGACCGGCACGGCGTCGAGCCACGGCCGATATCCGTACGTCCACCCTCCCCACCAGTCGAACCACTTGCACTGCAGCACCATGATCGCGAGCGAGCCGACGCAGACTGGCCGGAGCGCGCGGTACTGCGGATCACGGAAGATTTTGTAGAGCCCGAAGGGCACCAGCACGAAGAACGGCGAAAACACCAACAGGCCGCGCGACGGGCTGAACAAGAGGCCCGCGGCACCCCTGAAGAAAGGCGTTTGCCAGAGATCGGGTGAACCGGTCTTCTCGAGCGCAGTTTCGTGCCCGACGAGCTCCTGCCCGAACGAGAACGGGCTGCCGAAGAAGTACCAGTTGTAAACTGCGATCGCGACCGGCACGGGCACCGCGCCGAGCGCCATGAACAGCGCCGACCTGCGGTGATAGATGACCATGTACGCGAACACGCAGACGAGCAGGAGCGCGCCGGTGTGTCGACAGGCGGTGGCGGTACCGAGGGCGAAGCCGGCGAGAACCTGCGGCCAGGCACGCTCTGGATAGCGCACGAAGCAGAAGATGCCGACCGAAAGGAAGAACGTGCTGACCGTCTGCTGCCAAACGTTTTGGCTCTGAACCGACCACGCGCAGGTGGCGACGCCGAACACCGCGGCCAAGATCAACGCTTTCCAGCGATCCTTGAGGTAGTGAAGCGCGGTCAAGAACAGGAGCACCGCGGTCCCTGCCGTGAGCAGCGAGCCATGCAGCTTTCCAGCTGCGATTTGCAGCAGGTAGTCTTGGTCGTAGCCGGGCCTGATCCAGCGCAGCACCGCTGTCAGGGGTACGAAGGTGATGCCCGGGATCGGCCCGAACGTACTGACGTACGTACGTCGAACCTGGGATTCCAGCAGGTGGTAGCGCGGTCCGTTCAGGCGCAGAGCACCGGAAGCGCGCCACTCCTCCATGGTCTTGTCATCGAGCACGTCGCTCCAGCGCTGAACCGGATAGGCATCCATCTCCGCGAGCGGTGGAGAGCTCTTGAACTCGAACATCTCCGGAAAGTCTTCCGGAGCGAACGTGAGCTCGCCGCGCTTCAGTAGCGTGACCGGCAGTTTGAGGTTCGGGACGGGATCCCCCTCCTCCATAACCGTCCCGTTGAAGTGGTAGATCGTGAGCAGCGCGATGAAGAGAGCGAAAGCGAGCTGCCGGACAGTCCACCCCTGCGTGGCCGACTTCGAGTCAGGCGCGGTGTTCGCAGCAGGTGTGGTGTCCGCAGCAGGTGTGGTGTCCGCAGCAGGCGCGCTGGGAGCTTCCGCGGTGATCTGATCTTCGGCTGCTGGCATGAGTTGACGTGTGGCTCGCGTCGGCTTCGTTAGCCCAGACGGCCCTTTGCGAGGTTCTCGATGTCGGCGTCAACCATCATCGCGACGAGCTGCTCGAAGTGGACCACGGGGCTCCAGCCGAGCTTGCGGCGCGCCTTTCCGTAGTTTCCCTGAAGCAACGCGACCTCGGACGGGCGCAAAAAGCGCTCGTCCAGGACGACATGGTCCTGCCAATCGAGACCCGCGTGCCGGAACGCGAGCTCCACGAACTCGCGCACCGAATGTGTCTCGTTGGTCGCGACCACATAGTCATCGGGCTCGTCTTGCTGGAGCATGAGCCACATAGCGCGTACGTAGTCACCGGCGAAGCCCCAGTCGCGCTTTGCGTCGAGGTTGCCGAGCTTCAGGGTCTTGGCTCGGCCGGCCTTGATGCGCGCGACCGACGACGTGATCTTGCGGGTGACGAACTCGAAGCCACGGTAGGGGGATTCGTGGTTGAAGAGGATGCCGCCGCACGTGAAGAGGCCGTACGCTTCGCGGTAGTTGCGCATCAGGTGGTAGCCGGCCACCTTCGAGACGCCATAGGGCGAGCGCGGGTGAAACGAAGTCTCTTCGTGTTGCGGCGTTTCTTTGGCCAAGCCGAACATCTCGCTCGTGGCCGCGAAGTAAAAGCGCGTCTTGGGGCTCGTCTGCTTGAGTGCTTCGAGCAAGTACAAAGTCCCGTTGATGTTCGTGTCGAGCGTCGAGAACGCGTCTTGGAACGAGTAGCCAACGAAACTTTGAGCCCCCAAATGGTACAGCTCGTCTGGCTTCAACTTTTCGATGACGGCAAAAAGGCTCGCGTAGCTTTCCAGCGTGGCCGAGTGCAGCTCCACGTTCGGTAGAATGGACGTCAAACGCGAGAACCGCTGCTGCGGGGCTTCGAGCGCGACGCGTCGCACCAAGCCGTGGACCTCGTAGCCCTGCTCAAGGAGCAGCTGGGCGAGATAGAAGCCGTCTTGCCCAGTGATTCCGGTAACTAATGCTCGCTTCGGCACAAGGACCACCGTGAACTTCGAAACGCTAGACCGGACTCTGCGCGCGGCTCGCGTCGTGCCAGTTGTAGGCTGTGGGGGAGGCGCGGGCCCGCACATTACTCGCTTCCGCTCGCCCGCCGCAACGCTCGCGGATGCACACCGTATCCGCCGCTTTGTCTTCGAAGAACTATCTTCTAAGAAGCGGTTGTGAGGGGTACCGCTTGGTGTCATGCTCAGCGCAAAAGCAGGCATGATTGCGTCTGAGCCCTCCAGAAAGGCTGTGATGATCGCGATTGGAGGCCTCGTCGTGGTACCGGCGGCGTGTCTGATCGCCGTCATCCTCAGCGACGACTCCAAACCCGCGAGCACGCTCAAGCCGGAAACCGTTTCCGTAGCGGAGACGACCGCGCCGCCGACGCGCCAAGTGCTGCCCGTTCGAGCACCGATAACGCGTCGGGCACATGTGGCGCCGGTGAGGACGGTGCAGCCTCAACGCGCCGCTTCCGTCGGTGAGGGCGTAGTCGAGAAACTGAGCCTGGCGCGGCGCGTCGAGAACAGCGATCCGAAGCGCTCCCGCGAGCTCTTGCGAGACGTATTGCAGGCGGATCCGAACAACGAGCAAGCCCTCGCCCAGCTGGCTACCAAGGTTTTGGTCGATGAGAACCACGAGGAAGCGCGCGAGCTGGCCAGGCGCTGCGTCGAGCTCAATTCGTCCAATCCCATGTGCGCCCGGGTGACCAAGTTGTCCCCAGCGATGACGCCCCAGCTCGAGCACATGGCGCTCGTCGTCGACCAATGCGTGCAAGCCGACCCGAACAATGCCGATTGTGCGTACGGCAAAATGCAGTGGTTCTTGGCGAACGGCAAGGTCGACGAAGCCGGGCAGGTCGCCGAGCACTTGTCGGACCTGAACCCGAGTGCCCCACTCACTTTGATGGCGCAGGGGCGCATGAAGGCAGCTGCAGGTGACTACGGCGAGGCCCGCAGGCTGCTCCAGAGCGCTTGCGATCACGGCAGCGCAGACGCCTGCACCCGCAACGAAATATTGCGCAACGAAGGCTGGTGACGCTCTTGTCGGGCCTAGAGCGATAAACGGCTTGGGAACTCGACGAAACCCACGAACACGGACGCGCTCGGTGCCGCGTGGGGTGGGGCCCCGCTGAATTCACTTCAGCGGGGCGGGGCGGCGCGTGCCGCCCCGATGGAAAAGAAGGCTAGAGCACCGAACAGCTTGGCTGTTCGGCGCTGTAGCCGGTCAATAGCATCGGGCGAGGGCGGGTTTTGGGCTTTGGGGCCATCGCAGGACCCATGCTAAAAGGCCCCGGTCATCATGAGCTTCCGATCAATTGTTGCTGGTTCGTTGGTTTTGAGCGTTGGGCTTGGCGTATTCGCAGCTTGCAAACGCGAGCAGCCGGAAGGCGCGAAGATCGACGCCACCGCGATCGAGCGGTGCGAGCGGGGTATCGAGCGCGCGGTCCTGCAGACTGAAACGCGCCAATCGATGAAGACTTATTACGGTGAGTGCGCCGGTATCTATACGGAGCAGGGCTGTCGGCAAGCGTATCAGGACGCGGCGAACCTCGATCCATCCCAGCAGATGGCGAAGGTGCTGGAAGGCTGCCGCGCTGCCTATTGCCCGAGCTTCGCGAATCAGGAGTTCGAGGCGTGCAAGCCCGATTTCAAGCCCGCGTCGCCCGCCGTCATCATGAAGGCGTGGCCGCCATTGCACGAAGCCATCCTCGAGCGTGACCTCCGCGCCTACGCCCCGCGCGTCAGTCGCGCCATGTTGGTGTTTTACTCTCGCGTGATGCAGCGTATGGGCGGCGCCATGGCACCTCCTCCCGCCAGCGGGGCTGCGGAGGCAGACGGCAGCGCACCCTCCGCGGCGGACGCTGGTGCGGCAAGCGAAGCCACCGCTGCCGATGCAGGAGCTGCAAACGCCGCAGCAGACGCGGGTAAGGGCGCGGCCAGCGCTCAGGCGCGCAAAGGCGCTGCCTCCGCGCCGTCACCCTGAGTGTCGCCCGCATGCGCCGGGCTCTTTTGTCCCGGCGTCGCACGGCCGGCCGCGCGCGCGGACAGCTCCTCGGCGCGCCGCACCAAACACACACCCACCGCGATCAGCGCCAAGAGCTTGATGATCAGCAGCGGCACCGGGTGAATGGGCAGCTCGATGGGCTGCCACCAGACGAGCAGCAGCGCCATCGAGGCACGGACGAACCACGGATCCCGCAGGCTGAACACGGCGATGATGGCGAGCGGCAGGAACATGAGGCTGTAGTCGTTCGCGATTGCCCCGACGCACGAGCCCAAGGCATTGAGCCAAAGCAGCAGCGGATAGATGACGCCTTCCGAGCCGCGCGCGCGATACACGCGCAGGCAGACCCAGCCCGCGATCAGCAGCACCAGCGCCATCGCAGCGGCGTCGCCGGAAACGGCCTTCAGTGGCTTTCCGAGCGGCGTGTCCGACAGCGCCTGTCCCAGATTTTGCCACGCGATCGAGAGAGAATGGGACCACGTGGGCAGCGGATCGATCTTGGAGGCGTTCTTGACGCGCTCAACCGCCACGCGCAGCGCTTCGAAGGAGCGCAACGTTTCCGCCGGTGCCGCCAGACCGATCGCAGTTCCCGCTACCGCGAAGCCGGCCGTAGCGCGCCAGCGACGTAGGGCGATGAGGCCGAGCGCCATGATGCCCGGATAGAGCTTGACCCAAGGTCCGATGGCAAGGATGACGCCGGCGATGAACTCGGCGCGCGGGCTCTTGCTCCGAAACAGCGGCAGGGTAATTAGCAGCACGCCCAGCGTGATCAGATCGAAGTTCGAGCGCTCCAGAGTGAAGATCGCCGGGAAGCTGAACAGCACCAGAGCCACCGCGACGAGCACCGGCAAGCGTCCGAGCCCGAGCTCGCGGCGCACCCGGACGGCCGCGAGCGTGCCGAGCACGATCAGCACCGTGAGCACGACGATCCAGATGCGGAGCGCTGTGGAGTTTGGAAAGAGCGGTGTCCACAGGAACAGGCGGATCACGATCGGCGGATAGTGAAAGAGGTGATCGCGGAAGGTGTACGGATCCACGCCGCCCGTCCAGGCCCGCGCGGCGTAGTCGCTCTGGGTCGTGAAATCCGCGCCGAAGAAGGGGTGTCGGATCCACGTCTCGGCGCAGCCCCACAGATTCAGTTCCTCCAAGCCGATCCACCACCAGACCGCCCACACCGCCAGGGCCGCGGCGCTCAGCCAGCTCGCGTAGCGTCGCACGGATGCGGCTCGCGACGTGCCAGCGCTGGCGGAAGATTCAGGTGAATTGCTCAAAGCACGGCTCCGAGGTACGAGCGTTAGCAGTACTGGTGCGGGCAGGTTGGCAGTAGAGGCCGACTCCTTACACCGCCTCGCTTGAAGCATGAAGCATTCTCGCGGACACCTTCCGGAACTGGATTGGCTGAAAGGTTTCGCCATCCTCGCGGTGATTTGTATTCACGCGAAGCTGTATTCGGACTCGCTGTTCTTTCTGCAGGTGATCAACCGCGCCGTGCACGTGTTCCTGGTGTTGTTCGGCATTTCCTCGGAGCTCTGGTGGGATCGAGAACAGAGCAAGCGCGACGCACCGCCGGACCGCGCCTGGTACAGCGGGCGCCTGCTGCGCATCGTGCCGGGCTACTGGGCGATGACGGCGATCTGGTGGCTCGTCGTCGCCACGTGGCGGCCTCCTCCCGGCGACCTGACGCTCGGTGTCCCGCAGGCGCTGCTCAGCTTCTTGAGCTACGCGCCGTGGATCGGCACGAGCTGGTTCGTGGCCATCATTCTACAGTACGTGCTTTTGTTTCCGCTGCTGCGGCGCGTGACACGGCTCGTCCATCCGACGCTCTGCCTGCTCGGGGCGGCCGCGGCCACGTTCGCGAGCTGCTGGTTTCTGCTTCAGATCGTCGTGGCCGGCAAAGCGCTGCTCGGAGACAACGTCCCGTGGCCCGGCTGGTACTATCAGTGGATCTTCTTTCCGCGCGTGCTCTGGGACGTCGTGGCCGGCATTTTCGTGGCGCGGCTCTGGCGCGGCCGCGTGAGTGTGCGCGCGACGCTGCTCGCCGCCGCGTTGACCGTGCTGGGCGTTTTCGTCGCGGTGTTCGCGCGCGAGTCCCATGACAAGCTCGGTCCGGTCCGTGAAATGGCGGTGGCGCATCTGGTCGATGTGCCATTGTCGATCGCGCTTCTCGGCTTCTTTCGCTGGACGCCACTGCCCGGTTTCGTGCGCGACTTCCTCACCTGGTGTGGGCTCAGATCCTGGGGCATCTATCTCGGGCATCTGCTGCTCCATGAGCTGGTGCAGATTGCGGGCTTCACGCCGTACGCCTCGGACCAGAGCGTCCGCGCGCTGTACGCGCTCGGACTATTCGCCGGCGGGGCCGTGCTCGTCGTGATCGCCTCGCACATCGAGCGCAGCTTGCGCGCCGCGCTGGCTCGTCGCGCGGCCTGAGGTTCTGCACGGCGCGGCGCGCAGGGCTCTCTCTACAGACTGCCGAGTGACGCCGCTGGCGAGCCCTCTTGCATGGCCGCCCCGCTGCGCGCGGCGTCTGCGGGAGCCTCGACGGCGGAGTGGCACATCTCCCGCGCTCGCCGCACGATGCTGACGCCTACGGCGATCAGTCCCAGTACCTTGATCAGCAGGAATGGCAGCGCCGGAATGTGGATGTCCCACGGCTGCCACCACACCACGAGCAGGATCATCGAAACGCGTACGAACCACGGATCCCGCCGCCAGCTCGTCACGGCGACGATGGCGATGGGCAAAAATATCAAGCTGTAGTCGTTGGCGATGGCGCCCACGCAGGAGCCCAAGGCGTTCAGCCACAGTAAGAGCGGGTAGAGCACGGTGTCCGTCCCGCCGGCTCGGAACACCTGAAAGCTTACCACCGCGCCCAAGCCCACGACGAAGAGACCGGCGACCGCATCGCCCGGAACCGCCAACATGGCGATGCCCAGGTTCGTGCTCTGGAGCATTTGCCCGACCTTGAGCCAGCCCACCGACAGCGAATGCGACCAGGGCACGTAAGCATCGAGCGCCGCGACGCCCTTGACGCGTTCGACGGCGATCTTCAGCGTCTCGAACGACTTCATGGTGTCGGTGGGCGCGGCCAGCAGGATCAATCCGGCGCCCACGATGAAACCGGCCACGCCGCGCCAGCGCCGAGTCGCGAGCAAGCCGAGTCCCATGATCCCCGGGTACAGCTTCACCCACGGTCCAACCGCAAGCAGGACGCCCGCGAGAAACTCTGCCCGCGGCGTGCGTTTGGCGAACAGCGGAAACGCAAGCAGCATCGCCGCGAGTGTCCACAAGTCGAAGTTAGCGCGCTCGAGCTGAAAGACGACCGGAAAGCTGAAGAGCACCGCGGCGATCGCTAGGCTTGGCGGGATCGCTTCGGCGCCAAGCGTGCGCCGCACCTGCAGCGCCACCAGTGTGCCCGCCACGGTGAGCAGCATGCAGAACAGGATCCAGATGGTGAGCGCAGCCTCCCCGGTGAACAGCGGGGTCCACGAGAACAGCCAGATCACGAGCGGCGGATAGTGGAAGAGGTGGCCGCGCGAGGCGTACGGGTCGATGCCCTTGGCGGTCAACCGCGCCGCGAGATCGCTTTGAGAATAGAAATCTGCGCCGAAGACGGGCACGTGAATCCACGTGTATTTCGCGCCCAGGAGCTGGTGGTGGAACAAGCTGTAGCCCCACCAAGCGACCCACGCGCCCAGCGCTAGCCAGCCGGCGATGTTTGCCCACCAATAAAAGGAGCGTTTGGACGGTGCGGTTGCTGGCGGTGCGGAAGGTGAGCTCAATGACAACCCCGTGGCCGAGACCCGCTGTCCATACACGGTCTTCTGTCAGACTTGTATGACTTTGACGACGGCAGAGTGACCCCAAGTGGCCAAAAACGAGGGTTTCGGCGCCTCTCGGCGAAAGTGGAGCGGATCGGCTGACGGCGCACCAGCAGCGGATATTTGCGCTCGCGGCGCCCTCGGCGGAGGTCCGCATTTGCGCGAGCACCGAGGCGGGCTCGCCATGCGCGCATCGAGGGTCGGCGTGGGCTCTGCCGGGGCTCTGGCCGAGCGCGGCGCGCGAGCGATGCGGGATGACGGGGCTCGCTGAAAGTGGTGCGACGTGCGCACCGCCCATGGTTCGCGTGCGCACATCATGAGATTCGTCGCCCTTTGCACGGACGCGGCAAGTTAGTGTAGGACTGCTGTGATGGATTGCTTCGGGTCGCGCGGCTTTACATCCAGCACGCAGTTGGAGTGCGTCGGGTGCGAGCCCGTCACGTAGAATGGCTAGCCCTACTCGTCTGTTTCCTGCGATGGCGATTCGCATCGGCGTTTGGACGATCGTCACCGCGCTGGTGGCCTTCTACCTGGGCCAGAACTGGCGACTTGCGCCGAACAATACCGACGACGGTCTGATCCTCGATTACATCCATCAAATGTCGCTCGGTGCGATGCCGCACTACGACATGATCGACGCGTACGGCTTGTTCAACTGGGTATTCCCGGTTTCATTTTACCAGCTCGCGGGGCAGAAGGTCTGGGGCGTGCGCTTGTGGATCGTGGTCCTCAAGCTGATCAGCGTCGCCCTCGCGTATCGAACGGTGACGAGGCTCACCAATCGCTTTTACGGCATCCTCGGCGCACTCGGCTTGATGGTGCTCTTGGGCCAAGCGTGGCAGTCGCTGCAAACGGCTTACGCGTTCCTGACGGTGGTCCCGCTCGTGCTCGCCGCATGGCACGTGCTTCTGTCCCAGCCTTTTCGTCGGCAGTGGGCCAATCCGCTCGTGGCCGGTGTGTTCACGACCTTGACCATCTGGACCAAGCTGAACACCGGCCTGTATCTGTTCGCGGCGGGTTTGTTCGTGCTGCTCTGCTGGTTGCCGTGGGGTGAGAGCAATGACGCGGCCGCCTCACCGCGTGTCGAGAAGCTGCGTCCGCTGATGAAGCCGATACGCATCGCAGGCGCGGTCGCCTACGGAATCATCTTCTATGCGTACGTTCGGGCGCACTTCAATTTCCTGTACTTCGTGTACCTGTTAGGCCCGCTCATGCTGGGGCTGGGTTGGGCCGTGTACACGGCGCTGAAGGAGCCCGCCGCGGCGACGCCGATCCGCCGGCATTTGCAGGCCTGGCTCATCTACTTCGGCTCGACCGTCGGCTTGTCGTTGTTCATTCTCTTCGGCTACTACGGGGTCTCGGGGGCGGAGCAGTATGCGCGCGAGGTGGCAGGGATCCTCAGCAGCATTCACTACCACTATCCGTTCCCTGTCATCGGCAGAGAGCTGCTCTACGTCGGCTTCAACGAGAACTACTGGCCGCAGCTCAACTGGCTGTTCACCGCCCTGTTCATCGTGTGGCTGGTCCTGCAGCGGCGCTTCGGTGAGCGCAGCTTCGGGTCGGAATGGCCGAAACGACGCGCGCAAGCCGGCGCGATCTTCCTGCTCGGCACGCTCCATTCGTTCAGCCTGTACGCCCGCTCGGACGAGACGCACATCTATCAGGCGCTGCTCTTGGTCGTGCCGGCGCTGTTCGTGTTCGTGTTCCAGCTGGAGCGCTTCATGCGCGAGTGGCGCGCGAGCGCGGTCGCTCCCTTTCGGCAAGGGCTCGCGATGGTGCTCGCCATCTATGCCTCGACCATTACGGTGCGGCCCAGTATGGAGCCCCTCAGACTCTGGGGCGGTGACTACACGAATCCGCGCCTGCAGTGGATGGTGTACCGGCCATTCATCAACCTGTACGTGCGCAACTTCTCCATGAGCATCCCGGATCGCGATTGGGATTCGCTGGTCGATCTGGCTGCGCGCTATATCGACGACAGCGCGTATGAGAACGAGCCGATCTTGGTGCAGAGCGCCGAGCGCTTCGTTCACTATGCTTCGCGCACCACCTCCGTCGGCGGCCGACACGCATTCCACTTCTATCTGATCAGCGTGCGGCTCCTGGACCGCGCCGGCTTCGACAAGGTCGTCCCGCGGCAGGTGATTCTGGACATCATGAACGACCCGCCGCGCTTCATCGTCACGAGCGGGGACACCGAGCCGACGGTGCCGGACTTTCCGGAGTTCAAGCTGCTGCGCAGAGATCACTACGACCAAGTGAAGAAGTTCCGGCACCTGCACATCTACAAGATCCGACCCGGCGCCCGCGAAGCCATCGCGCAAAACCCGTACAAGTAACCGTCGCTACGGACGTAGAGCCGGCTAGGAGCCGGAGGCGGCCTCGAGCAGGTCCTGTTGCACGCCCTCGGACAGGGAGAGGCGTGTGGCGGCCAGGTTGTGGCTGGCTTCGGCGATGTCGTTACCGCTGAAGGAGCGGTTCAGCCGGAGCGCCGCGACGCCCACGCTGGCAGAGCCCATGAACGGATCGACGACGTGCTGTCCGACGGAGCTACTTTGCCGGATGAGGACTTCGGACAGGCTCACCGGTTTTTCCGTGGGGTAGCCGCCCACGATGCGCGGCGCCGCGATCACGTCCGGGATGGACAGGTCGTTCAGGCGGCGTTTGCCCTTCTCGAAGAACAGAATCATCTCGTAGCGGCAGCGGTAGTGATACCCCATGCCGATCTTCTGTTTGTCCCAGATGAGCGGCTTCCAGAATTTGAAGCCGCAGCTCTCGGCGATTGGTTTGGCGATGAACGCCGTCTCCGCGTCACAGAACAAGTAAAAGTGCGAGTTCTTCTTCAGCACGCGATAGACCTCTCGAAACAGCTCCGGGAAGCGCGCGTTCGGGAACACGGTGAACCAGTCGTTGCTCGAAGCCTTGCTGTGTTTGAGCCGCGTGGTCGTGCCGATGGCCCGATGCTTTTCGAGAGACTCGTAGGGCGGATCGGTGATCAGCAGATCGACCGAGCCACTCGGCAAGCCGAGCAGCCAGGTCACGGCGTCCATCCGGCTCAGCAGAGCAGCGTCGGGCATCACGTCCATGGCGTATCTGAACAGCTGAGCAGAGGTCAAGCACCGCCGGCTGCTGCTCGGACAATCAATGGCCGGTGCCTTCACCCGCGGCGAATTGCCACGGGCGTCGCGCGAGAGCGCTGAATCGACACGGCGGTGGGTGCTGAGACGCGCGCTTCGCACTTGCTGCTTGTACGCGAAATTTAAGGGTAAGCCGTTTTGGCGCGACCGGCGCGCGCGCCGCGAGCCGGTGGCACACACCCTGCACTCCGCAGACTTCAACTCGGCAGCGGCCATTGCCTTTCACGTCTTCGAAGGACAGCTCAGCAGGTTCACATGGGTGCGCGTCATTCTTCAGCTCAAGCGCTTCTCGACGAGGCCGGATGTGGGGCCGGCGAGCCAAGCTCGATCGATGACGAGGACGTGCCTTCATCGGCTGACGTGGTTCCAGAGCGCGATATCTCCAATGTAGCGCGCAAGCGCCGCTCGTTTTCGTATCGGCCGGGCGAGCTCATCGCGGGCAAGTACGAGCTGGTCCGCCCGCTCAGCCAGGGCGGCATGGGAGCGGTTTGGGTGGCGCGCAACCGCGACCTGGACGTGCAGGTCGCGATCAAACTGATTCGCCCCGACCTCGATGCCTCGTTCATTTCCGAGCGATTCGTCGCCGAGGCGCGCCTGGCGGCGCGGATCGAGCACCCCGCGATCGTCAGTGTGTACGATCTCGGGCACACGCAGCGAAACGACCCCTACATCGTCATGGAGCTGCTGCGCGGCGAGGACCTGCGCAGCGTGCTGGAACAGCGGCCACGCTTGCCCGCCACCTATGCGGTGCAGATGCTCCTGCCCGTGGCCGAGGCCCTCGCCACGGCTCACGCGAAGGGGGTCGTGCACCGGGACCTCAAGCCCGAAAACATCTTCGTCGCCCAGCTCGACGATCGGCTGCAGCCCAAGGTCGTCGATTTCGGGATCGCCAAGGCGGCCGACTCCACGCCGCGGCGCATCACGCGACAGGGCGCGGTCGTCGGCAGCCCCGACTACATGTCGCCGGAACAGGCCCGCGGCCTTGAAGACGTCGATCAGCGCGCCGACATCTGGGCGTTCTCGGTGGTGCTGTACGAGTGCTTGACGGGTTCACCGCCGTTTGCCGATAGCTCGTACCAGGCGCTGCTGCGGGACATTCTCGAGAAACCCGTCAAGCCGATCACGGAGCTCGGTGTGCCCGACCCGGAGCTCTGGGCAATCCTCGAACGGGGCCTGCAAAAGGACCGCGATCAGCGCTACGCCAGCATGCGGGACCTGGGCCGCGCGCTGGCCCACTGGCTGCGTGCGCGCTGGGTAGACGAAGACATCTGCGGGCACTCGCTGCGCGCGACGTGGCTGCGTGAAACGGAGTTCGGCAGAGGCTCGTACTCTGGCGTCGAGCCTCTGCACGCAGAACGCGCCGGCACCGCCGTCGAACACCCGACGCTCGAGTATATCGACCATGCCGCCCAGTTCGACTCACGCACGGTGCGGGCGCTCCAGCCAGGCCTGAAGGCTGCAAAGCCGAAGGGCTCCTGGCGTGGACGTGCCCACTACGCGGCGTTTGCGAGCCTCGTGTTCTCCCTGGCCTTGCTCGGCAAGACGCTGCTCTGGTCGGCGCCGGCGGCGCAAGCGAGCACGCTCAACCGGTTGCCCGTCATGACCTCGAGCTTCGTGCTCGGCGGCGTGCCGGAAGTGACGCCAGTGTCCGCCGAGAACGCACCACCGGCGGCGCCCGCTGTGCTGTCGCGCGCCCCGCGCATGCCACCCGTGATGCGGCGCAATCGGCCCGCAACCATGCGAGAAATCTTGGTGCAGCCGGTGCAAACGTCGGCGCCCGCGCTCACCAAGACGTTGCCGGCTCAACGCAGCCTACAGGTCCCGCGTGTCGCGGACCCGTCGCTGCGCGGTAGCCGGGACACGGAAAAGGCCAAGACCGCGCCGTCCAACAAGGCGCGCTCGGTGGCGCGCGTCGATCCGGTGTTCGGGTTCTGAGTGCCGCGCGCGATCACGGGGCCGCGTCGTCGGACTCCGGTGCAGGCGGCGACGCCGGAGCGGCTGTGCGGGGTGCACCTGGATTGCCGAGCACGCAGCGCTTCTCATCGGCTGCCAGCGACTGGCCGTAGGGCACGCGCGTATTCAGTGGTTCGACGAGCACCCGCCCATTTCCGATGGGCTTCGGGATGATCGCGCCGCTCGTGACCGGCCGTCCATCGCGCGCGCTCTCGACCACGACGATGACATCCTCGCCAGCGATTCGGTAACCCCAGTAGGACGCGCCGAGACCGTCCTTTGCGTCCGGGCACGCGACGCCTTCGGAGCTGAGCGCGATCACGAGCTGCGTTCCCGGATCGACCTCCGGAACGTGTGAACGCCAGCTGATCCCCGCTTGATTGACGGGACCGAGCGCCGCGGCGAGGCAGCGACATGCGGGCGTGGCCGAACCGGTGTAGCGCACGTCGTGACGCGCCCCGAGCAGAGCAATCTCCGGCGCGGAGCTCGAGGTCGGCTGCGTGAGACTCTCGCTGACCGGCGCTTCGTCGCTGGTGGAGTCGACATCGCCGCTGGTTTTCAAGCTCGCGCTGGCAGATGCCTTGCACCCCAGAACAGCACAACTGGCGACGATCACGAACGATGTGGCTCTGGCACGCATGGCGCTGGTCGGTGGATTGGGGCGCAAACGTCGCACTCCGGGCCCCAATCTGGCAAGTTGTCGGCCACGTATGGACTTCGCGGCTCTACGCGCCCGGCTCGCGGATACCGCGGCGCTCCGCCCGGTCGGCTCCGTGCGCTCGGTGACCGGCCTGAGCGTGCGCTTGATGCTCCCCGGCGCCCGCATCGGCGACGTCGTCTTGATTCGCAGGCGCGGGGAGCCGCTGCTGGCCGAAGTCGTCGGCTTCGAAGCGGGTGAGGCCGTCGCGGTACCGCTCGGAGAGCTGACTGGTGTGGGCCCGGACGACCGCGTGGAGTCGACCGGTGGTCCGCTCCACGTGCTCGCGGGAAGCGGGCTGCTCGGTTGTGTGCTCGACGGCATTGGCAATCTCGTTGCCGGCCAGCCGCGAGCGGACGATCTGGTTCGGGTCCCCATAGACCGCCCGCCTCCGCCGGCGCTCACCCGCAAGCCGGTTGCGGCGCCGCTCGCCACCGGGATACGGGCGATCGACGGGTTGATGACGCTCGGCGTGGGGCAGCGCGTCGGATTGTTCGCCGGCTCGGGCGTGGGCAAGAGCACTCTGCTCGGCGCGATCGCCCGCGGCACCAGCGCGGACGTGGTCGTGGTGGGGCTGATCGGCGAGCGAGGCCGGGAAGTCAGCGAGTTTCTCGAGCACTCGCTCGGCAGTCAGGCACGGGAGCGATCCGTCGTGGTGGTCGCAACCAGCGACGCGCCCGCCCTGGAGCGACTGCGCGCAGCGCAGGTGGCGACCGCCTTCGCCGAGCATTTCCGCGACCAGGGCCAGAGCGTGCTGCTGCTGCTCGACTCCATCACGCGCGTCGCGCGCGCGCAGCGCGAAGTTGGCCTGGCCGCGGGCGAGCCGCCGGTGCGTCGCGGTTATCCGCCGAGCGTATTCGCGCTGTTGCCGCGGTTGCTCGAGCGCAGCGGGCAGAGCGCGGCCGGTGCGATCACCGCCATCTATACGATCCTCGTCGAAGGAGGCGACATGGATGAGCCGATTGCCGACGAAGTGCGCGGCATCCTCGACGGGCACGTGATCTTGGAGCGAACGCTGGCCGCCCGCGGACATTTCCCTGCGATCGACGTGGGCGCATCCCTGTCGCGCGTGATGGGCGCCGTCGTGTCGCGCGAACACGCCGAGGCGGCGCGGCAGTTGCGTGAATCGCAGGCCGTTTACGAAGAGAAGCGCGATCTGATCGCGCTCGGCGGCTATGCCAAAGGCAGCGATGCGCGCGTGGACCACGCGCTGCGCGTGCAGCCGCAGATCGAGCAGTTTTTGCGGCAACCGGCGGACGAGACGTGCCGCTTCGAAGACACGCTGAGCGCGCTCCGCAAAGTCGCGGCCGTGTGAAGCGTCCTGTCAGCCCGCGCGCGCCGGCCGACCTTCTCGCAGCTCTTCGTCGAGCTCCTCGAGCAGCTTCTTGGCGCGCTTGCTGATACGTGTGGGCACGTGCACGTCGATCAGAATGTGTAGGTCACCGCGGCCCCGGCGGTCGAGGCGGGTCACGCCCTCGCCAGAGACGGTGAGCACCGTTCCCGGTTGGGTGCCGGCCTTGATCTCCATGGAGACCTTGTTCCCCGTGGGCAGCTCGACGCTGACTTGGCCACCGAGCGCCGCATCGACGAACGACACGCGCTCGCGAATCGCGAGGTCATAGCCGTTGCGCTCGAAGCGCTCGTCCGGTTCGAGATTCACGTCCACGTACAAATCGCCGGACGGCGTGCCCGTGGGGCCCGGCATACCCTGGCCGGGCACTCGCAACCGCTGGCCGCTATCGATGCCGGCGGGAAACGTCACGAGCACCTTGCGCTGGAGCTGCACGTAACCCGTGCCCGTACACGGCGCGCACGGATCGGCGATGGTCTCTCCCGTTCCGCGGCAGCGCGGGCAGGTGGTGCTGAACATGATGAAGCCGCGCTGCGTCGTGACCTGACCCGCGCCGCGACACTGAGTGCATGCTTGAGGCTTGGTGCCGGGCTTGGCGCCCGAGCCGCCGCACTCCTCGCAGGCCGCCGAGCCGTTCACGAGGACCTCGTGCTTGCAGCCCGTCATCGCGTCCTTCAGCGAGATGGCTGCATCGACGCGGATGTCGTGCCCGCGATCCGGACCCTGCCTGCGCCGGGTCGGCCCGCCAAAACCGCCGAAGAAGTCCGAAAACATGTCCTGGAAGTGGCTGAGGATGTCGCCCATTCCAGCAGAATTGAAATCGAAGCCTGCGCCGCCAAGACCGGCATGGCCAAAACGGTCGTACAGCCCTCGTTTCTCCGGATCGGAGAGTACGGTGTACGCTTCGGTAGCGCGTTTGAAGTTTTCTTCAGCGCTTTTGTCGCCGGGGTTCCGATCGGGGTGGAACTTCAGCGCTGACTGACGATACGCGCGCCGGATGTCGTCAGCGCTCGAATCGCGGGCGACCCCCAGTAATTCATAGAAATCTGCTTTGTCGCTCATGGTCGCAGCGCGCTTTCGGCCCTCTCACGGGTAAATTGCCCCATCAAACTAAAGCCTTCCTTCACTCTGTCAACGAGCGCTCGTCCGGCTTCGTAAGGACAGGGGCGGCTCTCTCCGGTTCCGCGGCGATCAGACGCGCTTGCTCCAGCAGCACTGCCTGTCGCTGCAGCGCCGCGTGCGCCTCCGATAGCTGGTTGACCAGTGTCCCCGACCCGGGGCCGTCGGCATGGCGCTCCTCGAGCTCACTTTCGAGTTTCTCGATTGCCCAGCGCGCTGCGGCCAGGTCTGCTTCGCGCTGTGCGTTGAGTGCGGCCAGCGCATCGAGCTTCGCGCTCAGCTCCCCGCCCTCGGCCGTGGGTTGCGCCGAGCCATCGCGGGACAACAAGTCCGTGACCAGCTCTCGCCCGAGCCGTTCGGCTTCGCGCAGCTCGCGACACAGCCGCTGGATCTCTGTTCCGCGCGCTTGCAGCTGGGTTTCGAGCGCGGAAAGTTCGCGTTCGTTCTCCGCTTCCGCGTGCCCGGCCAGCTCGTTGTGGCGGGCTTCGCGGCCGGCGAGTGCGCCTTCGAAGGCCTTGGCCTGGGCACGTTGCTCTTCCAGCAGCGTGCGCAGCGCATCGAGCTCCAGGACTACGCTGTCTTTTTCGGCGGCCAGGGTCGCGAGCTCGGCGTGCAGCCGGTCGGCCTCTTCCCGTGCGGTGCTCGCCTGCGACTCGCGCTCGGCGAGACGCTCGCGCAGTGACTCGAGCTCTCCCTCGCTCTCGTCGGCGCGCGTGTCTGCCGTGAGCGCGCGCGCTTCGAGCTGAGCGATCCAACTATCGCGCTGCTCGATCGCCTTGTAGACGGCGTCGTTGGCGACGGCCACCGCGGGTGCGCTCTCGGAGCGGCCACGTCGCTCTGCTGCGCTCTCGAGCTCTGCCAGGCGCACGCGAGCCCGCCGCTCGGCGTCCTGCGCCGTGTGGAGCTGCTCCTCGAGCTCACGCGCCGACGCGGTTGCGATGCTGCTGGCTAGCGGCAGCTGTACCACCGTGAAATTGCCGAGCCCCTGCGCTTTGGGTGCGCCGATCGCGATGAACCACTCCGGCTCCTCCGTGCCTTGCCGCAAGAAGTCCGCGTCAATGGTCGGTGAGAGCTCGCCGTCGGGCGCGAAATCGACCACCGCGTAGCCGACGAATGGCGTTTGGCCGAGCATGCGCACGTGAGCGAAGTGTTCGCTGACTGCGTCGTACAGACTGTAGTAGTCGAACGATGTCGGAGACGAACCCGTAGTTTGCGCGGGCAGAAGGCGCACGCGAACGTCGGGGTTCGGCGTGGCTACGAACGCGACACCGCGTGGTGCGAGCGCGCGGCGCGCGGCGCGCAGCGCTGCTTTGGCGTCGCCGGTATCCGCCAGGTTCTCGACCAGTGCCAGCTCGAAGGCGGCGTCGCGAAGCGACAGGCCGCCGTCTCCCAGCGGCGCGATGGTGATGCGATTCGAAGTATTACGGGCCGTTGCTTCGGCGGCGCGCCCGGCGTCGCGATCATAGACGTGGACCAGGCGCGCTCCCCGCTCCAGCAGGAGCTCGGCCAAGCCGGACGTGGCGTCACCGATGACGAGGATTGCGTGGCCGGAGACCAGAGGCTCCGCGTACGCCGCCAGCGCGGCGCTCGGCTGAAACCGTGGTCGTTCGAGCATGGCGGCCATTTAGCATATCGCTCGGAGAGGGTGGCGAAGGTCCCCCGTAAACGTGCCCGTGCCCGTGCCCGTGCCCGAGTCCCCAGCCCCCTCTACGGCTGGCGGCACGGAGACGGGATCCGGCACGGAGAGCCGCAATTCAGGGCCAACGCGTAGCGTTCCACCTGGGCGGGAGTGCCCTCGCCCCAGCCGGTACCGGACAAACACAGCATGACGGCGTCGGGTACGGAAATGGCGTTCGCCGGCTCGGTGCACAGGCCGTTCACGCAGGCGCCGTGCTCGAGCCGGTGGGCGGGCGGGCAGTCCTTGTCCCCTTGGCACACCAGTGGCCGACACTGAGCAGGTGTGTCGGTGCGCGCGCCGCCCTGTTTGCACACGCCCACGATTCGCCCCGTCGCCCGCAGGCTGGGCGGCGGCGAGGCCGCGGAGCCCGTCGTTGGTTGTACGGAGAGCGTGCAGCCGTTGTCGCCGCAGTGTGCCGCGTAGCGCTGTCCTTCGGTGTCTTGGAAGGTCCGCTCGTTGCGGCTGCAGCCCAGCGCACAGGGCAAGAGCGCCGCGCCTGCGCGGATCAGTGTCCATGTTCGGCGCCGACAGCGTGTCCCCATCCGGCGATCCTAGTGAACAAAAGCGGCGCTCCACCAGACTCGCGAATGATAAACAAACCGGCCTCGGCTTTTTTGGCGGAGACTTCGCACGGTGCTCAGAAAAACTCTGGTCGTAGATGGGATCACCCCGGTCGGCGCTTATGCGGCGCTGCGCCGCGACGCGGGCGAGGGTGCGTTTTTGCTCGAGAGCGTCGTCCCCGGCGAGCGCTGGGGCCGCTACTCGATCATCGGCTATCGACCGAGCTCCCACGTGGCCGTCTGGGGCCGCGCCGGCGTTGACCCGTTCGAGGAGCTACGCCAGCGCATCCCCGGCGGCGACTCGCGCGAAACTGACGTGGCGCTCCGCTTCGCGAGCGCCCACGTGGGCCTCCTGGCTTACGACATCGTGCACTACGCCACCAAGGTGGAGGCGTGGCCGGCCGGCGCTGAAGATCGGCCCGTCGCGCGCTTCATCGGGGACGCGACGGTGATCGTGTTCGACAATCTCACGCACACCGCCACCATCGCTGCCCGCGACGCGGACGAGCTCGAGCGCGCGGAGCAGCACCTCGGACGCGTCGTGTCGCTGCCGCCCATCGCCCCGCCGGATCCGCAGGCGTTGCCGGACGACGTGGAAGTGAACATGAGCGACGCGGAGTACGGCGTTCGGGTGGAGCGCGCCAAGGAGTACATCCGCGCCGGCGACGCGTTCCAGATCGTTCCCGCGCGCACCTTCTCGACCCAGGCGCACGACACCGATCCGTTCGACGTTTATCGCGCCCTGCGCGTGCTTTCGCCGGCGCCTTACATGTACCTGCTCGAGCTGCCGGAACGCCCCTCGGCACCGGCCGTGGCGATCGCCGGAGCGAGCCCGGAGACGCTGGTGCGCGTCGAGAATCAACGCATCACCCTGCGGCCCATCGCGGGCACCCGCAGGCGCGGTCGTTCCGATGAAGAAGACCAGCGACTGGCGCAGGAAATGCTGGACGATCCCAAGGAGCGCGCCGAGCACGTCATGCTCATCGACCTGGCGAGGAACGACGTGGGCCGGGTCGCGCATCCAGGCACCGTGCAGCTGCGCCAGAACATGGGCGTCGAGCGCTTTAGCCACGTGATGCACATCGTCAGCGAGATCACCGGCGAGCTCGCCGCGGGCCAGAGCGCCTGGGACGTCCTGCGCGCCACGTTTCCCGCGGGTACGCTGACCGGAGCGCCAAAAGTGCGCGCGATGCAGATCATTCGCGAGCTCGAGGTTCGCCCGCGCGGCGCTTACGGCGGCGCCCTGGGCTATGTCACGCGCAGCACGGATCTGGACTTCGCGATCCTGATCCGCACGGTGGTGATGCAGGGCGGCCGCTTCGAGGTCACGGCGGGCGCGGGTATCGTGGCTGACAGCATTCCGGAGCTCGAGGCCAAGGAGACCCGCAACAAGGCGCGTGCCGCGCTGGCGGCGATCCACGCGGCGCGCACGCGCAGCGCGGGGGTCTGAGCTAGCCGTCCTGCAAATGCCGCACTGGCTGTCCGAGCTGTTGCCGTCGTGGGCGGAGCCCGTGGTGAGCCCGCTGTTCGACCCCCGCGTGTTGTCGGTGCTGGGAGCGCTGTCCGTGCTGCTCTTCGTCGTCAGCGTGGTGGCGCTGCCCTGGCTCGTCGCGCGTTTGCCGAGCGATTACTTCGCTCCCCGAAGCCTCGCAGTGCGCCGCCGTGCACTTCAGCTGCGCCACCCGCTGTACGCGATCGTGCGAAACCTGTTCGGCCTGCTCCTGGTAGTTTGCGGTTTATTGATGCTGTTCCTGCCCGGCCAGGGGTTGCTCACGATCATCGTGGGGCTCGTACTCGCGGAGTTTCCGGGTAAGGATCGCGTCGAGCGGGCGATCGTGTCGGCGCCGCCGGTGCTGCGCGCGCTCAACGCCATTCGCCGGCGAGCCAAACGGCCGCCTCTCGATCTCGGTGAGAGCAATGATTGACGAAAACGCCTTCGGGCTGCTGGTCTCCTACTTCGACATCGAAAACGACGAGTACGCGCTCGAGTCGGAAGAGTTCGCGCTACGGGTGCAGACCTTCCGGCGCTGCTGGCGGAGCTGCCTGGAAGAGCACGCGCAGGGCGGCAGCGCGCGTGCCTTCGATTTGGGGCACGCGCTCTATGTGGAGCTCGCCGAGGACGAGCTGCCGTTCGACCCCATCGCGCTCTTGCGCGCGACGCGGACACGGCTGGCAGAGCACGACATCGAGAGCGTGGGGGTGCTGACTTTCGGGGGGCGCTGGCTGCAGGACGAAGCGGCGTCTGGCGCGCCCGCTGTCGAGCAAGCGGGTGCCGTGTCCGTGCAGGCGCTCGCGCTGCCCAGTGAGCCGCTGCGTCACGCGCTCGACGCCGACGCGGCGGCGCGCGCCACCGAAGACGAGGAGCACGTCGGGTGGGGCTCGGGGCTGTATCTGGAGAGCGACGCGATCGAGGCGCTCGGGCGCAAGCTGAAGAACGCGCCGACGCCGCTCGAAGCGGGCGGTACGACCTACTTCCGCGTGGGCGTCAAATAGCGCGCTCGTACAGGCGGTAGCGTTTGTAGATTTTGCCGCCCATGAGCTTGATGCCGACGTTCACCGGCCCGTTGTCCTCGAGCGTCCACGAGAGCTCGCCCCACTTCACGCCGACGCCTTTGCCTGCGTCGTTCATGCGGGCGTACAGATAACTGCTGAGGCCCGCGTACTTGCGCACGCCCCGGTACTTCTTGCGGATGCCCAGGATCGCCAGGCGCGCGCTCTCCGGCCTCTTCACCTTCAGACGGTAGAGCAGCTTGGCAGCGCCGAACGGGAGGAGCTTGCCGTGCAGGTCGGCGATGGCTTCGTTGATGTTGGGAAACGCCAGCGCCACCGCCGCCGGCTCGCCGTCGATCTCCGTGATCAGCGTGAGCTCTGGCACGAGCAATAGTTTCAGATCCTCGGCCATCTTCTTGAGCTCGTTCTCCGTGAACGGGACGAAGCCCCAGTTGTCACTCCAGGCGTCGTTGAACACGTCCATGATGATGCGCACCTCGGCCTCGAGGCGTTTCCTGTCGGCTTGGCGCGAGCGCACCTCGGGCATGGCCTCGATGTCGGCGCGCGCCTTCTGTGCCCGTTTCGGTACGTCACCGACGGTGTAGCGCCAGGCGTACACGTCCTTCACTTTGGCGAGCCCGGCGTCTTCGAGCAGCTTGCCCTGGTAGGGCCGGTGATGGGGCATCAAGATCATCGGCGGCGTGTCGAAGCCGTCGACCAGGCAGCCGAGCTCTTCGTTCATGTTGAGCGACAGCGGTCCGCGCATGCGCTTCATGCCGCGTTGCGAGAGCCAGCGCGCCGAATGTTCGACGAGCGCCTTGGTCACGTCCAGGTCGTTGACCGTGTCGAAGAAACCGAAGAAGCCGACGTCGTCCTTGTAACGGCCGAGGTGCTCGTGGTCGAGCTGCGCCGTGCAACGTCCCACACAGCGACCGTCCTGGTGCGCGGTGAAGATCACGCCTTCGCCGTGCTCGAAGAACGGGTTCTTGCGGCTCAGGCGCTGCTTCAGCTCGAAGTCCAGAGGCCGGACGTACTTGGGATCGTCGCGATAGATGTCTTCGACGACGTTCAGGAAGTCCTTGAGATTGCCGCCTACGCGCGTTTCGCGGATCGTGACCGACATTGCCGCGGGAGCTAACGCCGGGGGCAAGCCCCGTCAATGCCGGAGCAGCCGTACCTCAGCCGGAAATCACGCCGTACTTCTTGCCGACGGCCCGAAACGCCTCGAGCCCGCGATCCAGGTGCTCGCGTTCGTGCGTGGCCATGTAGCTCGTGCGCAGCATGGCGCTCTTCGGGGGCACGCCCGGCGAGATGAACGGATTCGTGTACACGCCGTGATCTTCCAATAGATCCCGCCACATCATGATCGTGCGCAGATCCTCGCGGATGTAGATGGGGATGACGGCGGTCTCGGTGTGACCGAGCTCGAAGCCCATGCGCCTGAGCTCGTCGCGCATGTACGTGAAGTTGTCGTGCAGCTTCGTGATGCGCCAGGGCTCCTCGCGCATCACGTCGAAGGCGGCCATGGCGGCAGCCACCGACGGCGGCGCGGCGCTGGCCGCGAACATGAAGGACGGCGCGAAGTGGCGGATGTAGTCGAGCACCTTGCGCTCGCCGACGAGCCAGCCGCCGATGCTCGCGAACGACTTCGAAAACGTGCCGCCCATCAGGTCGACCTGATCGGCGACGCCGAAGTGGTGCGCCGTGCCGCGGCCCTCCGGTCCGATCACGCCGAGCGCGTGCGCGTCGTCCACGAACAGCCGTGCGCCGTGCTTCTTCACGATGGGCACGATCTGGTCGAGCTTGGCGATTTCCCCTTCGGCGCTGAACACCCCGTCGGTCATCACGAGCGCGCCTTCACCGGCCTCGAGCTTGGAGAGGGTCTTGTCGAGCGATTCGGGGTCCGAGTGCCGGTAGCGCACGAGCCGCGCACCGGCGGCCTGGCCGAGCCGCACGCCGTCGTACAGCGAGGCGTGCACGTTGCGGTCGATGACGGCGACGCTGTGCTTGTTGCTGAGCAGCGCCGAGCACACGGCGAGGTTCACCTGATAGCCGGTGGTGAAGACCAGCGCGCTCTCCTTACCGAACCACGCGGCGAGCTTGTCCTCGAACTCCTCGTGGAGCTTCATGGATCCGTTCACCAGGCGCGACCCCGTCATGCTGGTGCCGAAACGATCGATGGCAGCCTTGGCTGCTTCACGAACCTTGGGATGACGCGTCAGCCCCAGGTAGTTGTTCGAGCCGAACATGACGACGCGCGCGCCGTTGATCACCGCTTCCGGTCCGTCGTTCAGATCGAGCGGACGGAAGAAGGGATAGATGCCCATCTTGCGCGCGTTGTCCGCGGCCATGAACTTGAAGCACTTGTCGAACACGTCGCGGCCGCCGATGCCGGCGAGCGAGCTGCGCTCCTTGAGCGACGTGTGCATGTCGCTCGAGCCTTCTTTGATCGCGCTCGGCGCGTGTCCGTTCACGCGCGCGCTGCCGTTGGCGTGCCCGTTCAGACCGCTTCCGTTCAGCTTGTGACCGTTGGTTTCGGTGGGCGCGATGCTATCGTCCAGCGCGGGATCGACGTGCGGCAGCTCGTGACCTTGGAGGAGCACTCTCCAGGCGGCTTTCATGCGTGTGCGTGCGTCCATCACGCCTTCGGCGGCCTTCATGACGCGGTCGTCGGACACCCAGCGCATGACCGAGGGAGAGAGCAGCATCCGTTTGCCCTTGATTACGATTTGGTCCTTCACGCTCATTGTCGGTGCTCCTCGCCTGCTCACCGGTGCGCCGTCGTGACGTTCACGAGAGGCGGCGCATTCACGTCGGCTGTGCTGCCTAGACCGGCACATTGTTGGCTGCACGACGTGTGCCAGGCCGAGCCAGGCTGCACGCTACGCGACGATGGTGAATCAGTCAATGTTGCGGTCGGCAACCGGCCAGGCGTCACAGCCTGCGTCGTTGAGCTCGACCTGTTCCAAGTACAAGCCGTGCGGCGGGGCCGTCACGCCCAGATCGGAGCGCGAACCACTGTGCAATGCGCGTCGCACGGAGCCCGGCTCGAGCTTGCCCGCGGCCACGTCGACCAAAGTGCCCGTGATGATTCGCATCATTCGGTACATGAAACGATCGCCGGTAACCCGTAGCTCGACGATCCGCGCGTCGCCACTCGGCGTTCGCACGGAGGCGCGAAAGAGATGTCGCACTGTATCCGTTCGTTCATCCGCTGACGCACGAAACGCCCTGAAATCGTGCTGTCCCAGGAGATCCTGCGCCTCACGCTGCAACAGCGTGTGGTTTAACCTGTGAGCGATGCGCCAGGCGCGTCCTTCCCAGAATGGATCACGTACGGCGGAGCACAGCAGCACGTACCGGTACGTCTTCTGCACGGCCCGATGTCTCGGAATGAAACCGGGCGCGACGCGCGCAGCGCGCGTGACGGCGATCTCTTTCGGCAGGTGTCGTGTGATGCCGAGCACCCAGCCGCGGGCGTCGATGTCTTTATCGGTGTCGAACGCGACCACCTGTCCCCAAGCGTGTACGCCCGCGTCGGTGCGACTCGCGCCGCGCACTTCCGTGGCGCGCGGATCGATCGCGCGCACTGCGCCGTCGAGCTCGCCTGCGACGGTGCGGTCGTGGGGTTGACGGGCGAACCCGGAGAACGGGCTGCCGTCGTAGGCCACGGTCAAGAGCACGCCGAAACGGTGCGCGGGCTCGCCGCGCTCTTCCGGTTCCGACAAAGCTAGGCGCGCGTGGCCGCGCCCCGTCCGGTCACGTCCGCCGTGGTGGCGCCCGTCGTCACTCGAGCTCCTCCACCTCCTCCTCCTCCTCTTCTTCCGGAGGAAGGAGAGCGGCGTCGCCCTCGAGAGTCACGCAGCCTCGGTCCGCGGCTTCCTGCCGGGCCGCCACGGTGTCCGGATGAAGCCCCGCGTCCGAACGAACGTCGTAGAGGGGCACTTCCGGGCAGTTGGACTCGAAGCCCGTTTCCCCGCACGCGGGTAACCCAAGACAAACAATGAGCGCGCAGCCGAGACCCGCGCGCAGCGCTGTGCACGCGGGCGTTCCTGAGCGGCTCGCACCAAATACGGGCATTTACGACTTCGGTACGAAGTTCAGCGGCACATTGGCTTCTGCGCAACCGTTGCCGGGGGCGGGGAAGCTGCCGGCGCGGAACATTTGTACGACGCAGCTGGCTACTCCGGGGTCGCCGAGCGCGTTTTGAACGATGTTCGCGTTGCAGACCTGACCCTGCGAACCGATCTTCACGTTGAGCACCAGCCGGCCTTGCAGCAGGTTGTTCTGGCGTAGCGCGCGCTCGTAGCAGCCGCGAGACTGGCCGGCCTTGCCGCGCAACGCGGCTTGCAGCTGCGGACTCGGCCCGCTGCACTCGCCGCCGCAGCCGGTTGCTCCGCCGCCTTTCTTCACCACGGACTTGACCACCTTCTGCCCCGCGTCCGGTTCTTCGACGATCGGTGGCGGAGGTGGTGGCGGCTCCTCCAACGTGGCTTGCGTCGGTGGAGGCGGGGGTGGTGTCGCCGCTTTGGGTTCTTCGCCCCCGCGCAGTTTCCAGTAAATGAGGCCCCCCATCAGAAGCAGCATCACGACCGCTGCAGCGATGAAGCCTCCGCTCCCTCCTGTTTTGGGAGGGGGAGGTGCTGTTGAAACCATCAAACAACTCCGTGACGAACGGCCGAGCCCGGCCTGGGTCGGCGCGACTATAATCAGCCCTTCGACCGCTCGCGATAGTTCTTAAGTCAAGCTAGCGGGTTTTCAGCCATTTCCGGGGCAAACAGCGAGACCTGCGTGTCGCCCCAGTGGCGCGTGAGGACGAGCCGCCAGCGCCCCGTCGCCCCGGCACCCAGCGGCTCCCGGGTGGGGTGCTCGACGACCAGCGTGCCCTGGGGGCTCAACAGGTCGGGGGTCAGGAGCGCGAACGTCTGCCCGAGCGCGGCGGAGAGCTCGTCCCAGGGCGGATCGCAGAAGACCAGGTCGTAAGGCGCGCCCGGAAGGAGGCGAGCACGAGCCCGCTCCACGCGCGCTGCTACCACGGTCGTTTGTTCGTCCAGTTCGAGCGCGCGCAAATTCCGGCGCAGTGCGGAAAGTGCCGCGGCATGGCGCTCCACGAACGTCGCATGAGAAGCGCCGCGCGAGAGCGCCTCGATGCCGAGCGCGCCGGTGCCGGCATAGAGGTCGAGCACACGTCGCTCTGCCACGTCGCCGAGCATCGAGAACAACGCCTCTCGCACGCGGTCGGTGGTGGGGCGGGTCACGCTTCCCCGCGGCGCGACCAGGGTTCGGCTACCAAGACGACCAGCGATCACTCGCATGCGCAGCGCGTCCAGACTCGTCTCAGAATGCGACGTCGAGCGTGACGCGGGCACTTTGCGGAGTGAGCGCGAAGTGCGGCACCGCGGAGCCCGCCGAGCGCGGCGAGCCCGAGTCGTGCGTGAGGACGAGCACCGTTCCGGTTGCGGCGGCCGCGGCTCCCACCCCGAAGAAGACGTACTGCAGGACGTGGAAAGTCTTGGCACTCTTACAGTCGTTCTCGATCTGGCCCGGTGACGGCGCGCCAGTTACGACGTAACCCTGCTCGGCCTCACGGCACGCATCCAGGCCTTGCGGGACGCCAGCGCGGTAGGCACGAAAGTCCCCGCTGTCGTTGAAGGCGTCGACGCGGAGCGCGGAGTACACGCCGCCGCCTGCCAGAACCAGCCCGCTGGCGAGCAGTACGTAGCCGGCGATGGGCGTCTTCGAAGTCGGCCGGGCCACTGCGTACGCGCTTTCCTCCGAGGGAAGTGCGCCCACCCGGTCGTCCGGTGGTGGCGTCCGCCCCGGCGGGGCCAGCGAGCTGCCGCGCTCCTCCAGCAGTTTCGCGATCGCCGCGCGCGCCGCGTCCGCGTTGGCCGTTTGACTCGTGCTCGGCGTGTACCGCAGCTCGGCTCGACTGCTTTCGCGCTCCTTCTGCCAGAGGTGCAGCTCGAGCACGAGCTCGTCTCCGTCGCGCGCCAAACGTCCCCAAGTGAAGTTGACCGTGCCGATCTTGGCAGCGATGCGCTTGAAGCAAGCGGCGTCGGGCGGCTCGCGGCACGCCAGCGCGACCAGCAGCACTTCCAGCGCATACTCTCCCGGTACGAGCTCGAGCTCGGGTTCGCTCTCGACGGCGCGTTTCAATTCCTCCGTCAGCGTCAGCGCTTCGGGCACGGCGTCGTCGCTCATGAGCGCGAGCACCTGCAGCTTTTCTGCGGCGGAGGCGGCGTTAGCCGAGCAACACAAGAGCAGCGCGATCAGGACAGCTAGCGACGTTTTCGGCACTCGCTACGGGAGTCTAGCCGAATCCTCACGTCGTTTCGATCTTGCTCCACATTTGCCGGCGCATCTTCTGCCGATTGCGATCGCCGCGCGTGATCAAGCGCGCCGCGCTCCAGGCGGCGAGCAGCTCCCCTTCCTGGCCCAAAGCGGGCAGCACGCTGCTGCCGACCAGGTACGTCCCGGGGATGGGTCCGCGGACGGGTTCTCCCCCCAGGTCCAGAAAACCGCGCGGGTCGATGGTCCAGAGCTTCTGCATGCTTTCGGGGCCGGGCCCGGAGCCGGGCACATGCACGCGCTCCACCTCTCGGCGCTGCCCGGAGGTGAAATCGTACAGAGGCAGACCGTCGTGAGGTGAATCCACGATGAGCAAATGATTCTCGAGAAACGGAAGCTGCTCACGGAGCGTCGCCACTACCGCGTCGCGAGCTTCCAGTACCGTCAGGGGGCCGCGCGTGGGCAGCAGCACCTCGGCGACCAGCACCAGCTCCGGCGCTTCGTTGCCCGACTCGGAAGGCGGCGTGAGCTTCTGTAAGTGTACAGTGGGACGGCGTGGGTCGGGACGGCCCTTCTCGGCGGGAACGACGAACGCCTCGGCTGACAACGGATCGGGGATGCCGGCTCTCCCGACCACCAGACTGACGACGAAGCGGCCCACGCTGGAGCTCAGTTTCGGCCAGTCGCGGCGCGCGCGGTTCGTGATGCCTTGACCCTGAGCGAGCGCCGCGAGCGTCTCCCCGGGTTGATCGCTCACGACGCAGCTGGCGCCCGTCGGCTCTTCCTCGCCGTCCTCCAGGATGCCGGTCACGCGGCCGCGTTTGACGAGCAGCGCCGTCGCGCGCCGTTCTAGCCGGCACTCGCCGCCGTGCGCCTCGATGCGCTCGCGCAAAAATTCGCTGAGCTCGTCTTCACCACGCCCGAGCGCTTGAATGCCCCGCGTCCACGCGCCGTGCAGTCGCGCCAGCGCGAATGGCGGCAAGCTTTCGCCGGGAGCGTCGAGGTGCGAGGCGAAGCGCGCCGGTAGCGCCACGAGCTCGCGGTAAGGGTGCCCGATGGGAAACTTGCCGAGCAGATCCTGATGGCCTTCGGCGCCCAGAAAAGGCAGCTCCGCCGCCGCGCGCTTGGTCTCGAGACGTTCCCAAAACGTGCCCGGCGGCCAGATCGCGTCGCGCTCGAACGCGGAGTCGGCCAGGCCGTTGACCAGCGCGAACGTGCCGTACAGCTCGTCGACCACCTGTCGCACTTCGGGAAACTCGCGCTCCACTTCACGCGCGAAGAGCTCCATGTCCGGAGGAACCTCGACGCGCCGTCCCTCCCCCAGCACCACGAACATGGGGTCGAGCGCGAACGTGCGGCGGCGAAAGCGCGGCGTCTGCGCGAGCTCGTGGAGCACCCGCTTGTACGCTGGGGAAGATCCCGACAAGAGCGTGAAGGCGCGCCGGTACAAGCTGAAGCGGTCGTAGCCGTACGTGCAGGGCTTCTGCCCCTGACCGAGCAGCAGCACGCGGAAATCGCGCCGCGACAGCAGCGCTGCGGTGACCAGAGCGCCGAGCGAGCGGCCTAGCACGACGACGTCGTAGTGCCGCGACGTCACCCTTGCCTCACGCCCACCCGTGGACGCTGCCCGGGAGGGCGCTCCGATACGCTGACATGCCCGAGCGCGATCGCCTGCAGCACCTCCACCAGGAGCGCGTGCTCTGCGACGTGGATACGCTCGCTCAGGCTGGCCTCGTCGTCCGTATCCAGCACGGGCACGGCGCGCTGAGCGAGCACAGGTCCCGTGTCCACTCCGGTATCCACCAGGTGCACCGTGCAGCCGCTGACTTTGACGCCGTACTCGAGGGCTTGTCGCTGCGCGGCCACTCCGGGAAACGCCGGCAAGAGCGAGGGATGGATGTTCACGATGCGGCGTGGAAAGGCCGCGATGAACTCCGGGGTCAGCACGCGCATGAAACCGGCGAGCACGACCCACTGGACGGCGCTTTCCCGCAGCGCTTCGAGCAGCGCCTGATCGAAGGCAGCCCGCGACGCGTACTCCGTGTGCGAGATGCAGCGGCTCGGCACGTCGGCGCGGGCGGCGCGCTCCAGGGCTTTGACTCCCGGCTTGTTGGAAATCACGAGGCGCACGCGCGCGTCGAGGGCACCGCTCGCGATCGCGTCGAGGATGGCCTGCAGGTTGCTGCCGTTTCCGGAGACGAGCACGCCGAGCTCGAGCGTCATGGGCGCCTCATACGAACTCGACGTCCGGTTCGGCCGCGCCTTCGGCCGGAAGCACCTCGCCGAAACGGGCGGCGAGCTCACCGGCTGCGTCGAGGGCGCGTTCCGCGGCTTCGGCGCGTGTCGCGTCGACGACGGCGATCAGCCCGACGCCCAGATTGAAGGTGCGGCGCATCTCCGCTTCCTCGACGGGGCCGCCGCGCGCGAGCAGCTCGAACAGCGCTGGCCACGGGCGCGGATGAGAGACTCGGGCGCGCGTCCCGCTCGGCAGCACGCGCGGCAAGTTCCCGGGCACGCCGCCGCCCGTGACGTGACAGAGCGCGTGCAGGTCGGCGCCGAGCTCGCGGATCAGACTGGCCACGGCGCGCGCATAGATGCGCGTGGGTGTGAGCAGCGCCTCGCCGACGCTCGTGCCGAGCTCCGCGATGCGATCGCCGTAGCCGTGCCCGAGCTCCTGCTCGAACACGCGTCGCGCCAGCGAGTAGCCGTTGGAATGCAGGCCGGAGGACGCGACCGCGATCAGCGCATCGCCGGGCTTCACGCGCGATGGGCCGAGGAGCGCCTTGCGTCCGACCACGCCGACGCAGAAGCCGGCGAGATCGTACTCACCTTCCGCATACATGCCGGGCAGCTCGGCCGTTTCGCCGCCGAGTAGCGCGCAGTCGGCGAGACGACAGCCGTCCGCGATGCCGCGGATCACCTGCTCGGCAACGTCGACGTCGAGCTTGCCGGACGCGAAGTAGTCCAAGAAAAACAGCGGCCGAGCGCCGGTGGTGATGACATCGTTCACGCACATGGCCACGAGGTCTTGCCCGATGCTGTCGTGGCGCCCGGTGGCGAACGCGACCTTGAGCTTGGTGCCGACGCCGTCCGTGCCGCTCACGAGCACCGGCTCCTCGATGCCGGTGGGGACCGCGCACAGCCCTGCAAAGCCGCCCACGTCTTCGAGCACCTCGGCGATGCGCGTGGCTCGGGCGAAGGGCTTGATGCGCTCCACGAGCGCGTCGCCAGCATCGATGTCCACGCCGGCCTGCCGGTACGTCACCATGGGCGGAGTCGTAGTCCCATGTTTCCTGTCAGTCGAGAGCGAGCCTCGCCGGCGGCGGCCGGGCGAGCTTTTCAAGGGCTCGCGGCGGCTCGGCTGGGCGAAAATGGCTCCAGGGGGACGGGAGGGCGCGCGCCGCGCACGACGGCGGAGGTGATCTCGGCGGTGATCGGCGCGAGCAGGATGCCGTTTCGATAGTGTCCAGTCGCCAGGGTCAAACCCTGGACGCCCGAGGGACCGAGCAGCGGTAATTCATCGTCCGTGTACGGTCGAAAGCTCGACCACGCCGCGCTGACGTTGGCTTGCGAGAGACAGGGCACGAGCTCGATGGCAGAAGTGAGCAGATCGCGCACCGCCGCGGCCGTGACTTCACGCCGGTAGCCGACGAACTCGAGCGTGCTGCCGACGAGCGTCCGGCCGTCGTCGCGCGGCACGAGATAACAGCGCGGCCCATAGACGACGCGCCGGAGCAGCGGTGCCGGCGAACAGAGCTCGACGATCTGGCCGCGCGCCGGGCGCACGCTGCCCGCTCGGATCGGCAGCCCTTCGATCAGCGTGGTCCAGCTGCCGGCTGCGACCACGACCTGGTCCGCGCGCAGGGTCCCGCCGCCGTCGAGCGCGACGCCGCGCACGCGATCGCCCCTGATGCTGACACTCTTCACGTATGCGCCGCTGCGAAATTCGACGCCAGCGCGCTGCGCCGCGATGTGCAACGCCCGCAGCAAGAGGCGCGGGTCTATGCGGGCGTCTGCAGGGAACAGCACGCCGCCGGCGATGCTTCGCGACAGCGACGGCTCGAGCTCGCGGGCTTGCGCACTGCCGAGCCGTTCGGGGCGCGAGCGCGCCCGGGATTGCCAGGCCGATTCACGGACGCAGGCGGCGACTCCGGCGCGGTCGAAGGCGGTGCGGAGCACGCCACCCGCGCGGTACGCGACGTCGATACCCGTCTCGGCGAGCAAGCGCTTGGACCAGCTCGGATAGCGCGCGAGGCTCTGCATCGAGAGCTCGAACATCGGCCCCGGCGCGTGCGCCTCGGCCTGCGCCCCCAGAATGCCCGCCGCGTGACTCGAAGCCTCGGCGCCCGGCACGCTCTTCTCGAGCACCGTCACGCCGAAACCACGCCGCGCCAGCTCCCAGGCGCAGGCGCAGCCCATGATGCCGCCGCCGATGATCAGCGCGCTGCGTTTGGCGCGCTTCCCGACGCCGCTCTCTTTAGTCATCTCGGATGGGGCGCAGTAAGCGAACCAGGCCGTACACGTTGAAGGCGGCGAAACCGGCGAACAGCGCCATCAGGCCCAGCGACCAGCGCGTGCTGTTCGGCGCTTCGCCGTCGATGAGTAGCCAGGCGCTGGCCGGGATCGGGGCCGCTTCGCTGAGGCCTCGGTAGCGCAAGCCGGCCTCGGCGATCGGCACCAACCGTCCGACGAACGAATTGGGCGGGACGAAGTGAGGGCCGTCCACGTCGCTGGGGACGCGCACTTGCACCCACAGGTGCTCATTGTCCACGACGCGCGCGAGCCGGTAGCTGTCGCTCTCCAGCGGGCGGCCGTAGCGCACGGCTCCGGCGCTCCCGAGGCCCGCTTCTCCTTGTACCCAGCTATTGGCACGAGCGCGGGTGGGGTCGAAACGCGACAGGTCACCGAGCCGTGTGGGCGCCCCCGTCTCGAGCGCGTACAGCGCCTCGCCGCGCAGCGCGTAGCTCATGAAACAGGCCGCGACCACGGTGAGGCTCATGGCCAAAAGGGTCAATGTACGGCCCGGACGGCGAGGCCGCGGCAGCGCGGTCAGCTCGGGATCCAGGGCGGATTGGGGCCGACCAGCAGCGTCGAGCTCGAGAGTTTCCGGAGTACGAGCCATGAGGAGACCGAAACGTTGGCGCATATAGCGCGGGGTTCCCTGGGTAGCGAGCCTGGGCTACGCTGAACCAGTCGAGAGGGAAAATTTACCGATGGCTGACAAGAAGATCATCTGCCCCTCCTGTGGCTTCAAGAACAGCGCTCCTCTACCGAACAACCGCTGCGTCTCCTGCGGCGCGAAAATCGAGGATATCCGCCGCGCTCTGAACCGTCAGGAAGAGCTCGAACGCCGATACCAACAAGAGGGGTTCAGCGTGGGCTGGTTCGCGATATCCATCGTGATCATGGGGGTCTTGACGGCGGCTCTGGTCATGGGACTGCCGATGGTGATCCCCACGCTCGACTTCGAGGGTTCGGCGGGCATGCTGATCGCGATTCCCGTGTGGTTCATCGGGGGAGTCCTCGTGGGCCTGATCTCACCCGGAAAAACCTTCGTCGAGCCGGTCGTGGCCGTGTTTCTCGTCGCGATGCCCACCGCGTTTCTGCTCTTCGAAACGCAGACCGTGAAGACCATGCCGGCCTTCATGTACATCCTCATGTCCGCGCTGGGTGTGCTGTTCACGCTGATTGGCTCGTATATCGGCGAGCGTGTGCAGATGGGTCCTCCGCCCAAAGCCGCGGATTGAAAGCGCTCGAGCCGCTGCGCGTCGTCGCGCCCTTGCTCTTGCTGATTGGCGCGGGCTGTCCCGGCGAAAAGGCGCAGCAGGGTCGCGGCGAAGCGGACCGCGTGGCGCACGCAGTCCATCAGTTGCGGGAGGCGGACAACCCGGCGAAGCGACCACTCCTCGAGTCGCTTTCACGCCTCCAGTGCAAGGACGCCGACGTCCGTGAGCTGCAGCAGACCTGCGTTGCGGCTTATCGGTCGCACCTCGAGGGCTTCGACAAATCCGAAGCCGTACGCCGTAGCGTGGACACTCCGGATGCTCGTGCCGCGCAGCGCACGACCGAGTTGATAGCGGAGCTCGACAGCGCCGAGGAGCTCCTGCGCGGCGCGCGTCATGGAACTCAGCGCTGCACCGAGCTCGAGGGCAAACTGCGCCGCAAGCACAAGCTGTGAGCGGCGGTCGTCGCGCGGCCCTTGCTTACGGCGCGCTACTCGCGGGCGGCATGTGGACCGGACCCGCGGCGGTCCCGGGAAGCTTGATACGCGGCACCGCCAAACGTCCGGCTTTGCCCACCTCGCGTGGCGCCTCCGCGTCGCCCGCGGCCGTGCCACCGGCATCTCCGGCGCCAGAGGCGGCAGGCGCTTGCAGCTCCGGCGGTATGAAGCCCGCTTCTGCCCAGAGCACTCTTCCGAAGCGTGACGCCTTGTGAAAGTTGCCCTGTCCCAGGATCGCTGACCAGGCAACGCCGCCGTTGTCCTGCATGGCGTAGAAGTTCATGCGCCAAGTGTCGCCGAGCGCGGGCGGCACCTTCTTGGCTTTCGAAAACGATTTCCAGGGCAGAAGCGCTTCGACGACGTAGCCCTGATCTTTGTCGCCCGCCTCGTCGAGCGTGCCCTGCACGGTCACGGCGCTCTTGAGCTTCGCGGACCATTCCTGATGCCCGAAAGGTCCGTCCGGATCCTTCTTGGGCTGATTGTACGAGTCGAACTGAGAGTCGAAGACCAGGTTCTGCGGATTGATCTGGATCTCGTAGTAGTTCTGGTTGTCCCCATCCCCGTCGGGGTCGACCATGATTTCGACCGTGTCTTTGGTCCAGAGGTGCGGGTCCTTGTCTTCCTTCTTGAAGCCGCCGCGCACGTCGCCGTCCTTGACTTCGAAGCCGACGAACATTCCCTCGTTGCTCCAGAGCAACTTGACCTGACCGCTGACGGGAGCCGTGGGATTGACGCGTCCCGTGCTCACGTCCACGAACGGTCCAGAGCTCGGGGCCGAGCTCCACGCCGGCTCGTCGAGCTTGCCGTCGATCTTGATCTGCACGTCCTTGGCGAGCTTGTCGACGCGCAGATTCGGCACGCGCGTGCTCACGGGCGCTTCCCCCGCGCCTCCGCCGGCGGTCTTGATGGTGGCGACGATGCCGCGCTTCTCGTTGTCGTGCGGCCCGCTGATGGGCTTGAGCCGATCGTTCTCGTGCCACACGCCGACGACCACCTGCACGGTGTCCGTCTTCACGCCGGCCGGCAACGTGAACACCTGCTGGTCGACGTAGAACTTGCCGGGTTCCCAGGCGCTCGGCCCGAGCGCCTGACGGCTCTCACGCCACTCACGCAGCGGTCCGACGTTGTCGATGTTGAGGATTCGTTCGCCGGAGCCGTCGATGATGTGCGTGAACAGATTCCAGCCGTCTGCGAGCTTTTTATCGCTGCGCCAGTACATGGTGAGCGTCACGCTCTGTCCCGCGGAGACCGGACCTTTCGGTTCAATCGAGTAACCGAGCAGCGTGACCTTGCCGTCGTAGTTGATGTTCAGCTTGTGCGGCACACTCGGCGGCGCCTTCGCGAGCACGAACGACTTCAGACGATCCTTGTCTTCCTTGGTGACTTCGTTCGAGCTCGAACCGCCGACACAGCCCGCCGTCGCTCCCAACGCGATGGAGCACACGCTTACGATTTTCGTCAACGCCCTCATGATCCCGTCCCGTCTTGCTAGTCCCTCTGCACGCACCAGTCTGGCCTCGGTAGTTTTCCTGTTCCTGACGTACGACGACCCGGAATGGAATTCCGGGCCGACGCACTAGTGATGCTAAGTTTTGGCGGCGCTCGGTGCACGCTTTGGGATGTTCGTCTTCAGCCGCACCACGATGCCGCGATTTGCCCGATCCTTCGAGCCGCTGATCACCGAAAGGCGAGTGGCCCCACGCCAGACCCCGACCGTGAGTAGGATCTCCGGCGACTTGATGTCCTTGGCGATCTCAAACTCCTGTTCATCCACGTACACTTTGCCGGGCTCCCAGAAGCTCGGAGGCCAGGCCTGGCGCCCGCCGACCTCCGTCTCCACCATCTTCCGGAGCGGTCCTTCGTTGTCGGCGTTTTGGACTTGCTGTCCGCTCCTGGTGAGCACGTGCGTGAACAAGCTCCAGCCCGGACGCAGCGGCGACACCGAGCGCCAGTACGTGGTGAGCTTGATGCGCTCGCCGGGCGTCGCGACTTCCGGCGACACGCGGTAGCCGATGACGTGCACTTTCCCTTCGAAGTCGATGAAGGTGGGGTTCGGGAGGTTGCTCGGCACTCCCTCGAGCACGTACTCCGCGACATCCGGGTCGAGCTCCACGCGCGGCTTGGCCGTGGGCTCGCAGCCGTTCTGCACGAGACACGCGGCCAGGAACCCGGCGAATACGGCCGCTCTCGGGGCGTGTTGCCGGAGCTTCGTGAGCACTCGCAGCATCACTTCTTTTTGCCTTTCTTGCGCGCTGAACGTTCGCGTTTGCGCTGGCTCTTCTTCGCGTTCTTCTCGGACTTCGAAAGGGTCCGCATGCGTGCGCCGGCGTCTGGCGCGCCCATGCCTGGCATCCCCATGCCCGGCATCCCCATACCCGGCATCCCCATACCCGGCATCCCCATGCCGGGAAAGCCGGGCATACCCGGCATTCCGCCCATGCCCGGCATTCCGCCCATGCCCTCGGGAAACTTGCCGGACTTCATGGCACGCCGCATCTGCCGCGCGGCGGCGATGTTCTTCATGCCCGGGATCTTGCCGAGCATGCCCATGTTCTGTCCGAAGCCGGACATCATCTGCTTCATGAACAGAAACTTCTGCACCAGCTCGCCCACGCCTTCGGCGGGCTGCCCCGAGCCGCGCGCGATGCGCTGGACACGGCTGGGGTCGCGAATCAGCGTGTGCGGATCCTGCCGCTCGTGGCGCGTCATCGATTGGATCATGGCCTCGATGCGCACGAGCTCTTTGTCGTCCAGGTTTGCACCGGGCGGCATCATGCCGCCCATGCCCGGGATCTTCTCGACGAGATCTTTCAATGATCCCATCTGCTGGATCATCTTCACCTGGTTCAAAAAGTCGTCCAGCGTGAACTCGCCGGACATCATGCGCGCCGCGTCTACTTCGGCCTGCTTCTGATCGATGACTTCTTCGAAGTCCTGCATCAGGCCGACGACGTCGCCCATACCGAGCACGCGGCTCGCCATGCCTTCCGGCCGGAAGGTCTCGAGCTTGTCCGTAGTCTCGCCGAGGCCCACGAACGTGATCGGAGCGCCCGTGACTTCTTTGACGCTGAGCGCGGCGCCGCCGCGCGCATCGCCGTCGAGCTTCGTGAGCACGACGCCGGTGATGCCGAGACGCTCGTTGAACGAGCGCGCCGTCTTCACCGCGTCTTGACCGATCATCGCGTCGATCACGAGGTAGATGTTGTGCGGCGCGACGCTCGCCTTGATTTCGCCGAGCTCCTGCATGAGCAGCTCGTCGATCGCGAGGCGGCCGGCGGTGTCGTAGATGATCACGTCGCGGCCGAGCCGCTTCGCTTCGGCGTCGGCTTGGCGGCAAATTTCGATCGGGCTCGCGCCAGGGACGTTGAAGACGGGAACGCCGATCTGCTCGCCCAGCACCTTGAGCTGATCGACGGCGGCGGGGCGCTGCATGTCGGCGGCCACGAGCAGCGGCTTTCGGTCTTGCTTGTCGAACCAGCGCGCGAGCTTGGCGGCCGTGGTCGTCTTACCCGACCCCTGCAAGCCGACCATCATGACGCCCGTGCGACCGCTACCCGCGTAGCTGACCTGCTCGCTATCGGAGCTCATCATCGCGACGAGCTCGTCGTGGCAGATCTTCACGAACTGGTCGCCCGCCGAGACGGTGACCGTCTGCCCGCCGTGCTTGACCTTGGTCTGAACGGTCAGCCCCGTGGCTTTCTCTTCGACGCGCGCCAAAAAGCGCTTCACGACGCCGAGCTCGACATCGGCCTCGAGCAAGGAAAGCCGCACCTCGCGCAGCGCAGCCTGGATATTCTGGGGAGTAAGCTCCGTGAGACCAGCCAGGCGGTTCTGCGCCTCGCGGAAGCCTTTAATCAGCGCATCGAACACGACAGGGCGCGTCTTAGCACAGTTCCGGTTTCGCTCCTCACGAGTGTTTGTCGAGACAATTCATTCGGTTAGGGAGGCCGTTCTCTCGTGGTCGTGGTCGTGGTCGCTGTCGCTGTCGCTGTCGAACCCGCAGCCGGACCTGTAGGAGAGGACGGTCGAGGACCATGTTCGGCCTCCAGCGCCTGGATGTCCCCAGTGGGGGTTCGATATTTGGCCCCGCCGCCGCCTGCGTGCGCAGCAGATACGGCGGCCAGTTCCGCCGGGCTCGAACAGCCGTCAGCGTCAGCGTCAGCGTTCACGTCCACGTCCACGTCCACGACTACGTGGGATTCCACGCATTTCTTTGGGGGCGGAAGCGGCAACCCCTGACCGGGCGCGTGGGCCTACGGCTAGAGAAGCCGCGCTCGCGCGGCCTGGACGCGGGCGTAGAGCTCCCGGCGCGGCCGACCGGACCAGGCCGAGAGCTCGCTCGCGATGACCTTCGTCGGGGTGCCGCTCTCGAGCAGCGCCGCGATGCGTGCGTCGATCTCGGCTTCGTCGGGTGCGGCGCTCTGGGTCTGCGGGGCGGCGCTCGCCTCGAGCTCGCCGAGCACGACAGTCAGCTCCCCGCGCCAGCTCTGTTCTTCGGCGAGCTCCGCGACGCTGCCGCGGTGCACCTGCTCGTGCAGCTTGGTGAGCTCGCGGCAAACCGCAGCGCTCCGCTCCGGACTGAGCTCGGACAGCTCACGAAGGGTCTGGCGCGCGCGAGTGGGCGCTTCGAAGAGCACGACGGGTTCGAGCGTCGCGGCAATACGTTCCAGGGTCGAGCGGCGCTTGACGCCGTGTCGCGGCAAGAAGCCGACGAACCAGTACGGCCCGTTGACCAAGCCGGAGACGGCGATGGCCGCGTGCACGGCGCTCGGCCCCGGCACCACCTCGACACGCAGGCCGCGCGCCGCCAGGTGCTGCACGACGTTCGCTCCCGGATCGCTGATCAGCGGCATGCCTGCGTCGCTGACCAGCGCCACGCGCTCCCCGCGTTCGACGTGCTCCGCGAGCTCCTGCACCTGCTGCGGGGTCGCGTGCGCATCCAGGCGATGCAGCGGCTTTTTGTGAATTTCGAGGTGCGAGAGCAACGCGCGCGTGCGCCGTGTGTCCTCGGCGAACACGCGATCGGCCTGCTTCAACGTCTCGATGGCGCGCAGGGTCAGGTCGCCGAGGTTCCCGATGGGCGTCCCGACAATGAAGAGCGTGCCTGGCAAGGGGCGGTTAGCCCTAATTGCCGACTTCGACGGCGTCGCCGAGCGTTTCGCGCAGATAGTCGCGGAGGCGCCCGGTGAGGCGCGCCTCCAGCTGCCGCACGCGTTCGCGCGAGACGCCGAATTCGTCGCCCAGTTGCTGGAGCGTCATCGGCTCTTCCGACACGAGACGTTTGTCGAAGATGGCGACGTCCTTGCCCGCGAGCGTTTTTCTGAACTCCTCCAGACGCTCGCGGACGATTTCCTGAATCTCGGTGCCCTCGGCGATCAGATCGGGTCCGACGCCCGCGGCCGGTAGCAGATCCATGCGCGTGGTCGGCTTGCCGTCGCTCTCGCTCACCGATGCGTCGAGCGATGCGTCACCCCGAGACAGCCGCCGGTCCATTTCCACGACGTCTTTTTCGTCGACGTTGAGGCGCTTGGCGATCTCTGCGTGGGTCGGCTCGATGCCGAGCGCGCTGAGCCGCGCCTTCTCTTTGCTCAGGTTGAAGAAGAGCTTGCGCTGCGCCTGGGTGGTGCCGATCTTCACCATGCGCCAGTTGTTCAAAATGAACCGCAGCATGTACGCGCGGATCCACCACGCCGCGTAGCTCGACAATTTGACGCCGCGATACGGGTCGTAGCGTTTGACCGCCTGCATGAGCCCGATGTTCCCCTCCTGGATCAGGTCCATCATGTTGCGGTAGGCGCGGCGGTATTCGTAAGCGATCTTGACGACCAGGCGCAGGTTGGCGGTGACGAGCTTGGCGGCTGCTTCCACGTCGCCGCTCTTCGAGTAGTGCACGGCCAGCCGGTGCTCGTCCGGCGGTGCTAGCAGCGAGTGGCGCTGCACCTCGCGCATGTACATCTGCAGCGCATCGACGCGCGCCAGAGAAGACTTGATCTCGGCCTTCTCTTCCTTGTCCTCGCGCAGGTCCACGCCCGCGACGTCGCGCTCGTCGATGATCTCGCCCGTGGCTTCGATGACGCTGTCGTCGTCCAGCTCGTCGTCGCCTTCCGGCTCGTCGCCTTCCGGCTCGTCGTCGGTCGGTTCCTTCGCGTCGCGGGTGTTTTTCGCGCGCGCCGCGGGGGCTTCACTCTTTCGACCCTTGCTGGCGCGCCGTGACGGGGGCGATGGTGCCGCCACCGCCGCTTCTGCAGCCACGTCCACGACTGGGGGAGCAGCCGCTCGCTGGCTTGCCGGGGTGGCTCGTTGTTTTCTGGCTACGGAGTTCACTGTGGGTTTCGCTGCCCGCGCGCGCGTCGGGGTCTGAGAAACCGCAGCGCGACGTGCTTTTTTCGGTGCTTTGGCTGCCACGTGCAAAATCTCGGCCGGGGGCGAAGGGTGGTCTCCCTGCGCTCCAACGTCAAGCCGACTCAAATATCACGCTCTACTTCGTTTTCTTGGCAGGCGTTTTCTTCGTGGCGGCGCGCTTCGTCGTTTTGCTCTTGGTCTTCGTGGCTTTGGTGGCGCTCTTCTTTGCGGCCGCTTTCTTCGCGGCTGCCGCTTTTGCCGCCGCCTTCTTCGCCGCCGCAGTCTGCTTCGCGCGTGAAGGCTTGGCGGCAACAGTGAGGCGCTTTTGTGCAGCGGGTTTGGCGGTCCTGTCTTCGTCCGTGTCGGCGACCAGCCCGGCGCTCGCCGCGGCCGACGCGCTTGCTTCGGCAGCCGGCGTGGCAGAACGCCCCGCGGGGTCGTTTCCGGCTACCGCCTTGCTCGTCGTGTCGCGCGCCTGCGCGCGATCTTGGACCGGCGCGGCGGCCTTCGGCATTGCCGCGGACGGCGCGGTCCCGACACGCGCGGTGTCCGTGGCCGCAGCCGGCGTGTCTGGGGTGTCGTCGCGTCTCAGCGCAGCGATGACGAGCGCACAGACGAGCAGCGCTGCGGTGGCGGCCACGACACCAGCGACCACGCGCCGTAGACGTCGGGTGCGCTCGCTGCTGGCCTCCGCCACCAACGGCACCTCGTCGGGCTCGAGTCGGCGCGTCGGCGCGGCGCTCGGGCGCGGCGCGAACTCGGCGCTGGCGGCGTCGGTCTGGAGTGGCGGCGCGGCGCTGGGAACCGGTACGCGCACCGAGCTGGGCGGGGGAGGGGGTGCCCAGGCCGGCGCTTCCGGTTGCGAAAATGAGTGTGTGTTCGGGAGGGAATAGGCCTGCGCTTCCGGCGCTTCGAGCGGGGAGCCGTGTGGCAGAGTCGCGCCTTTGCCCTCGCTCACGCCGAAGTCTCGTGACCGCGGGACGGTCGCGACGTTGTCGTCATGGCGGTCGGCCATGAAGTCGAAGGCGGACGGACTTTCCAGCGACGGTACGCGCACGGCGCTTTCGTTTTCTGGACCCGCCATCAGCGCGTTCCAGCCGGTGATGCCCGTGGACGCGGCGGGTGCCGCTGGTTCATTGCCGTTGAACGGTGGGCGGCTGGGCCGCATGTCGTCGAGGTCGAGCGGCTCGAGCGGCTGCGTTTGACCGGGGTTCGACACGGAGACGGGTGCCGGCGCGATCGGCACAGTTTGATGGATGTTCGCCGCTGCGACGGGGGCTGGCGGCGGAGCCACGCCGAGCAGAGTCGGAGAACGACCTGGGCCGCGCCGTCGGCTGAAGTTGGGCAGACTGGAGGGCGGGGGCGGTTCCGGCGTTGGTTCGGGGGCGAAGCTCGGTGGCGGCAGCGGCGTGCTCGGTGGCCGCGACGGGCGCCGGGCACCCGCCTGGGCGGCCATGGGAGGTGCCACGCCGAGCAGCGTCTGTTTGTGGAGCGGACGCTTGGCCTTGGGCGGAGCCGAGGAGAGCAGCGCCCCTCGCGAAGCCGGCGGCAACCCCGCATCGGCGGCGGCAGCTGCCGTAGCGAGCGCGCTGCTCCGCGCAGCGAAGGTGTTGGAGGCTAGCTCACTCACGCGCCGGCCCAGGTCCTCGCGCGACCCGGGCACCGCTGCGCTCACCGCGTCGATCCCGGCGCGCATTTCAGCGAGGCTGCCAAAACGCGCTGCGGGCTCGCGCTCGAGCGCGCGCGCGACGAGATCCGCGATGGCTTTCGGCACCGGCTCGCCGCCGAACGGACGCGCCGCGTCGAGCCGTGCGATCTCTTCGGATCGTACCTTTTCGGAGACCGCGGCGTGCGTCGCCGCGACGAACAAACGACGTCCAGTGATGAGCTCCCAGACCAGCACACCGAGCGTGAAGATCTCGGAGCGTTCGTCGAGCTCCTTGGAGAACGCGAGTTGCTCGGGAGGGGCGTACGCCGCCAGGTCCGGATGGCTCGCGAACTTCGGAATCGCCTTCAGAATGCTGGCAATACCCAGGTCCGTTAGCCGCGCGCGGCCGTCCGTTCCGAGCAGCACGCTGTCCGGCGAGAGCCCGCCGCTCAGGCGCGGCGCGCTGGGTGTCGCGGGGGTCTGATTGAACACCGCTTCGAGCGCTTCCAAGATGTCGCCGGCGATCAGCAGCGCGAGCCCGGAACTGAGCGGTTTTCGCCGGAAGCTCGGCAGGCGTAGCAACGACCGCACGGGTTCCGATTCGACGTATTCGCTGACCACGCCGAGCTCGTCTTCCGTGACCACCACGTCGAGCACGCTGAGCACGGAAGCGTGACGCACCGGAAGCGAGGCCCAGGCGGCTTCTGTGAGGCGCTGCGCGTCGTCGGCCGACAGCGGCGGACCGGTGCGCAAGCGCCGGACGCAGACGAGCGCGGGACCGCTATCCGCGTCTGGCGGCTTCGCTACCCAGAGCGAGCCAAGCTGGCTCCTGGCTAGCTCGACACGAAGTTCGTACCTGCCAAACGCCAGGGCTCCGCCGGGGCCAGAACCTTGGGCCATCCTCGAAACGGTAGCCTGAATTTCAGGCATTTGCTCACCCTAATTCGCTACATATCCGGCGAGGCGCGAAAAGGGGCGGGCTTTCAGCCAGCTTCTGTAATACGCCTGTACGGCAATGGGAACTGAACCCAGCGGGGGCTTGAATAAGGCTCGGCAGCAGCGAGGGGGACTGATGAACACATCGAATCCACACAACGCCCGTGTAGGTGCGGAGGAGCGCGTTATCGCACCCGTGCCACCCGTTCCGCCACCGATCCTTCGCGGACGAGTGCTCGTGATCGACGATGAGCCGCTGCTCGGACGCACCTTGCGTCTCGCGTTTCAGGAGGAACACGACGTCGTGGTCGTGACGAGTGGACGCGAAGCGCTGGAGCTTTTAGCGACTGACACGGAGTTCGATCTGATCTTGTGCGACCTGATGATGCCGGACATGAACGGCATGCAGGTGTACGAGCGCGTGCTGCTCGAGCGCCCCAGCGTCACCGACCGGCTCGTATTCATGACGGGCGGCGCGTACACGGCCGAAGCGCGCGCCTTCCTGGATCAGCACGTCGACGCGCAGCTCGAGAAGCCGTTCGACATGGCGCGCTTCGAGAGCCTCCTGAAGATCAGGGTCAGGCGTCGCCAGGCTCTTCGCGGCACAGAATGAAGTAGTTGTCCGTGGCTTTTCCGCCGCGGTACGCGCGCCCGATGGAGACGTGGTCCGACACCTTGCGCATGTAGTCCTTCATGCCGCCGTACACCATGCTCCCGACGCCCCCCTCGTTCGGCTTGAGCTCGGGCCAGTCGCCGGGCTTCTTGCTGGGCACGCGCGTGTAGTCGATGAGGTAGGGAGCCGGCGCCTGGTCGGCGTCTTCAGCGCCGTGCGCGACGAAGTAGCCAGGGCCGGTCAGCCACGCGAGCGACTGGTGATTGTAACCCCACAGGTCCCCGGACTCGTCGTCGGCGCGGCAGAAGCGTTTCTGAAAGAACTTGCTCACGGGCAACGTGTTCTTGCCGTGATGAATCACGGGCTTCAGCGCGTCCGTCCCGCTCGGGACGAAGTGGTCGGCGTCCAGCGGAGAGTCCTTGAACAGATCCCAGAGCGCGGCCTGCTCCTCCGGCTCGATGCTCTGAACCGTCCAGAGCCGGCTCTTCGGGTCCATGCGATCGAGCGTAGACGTGATGCGTTCGACGCAGTGTTCGTCACGGTGAGGCAAAAGCAACGTCCGGAATTTCACGGCGGCACCCTAACCCAAGAGGGCGTGCGCTGGAACACGACTTCGCCTCGCGTCAGAGCGCGACTTTGTGCCCCGGGGTCGGGGTTTCTTTCAGGACCACGAAGCGCTCGAAGCGAACGGTTGGCAGCGCCCGGGCCGAAGCGGCCAGATCGAAGAGCTGACCCCAGTCCACGCCGGGCGCAGCGGAAACGAAGAGCAGCGTCGAGTCCTTGCAGGCCTTTCCAAACCGCTCCAGGGTCTCCCCGGTCATCGTCAAGTCCGGACCGGCAAAGCCTCGCGCGCGCTTGATGGCGACGCCGCCGCTGAGCTTCCACACGGCAGTCGCGCGGTCCTCGAGCACCATGGCGACCACGCTGCACGCGGGCGCGTCCTTGGCTTTGGACACCGGTACGAAATGCAGCTCACTCGCGTACTCCTTGCGCGTCTCCGTCTGGATGGTCGCTTCGGCCACGTCCTGGGCGGCGAGCGCGCCCAGCAGCTGACTGACCCAGCTCACGCGAGCCGCTCGCTCGACGCGGATCGGCGCGAGCCCGCGCGACAGCTGACTTTTCGCCGCGGCCAGCTCCTGTGCGAGTCGCTCGGCGCTCTCCGGCTTGTCGAGCACCACGCGCGCGTACCCGACCTTGACTCCGACGGCGTCTATCACCAGGTCGAGCGGGCGCGGGGCCTCCGGCTGCTTGGGTGCCGCAGCCGGGGCGGCGCTGGCGGCAGGCGTCGCGGCGGGCTTCGTTTTGGGTGAATCGTCGCAGCCCAGAGTGACGAGCAGACAGAGTGCAATCGAGCAGTTGGGCTTCATCCTCTGGAACGCCTTTTGCGCCAAGCGAACCGGAGCTTGGGCGCCGCCATGTTACGGTGCGCTCGGAGCTCGTGCCAAGACCTGCATCCAGAGCGGCGCCGCCCGGCATGCCGACGCCCCTCGGCGCAGCCGTGACCTGGCTCGCGTGCGTGGTGGCCATGATCGCGAGCAGTATCGCGCTCGTGAGCGTCGCCACGCTGGCCCGAGCAGCGCTCGGCAAGTCGGGTCTGGCGGAGCTCGGCAATCCCGCGGTGTCTCCGCTGCTGACGAGCCCACTCTGGTTCGTGGTGGGCGCGGTGACGACTCAAGGCACGGTGGCCGTGGTACTGGCGCTCGCGCTCCGGCTACGCCGCCTGAACCGACGCCTGATTTTGCCCGTGGGGCGAGCACCGGCCTGGTCGTTCGCGGGGGCACTGCTCGTGGTGTTCGGGCTGGCACCGCTCGCGCAGGTGGTGGGCGAGCTGACGAGCCGTCTGCTGCGCGTGGAGCTCAAGGCGTCGCTGATCGTCTCGCACATGGCCCAGACCTCGACCGCCGTCGAGTTCGCGTTGATCCTGGTCTGCCTCAGCGTTCTGCCGGGACTCATCGAAGAAGCGATGTTTCGCGGCTACGTCACGGCCGCGTACGGGCGGCGCTCGTTCGCGGTTCAGGCGATCGTACCCAGCGTCCTGTTCGGGCTGTTTCACCTGGAGCCGACCCAGGCGATGGCCACCATCGTGCTCGGAGTCGGCTTCGCGCTGGCGCGCCTGTACACCGGCTCGCTCTTGCCGAGCATGCTGGCGCACGCCGTCTACAACGGGACTGTGCTGAGCGTCTCGCGCGCCATGCCGGAAGCAGAGGATCACGTGATCCGGCTGACACCGCTGGTCGTCGGCGCGGCGTTGTTCGCGGCGGGTTTCGTGATCTTGCGAGCGAGTCGAGCGCAGGCCGCCAGCGCCAGCGACGTGGAGCCCTCAGCCGCCGAGCCACGGTAAGAAGTCCGTCCCGATCGCGCGTTTGACGAACCAGAGCGCGCCGAACGCCGCGATCAGGCACGAGACGGGCACTGCGAACCACGGCCGATACCCGGGACGGCGGGCGGCGTAGGCCAGTACTGGAAAGACGGCCAGCACCAGCGCCAGCTGCGCGAGCTCGATGCCGACGTTGAACGCGAGCAGCGCGAGGACGGCTGCGCGCCGCGGTAGCTCGGTGTCGCCGAGAGACGCCGCGAAACCGAGGCCGTGCACCAGCCCGAACCCCGCCGCCACCAGCGGTCGACCGCGTGCGCGCGGTTGCACGGCGTTGGACACGCCAACGAGCACGACGCTGAGCGCGATCACGCTCTCCACGACGCGCGTGCTCAAGATCAGCCAGCCCAGGCCAGCCGCGAGCAACGTCAGGGAGTGCCCGAGCGTGAAGCTCGTCACGAGCAGCGCCACGCCGCCGAAGCGCCGGCCCAGCGGCTCGCGGAGTCGATCCCACGCCGCGTGCACCAGGAGGGCGAGCAGGAACAGCACGTGGTCGATCCCGGAAAGCACGTGGCGCGCGCCCAGCTCGAGGAACTCGCGGAGCGTGGCCTGCACGGTCTTGGGAGCACCGACCTCGTAGGTCAGTGAATCAGGCCGCACGACCCAGGCAGCGCCGTCCACGGCGCACAGGCTGTGCGCGCCGGGATCGAGCTCGAGCGGCCAGGCGTTTTCGAGGCGCACCGAACCCTCGGGACAGTAGAACCGGAGCAGCAGCGTGAGTGACTGCACGTCACGCTGCACGACACGGGGCGCCTCACGCTCCACATCGCAGCGCCCCAGAGCGGTGCGAGCCTGCACGCGGCGCTCGATCTTCGCGGCCAGCTCGGGCGCTCGCGCTCGCACCGTTGCTTCCGATGGTCGCGCAGATTGCCCGAGCGGCCTAGTCAGATGCTCCAGCGGTGTCTCGATCTCGACGTCGACGCCGCCGGGCACCGTGAGCACGGTGCAGTAGCTCTGAGGTCCCTGGTGCGCCTCCGCGCGCGCGGCCCAGCCGAGCGCAGCCGCGACGCTACAGACTACCGCCGCGCGCCGTACGGCGCGGCTACAGCAAGCCACGGATGCGTTTCGCGAGCTCCGGCTTGATGACCTTGCCGACGGGGTTTCGCGGGAAGTCCTCCACGAGCAGCACGCGCTTCGGCACCTTGTACGCCGCGATGCGCTGCTTGCACTGACTCCGGATCCCTTCTTCGTCGAGCGTGACGCCGTTCTGGGCGATGACGACCGCGACCGCAATTTCTCCCCAGGTCTCGTCCGGCACGCCGATCACCGCGACGTCGGCGACGCCGGCGATCTCCCGGACGACTTCTTCGATCTCGAGCGCGCTCAGCTTGTAGCCGCCGCTCTTGAGGATATCCACGGACGTGCGCCCGAGGATCTTGACGTAGCCCGCCGCGTTCTGCGTCGCGAGATCCCCACTCTTGAACCAGTCACCCGAAAATGCGCTCTCGGTGGCCGACGGGTTCTTGTCGTAGCCCGCGAACAGCGTCGGACCGCGGATCCAGATTTCGCCCGGTTCGTCCGGGGCTGCGTCGCCGCCGTCGTCGCGCACGAGCCGAATCTGCATGCCGGGAAACGCGAGGCCGCAGCTGCCCGGCACGCGCTCGCCGTGCAGCGGGTTCGACAGGCCGACTCCGATCTCGGTCATGCCGAAGCGTTCGAGTGGATAGCTGCCCGTGAGCTCCGCGAAACGCTGGCCGACGCGGACGGGGAGCGCCGCCGAACCGCTCGTGACGAGCCGCAAGTGACGGGCGTGCTCGCGCCAGCGCGCCTGCGTCGCTGCGTCGGCCGCGTCGAACGCGTCGAGCAGCTTCTTGTGCATGGTGGGCACGCCCATGAGCACCGTGGCGTGTGCCATCTCTTCCCACAGGCGCGCGGCGTCGAAGCGCGTGAGCATGCGTGAGGGGCTCCCCGCCAAGAGCGACACGAACAGTGAAATGCCCAGCCCGTGCAGGTGATGCAGCGGAAGCGCGTGCAGGAGCGCATCGCCGCTCTGCCACTCCCAGGCGCGCGCCACGAGCTCGGCGAGCCACCCCAGATTGTCGTGGGTGATCAGCGCGCCCTTGGGTTTGCCGGTGGTGCCGCTGGTGTACAAGATCAGCGCGGTTTCGCTGGTCGACACGTGGTCTCCGCGCACAGGGGCTGGTCCGCGCCGCAAGCTCTCGACACCGAGCACCGGGCGTCCACCGGCGCACGCGCGCGCCGCGTCCGAGAAGTCTTCGCTGCTGACGACCGCCGCGGCTTCCGACTCTGCGACGAACCAGGCACGCTCGGGCTCCGGATGCAGATGACTGAGCGGCACCGCCACGGAGCCTGCCAAGGTGATGCCGAAGAATGACTCCACCCAGCGCGAGTCTTGCGTAGAAAGCAGCGCGATCCGCTGTCCTCCCAGGTTTCGCTCGCGGAGCGCGTGGCCGACCCCATGCGCGCGTCGTGACAGCTCGCCGTACGTGACGACCTCGTCATCGGTCACGAGCGCGACGGCTTCGGGGTGCGCCGTCGTCACCGCTTCGAAGCGGGCCAGGAGACGGCTCGGCTCGGTCCCGCTCGGGGCGGCGGCGCTCATGCTCTTCTCCCCAGGTTGCGATCGTGAAACAGTAGCATCTCGAGCGTGCCTATCTCGCGCAACCAGGCCTGGTCGTGCGGTCCGGGAATGACGCGCAGCTGGTTTTGGATGCCGAGCGCCGTGAGCTTCCGCGACAGGTGTTCGTTTGCACGGCGATACGGATCCCCCGTCGAGGTTTCGAGGTGAATGGCGCGCGGGCCCGCGCGCTTCAGCGCAGCGCCGATCCGCTCGGCATAGCGGGACGCCGCGCCGGCGCCGAACGCACTTTGCACGCCGCCGAACGTGCCGAAAATTTCGGGCTTGCGCAAGAACACTTCGAGCGCGACGTAGCCGCCCATGGAACAGCCGTCCAGCCCGACGTGCAGCGGCTGCGCGGGCTTCGGCAACCTCTTTCGTACGGCGGGCAGGAGCGAGTCTCGGAGCCAGTCCGCGTAGCGGGTAAGGGTGCGCTCGGCCGGCGGTAAGCGCTGCGGATTCGGCGTGGTCGGACACACCAGCCAGAAGCCAGCGAACGGGCGCTCCCGAAGATCTCGATTGAGCTCGGCGAGCCGCGCGTCCGTCAAATAACGGGCTTTCGGCAGCGTCCGCGTGAGCGGTGGTGAAGCCAGCCGCTCGTACGTGCTCGCGAGCCCATACAATTTCGACCATGCGATCAGACCGAGCGCCTCGCTGCGCGTCTCCCCGAGTCCGTGCAAGAGCACGAGCACGCGCTGCGCGGTGGCTTCCGGGGCTACTCGGGGCCGGAGCAAGAGCGCGCGGCGCGCGAGCTTGGGATCACCCGGAAGCTCGAGCTCCTCTTCGACGAGGGCGCGGCTCGTGGAGCCTGCATCGGGCGAGCCGCGGAGCGCTGCGGGTGACCCGAGGAGCGTGGCCGTGGCAGAAATAAAGGTGCGGCGCCGCATCGATGAATGGCTGACCTCGCGAGATGAGGCGCCGATGTGCTAGCATTTAATCGATGCTCGCGCGCGCAGCTCATCTGATGATCGGTGGTGCCGCCGCCGCCCTGGACAGAGCCGCTGTCCTTGCCGCCGACGCACAATTTCGCGGGCGCCGCCGCAAGAACAAGAGCGAGTCACTCGGTCACGAGGAGCGGCTGCAGCTTCTGGCAGAGCTCAAGCAGCTCTACACGCCGGAGGCGTGCGCTGGTTATTTCCGCGAGCCGCGCGCGATCATCCCTGCCGAACGGATTTTGAAGTCGCGCGGCGAGACACGCGTCGTCGATGTGAGCTGGGCGAGCGACTACGCGCCACTGCTCGAGGACGTCGCTCAGCGCTACACGCGCTACCTCGAAAATCACGTCGCCGCAGCGCGTCTGTTCGTGTCCGCTCGTCCCCGTCCCATGGCGATCCTGGTGCACGGCTACATGACCGGACAATTTGCGATTGAGCAGCGCGTCTGGCCGGTCGAGCTCTTGAACCGCCTGGGCTTCGACGTGGCGCTGTTCGTGCTCCCGTTTCACGGCGTGCGCTCGGTGGCGTCGCGCAACGTGCCGCCGTTTCCGGGGAGCGACCCGCGCATCTCCAACGAAGGCTTTCGGCAAGCGATCGGCGACTTGCGCGACTTCATGCGCTGGCTGCGCGAGCGCGGGCACCGTAAGATCGGCGTGGCGGGCATGAGCCTGGGTGGCTACACGGCCGCGCTCGCCGCCACCATCGAGCCCAGTCTGGCGTTTTCGATTCCCATCGTCCCCCTGGCGTCACTCGCGGACTGGGCGCGCGATCAGGGGCGTCTGGGCCGCTATCCCGAGCAGTCGGCCGCGCAGCACAGCGCGCTCGAGGCCGTGCACGAGGTCGTCAGCCCGCTGCATCGCGAGCCGCTGATCTCGCCCGAGCGCATGCTCGTGATCGCCGCCAAGGCGGACCGCATCACGCCCATCAGCCACGCCATGCGCCTGGCGCGGCACTTCAATGCCCGGCTGCAGACGATGCCGGGTGGCCACCTGCTGCAAATCGGTCGCGCCGAAAGCTTCAGACAGGTCGGGCACTTCCTCGTCGAGCTGGGCCTGGCTCAGCCGCAGCGGTAGAGCGTGTTGCCCCGAACGCCGAAGGATTCCGCATGAAAATCCAGCGCCACAAGCCTGGTTCGCTCTTGAACGGCCCGCCGCCTCGCGAGCTCGTCGCCGTTGCCTACTCGCCGACGCGCCGGCGCTGGATCGTCGACGCGTTCGGCGGTCTCACGGCGCTGGCGCTCGGCAACGCCTGTGGCCCGAACGGCGGTACCGGCGGTACCGGCGGTGCCGGCGGCGGAGCGGGCGCACCGAATACGAGCTGTACGCTCTACCCGCAGCAGGTTCAGGGCCCGTACTACCTGGACCTCGATCTGCTGCGAGTCGACGTCACCGAAGGCAAACCGGGCGCACCCCTGCTCCTCGACGTCCAGGTCGTGCGCTCCGGAAGCTGCGCGCCGCTCGGGGACGTCGCAGTGGACATCTGGCAGTGCGACGCAGCCGGCGTGTACTCCGGTTATCCCGGGCAGCTGGGCGGCCTCGACACCACGGGCCAAAGATTTTTGCGCGGCACGCAGCTGACAGACGCCGCCGGGCACGCGCGCTTCGAGACCATTTACCCCGGCTGGTACCCCGGCCGCACGACGCACATTCACTTCAAGGTGCAGCTCTCGCCGAGCTCGGAAGTGATTTCGCAGATCTACTTTCCCGAAGATTTCAACGCGAGCGTGTACGGCAGCGCGCCGTACGCCGAACGCGGTCAGAAGGAGACTTCGAACGCGGCGGACTTCATTGCCCAAAGCGGCGGGGGCATGCCGGCGCTGCTGTCCGTCAGCGGTTCGCCTTCCGAGTATCGCGGAACGTTAATCGTCGGCGTGGCGGGCTGAGAGCGTGGCGACGGCTGCGCGCGGGCCGGGAAGAGCCGCTGGCGCCCGCTCCAACAACGAAGCCAGCGCCGGCATGTGTGTGCCGTGCTGACGCGCGAGCTCGAGGATTTCTTCGCCGAGCACGCGGTGCTGCGCGACGAGCTTGACGGCGAAGTGTTCCTCCAGGAGCTCGGTCACGGCGGGCGCGAGCAGACGCGCCGTACGCATGGCAAGGCGAAGCAACGTGGCGTTCGCGAAGCGCAGCGCGATTCGCAGCGGCGGCGTGACGGGGCCGATGCGCGCGGCGAGGGCCAGCGCTTCTCGCACGGCCTTCCGAGTCAACGGGTAGACCTCGCCGTCGCGCGTGAAGCGATCCATGGATCCGGCGAGACTCAGTCCGAGCGTGAGCGGGTAAAACGCGATCGTCGTCGCGGGGTTTCTTCTGCGCACGCCGCGCGACCACGCGCACGGTAGTTTCGCCCGGTTCAGCGCGTCGATGAGCTGCTGTACGATCTCCGGTTGACCGAGCTCACTTTCGATCAGCGTCTTGGCAAACGGCGGAATGAAAAATTGCGTGCGCTCTCCGTCAGTGCGCGCCGCGACCGTGGGCAGCGCGACCAGGCAGGGCCCCTGGATCAGACCAGCGAGGCGCGTCTCGCTCTCGGGCAAGAGCGGCGTCAGCGCGATCAGGGGCACGGCGGGTGCGTCTTGCAGAAGACCCTGCAAACTTTCGTGCATTTGCTCGCGGCGCACGGCCAGGAGCAAGAGGCTCGCATCGTCCGGGATGCGCACCACGCGTTGCGGCTGCGGGAGCGCGAGCGCTGCACGTCGACCGTTCAGAGGCTCGACTACGTACGCCGAACGATCCGCCATCCGCTCCGGACGCACCAGGAAGCTCACCGTTGCGCCCGCGCTCGCGAGATGAACTCCGAAGGTGCGGCCGAGCGCACCGGCGCCGATGATCACTGCGTGCATGAATTTCGGACAACATAGTGCCGCGCAGCGGGCTGGTGCGACTTTTCTAAGAAACCCGAGGCGTCGAAATCCAGGCTCATTGTGCTACCCGATTGCCGCGCACTCTGGCACCACGCCGCATGGCGGCGCTGGCGTCTTTGTTGGCCCGGGCGCCAGCGCATCTCGCAGCCTCGCGCGCCGCCTGTTCGCTGTTCTAAATCCGGTGCTCGCTCTTTCGGGCGTGCCACTGGTGAATTTCCGGGTCGTCGCGGTTGATTCGCTCGGCGCGGGCGATGCGCGAAACCAAGCAGCAAAGACGTGCGCGCACGGTGCGCACTGTGCGTGCGTCGATCCGCACGGGACGTGATTCGCGCGTTTGCGTGCAGTTTGCTGCGCGCTGTCGGAATGCGCGCGATGGTAAGCTCTGTTACGCGCCGGCTCGTGTTGTCTTGCGTCATCGACGAAGGGCCGTTCCTACCGCGATCGCCCGGCTCGGTCAGGTAACCACGGGTAACCACGTCGAGCGCAAGGCGAGACGGTCGCGGTCAAGATCGCACTTGCCACCTAATCATTTAACCTATAAGCCAGCAGGCCCGAAGTTGCGTGTTTTTGCTGTCGATGGTTGTTAACCGGCGTCGGCGTTCGCCCGGAGTCCACTCGAGGTAGCAGTTGCCCGACGTTGAAAGATCAGAATTTTCGTCTAGCGTCTGGCGAATTGGCTGGATCGTGCTCGGCTCCGTGTGGCTGTTTTTTGCGGCGAAGCTGTTTCTCTCATACCTGCTCATACACGATAGTATCGGCGTCGTCTGGGCGGTGGCTGACGACGCTTACATCACGGCAGACTTTGCGCGCACTCTGGCGCAGGGGGAGGGGCTGCGTTGGTATCCCGGCGCGCCCAAGGTCGAGGGCTTCAGCTCGCCGCTCTGGGTGCTCGTGATGGCACCGCTGCACTGGCTACCGGGCTTCACGGAAGATCGCCTCGGTCTGTTCGTGTTCGGAGTCAACTCGCTCATCTTGCTCGGTTGCGCCTGGGCCTTCGCGCTTGGAGTCGACCGGACGCGCCTGGCTGCAGGCACGCACCTGCCGCGGATGGGGGTCGTGCCCTGGATCGCGCTCTGGGTGGTCGCCGGTGTGGTAACCATTTCCTTCTCCTCGTGGACGTCGCGCGGCTTCGAAGTTGCGCTGGTTGCGCTGCTCGCGTTGTCCGCGTACGCGGAAGCGGTGCGGCCCGGCGGTTACCGGGCGTGGTGCGTCGGGTTGCTCATTGGCTTGGCCGTGGTGGCTCGGATGGACGCCGCGCTGTATTGCATCCCCGCAGGCGGAGCGTGCGCGCTTCACGCCTGGCGTACACGCGACTGGCGTCGCTTGTTGGTTGCAGCGGTAACCAGCGTGGGGCTCGTAGGAACTCTGCTTCTGAGTCGTTACTTCTATTACGGTGATTGGCTGCCCAATACGTACTATCTCAAGGCGACGAACTGGCCGGTAAGCGAAAGGCTGGGTTTCGGGCTCGATCAAAACGCTTGGCCGATACTCGTCGCGGCCGTGTTCGTCGTGCCGTTCGCGGTTGTCCTATGGATACGAGGAAAGCGCGGAGCGCTGCTCCCTATACTCTGTCTGTCCGCACATTTGGCGGTGCTTGCGTATAGCACCTGCTTGGGTGGCGATTTCAGCTTCGAGTCTTTTGCGTATGATCGTTTCACGGCGGTCGGCGCGCTGTTTCTGCTCCTCGGGTTGTTCAGCGGTTTGCTCAGCGTGCCGCTCCGGGGGGCTCTGCGGATCGTTGCTACGTGCTGGGCGATCGGGTCGCTGGTGTTGCCGGTCGTATTTCGCCCGAATGCCGCGTTCCTCGCAGTGGTGCGACCGGCGGAGCTTTTCACGGTCCGCGGATTCAACTGGAAGGCGCTCGTGAATCTGAAAGAGCCGCTGCACCAGATCGACAACTGGGCACAGCTGTTCGTGTACTTCGGCAAGACTGCGGAGCAGGTGAGTCTGCCCGGCGCGCGCATTGCGCTGTGCCCAGCGGGAGCACCCGTTTACTTCTCACACCGCGGGGGTGTGGACCTCCTCGGCAAGGTCGATCCCTTGGTCGCTCGTCTGCGGGCTACGAAGGTGCCCCCGGTTGAACGCCGCTGTTGGCAGGCGCACGTCGGGCACAACAAGGAGGACATCGCGCTCTCGTTTCGAGTGCACAAGCCCGATCTGTCTCTGCCCGAACCGCCTGCAGAGGCCGCGGCCAACTATATCCACTTCAAGTACGGGAAGCTCGATTGGTGGGCGCGCCGGGACAGTCCATACGTGCGCTGGCCGGTCGTCGAGCTCGCGCGGCGTTCCGCCGGGATGTGAGCCGTTGTTGGCGGAGCCGATCCGCTAAGCCGCCGCGAGCTCCTGGCGCGGGCGGCTACCGACCTGGGCCGAGCTTCGGCGCAGAAACCTTTTCCCTCGACATCGAGACCTGCCCGAGCTGCGGCGCCGGCGAACAGGGCGCGTTAGTACAGCGGGACCGGGCCGTAGCTGGAGGGGAGCTCGTTATCCCCGTAACTATCGCGCGCGGCATGGCCCATCAGGCCGTTCACGCCCGAACCCCAGCACTTGACTCTGCCGGTCGTCAGCAGGGCACAAGTGTGGAACTCGCCGGCGGCGACTTGCGTGACGCTGCCGCCGACACTCACGTCTCCAACGGCGGAGGGCAGCTCGTCATCTCCAATGCTGTTCGTATGTCCGTAGCCGAGGGCTCCCCAAGCGTTCTTGCCCCAGCAGCGCACTCCGCCAGTGTCGAGCACCGCGCAGGTATGCTCCCCGCCAGCCTCGATTTGCACGACGCGCCCACCTACTGGGACGTCGCCAGCGGCAGCAGGGAGCTCGCCATCGCCGATGATGTTCGTGTGACCGTGGCCGAGTTGACCGTAGGCGTTCGCTCCCCAGCAGCGGACGTTGCCGGTATCGAGCAGCGCGCAGGTGTGCGCCGAACCCGCAGTGAGTTGCACGGGGTTCCCGCCGACGTTCACGTCGCCGGCGCTGGACGGAAACTCGTTATCACCGATGTCATTCGTGTGACCATAGCCGAGCTGCCCCAACCCGTTGTAGCCCCAGCAACGCACCTTACCGGTATTCAGCAGCGCGCAGACGTGGCTCGAGCCCGAGACTAGCTGGACGACCGTTCCGCCGACGTTCACATCGCCAGCGCTCGACGGCGGTTCATCATCACCGATGAAGTCCGACGTCGCGTGGCCAATCGCCGCGCCGTAACCCCAGCATCGAACGTTGCCCGCCGACAGCTGCGCGCAAACGTGATTGTGGCCGACGGCAACGCGCACGACAGTGCCGCCCACGAGCGCATCTCCCGCGGTCGACGGCAGCTCGTCATCGCCGATGTTCTCGGCGTTGTGGCCGTACCCGAGCTCTCCCCACGAGTTCAGCCCCCAGCACCGCAGCGCGCCGGATGACAGCACCGCGCACGTCTTCGCGTAATGTGCATCGAGCTGAACCACACTGCCTCCGACGCTCACGGCACCGGCAGCGCCGGGAAACTCGTCGTCCCCGACGCTCTCGCTATTTCCGTATCCCAGTGGACCAAAGACGCCGTCGCCCCAGCAGCGCACGCCGTTCGAGGGCGTGCGTGCGCACATGTGATAACCGCCCGCGCTAATCTCAACGGCTGTTCCCACGGCGTTGCCCACGAGCGGCCGCGCCGTGCCGCGCGGCTGACCGTTGGTCCACGTGTACGGAAGCTCGATGCGATCGGCCGTAAACGCGAGCGCCGTGGGAGCAAACGCGATCTCGAGCGTACAGCTGCTGTTCGGCGGAACACTACCGCCGCTCGCGCAGGTGCCCCCCGAGCGACTGAAGGGCGCGGCCAGCCCCAAACCTGCACTCGAGACGTCGCCCACGAGCGCGTCGAAGCCGCCGGAATTCGAGACCACGAATGTTTTGCGGACGACGCTACCGGGCGCAACTTGCCCGTAGTCAGAGCTGGGTGACTCGGAAATCGTGAGCACAGGCGGCGCGCACTGGGCGGCAACAGCACTGCCGCCCAAGAGCGCTGCCGCGAGCACAGACCTGCGGCCGTACATACCGGCTCTGGGGCGCCCGCCCGTGCGTCCTTCCATCCCCTGCAAGTCGGGTCGCGGTTCGTGGTTTAGACAAGCACGGTGAACAGGTCGCATTAAAAACCCCCAGTCGTGAGACATCGAGTTCGTCCGGACGTGAGTGGCCGGCGCCGGACTTGCGAAGTTATCGCAATAAAGCGCGCCGAACCAGCGCTATGACCGCCTCGAGCGTAGATCACACGCACGTGCGCGCCGAGTGCGCACATGCGCGCGCACCGGCTCGAGGTCATCGAATGGGATGTTGCCGGCAACGCAATACGCATGGAAACCGCCGTCGCCCGCAGGAGCAAGGGCAAACGAACTGTGAGATCGGCGATGCGAGAAGCGGCTCAAGCGCAGCATGACTGACGAAAGGCGTCGTTCACGAGCCAGCGCACAAAGCGCAGCGGTGGATCGGCTAATCGTATCCGACGCGCGGCATCAGCAAACGCTGGCGGACCCCGTTGCCCGCCGCAGCCATCACGGCAAGCGACCATCAAGGCAAATTCACAGCAGTGATCCGCCCGATCGAATGATTGAGATAGTTGGTGAACCGAACCGACGGCTCCATGTCGAAGGTGTAGCGGGACTATTCGTTTTCATGGCGGCTCTCTTTCCAGTTCTCGTGAGCGCAAGGCACGCGCCGTCAAGGTGGCGGCGCGTCCAGGTAGCGGAAATTGTTTTGCGGGTTGGGATCGGGTGTGCCGATGGGAGCGCGGATGCCTACATACGGATACTGCCCGTCCTGAAACGGGCCCTGGCGCACGAACTCGAAGGTGGCGCTCGCGCCGGAGGCTAGCGGCTCTGCGGAATAGCAGTAGCCTGAGGTCGTTCCGAAGCCGCACTCGAATGTCGGTGGGCCTTGCAGGCTCACGAGCAGCGCGCTCTGCGGCCCGTCGAGAACGAACTCGAGCCGGTCCTCTGCGCTGCCTGCGGCTGCTGGTCCGGCATTCGTGATCGTCACCGTGTAACGCCGCTGATCGGTGCTCGGGTCGTGCGACACTTGCACATCGCTGACCCGTAGATCGGCAGTGCCGGCGGGCGCCGGGCCCAGGTTCAGCGTCGCGTGCTCGTTCAGTCCGTTGAAGTCGATCGCTTCGGAGCTGAGATACACCGAGGGCGAGCTCCAGCTCTCCGCGCCCGTCACGCTACCGTTCAACGT
>DATDJP010000256.1:0-18239 GCA_036520475.1 Polyangiaceae bacterium | reverse complement strand
AATGCAGGGTCGACCTTCATGACTCACCGAGATCGGCGTAGCTTCCCAGCTTGAGCCCCAGCCGCTCTGCCGCCTTGCGTACGTCCGGGTCGACGAGCGCGTCAAGCTCTTCGGACCACTTGTAGTCCCAACGGTAGCGCGAGCGGTCGGGATCAATCGCCGGCCCCGGATGGACTCCGATCTCGAATGAGCGGGCCTCCACGGCCCGGTGCAGGAGCGCCACGAGCTTCTGCTTGGTCATGGTGCCAGCCTGCTCGAAGCCGCCGAACTGCCGTGGATACAAGAGACCCGCGGCGTGAGCCCGTGCGCCGAGCCGACGTCCGAGCCAATCGACCATTGCCGACTGAGGCCTCCCGCGACGCGCCCGCGGCACGCGTAGGGCTGGGATTCGGAAGCGGCGACACAGCCGCAAGACCACCTCACCCACCACCGGCCAGATGTGTAAATGCTGATGGGTATCCAGGTGGGTCGGCTTCAAGCCGACGTCCAGGACCGCCTGGATCTGCAGCGCAAATTCGTGCTCGAGATGCGCTGGGTCAACCTTGCCGCGGAGGGCGCGCAGAAGGAAGGTTCGCCAAGACGGAGCCAGTTTGCCGCCCGCGCACAGCGACGGGATCTTCCCGGGCGCCGCGAGCGGCGGGTCTTCGCCCACCGCCGCCAGATGAACACCGACGCCGAGCTTCGGCTCATCTGTAAGCCACGCTACGGTCTCTCGAAAAGCCGACCCGAGCACGAGCACCGACGTGCTCGTAACGACGCCCTCACGATGTGCTCGCAAGATGGCCCGTGAGGTGGCGGTTGTCAGCCCGTAGTCATCGGCGTTGATGATGACGAGGGACATCAGCCGTTTTCGACGTCGGCCGGCAGCTTCGAGACGGCAGCCGCTGCGGCCTTCGGCTCCGGCTCCGTACCCGTACCCAGCTCATGAGCAGGTAGCGGTTTGACCCGTCGCAGCCGATACCAGAGCGTGACGAGCTCCAGCAGTATCTTGAGGATCACGGTCGGCGAAGACAGCGTGGAGACGCCGCGGGTGCGCGGGAAGAAGTCGACTCCAAACTGCATGACGCGATAGCCGAGTCGAGAAGCGCGCACCAGGAGCTCGGCCGAGATGAACGAACCTTCGGAGACCAGCTTGATGTGTTTGAAGATGCGGCTGTGAAACAGCTTGAAGGCGAAATTGACATCTCGAAGGTAGATGCCGAACACGAGGCGGATGATCCAGTTGTAGACGAACGTGTAGACGGTTCTGCGCGGGCCCTCGGTGGTTCGATCGAACCGATAGGCCGTCACGATGTCACAACTGTAGACGCGCATCAGGCGACACGCTTTGTGAAGCTCCGCCAGGTCGAAGGGCGCGTCCGCGTCCGTATAAAGGATCAGCTCGCCCTTCGCTGCGGCAAACCCGCTCTTGATCGAGCCGCCGAGCTTGCGATTCTTCGCGTGATGGACGACGCGAATCTTAGGATCCGTGCGCGCGAGCTCATCCGCGATGATGGGTGTCTTGTCCGTGGAGGCGTCGTTGATGACGAGGATCTCGTAATCGCCGATTGTCTGACTGACGCAGAGCTCCTCACAGACCTCTTGCGCTGCCGCGATCGTCTGGCGGATGCAGTCCTCCTCATTCCACATGGGAAAGAAGATGGTCAGGCTACGAAAGTGCGCCAATCGGCTCCTGGATCGAGTGATCGTTCAACTCAAAGAATACCGACCCCATGCCTATCAAGTCCTTCGAGGAAACCGTCGGGATGGCGAGGACACACAGTGTGTACAGGCCATACCCCCAACCGTACCTGCGAAACAACGACGAGCGTGAGCGCGAACGCACCAAGTGCCAAAAACGCATGTCCCGCAACGGCGCATCGGGTCGATTCGGTGCAAAAATATTCTCTATCTCGAATTTGAGCCGCGTCGGATGCCGGCGTGGACGGTGGCGACGAGGACGGGGAAGGGGGCACGACGCCCGTGCATCGGAGATCCGTCGCCCCGTGCTGTGCAGGGGTCGCCACGACCCAGGGCGGCACGACCACCAGCGCAGCGTGCCGCTTGGTGGTGAGCGGAGTGGTGCGGATATTCGTCGTACGTCGCGTAACGGTTCCTGGTGATCCGAGAAATCGAGCAATCCTCAGGTTCCATCAGGTTCCGGGGCCCCAACCCCGGAACGATCTTACTTCTGAGCACGACACTCGCTTGCGTGTCGTTTATTCGGGGAGCAGGATTATGCAGCGTAATTTGTCCTTCAGGCTAAGAGTTGCAGGCATCGGACTTTCCGCCGTCGGGTTGGTTACTCCGCAATGTGCGCCACCCTCGCCTCCGTAACTGTCCAGTTCGGACGCACCTGCATACGATTACGGAGCACGCGCGCGCGGTTCATCGACGACCAAGGACGTTCACGGTCACCAATTCAGGCGGCCTGGAAGCAATACTCGGTACCGTGAGCAGTCGGGATTGGGCCTAGCCGCGCCTTTCACGCTCACGGGCGGCAGCTGCGCCACGGGCGGCACGCTTCCGGCGGGCAGTAGCTGCACGCTTGGCGTCACGTTCGCCCCAACGGGACCGGGTACTCCATTCGATCGACTGAATCTCAATTATAACTGGCCGAACAGTAATGCGCCGGACCAGACGGCTTCGCGTACAGTCTTCGGAAACAATCGGTGCTATCGACGGGCAAGGCTCGGTGTTGGGGGCAAAGCGCGTACGGTCAGCTCGGATACGGGAACACGCATACCATCGGTGATGACGAGCTGCCTTCGAGCGGCGACGTAAACGTCGGCGGGACAGTCAGCCAGCTTGCTGCAGGCGGCTACCACACTTGCGCGCTGCTATCGGCCGGCGCGGTCCGATGCTGGGGATATGGCTTTTACGGTCAGCTCGGGTACGGGCAGAGGAATAACATCGGCGACGACGAGCTGCTTGCGAGCGCGGGCGACGTGAACGTCGGCGGGACAGTCATCCAGATCGCCGCAGGCGACGCGCACACGTGCGCCCTGCTATCGACCGGCACGGTCCGCTGCTCGGGAACTGGCGGTAACGGTCAGCTGGGATACGGCAACACGAACACCATCGGCGATGACGAGCTGCCCGCGATTGCCGGCGACGTAGTGTTAGGCAGCGATGGTCCGTAGAGATGACCGAGTGCGGGTACGGACTGTCGGCGGAGGAAGGGTGTGACGTCCAGCCCGGGATCGAAGCGAGCATTCAGGTCAAATAGTGCCACCGGGAATACAGGGACGTCATGATCACGAGCAGCATCGCGCTCGCAGCAAGATACGTTCGCAGCAGCCACGGACGAGGTGCCAATTGCAACCCCAGCGCCGCGAACACGGGGAAAGCAGCCAACATATATCGCCCCATTCCAACCAGGTCCTTCGAGGAAATGGCCGGGATGGCGAGGACGCACAGCGTATAGACGCCGTATCCCCAACCGAACCTGCGAAACACGACCGGTGTGAGCGCGAAGCCACTCAGTGTCAAAAATAGATGTGTCGCAATGCGCAGGTGATCCCCATGCCAGTGGGGACTTAAAAACGCGTACAGGATGTCGAATTTGAGCCACGTCTCGATGCCGGGCCGGTGACCCCACCCACTCTCGGCCTCCATGAAGGTGTACGGATCGCCAAACTGGTACCAGAGGTAAAGCGCGTATAGTCCGAGCCCGAGCGGGGAAAGGAGCACGAGCCAGTGGCGTGCTTGAAGGAGCCTTGGAGCTCTTAGCATCGCGCGTAGCGTAGCCAACGTCGCCGGCCCACCGGGCGTGATACGCCGTTCGACGGTCAACACGACGAGCCCGACCACGACGGCCAAACCGACCGGTCTCGTGGCAGTTGCTACGGCACCGAGAACACCGGCTAAGAGCGGCCTGTCCGATTCGACCGCCACGAAAGCGCCGAGCGCCGCCGCCAGGAACATCGCATCCGCATACACCGCCCCGTTCAAGTAATAGGCGAAGGGATAGAGCAGTAGCGCGAGTAGGCTCGCCAGCGCCATTTTCGTGTCCATGCGCAGGAGCGTCCATCGGTAAAATAATGCGGAGACGAATGCACCGCATACGACCGTGACCGCGATGCCCGCGAGCAGCGGATTCCGAAAGACCGGCGTCAAAAGACGCATTGCCAGCGGGTACCCAGGAAAAAACGCGATGGAGCTCGGCTCGTCGGATCCGTTGAAATAGTAACCGTTCTTGGCGATACCCCAGTACCAACCGGCGTCAAAGCGCGTCCAGCCGTCCACCCACGGGTACTCGGGCAATAACGGTTGAGCGTTCAGGCGCCAGGGGCTGCGCGGGACGTAAAGCGCCGACAAGGCGACAACGACGAACAGGACTGATGTAACGAGCGCGAAGATCAGAAGGGGAAGGCGTGCGTTCCGAATAAGACCGGTCACGTGCCCATCCTATCAAAGCGATCCGGGCTGGACGACATGGATTCGTGCGGCATCAGGGACTGACCGATCTCGTGGAAAACTGCGTCGCCCGTCGCACGCCGTCGTGCGCTGCCTCGCCACTCGTCCTCAGGTGCCCCGAGAGACAGCTGGCTGACTGCGAGCCGGCGGCGGAGCCTGGCTTCAACGCGGCGCTGCAGCACTTGATGTACCGGTTCGGACGGAAGAGCCGCCACGCGAGCGCGTAGGCCGGCGTTTTAGCTCGCGAGCGACACGGATTTGCCGATGGATTTGCCGATGGTCGAGCTTCGCTCGGCAGCGATCGAGGGTGCCCAACACTTTCTAATTCGAGCTGTAATCGCCGCTGGCTGAGGATTCCTACACCCCGGTAGATGTGGCGCTGGAGCGGATCTTGGCAATTGTCGACCGACCAGCATGATGCCCGCCGGCGTTCGCCAACGTCTTCCGCCGCGTCTCCGCGTCGTGCTTTCGCTGCCTCCGCGAGGGCCATCGCTCACGCTTAATACCGTGGCTCCGCGACTCTGCCTGTGAGGCGGGCGACGGAACGCTGACGCTTGGCACGAACTGACACGCATGGACCAAGAGGCGTGAACGTCGCCTGACCGCGTCGCCTTGTTCCGCACCTGGCATCAGCGCGAGATGTGACGCGCTTCGTGCGCTCGGCGCAGCGCCGAGCATCGTCGATTACACTTACGAACCCGCGGCAGCGTTCTCGCAATTCGGTGGCGCTCTGAACACCGACTGTGCGCACGGTGCGCGCACAGTCAAGGCATGGGCGGCATGTCTACACATCGCACAGAAGCTACACATCGCCCTCTCGAGTCAAATCTGCGCGGCTACGACGCCGACGCAAGATCCGAGTTACGGCTGGGGTTGGGACGCAGTCATCTCCAATCCAGGCCAGCCCGCATCATGCTCAGGGTCATGCACTTTCGCGGGAGGACTGGCGAGCGCACTGAATGCGAAATTCGCTTCCTGCACGACCGTATCTTTGTGCCAGCGATCGGTCACGTTCGCCAGCACCGCGCCTAATGAGACCGTCGTGATCCCACCTGGAAAAATCCTCACCACGCGGGAGCGGCTAATCAAGTCGACCGCTATCACTACGCCAACATGGGTCGCATCGTTCGGACCTCGAGTGCCGGTGAGGAGGTGGTGCTCGTCAAATCAGGCGGCACGCTCAAGAATGTGTGGGTAAGCGGTCAAAGGGACTTCGTTGGTCACAATGAACGCTCCGTTAACATCACAATGAACGAACAGGCCGGGGGGTATACTGGCGCCGGCCCCAGCGGCACGAAAGTCCTGGACTGCAAGATTGACTCCCCCGCAGGCTGGTCAAACCTCCAGTCCCATGATGGAAATGGTGATTGTACTGCCAATGAGATCAGACGAAATCTCATTACTTCATACAGTAGCCCGCATTATCGAGTCGGAGGAGCCGGCCTATGGTCTGACGGACTAAGTCTCGGCTGCCAACAGACCACTGTCAGTGCCAACCACATCATCGATCCAAGCGACGTCGGGATTGTGATCTTTGGAGATATATCGCCTCCCCACACCGCCCAAAGGTCGGTGGTCGAAGACAATTGGATCTTGAGTGCCGGCAACTCGGCCTTCGGCGCAATGACCGCGGACCCTCTTGGCCACTGTCCAGGTTGCCCAGACCCCCATCCGAGCTTCGCTGGGATGCGGTTTACGAATAATACGCTCTGGACGAGCTCGAGAACTCGCTTCGACGTCGGAATTTCGTTGGGCATAGCCGCATGGGCCGATGACTATGCAAACATCGCGGGTACCTGCACCGGTTGTGGGGCAGCAGCGACTGGCAACACGACAGGAACTCAATCGATGCGAGCGAACAACGCGATCATCGCGGACGGAATGCTGAATCAGAGCATCGGGAGCGGCCAGTTGAACGGCTTCTCATTCGCGAACACGAACACCTGTCCCGGGACGACTACTTCGAACGCGAAAATCATCATTCACTATCCCACGCACGCCAAACAGATCAACGGAATCGGCGCCACGCTGGGTTCTGCGCATGCTTGCATCGAGGGAGACCATCCGTATCCGTAACCGTCTGACGTAGCCCGTCTTGCGCAGGGAATCCCGTTGCCGTGCGATACCGCATGGCACGAACGCGAAGGTCGAAGCACTGGCGGCGGGAGACCTTGAAGAGTGGCGGCGCTGCGGACCAACGGCTGCGGAGTTTGCAAAGATCGAAGGTGTTCAAACCGGCACGCTGCGCTGGTGGTCGTGCCGCCTTGATCGTGGCGACCCCTGCACAGCACGGGTCGCCCGATCTCTGGAGTTTCTCTCGGCAACGGCGTTGTCGAAGCAGTTGCCGGCAGCGCTCATGCTGCACTGAGCTCCGTGGCTTGCGAGCAACAGGCGGTACTCCTGGCTCGCGTACTGGCTGCCTCGGTCGGTGTGATGCACGAGCCCAGGAGACGGACGTCTGCGCGGGAATAGGAGTTCATCGCGCAGACATTGCAGGCCGCTACCGGAGACGTAGGAACGGATTCAGAGCCAGATCGCCGTCGATCGATTTCACGTCGATCCAATCGAACAGGGCAGCGAGCTTCCGCTCGTCGACGGCTCCAGGGACCTTGCCCTTGGGCGATTCAGCCAACGTGAACCGCAAGCGCACTTGGTTCGAGCCCGCGCGCCAAACCTCGCGGCTGGCTTTGAACGACAGAGTAGTCCACCCCGGCATGGCGATTCCGGTGCCCAGAGTATGCTCGTTCACAGTCACCGTGAGCCGTTGCGCCGGTGCGCCGTCGTACTCAAAGGGCGCGAGGCGCATGCGCAGCGTGCGATCCTGAGCGTCCGGGACAGCGACGTCCACGATGCACTCTCGCGCCTCGCACCAAGCGACGCCGGGCGCATCTGGCTCGCCGCTTTCGGGGATCGACCACCCCGCGACGAGCACGGAACCGCGCGTCGATGCCTCGTCGAATTCGATGATGTGCCCTTCGTTCGCTCCCTCGCGCCAGAGTTGCTCGCCGACGAGCGCGATACCCACCGCGATCAGCACACTCGCAAGCAACGCTCCCAGGGCCGGGAGCCCCGTAGATGGTTTAGCCGACGCGGATTTCTCGACCGGGCGGCGCTCGCGATTCGTGAGTCGATGGCCGAGCGCAACCATCGGACGCTCGATGTACCGGTACGTCACGGCGGACAGTGGGAGCAGCACGGTGAGTCGAACGGCGAAAGCTGCGAGCGGCGGCATCTGCAGGTCGATCACGAGCAGCACGCCGTGCATGAGGTATATGGAGTAGCTCACTCTGCCGAGCCAGGTCAGCGCGCGCGGCCACGACACCCGTCGTAGCCAGAGCAACACGCCGAATGTGACGTACGCTGCTACCCACGCCGACAACGTTGCTTCCTTCTGCATGTCCTGTGGCTGATCCTTCAGGCCCAGAACACCGTATGAAGTCGCCCAATTAGCGGCGACGGAGCCGACGAACAGCGCCGTCAGCAGGATAACGCGCCGGACGCTGAACTCGCCGCTCCATCCGCGATACCAGAGTGTCCCGACAAAGAAGGTCAGCAGCCAAAAGTCTTCAGGGCTGACGTACGGTAGATCAGTCTTCAACGGCAGTATCACGCCGCGCACGAGGAAGTAGGCGGCCGCGAGAGCGACGACCACGTCCGTCCGCCGGTTCATGACCACGCACGCCGTGTAAAAAACGAGCTCGTAGGCTAGCGTCCAGTACAGCCCGATTGCATTGGGCACCCCGACCCACCACTGCCACATAGTGAGGTTCCACAGGAAATTCTCGCGAAGACGCGCGGGGTCGGAGAATTCCAGCGGAGGGCTTCCCCACTTGAACACGAGCATGGCCATGACGGCGATCAGGCTCGCCCAGTAGAGCGGGTACAGCCGAAAAAATCGGGACGTGACGAAGACGCGAAGTGATCCGCGGCGTTCGAGACTCATTGGAATCACGAAGCCGCTGACGATGAAGAACAGCACCACGCCGAACACGCCCGGGTTGAAAAATTGGTGATTGAACCTGTTCCAGCTTTGAGACGCCGGATCGAGCAAGTGCATGATTGCCACTGCCATCACGGCGATGGCGCGCGCGACGTCGAGCCAGGCAAAGCGATCGACGGCGCTGAGTTGCGCGTTCGGATCGGGGGCTGGCATGCGCGCACCCTAGCAGATCCGTGCTTGGCCGTGACGAGACGCTCACGTCCGGGTTGACCGAAGTTCATACCGATGGCGCACGATTCACCATCATGAACCCCGCCCTCTGGATGGCGCCACAAGCGCCGTAGTGGCGACGGCACTAGGACGACGCGATACGAGCGTCGACCGCCGCCGCGACGCTGCAGTCAATTCTGGGATTCGCGCACCACAGCTTTTCCAGCATCGCTTGGTGCCACATTTCAGACATCTATGCGTCGGCAAGGGAGAACCCCCAGATAACTTCCGCGGGTCGTCTGACGACTTCGCTTTAGTCCTTGAGAGGATCCGGAGCTCAGACCGAGTCCGGCCGAGCGGAGAGCAACAGCAGCAACCCGTTACTTGGCGCGGCCATCACGGCAAGGCGATCAAGGCAAATGGGCGGCGGTGATCCGCCCGATCGACGACTCCGCCGGCACGTCATAGTCGTTCCTGCTGCTGGTGAACCACATACCCCCATCGGGGCCTGCCGCGATCGCCTGCGGGTGTGGGGACGTCATACTCGGAATGGGGAAGATCGATACGACGCCAGCCGGCGTGATTCGGCCGATCGAATTGCCCTTGTTGTTCGTAAACCAGAGGTTGCCGTCGGGGCCCGTCGCGATGGAGGTTGGGTACTGGATTCCAGCACCCGACGCGATGATGGACACGACTCCAGCGGGTGTGATCCGCCCGATCGAATCCCACCCTGGATTGGTGAACCAGAGGTTGCCGTCTGGGCCTGCCGTGATCCCCTCCGGCCAGTGGATGCCGTTGCCGGTGAAGTTGGACACGACGCCCGCTGGAGTGATCCGCCCGATCGAGTCATTCGACAGGTTCGTGAACCAAAGGTTATTGTCCGGGCCCACAGCGATGCCAATCGGGGTGTTGATGGTGAAGTCCGTGAAGTTCGAGACAACGCCCGCGGGAGTAATCCGCCCGATCGAATTACCCTTGTAGTTGGTGAACCAGAGATTGCCGTCCGGACCTGCGACGATCCCGCGCGGGTAACGGATCGTCGGATCGTTGAAGCTCGATACGACTCCCGCTGGGGTGATCCGCCCGATCGAGCCATTGTTAAAATCCGAATTGGTAAACCACAGGTTACCGTCTGGGCCCGCCGCGATCCCCTGCGGAGCGACGATGCTCGGATGCGTGAAACTCGACACAACGCCGGCTGGGGTGATCCGCCCGATCGAGCTCGGCAACGCCGGCCAGCTAGGCAGGGACGGTCCGGATGCCCGGTTGGTGAACCACATGTTGCCGTCCGGGCCCCGCGCGATTCCGTAAGGGAGGGAGATACCGTTCCGGGTCTCGACAGCGAAGCTCGATACCGCACCGGCCGTCGTGATCCGCCCGATCGAATTGAACCCATTGTTGAACCAGAGGTTACCGTCTGGGCCTGCCGCGATCGTGATCCCATACGTCTTGCCGATATTCGGATCGGTAAAGATGGACACAACGCCGGCTGACGTGATCCGCCCCATGGAACCTTCTTCGCCGTTCTTGAACCAGAAGTTCCCGTCCGGGCCCAACGTGATTCCGTATGGGTTGTTGATACTCGGATCGGTAAAGACGGACACGACGCCCGCCGGCGTGATCCGCCCCATCGGACCCTCATCGCTAAACCAGAGGTTGCCGTCCGGCCCCGCCACGATCCGCGTCGCGCGAATCCTCGTGTCGTTGAAGATGGACAGGACGCCCGCCGGCGTGATCCGCCCGATCGACCCGGTTTGGGTGAACCAGAGGTTGCCGTCCGCGCCCGCCACGATCGCAGCGGGGCCGCTGATCCTCGTATCGTTGAAGATGGACATGACGCCGGCCGGCGTGATCCGCGCGATCGAGAAGCCATTGGTGAACCAAAGGTTCCCATCCGGGCCCACCACGATCTGACGCGGGCTATACGTACTCTCGTGGGTGAAGGTGGACACCACACCTGCTGGCGTGACCCGCCCGATCGAGTTATACCCCGGGTTGGTGAACCAGAGGTTCCCATCCGGGCCCACCACGATCGACGACGGGCTGATCCCCGGCTCGTTGTCGGCAGGCTGAAAGATGGACACGACTCCAGCCGGCGTGATCCGCCCGATAGATCCGTAGTTGCCGAACCAGAGGTTCCCATCCGGCCCCGCCACGATCTCACGCGGACTGGAAATGACGGGATCGTTGAAGATGGTCACGACGCCGGCCGGGGTGATCCGCCCGATCGAATCCGCGTAGGCGTTGGTGAACCAGAGGTTCCCGTCCGGCCCCGCCACGATCTCAATCGGCTCGATGAAACCCGTACTTCGGAATGTACTTACGGTTCCGATGGGAGTTGGAGTTGGCGTTGGGCACGACGTCAACACGAATGCCGGCACAATGACCAGTGCGTAAATCGCCAAGCGCTGTAGCTGCGCGCGCGTGCTCCTGCTTGCCATGTGGGAACTCCCTCCGCTCATCGCGTTATCGCGATACTTGTGTGCAACGCCGAACTAATAACTGTTAGCCCTGAGCTCGCGGAAGGCGACTCGCCACCTGGTCGGCACAATCGTCGGCGAAGGTGGAGGGCTGAACGACAGCGGAAGAATGCCCGAGCAGCGGGTACTCGTCGAGCTCTGAGTTAGGTGGCTTTGGGCCGTTAGGTTTCGCAAACCCATACCCCTATTGCGCAACTACTCGAATCGCCGTTCCATTTTCTCGATCACCAGCAGCTGACGTCGATTGAATCGAGCTCGACGCCCAAGCGCCGCGTGTCGGGCCCCTTTCCATGCTCGCTTGGAACGAACACCGGGGACTCGATGAGGATTTCGGCGTGTGGAGCGGAACCCAGCTTCTCGACGGGCACGCGGTAAGTGCCGAGCATCCCGGTGAGTGGCGTCCCGTTCCAGGATACTTGGTACGTGAACAAGGGCGCGCGCGCGACGATCCGGAGCCAGCACTCCTGCTTCGCTTCGAGCTCTAGACCGGGCAGCGTCAAGCGCGCGCGTCCGTTCGTCCAGCGCCACTTGCGTTCGGCGCTGCCTTCGCGCTCGTAGCAGCCCTCACACGCGAGGGTGTCATCGCGCACCGAGAACGAGTGCACCTGCTTGGCCCCGACGTGAAATCTCATGGCGTGCGCCTCGACCGCGAGCACGGGGTTGCCTTCGAGCGTGCGCCACCAGTCGAGCGCGTCCGCTCGCCGCGGGCGCGCGTGCCCGAACCTGAGCCGGAGGCGATTGCGACCGCGCACGGCGCTGCGAAGCGGGACAGGGTAGAACTGCGCCTCGTTCGCCACCTTGAGCCGTGTCAGCGGAGCTTCATTCAAAAATAGTTCGACGGGCTGAAAACCCTCGGGCCCGGTGATGATGCCCGACAGCTTCAGCTCGAGCCGCGCGTCGCTCGAGACTCGCGGCAAATAGAAGACTAGCTCCGCCTCCTCGCCGAGACTGATGACCGTGGGACGCGGCTCCCTGTTCCACGCCCAGCCATCGCCGAGGTACTCGCGCCCGATGGGTTCCCCGAAGAGGATGTCACCCTCGGCGGGGCTGATACGGAGATCCTTTTCGATGGGCGCCTTCGCGATCCGAAAGGCCCTGTCATCCATCTCATGCGTCACGATAGCCTCCCGGTACCGCCGGCCGAAGAGCGCCGCGTCGTGGTACTGGGGCGAGACATAGACGCGCTCGAACGGTTGGCTCTTCACGTAGCCGAGCAGGTCGTGACGCAGCAGCGCTTCGAGGGCTTGTGAGTTGACGATCCCGTCCAGGTTCGTGATGCCGCGCCCAGTAAAATACGAGACGACCCCGCAATCGGAATGGCCTTCCCGTATATCGTTGCTCGGCGATCCCGCGAGGCCCTGGTACGGATAAAGCGGCCTCCCCCAGTCCAGCGCGGCGCCCCACAGCCAGGTGCCGGCCGCCCCAGCAAGCATCAGATAGGCGAGAAGGGTAGGGCGCATGCTCGTGACCAGCAGGTCGCCGAACACGCCGATCATCAGCGCTGCCGCCGCGATGAAAGGCGCCGTGTACCACTCGCGAAACACCATTCGCGCCACGCTGTGCGCGAAAAATAGCACGACCATCCCGCCGAGAAACGGTGCGAGCGTGCGCGTGCGAGCGAACAGTGCCCGCCGCCTCTCAGCGCCGGAAAGCGCGTACGTGAGCCCAGCGAACGCGAGGGCCCCCGCAGCGAGAGCGCTCACGCCGAACCAGCGAAAGATCAGCGCAGCGCTTTCCAGAATGGAAGCCCACGCGCGCTCGACGGAAAGGCCGAAGCCCGGCTGCCCGCTGCCCCAAATGTGGGGAATTTGCCGGTGAATGAAGCTGAGGGCGACGCCGCTCGATTGAACGATCGTCCCGGTCGTGTGCAGTGAGTACGCGAGCCATGGAACGTATACGGCGACGGCAGCAGCGGCCGTTGACGCTCCCCAGGTCAGCGCTCGTCGCGGTCCCGCGCTCCGAAACAGCGCCCACGCGCTCGCGCCGAACAAGGCGGCCGCAAAGATGGCCTGGTCCGTTCGCCCGAGCACGGCGAGACCCAGCACCAGCCCAAAGCGGAAGGGTTTCGGCACCGTGGACGGCTCGGACGTACGTGCCGTCACGTAAAGCGCGACCGCGAGCAAGAGCATGCAGAGCGCCAGCGCAGTCTCGAGGCCGCACGTGGCGTTCACCACCTGATGCGGGTTCAACAGGAAAAAAACGAGGGCCAGCGCGATGCCCGTGACGCCGAGCCCGATGCGTCTCGCGATTTGCCAGAGGAGCAGCGCAGAAGCCGTATCGAACACAGCCCCCAAGAGCATCGCCACTCGAATCGGCGTTATCAGCTCCTTTGAATCGATGAGCCAGTAGACGGGCACGAGCGCGGCCATCCACAGCGGGTGATAGCCGTTGGTCGGAGTGTAGCCGTCGATGGACGGTGGATCGCCGAGTGTGATGTGCCTGGCGACGCCGAAGTAGTAGAAGGCATCGTCGGGCACCGTCGTGTGAAGGATCTCTTGAAGTTCGCCAAATGCGGGCGACACCCGCAGCCCGAAACCCAGGACGACGAGCGCACATAAAACCAGCAAAGCTGTGCGCTGAGAGAGGGGCTGCTTCATAGGCGACGTATTTCGAGCAATCGAAACCGGCAGACAGCAAAAACAGGATCCGCCGAAACCTGCGCTGACGTCTCGCTGCTCGGCATGGGGTCGACCTCGGCGCGATAAGACTCGAAGAGCGCCGAGCAAGTCAAGGACGCTCCCGGTGCTGCTCTTTCTCGTGGAACACCTCGACTATAGTGAAATCCTGAAGTTATCCAGACGAGCCCGCTGGCACGCGCGGACGAGCCAGGTTTACGCGCGCCGGATCTTTCCGGATATCTGGACGCAGGGTTACTCCCCGTACCGTCGAACTTCGCCGCGATGAATGGTAAACCTCCGCTCGACGTCCCCTTCGTGCACGTCAGTTGCACGCCGTTGTCCCGGACTATTCCCTTGAACGTACCCTTGCGCGTAGCGTCTCCCCCGTGGCAGCGGTGGGACGCCGTAGCTGCCTTCCTCTGCTTGGGATTTTTCGCCGCGGCGGTCTACTTCCGGCAGCGCTATGTGGGCGGGTGCGACTGGTGGGCCTACTACGCCGAAGCCCAGAACCTGCTCGGCCGTGCGATCCCGCGACTCGCGCCCTATCCGGATTTGCCCGAGCCGCACGCGCAAATGCCGCTGTGCATGGAGCTCGTGGGAGGCAAACCGACCAGCTTCTTTCTGCCCGGGTTTCCCCTACTCGTTGCGATAGCAGGCCTCCTGCATGCGGAGTTCCTCGTCAATCCGGTGCTCGGCGCGCTGACGGGGTGGATGCTGCATCTCATCGCGCGTCCCAAGAGCGTGCCGGCTGCGCTGTTCGCGACGAGCATCTGGCTGTCTAGCTTGCTCACGTTCTGGGGGAGCACGCAGCTCATGAGCGATGACAGCAGGAACCACTATGACGTGCCGGCGGAGTCGTCGATGGGGGGATCACCGCCGCCCAGTTGCGCTGATATCGCCTTGTTGGGGATGGCCGCGGCGGGCGAGCGAACCTGAATCCCACTTGCGCGCAAGATGTCAATCCAGTGGGCTTCGGCCGAGCCCTTGCCGGGTAGAGCGCGCCCAGCGTAACGTGTGACGTGGCCCGCCCGGGATCGAGGTGGCATGTCCGACGTTGGGATTCGTACGAGCGGCCGTAGCGAGGAGTGGTTCCGCGTCCTGGTCGCACAGGCCGCAGACGGGATTTTCATCTCGAGCGCGGACGGGATCTACCTCGAGGTCAATCCGAGCGGGCATCGGCTCCTGGGCTACGCACCCGGCGAGCTGATCGGAAAGAGCATTTCCGACATCGTGAGACTCGAGGATCGGGGGCGACTCGACCGCGCCGCGGCAGCGGTTCTTCAAGGGGAAATTCTGACGCAGGAGTGGCCCTTCAGCGCTCGAGAAAGTCTTTTCGACGCGCACCCTCGACGAATACGAGATCCAGGGACCTCCGGGACCCGACGGCGTTCGCGGCTGGTCGTCCGTGCGTGCAGGCCCGCTGGTCGAAGGCGATCGCGTCGTGGCTGCCATCCTGTGCGCGACAGACGTTACCGCCCGACGTAGGGACGAGCAGCGCATTCTCGAGCTCGCGCTGCGCCTCGAGCGGATCTCTCGCCAGGTATCCGGCATCGTCTATCAGGCCAGGTTGTCGTCCGACGGGCGCTGGTCCGTCGCGTATGCCAGCGAACGCATCCGCGAGATCTGTCAGCTATCGCCGACGAGGTGCGCGACGACGCGAAGAAGGCCATTTCGCTCCTGCACCCGGAGGATCGCGAGCGTGTCATCGTGGCCGTGACCGCTTCGGTCACGAGGCTCGAACCCGCGCCGGAGGAATTCCGGATCGCCCTTCCAAACGGCGACGTCCGCTGGTTGCACGCCAGCGCGGTGTCGGAGCGCGAGTCCGACGGGTGGATTGTCTGCAGCGGCTACGTCTACGACAGCAGCGCGCGCAAGGAAGCAGAGCGCAACAAGGCGCAGCTCGAAGAGCAGCTTCGCCAGTCCCAGAAAGTCGAAAGCATCGGCAGGCTGGCCGGCGGCGTGGCGCACGACTTCAACAACCTTTGCGCGTTACGAGCGTCGCGCTGGCTGCGCTGGGGTACCGCGTGCTCACCGCCAGAAATGGCGTGGAGGCGCTCGAGCTGGTGACATCCAACGACGAGCCGATTCATCTGCTGATCACGGACGTGGTCATGCCGAAGATGGGGGGGAGCGAGCTGGCCGCAAAACTTGCCGAGCTGCGCCCCGGAATCCGTGTGCTCTTCAGCTCGGGCTACATGGAGAACTCAATCGTCGAGCACGGCGTCCTGGCCGAAGGCGTGAATTTCATCCAGAAGCCGTACAAGCCGGCCGCCCTGGCCGAGCGCGTGCGCGAGGTGCTGGAGACGAAGGAACGGGCTCGGCGGTAAGCGCTATTTCGAATCGAACGCTGTTTCGATCACGTCGAGGCCGACTCCCAGTTTCGCTTTCGCAAGCGCGTCGAGCGCTGCGCGCGAGCCCTGAACGTGAAATGTCCGATGCACGTGAGTGAGACTCTGGCCAGGCGCTAGCGCGGCCGCCGGAGATGAGGTTTCGATCTCGTAGAAGGGGCCGAGCGGCTTCTTTCCGGGCGCGGGTGGACCGTCGTTGTAGCTGTTCACGACGTCACCGGCGTACGGCTCCTTTTGCTGCTCCCACATCGAATTCACGTACCGGGCGGCTCCGGGCGAATCGGGTAGCGTGTACTCGACCAGGGTAAGTACCTGGCGCTTGCCGTCGTAGCTGCCGGAGGCGGGTAGCGCGCGTCGCGCGGGGATGCCGATTTTGCCGCGCTCCGTGCCGTCACCGCGGAAGAAGAGGTGACGCGCCGTGACGCGCAAGCGGGACTCGGGGACCTTGCCGAAATAGGCGTCATTGACGATGGGGCCGAGCTCCGAATCCGGTCCCGGTCGAAATGAAATGACGATGACCGTCTCCGGCGTCGGCTGGTACATGCCGAGGATCCAGATCGACACGAGCCCGGTATCCGGCGTCCAGGCGGACGTGCCGCTGTTCGTGATCGTGTTCAGCGACTCGTAAACGACCGCGGAGGGTGTATCCGACGAGGACGTTGGCAGTGCGGGCAAAGCGCTCGCTGCGTCGAGCAAGCGGACCGTGCGCTCCACGGTAAGGCGAAAGCGGGTCCCCGAGTGATTGACGAGAGCGAGCTCCTTCTTGAAGCGTACCGCGCGCTGCGAGCGGCTCGTGATCGGCCACCCGCCCCAGTCGATCCCCTCGGGAACCTGCCAGCGCTCGAAATCGAACGGCGCGCCGGGTGGAAAGTAGAGAGCGTATTGACCGCCTTCTGGTCCGAGCCAAAAGCGATCTTCGCCCCCGAACACGGTCATGTGAGGTTGCTTCTTCCGCGCCGCGATCACATCGCGGTTGATCCAGCCGAAGCTCGGGCCGAGCAGACCGGACGCCGTGCTCGTCATGACGCGTCCCTGGTATTCCGGCGCGACCGCGACCTGCGCTCGGCCATCGGCAGCCGTCAGGACGACCGGCGTGGTGTGCCGGCGTAGAAAAGCGAGGTCGTCGCCGAAGCTGCCGGCGCCGGTGGAAGCGGGCGCTGCGGGCGAGCTCGGCGCCACTGCACGGTCCCGTTGCGCTGCCGCTCCGCTGCAGCTTGCGACCATGAAACTTGCCATGCACAGGGCTGCTCGCATCTTCACCTCGGACTTCGCGCCCGCCTCCACTGGTCGATCCCCACCGCGGCCACGATGATAGCGCCGACGATGATCTCCTGGACGTAGTTCGGTACGCCGGTGAGCGTGCAGCCGTTCGCGAGGAACGACATCAGGAACGCGCCGATGAGCGACCCCGAGATGCTCCCGCTGCCGCCGGCCAGGCTGCCGCCACCGATCACGACGGCGGCGATCACGTCGAGCTCTTTGCCGAGCGCCGTGGTCGGATCGCCGACGGTGAGCCGGCAAAACTGCAGCACACCGGCGAGTCCCGCGAACGAGCCGGCGAGGCCATAGATGACGAGCTTGGTGCGTTCGACTCGGACCCCGCACAGATGCGCGGTCCGTTCGTTCGAGCCGATGGCGAACGTATGAACGCCGAACACGCTGCGCGCGAGCACGAGGCCCATCGCGATCGCGAGCCCAAACAGCAGCCACACGCCGGGCGCCACCAGTAGCCACTCCGGGTCGGGCGTCTTGGCCATCCAAGCTGGAAGTCCATGCGCGGGAGCGTCCACCTTCTGCTCTGACGCGAGATACTTCGCGAGGCCGCGCGCGATGCCCATCGTCCCCAGTGTCACGATGAACGGCACGATCTTGAGCCGGGTGATCAGGATGCCGTTCAACGCGCCAAAGGCCGCTCCCGTAGAGATGCCGCCCAGCACGGCCAGGAGCGGACTCGCGCCGTCGCGCAGCAGCACTGCCGTGACCACCGAGGACAGGGCGATCACCGAACCGACGGAGAGGTCCACGCCGCCGCTCACGATCACGAACGTGGCGCCGATCGCGCCGAGGCCGACCAGCACCGTCTGAACCGCAACCGTCTTCACGTTGTAGCTAGACAGGAACTGCTCCGGCGCCAGCCAGGCGAAGAGCGCCACCACGAGCACGAGCGCCATGAACGGCCCTACCAGCGCGAGCAGGCGGGCGAGATGCGAGCGGTGCTCGGGCGCGTCGTTCACGGCGAGGCTTG
>DATDJP010000255.1:0-20235 GCA_036520475.1 Polyangiaceae bacterium | reverse complement strand
GAGCGGCGTGAGTGACAGAAGCACGAACCTGCCGCTACTGACGGATGCGCTCGATCGCCGCGTCGATCTCCCTGGTCACGATCGCGTTCGCGCGCTCGAATCGCAAGGCGTTCCCGGCAGTAGTCACGTGGACACCATCGGTGTTCGACAAATGTTCCGAGCAAGTGAAGCCTGCGTTGAGCTCGAGCAGCCGGCCCGACAACAGGGTGTCAGCCCTCAACGCCGCATTCACTGCATCGATTTTGGCCGTCCACGGACCAGGAACACAGGTCTTCGTGCCATCCGGATTCGTCGTGCAGCTGCAGCGCGGGGGAATAGTCGCAACCAACGCTTTGACTCCCGCGCTTTCAGCAAGCGCTTTCAGCTGCACGAGTCGCGCGTAAATCTGCGGCGCCGTCGTGGTGTTCTTCGGGATGTCGTTCGTGCCGGATGCGAACACGACCACGTCGGGGCGAGCATTCGTCGCGAACTTGTCCCAAGACGATGCGAAATCGCACGCCTCCCAACCATCGAATTCGGGCGTGACGCACTCGGGCGCAGCAACCGCACCTGCCAACGCTCGGTTCAGCTGGCCCTGCGCATCCTCAGGAGCGCCCGGAGGATCGTCGATCGCGGTCGAGCCGGCTCTTGCGTACGTCTGAAACAACATGCCCCACTCCGCAATCGGGACGGCTTCGTCCTGCGGCTTGTACCTCTCCGTCAACTTCACGCAGACATTGCCGAAGGCAGGCGCGGTGTTCGAATCACCGATGCAAGCGACGCGGACCTTGCTGTCGAGGTTGACATCGTAAGCGCACCCACTCAGCGCGCCAGCAGACGCGGCGAGCAACCAAGAAATACCAACTTCGAGTTTCATTGTGGCGTCCCGAGAGCTCCTAGACGCGGGTACGTTACTCGCTCCTGCGCCGGCACGGAGCTTACTCACCGCACGCGACTCTGGCCACCCTGCGACCGACGTCTTCGCGCTGCACCGTGTCGATAAACGTTTGAATTTTCTAAATAATTGCAACACCTATATTGACACCATTGAGTGTCACATTTAGCATTGCCGCCGGTCAATAGGCTGCATGCGCGGCGTCGCTTGCGCCGCGTGCATTTGCTTCGAGCGTGTACGCGCCCGGTAGTTCTCGAACTCGGATCGACGGTGAGGCGGTCTCCCCGCGCTCGTCACAAGGAGAGAAGAAGATGAGCCAGCAGGTATTCGGCAATCTGACAGCCGCGGCGGTCCCTCACCCGCGCAGCGCCGCGCGGCGTGTATCTATCGTGCTCGGAGCCGTGGCGCTCTCGCTGCTCAACGTGGCCTGCGGCAGCGACGAGCCGGTTGAGAAGCCGGGCGAAATCGGCGACGAGCTGGGCGCGCGCCCGTGCTCGGTATCGCCTAACAGCGGCTACCCCGGGGACGAGCTCTGCATCGAGGCTCCTCCGGACGGCAAGGGCTTTCAAATGCGCTACGGCCCCAAGAACTACGATGACCAGGCCGAAGTCGCGCAGTACCTGATCGGTCCGGGCGAAGAGACCACGGACTGCCTCTACATGAAGACCCCGAACGAGACGGGCGTTTTCATGAATCAGTATCACGCACGCCTGCGACCCGGCTCGCACCACATGATCACGTACACCATGGAGGAGGAGCACCCCGACAGCACCGCGCCCGAGGACTGTGGTTTCGGTCTGTGGCGCTTCCTGGTTGGCTCGCAGGAGCAGACGATCGACATCAGTAACGCCGATCAGGCGCCAGAGCTCGAGCACGCGGCCATGTACATCGCCCCCAAGCTCCAAGCCGCCGTGCAGGTACACTTCGTCAACACGAGCACGAGCGAAGTGAAGCTCAAAGAAGCCTGGGTGAACGCCGTGTATACAGATGAGTCGAACGTGCAGGTGCGGATCGAGCCGATATTCTGGCTCGGTGGACTCAGAACCGTGATCCCCGCGCGCAGCTCGAACGTCGTCAAGGGACGCTGCGAAGTCGGCGACACCATTCTGGCCGCGCGCAACAAGAGCGTCGCTGCGCCCAGTGACTTGCGCTTGCTGCAGCTCACCGGTCACTACCATGCGCACACCACGAAGTTCGAGGCCTGGCACGTGGACGCCGAGACCGGCGAGCGCAAGCGCGTCTATGCCTCGGCCGGCTACCAGGAGCCCGGCTTTACCTACTTCAACACGGTCACCAAGAATCCCAGCCCCGAGGGCAACCCGTTCGGCGGCGAATACAGCGGCGAGCTCTACATGACCAAGGGTGATGCCATCGAGTGGGAATGCACCGTCGTGAACAACGACGACTGGGATCTGCCGTTCGGCAACATGGTGTACAAGGCCGAGATGTGCAACATGTTCGGCACGTACGCGCCCAGCATCGGCAGCGCGTGGAACTGCTTCAATCCCTGAGGCAGCTACCGTTCGGAGTTAGCGTCGTCAACGCGTTCAACGGTTGCGGTCTCAACCCAGCTCGCCGGGGTGCAGTCCGACGTCGTTCTCGATCAGCGGTGTGTCTGCATCCTTCATGGCTCGAGCGGCGAGGTGGGCCGATCCAGAAATGCCATCATGACGTATTCCTCAGCCGTCCTCTTCGGTCCGCTAGCGCCTGTCAGCACGCGGTGGGCCGCGTTCACGCGCCGCTTCTTGTAGCTCGTGTAGAGCGCCGCTGCGCCGTTCCTATCTATCGGCCAGCCAGTCGTTGACGTGCTCAGCAGGGCTCGCGCTTGTTCGAGCGTGATGCAAGCGCGCCCCTGCTCGGTCATGTGACGGCGGAGCTTGCCGATCTCCTCGTGCGAGAGGCCGAACAGAAACTCCTCGAAAGCCAGGAGCTGCTCCGACTCGACGTCACCCGCGCCGAAGTAGTCGAGAAAACGCGGGTCGCGCGCTTCTCGGAAGAGTCGAAACACCTCGTGCGTGCCCAGCATCGTACCGAGAACGGGCAAGAGCTTCGCGCGCGCGTCCCACGCCGACTCGAGCAGCGGGGCGAAATCGTCGACCTCGATCTGGAGACGCTCTTCCCAAATTCGATAGAGAAAGCGCGCGGCAGCCGTCTTGACGTGCGCTGGTGTGCTCGCGTCCGTGACGATCGCGACGAACAGCTCTTCGGCGAGCTTGGTGTAGATCGACTGGGCTACTTCACGCTCGACGCTATCGCACAACGCTGCTGACGCGCTCAGCGCGTCGAGCGTGTAACCGAGTGCCTTCATGAAGTTGATTCTCGCGATGACGTATGCCTGACCGAGGACGGCTTTCGTCGGAATGTGGAGGTCGATATCGTAGTCGTGAACGCGACACAGCTTGTCGATCAGCGTTTCCGCAGAAAACGAGCGCCCTACACCACCGTCCCACGAAGAAGCGAGCGGCGGACTGTCTCGGATCAGCTCGGCCATCGAACGCAAGCGAGAGAGCATGCCTTCCAGAATCGCATGCCGGCCGGGGTTCGCCTCCGCGACAATCGCGAGTCCACGTTGGACGAGCTCACGCTCGGCAGCGTCGAGGAAGAACCCGTCGTGATCGTGTTTTTCGCTCATCATGAAGAATCTACATCGGCCATCACCTGGAGCAATGCCCAGGACTCGACTGAAAGCACGGAAACTCGCGTAAAGTGAGCGGCGAGGCGTGCGAAGTCATCGGAATCTCCGGCGCTCATCCCGACCTACCGTTCAAACGGGGCCAAACCTCTTCGACGATCAATAGACGAGAAAGCCATCGCGTCATCCAACACGTGCTCCAGGTCGAGATCTTGCGGAGTCGCATGCGGGATATGGAGCTCGTCCAGCAAAGCCCCGGCGTAAGCAACGTAGTCGCGTTTGGTGCTCACCTCGGGTCCGAGGACGCCGAGGCGGCTCGGGCCGCGTGAAGTGATCGTTGGCGACGGCGACCGCGCGTAGCGCGCTCAGCACGGTTCGAAGCTCCCTATCGGAAAAGAACTGCAGTTTCATGCCGTGCAGACAGCAGCGCACGTGCCACGGCAAGAAACGCGCATTCCCGCGCAAAAACGGCGCACGGGTGCGCGCTGCGGACACGCGACCACGTCTAGCAGCGGACACCTGTCCGTGCTCCGCGGACGCGACGCCGCGCGCGCTTATCGTCGGGGACGCTTCAGCGCGTGCACGCCAGGGCTGTCCCGGCGTGTGGATAGCGATACATGCCCGCGAAGCACATCTCGGAGAGCGAGCTCTCGCCGAAGGTGACTGTCCTCGTCGTCGTGTTGTGGTGCCTACATTCGACGCGTATACGGTCCCCTGCTGCCATCTGGAGCGGCGGGATCAATTTGTACGATTGGTCGTGGAAGTTGTACGGACCGTCGAACAGCGTGACTTCACCGAACTGGCGGGTCTCCGCGACGACTTTTTCGTACACACCGAGCTGATGCATGTGCGGCGCGACGGCGAACAGCGTCGAATCCTTCGTGAGCGTACAGTACCCGGTATGCGTCGTGGTCGCTCCGGGCGGGATGTTCAGGGCCAGAGTTCCGGCCATCGTCCCTTCAGCGCGCTCGAGCACTTCGGATGCCGGGATGGCAAAGACGCGAGCGCCCGACGTACCGCTGAGCTCTGCCTGCCCGGTATTGAAAAGGTGGAGATTCAAGAGCAGCTGCATGCCCTTCGGAATGAAGAAAGCCACTCCCTGGGGAAAGGTGATGGGCTGGGTGCCGACTCCCGATCCGAAAACGCTGAAGGGGAAGTTGGTCCCTGCATTGCAGTCGGAAACTCCATCCGGTGCATTGGGCTGGCCCATCGTCAACAAGGTGTGATGGGTTCCCAGAGGAGCGATGGCCTCGAAGCCGCCAGCGAACAGGTCCTCAGTGACCGTATAACGGACGCACTTGTAACCTTCCCTTGCTGCCGGCAAGGTCCAGTCCCGCGAGATCAACGTCCGCCAGTCATTGACGGGAGGCGGAGGCGGGTTCGGATCACCTGGGTCAGTCGGGGTCGGACCGCAGCTGACCGCTAGTGCAATGAATGGGAGAAACGCCGCTGTTACGATCTTCATCGGACCGACCCTCACTTTGGCTCAGAGCGCGAGGTCACCGAGCCGCCTTGGACCCCGAGCACCTCAGCCACGAGCCGCTGAGCCGCGCAACGCCTTTCTTCACCGTGGCCCAGGGTGGAAACGACTTGGCCCCCACGGAGACGCACGCATGTCCCCGGCGCGTGGTCCCGCTCGGCAGTGTCTTGTCACGTTGAACATCTGCCATCCCGCTGCAATGGTCGAGCGGGTCTCGATTCAGTAGAATCAGCGCTCACGACGAACCGTTGAATCAGAACGCCAGAGACGTCCATGACTCGCGCATCCCCGGACGCGCAGCCGGTCGTCAAGTTGGGCAAGCTTTGGCCGTCCCCGGTCATCGCTCGGCGCAGTTCTAAATGCCACTATCGCAGCCCATGATTCGCGTCGAAGCGTGTTGCTTGTTGGCATTGGTCGCCCTCGGCTGCGGAAATCCTCCCATTAGCGGCAGCGGCGGGACAGGCGGCACGGGTGGAGCTCCGCCGACGCCGGATGCAGGAGTCCTTCCGGCCGTGCCGCCGGAAGTCGTCACCTACGCGCAAGACTGGCCGCTGCCTGGTCGCGACTACGCGAACTCACGCGCGCGGCTCGATTCCCGGATCACGAAGGCGAACGTGGCCAATCTCGAGCTCGCGTGGTCCATACCGATTCCCGGTTTCGGCTTCTACAGCAATACTTCGACCACTCCGCTCATCGTTGGCAACACGGTCTACATGCAAGATCTGAGCAGCAACGTCTGGGCAGTGGATCTTGCCACGGGTGCGCTGCGCTGGAAAAAGACCTATGACCAGCTCCAAGTGGGACCGAGCGGTGTCGCGCTCGGCTACGGCAAATTATACGCGGCCAAGAACGGCGACGAAATCGCCGCCCTGGATCCGAACACCGGCCAAGAGCTCTGGGCGACGCGCATCACGGCCACGGAGACGGACGGCATCGATATCCAGCCGACGGTCGCGGGAGGTCTGGTGTTCGCGAGCACGGTGCCGATCAGCGTGCAGGGCTTCTATCGAGGTGGAGATCGCGGTGTGATCTGGGCGCTCGACGCGAATACCGGACGCCGTGTTTGGACGTTCGACACGGTCCTGGGAAATATGTGGGGCGACCCGAGCATCAACTCCGGCGGCGGCGCCTGGTATCCACCGGCCGTCGACATCGAGCGTGGGCTCATCTACTGGGGAACCGCCAATCCGGCGCCGTTTCCGGGCAACCCCCAGTTTCCAAACGGCACGAGCAGGCCCGGCGAGAATCTGTACACCGACTCCGTCGTCGCGCTCAAACTGCGAACCGGCGAGCTCGCTTGGTACTACCAGGCCTACCCACACGATCTGTTCGATCGCGACTTGGTGCTGACGGCTACCGTCGATCTATCGAGTCGCGGCATCAACAAGCGCGTCACCATCGGAACCGGAAAAGGCGCTCACGTATTCGTACTCGACGCCGATTCCGGCGCGCTCTTGTCCAAAACCGCTGTCGGCATTCATAAAAACGACGAGCTCACCGAGCTCACCGGCGACACGGAGGTGTTTCCGGGCCTGTTCGGCGGTGTGATCACTCCGCCTTCGGTGGCGGACGGTGTCGTCTACGTCGCGGTGTTGAACGCCGGCAATGTGCACTCGCCGAGTCGCGAAAACTATCTGGGCGGCGCCGCCCTCGGTCAGCGCCCCGGGCAAGTCGTAGCCGTGGATGCGGTGGATGGGCGCATCCTCTGGGACACTCAGGTAGACGGCGACCCATTCGGCGGCACACTGGTCATGGGTGATCTGGTGTTCACCGCATGCGGTAACAAGGCCATCGCGCTCGATCGCGCCACCGGCGCAATCGTTCGCACCTTCGCTATGCCCAGCGGGACCAACGCCTGGCCAGCCGCAACGGCTGACACCATCGTCTGGCCCCTCGGCGGCTCCCCCGCCCCCGCCTTGGTCGCGTACCGCATCAAGCGAGCTCCGTAGGCGCTCCAAACCACGTGGTCAAGGCGTCACGAAGGCCCTGGTCTGTGCCGCCTCCGACCCACGCCACGTATCCGTCGGGCCGAATCAAGACGGCGGTAGGAGCAGCGACCGCGCCGAGCACCGGAAGCTCCCACGCACCGGCGTACTCAGCGTCAACGCGCTCCACCCGATCCGTCCAGGGAGTGATGTCGAAGGCGCCGGCCTCGCCCAGATTGAGCAGCACCGGTCGCGCAGCATGCAGCAGGGTGAACACGCGCCGTGGGCCGCTCTCCGTGACCAAGTCGAGATCGGGCATGCGGCGGCCAAGCAGGGGATGTCCCTCGCCGAGGTCGTAGTGAATGTCCAGACCGGACAGGTTCGCGAAGTAGCGCTTGCGAGGTTCGTCGCTCTGCATCAGCTCGGACACCATCTCGCGTAAGGCCTTGGTGCGATCGTCACCGCGTTCGAGCGCGGTTATCGCCATGGTGCTCTGGAGAACGCGGGCACCGACTGGGTGCCGCTCGGCATGGTAGGTATCGAGGAGGCTCTCTGGCGATGTACCGCTCACCACTTGGGCGAGTTTCCATCCCAAGTTCACCGCATCCTGAACACCGACGTTGAGGCCCTGCCCGCCTACCGGAGACGGCCGCGATAAATTGGCACGGAAAGCTCTGCGGTCCAATCGGCCAAGATGCGCTCGATTGGGTTCTGCCAGATCGCAAGGTAGTAGCTGTGACGACTCGCCAGGTCGCTGATGTCGAGCGTGATGTGCGCGAAGGGTGCGATCTGAAACACCTGCCCTTGCGAAAGGAAGCGGCCTATGATTCCACGCTGATCGAGCACCTCGATCGCTCGCGGATGCAGACCGCCCGCACGCGAGCCGGCAACGTCTTGGTTGTCGCGCCGCTCGACGATGGCGACGTCCACGCGCGCTAGCGCCAGCTCGGCCGCCAACATCAAACCCGTCGGACCTCCCCCGGCGATCACCACTGCATGCTTCGTCATGACAAACTCAGTCGACCGGCGCGGGCGCGCGACCTGCGACCCCGTACCGTCGCGCTTTCAAGGCGCTGGCGGGGTGAGTCCGAGCGCGCGCAGACCGGCGCAACGGCCGCTCTGCCACGTCGTCGCGACCTCCACACTGTTGCCCATGCGCAAGGACTCGCGCCGCTCTTTCGTGAACGCGGGCCACGCGGGCTGGCTCGGCGGACTCACGCCAGGGTTGGCGGCGAAGCCGCCCCACGCACCCTGCATGATGTCACGAAGCTGCACGTCGATCGCATCGGGCGCAGCAATCTTGTCGAACAGGTACGGGAGCTCGGCGCCGTGCAGGGCCTTGCTGCCGTTTGCCCCACGACTAGCGATGTACAGGTGCGCGCGGATGCCAGCAGCGCTGGCGCGGGCGGCGATCGCTTCCGAAGGGCAGCCAATCAGCAAGTCCTGGCCGAATTCGGCAAGTGCATCTGCCGCACTCGGGAACGCGGACGCTGGATAGAGCGCGACGATGCCGTCCGCCTTTTCGGTGCCGAAGCGCTGTCCCAGGTACCAGTGATACGTCACGGGATTGTTGAGAATGCCGAGCGCTGGCCTCATGAGATCGGCCAGGCCGGATCCCTCGTCGGAGTTGATCCCGATGATCACGGGCACGCGAGCGTTCGTCACGGACTCGATGGGATCCGCCGGAATGACCTTGCCGTCGACGTTGGGCAGGCTGGCAGCGTTGGCAAACAGACCCGGCGCAGGCAGCGCGGTACCGTCGAGCTTCGGGAGGTTGCCTTGCGTCTGGATGATGGTGGACGTCGGCAAGCAGCGCAGACACTCGAGCGCACCGGGCCCCGTACATCCCACTTTTTGCAGGAACGCGCTGCCCTCGTCGCGCGCTGCTGGACCAGCGGAGGTGACTTCATTCAAATGCGGAAACAACGAACACGGACCGCTTTGGATGGCCGCGGCGTGAAACAGCCCGCGCGCACGCGGTGAACCGAGCAACGAGCAGATGGACGCTCCGCCTGCGGACTGGCCGAACACGAAGACACGGCTGGGATCCCCGCCGAACGCGCTGATGTTGTCGCGCACCCACCGGAGCGCCGCAATTTGATCGAGGATGCCGTAGTTGCCTGCCGTCTGCTCGGGACTCTCCGCGATCAGCTCCGGCGCCGCCAGAAAACCCAGCACGCCCACGCGGTAGTTGAAATTGACGACGATGTGTCCGGTAGCATGCGCCAGAGCGGCGCCGTCGTACGCGCTGTCAAAGCCGCCGCCCGTCCCACCTGCCTCGAATCCGCCACCGTAAATGAAGACCATCACCGGGCGCGGCGCGCTGGCACCCGCCAGCGCCCAGAGGTTCAGAGTGAGGCAGTCCTCGATGGCGCCAGGGTGGCCATACTGCGGGCAGATCGAGCCGTAGGCCGTGGTGTTGCGCACGCCGGACCATCCGGGATGCGGCTGGGGCGGTCGAAAGCGTTTCGGTCCAACGGGCGGCGCCGCGTAGGGGATGCCCTTGAACGCAAGCATCGCGTTTGCTGACGTGCCCGCGATCGTGCCGAACGTCGTGCGTACTTGCACGTTACCCGCGCCACCCGCCCATGGATTCCCTGCGCTGCCGCCCGGCGTGCCGCAGCTCGCGCCCCCACTGCCGCCGCTGCTCGCTCCCCCGCTACCGCTCGGATCACCCGGGCCTACTCCGCAACCCAAGGCGCCGATCAGAACCGCCGCGCTGCACAGAATTCGGGTGGTGGCTCGTTTCATCGCTTTCTCCTGGTGCTGCGGGTGGCTTTGCTGCGTTTGGGTGGTCGGGTTTCGCTCTCGACGCTGGAAGCGGGAAGTGCGTCTGGGACGGCTCCGCCGCGTTCCAGAGCTCGCTTCAAGAGCAGCGTCATCGTTCGAACCCCGCCGCTGCGCAGTCGATCCACCTTCTCGGAAAGCGCGTTCAGACCTTGCGCAGGTGCGCCCGCGGCAGCGAACGGTGCGATCACGTGGCGCTGGAACAAGCCGCGGAAACGCTGCGCGATGCGCTCCGCGTCGTCCTGCAGCCGGCCAACTTCCTCGAGCAGCTCGGACGGCGGATAGCCGGCGTCCAGGTGCTCGCAGAACCGATCCAGGAGCTCTGCGTCCGGCGCGACCAAGTGCTCCCCATCGCGCACCACCAGCTCGAGCGCGATCGCTCGCGCGAGCAACGCCGGATCTGCTGCAAACGCCGGCACCGTAGACGCCAGATTGACGACGCGTCGTGGTGAGCGCTCTGCCGTCACGGCGTCCTCGAGGCCGAGCACTTCCATGAGCCCCGCGCCCCGCCGCCAGCCGCCCAGCAGATCTTCGATCGCGGCGAGCGAGTAGCCTCGATCCTGCAAACGTCGGAGCAACGCCAGGCGCGCCTGATGGCGCTCCGAATAGAGCCCCTTGCGTCCCACGAGATCGGGCGGCTCCAGCAGGCCGCGGGCCTGGAGCGCGCGGAGATTGCTCACTGTCGTGCCCGTCCGGCGCGCAAGCTCCTCGACCGAAATGCGCTCAACTGCTGCGTTTTCTGGCGTTTTCTGCGCGCGCCGGCGCGAACCACTCATCCCTTTATACAACACCAATTTATATTATATTGCTATATAAAATAAAGCATCACAACATGGTCGTCCGACCGTGCCCTGCATCGGGAACGGAAGCGCCGGCACCGCTCCCGGATTCCGCACCGTGTACTCGAGCCCTGCGTTGTAAGGGGCTTCGTTCCACGACGTGAGTGGCACAGCGCATGGCACACTGCGAGCCAGCCACTCTTGCAAATACCGATGACATGCGCTGGCGCGATTGTTGCTCCCGTGTGGACGCATGCTGCGTGTCTTGGCTCATTGCGCCTCGGTTCTCTCGGTCGCCGCGCTCCTCTGCGGCGCGTGTGATGATGAAGCGTCCAACGGGGTGACCGCGCTCGACGCCGATGCGGGCGACGCGAGCCAGCGCGACGCCGACGCATCCGAGACCGGCGACGCGAACGCACCGGATGCGGACGGTTCGTGCGGACCGCCGCCGAGCTATTGGTGCGTCACCAGCTGCGGCACCGATTTCCTCGAGCAACCGCGGTGCGGCGATGCGGGATGGGGTTGTGAGCCGGGCAGAGTCCCGCACACGTCGTGCCCCCCTGGCTCGTGTTTCACCTTGCCGTTCGTCTGCTGCCGGCCCGACGGCTCTCACGCGCCGCGCGTTTGCGACACCCAGTCCGCTACGTCGGGCTGCTCCGACGGTTCCACGCGCGTCTGGATCGACTCACCGGACCCCTGCAGGACCGACGCTGGACTCGATGGGAGCACCGACTAAGCCTGCGTAAACCAGGTGCAGTCGGTTCATCCGTCGCGGGCGTGCGGAGAAGTCAGTGGAAACTGTCAAGCACTTACCCGCGCGGCGGACTCGTCGGGCTGACGGGCCGAATGAGCGCTCGATCGCGGGGAAACGCGCCCGAGAGAGCTTCGCGGCTGTGCGAATGTTTCGTGGCCGTCTAAACTCTGGTCGACAGCGGGCTTGAACGACTCTGGCGAATCGCAACGTCTCCCGAGCACGCGGTTCGCTGCTTTGACTTAGAGGAGAGTGCGATGACCTTACGAAACAAGCGTCTGACGGGTTCGAAAACCGAGCTCGCACCGGCCGATTCGCCGCTCACGCGGCGCGGTCTCTTGAAGGCGGCCGGGACGCTCAGCGCTCTTTCACTAGCGGCGTGTGGATCCGACGACGGAGGAGAAGACCCGGGGCCAGTCGATCCGGGGCCAGTCGATCCGGGGCCGCTGGGGCCGGAAACCTTGTTCCAGCACGGAGTCGCCAGCGGCGATCCTTTACCACAAGGCATCATCTTGTGGACTCGCGTGAGTCCCGCCACCGAGACACCAGTCAAGGTGACCTGGGAGATCGCATCCGACTCGAATTTCCGGACGATAGTCGATTCGGGCACGTTCACGACTTCGGCCGACCGCGACTTCACCGTGAAGGTGGACGTGCAGAACCTCTCGCCGTCGACCACCTACTACTACCGCTTCAAGGCGCTGCGGCGTACGTCGCTGGTCGGCCGGACGCGCACGGCTCCGAGCGGCGCGGTCGAGCGCTTGCGCTTCGCGGTCGTGTCCTGCTCGAGCTTCGCGCACGGCTACTTTCATACGTATCGAAACCTGGCCAGCCAGCTCGACCTCGACGCTGTCCTTCATCTGGGGGACTACATCTACGAGTACCCTTCGGGCGGTTACGGCAACGTTCGCGAGTACGAGCCGGAGAACGAAATTTTGACGCTCGCCGACTATCGGATGCGTCACTCGCTCTACAAACGCGACGCGGATTTGCAGGCCGTTCATCAGCAGCACCCGTTCATCACGGTCTGGGACGACCACGAGACAGCCAACGACGCTTACAAAGATGGCGCCGACAATCACACTCCGGCAACGGAAGGCGCCTGGGCGGAACGCAAAGCAGCCGGCCAGCGCGCGTACGCGGAATGGATGCCGATCCGGGAGCAGGACGCCGGGACGCGTATCTTTCGCAAACTCAGCTACGGCAACCTCGTCGATATCGTGATGCTCGACACTCGACTCTGGGCACGCACGCTGCAGACCGGCGGAGTCGCGGGTCCAGCGCCGACACCGGATCCCGCTCGCACGTTGCTGGGTGCCGATCAGGAGGCATGGCTCTCCGCGCAACTCCAGAGCTCGTCAGCGCGCTGGAAGCTCATCGGTCAGCAAGTGATGGTTGGCAACCTGGTCATCGCTCAGGCGGATGACGGGACACCCACTATCCTCGGCAATCTGGATCAATGGCACGGCTACCCGGAGTCGCGCGCGCGCCTCTTGGACCTGCTCAGGGGGCCGTCGGGCAGCAACGCGGTCGTGCTCACGGGAGACATTCACAGTTCCTGGGCAAACGACATCGTGACCCAACCCAGCCAGCACGACGAAGGCCGCGGATCGCTCGCGGTGGAGTTCGTGGCACCGGCGGTCACCTCGCCTGGCCTCGACACTCCTAGAATTCAGGAGCTGATCGCAGAAGCGCGACCGATCAATCCGCACGTTCGCTGGTTCGACACGGTGAAGCGCGGCTACGTGCTCGTCGATGTCACGGAAGAGCGCGTGCAAGGCGCGTGGTTTCACTTCGAGGCCATCGATACCCCCGAACCGCGCACGGCGGCGTTCGCCGCCGCCTGGTCGGTTGCCAATGGGCAACGTGCTTTGACTCAAGATTCCGAGCCAGCTGCGCCTCGTTCCGACGCACCGCCGGCCGCGCCGGTTTGAAGCAACGCCGCGCGCGTCACGCTCCTCAGCCTGCGCGCTCGGCCGACTTGGCTATTTCGTCGCAACATGTGGCGAACGATGACGCCGTGGCGGTCGCGCACGAGCTGCACGACCGCCTCCCACGTGCGTTCAGGCGTGGCGCGAACCTCCCTGCGGTGCTCATCGTCCGCGTAGATCTCCGCGATCGTGCTCTGATGAGCCGGCGTGGGAGACGGTGCGACGACGATCTCGCCGTTCAGGATCTCGGCGCGGGCATCCTCCGGGAGGGCGAGGCGGTCGGCATATGTTGCCAATCGCCGTGCGGGCTCCGGCACGACCTGAGTATGACACGACGTCCCACGGACGAGTACCAGGGCTACTTTCCTGGCCGCTGGCGCCGCCGCCACAATTTCGCCGCATTTTCTCCCGACGCTTTCCTGACGCCCTGCGCGGTTCCTCCCCAGTCGGCGCCTAGAGTCCAGACCCATGAAGTACTTCATCGCAGTGGCTTTCGTGTGGCTCGGCTGCACGCTGGCTTGGGTCGTGCTGGCGTCGACGCTGCTTTATCGGTCGGGAGAGATGTCGTCCGAGCTCACGAACGAGGTCGATCGCTTGTGGGGACCGCCGCTCCAGCAGGAACCGCCGAGCGTGGTTTATCAGGAGCCCAAGAAGGTGACGGAAAAGGTCGTGACCACGGACGCGCAGGGCAAGAGCGTCGAGCAGCAGGTGGAACGAGAGATCGACCAGACGCTCTCGCTCCCGCTCCTCGGCTCAGACGTACGAGTCGCGCTCCGCCTCGAGCACCGGCAGAAAGGCCTGCTCTGGTTCCCCACCTACGCCGTCGAGTTCGATTCGAAGTACGAGTTCAAGAACGACACTGCCGTCCCTCGCACCGTGACGGCGCTCTTCCCACTCGAGACGGGAAACAGCGTGTACGACGGCTTCCGCATCACCGATGCATCCGGCGCGGCGCGCCCGATTGCCGTCGCGAGCGACGGGGCTCGTTTTACCACGACGCTCGCGCCTGGCGAGCGCCTGGCCTTCGGCGTGCGCTACAAAGCCCGCGGCCGATCGGCGTGGCGCTACTCGCTGAGTCGGGGCGCGGGACGCGTCGATCAATTTCGCATGGTCGTCGCGACCGATTTCCCCAACGTCGACTTTCCCGCCGGTAGCCTCTCACCGTCCAGGCACGGACCAACCAACGGCGGATGGCAAGGCGAGTGGCGGTTCGACAGCCTGGTCGCCAACGCCCGTATCGGCATCGAGCTACCTCAGAAGCTGAATCCAGGTCCGCTCGCGTCGCGCATCACGTTCTTTGCGCCGGTCGGCTTGTTGTTCTTCTTGTTCGTGGCGTCCGTGCTCGGCACTGCCAAAAAGACGCGCTTGCATCCGATGCACTATTTTTTCATCGGTTGTGCGTTCTTCGCATTTCACCTGCTGTTCGCGTACACGGTCGATCACATCACGCTCACGACCGCGTTCCTTCTGTCTTCGTCCGTGAGCCTCGCGCTCGTGGTCAGCTACGCGCACTGGTTTTTGGGGTTGAAACGCACGCTGCTGTTCCTCGGGTTGCCGCAGCTCCTGTACCTCGTGCTGTTCTCCGCGACGTTCTTCTGGCAGGGCTTCACGGGCCTCGCGATTGCCGTGGGCGCGATCCTCACCCTGTTCGTCATCATGCAGATCGTCGGCCGCGTCCGCTGGGATGAGACGTTTCAGCGCCGTCCGGCGGCGCCACACGCGCCCGTAGCCGGAGCCGCGATCCCATAGCTCGCGCTCGTGTTGCAGCGGTGCGGCTAGCCGTCCGCACCGCTGACGAGCACCTTCATCGTCCCGGGTCGTGCAGCGTGCCGCAACGCTTCGTCGGCGCGCTCGAGCGGATACTGAGCCGCAATCAGCGGCCGGGGATCGACGCTCCCCGCCGACAGCAGCCGAATTGCCTGCTGCATGCTGCCGCAACGCGATCCCACGAGGCGCACTTCGTTGATCACGAGAGGCGCCAGATCGAGGCCGGTCAGTCCGGCGACGGTCGTCTTCAGAATGACGCAGCCGCGCGGTCGAACGAGCTCGAGCGCCCGCTGCACCCCTGAAGCGCTTCCCGTCGCCTCGATGACCACAGCGGCGCCGCGAGCGCTGGCGTCGAGCTCACTCTCGAGGCGCACTTCGGCGCCCGCGGCAGCAGCTAGCTCGAGCTTCTCGGTGTGGTGACCGACCATCAACACCCGCCTGCCGACTGCCAGGACGGCCCGCGCAATCAGTTGCCCGAGCTTGCCATCCCCCAGCACCACGACGGGTGCAGACGGCACCGCGTCGAGCTCCTCCACGACGTGCGCCGCAGCCGCAAGTGGCTCGGCGAACACCGCGCAGTCATCGGAGACGTGGTCTGGAACCGACACCAGACAGCGCTCGGGGACCACGAGCTCCTCGGCCAGCGCTCCGTCACGCCCCAGGATACCCAGCACCGTGCGCGCGCTGCAGTGATGTCCGGCATTTTCTCGGCAGTCCTGGCAACGACCGCACCCGGCGTTGATGTCGGCGACCACGCGCCGGCCAATCCAGGAAGTGTCGTCGGCTTCGAGCACTTGCCCGACGAACTCGTGGCCGAGCACACCTCGAAAGCTCATGTAACCGCGCGCGAGCTGCAGATCGGTGTCACAAATTCCGGCGAGCCGCATGCGCAGCCGCGCCTCGCCGGGCTTTCGCACCGGAGCCGGATGGTCGAGAGCGAGGCGCGCTTCGCGATCGAGCAGCAGAGCCAGCATGGCCGGGATTATAGGCGGCCTCGTTACCAAGACCAGGACCAAGCCGCGCCACCGAATCGTTGGTGCCTTGTCACTGAACCTCGCTGCCGTTGCCACGTGAAGCGGGCAACCTCGCGGCGGTCGTCGGTCAGCGACCGAACGAGGGAGAATTCTCATGCGCACACGCTTCAGCAAAGAGATAGGGCACAAACAATCGCCGGTGCGACTTCGGGCGCTGGGTGCGGTGTTGGTCGCTGCGGGCACGGTATCGTGTGGCGCCCCCGATCCAGAACAAGTCGGAGAGGTCGAGCAGACAGTGGGAGCTCCTGTCGCCGTCTCCTTTCAAAATGGCGTATTACCCACGAGCGCCTATGCGGGCACCACGGATTCTTCGATCAAACAGGCCACCGCGACGACCAACTTCGGCAACGCAACCTCACTCGAGGTCGATGGGGATGATGGCAGCGGTGTCGACAAATCGGGCGCGATTCGCTGGGCGCTGAGCGGCATTCCGGCGGGAAGCATCGTGCAGTCGGCCAGCATCACGCTGCGCACGATCAACGAGACGAACAACACGTACAACGTGTTTGAGCTCCGGCGTCCGTGGAACGAGTCACAGGTGACCTGGCAGAGCGCCGCGACGGGCTCGCCGTGGGCGACGGCCGGTGCTCTGGGAGCGACCGATCGCGGTCCGATCGTCGGCACCGTGACGGGCCCCGTGGGCAGCGCGACCATCCCCCTCAACAGCGCCGGGATCGCGCTCGTTCAGGGCTGGGTGAACGGGGGCACGAACGCAGGCGTTGTCATCGCGCATGCGACGAATACCAACGGCATCGACTTCGCTTCGAGCGAGCACGCGACGCTTTCGTACCGCCCCAGGCTCACGATCACGTACCTGCCGCCCAATTCTCTGCAAACGGCTCTCGACTTCGACGGGGTCGATGATCACGTGAGGATGGGGCAGGCGCCGGGCCTCGGCCTCTCGCAGATGACGCTCGAGGCCTGGATCAAGCGCACGGGCACCGGTCAGTCCAGCGGCTCCGGTTCTGGCGGCGTCACCATGATCCCGCTGATCGCCAAGGGCCGCGGGGAAACGGATGGCGACACCCGCGACTGCAATTACTTCTTCGGCATCCGCGCCACCGACGGCGTGCTGGCGGCAGATTTCGAAGACATGGCGACGGGAGCCAATCATCCGGTCGCGGGCGCCACCCCCGTATCATCGGGCGTTTGGCACCACGTCGCCGTGAGCTACGACGGGACGACCTGGCGGCTTTACCTCGACGGCCGTCTCGACGCGACGCTGGCGGCGAATGCGACGCCCCGTTTCGATAGCATCCAGCATTTCGGTCTAGGCACGGCCCTGAATTCGACCGGGGTGGCGGCAGGCTTTTTCGACGGTGTGCTCGACGAGGTGCGCGTTTGGAATCACGCGCGCTCACTCAGTCAAATTCAGACCGGCATGACGACACCGATCCCATCAGCCTCCGGATTGGTCGGTCGCTGGGGGCTCGACGAGGGAAGCGGCGCGGTGGCAGCCAACAGCGCCGGCAGCACGAACGGCCAGATCAACGGCGCGACCTTCGTCACGCCGGGGAGCCCCTTCGGATTCGCGGCCCAGCCCGCGCCATCGCTCGTTGCACCGGCCTCTGCCGCCAGCAACGTAGCGCGGCCCGCCTCGCTCAGTGCCAGGGTAACGGATCCGGACTCGGCGACGCACACGCTGCGTTTCTTCGGCAGACCGCAGGTCACCTCCGAGGACTTCTCGATCGTCGTCCTGCCGGACACGCAGTATTACTCCGAGAGCTTCCCGGCGACGTATTCGGCGCAGACGCAGTGGATCCGGCAGAACCGCGACGCGCTCAACATCGAGTACGTCGCCCACGTGGGCGACATCGTCAACGTGGCGAGCCAGATCTACCAGTGGGACAACGCCAACGCCGCCATGAGCATCCTGGAGACGCCCTTGAGCGGCTTCCCCGATGGCATTCCGTACTGCCCCTCCGTCGGCAACCACGACATTGCGTCGGGCGGCAACACGACGAACTTCAACAGCTACTTCGGGGTTTCCAGATTCCAGGGCCGCGGCTATTACGGCGGACATTTCGGATCTGACAACGACAATCACTACAACCTGTTCAGCGCCGGCGGCATGGACTTCATCGTCATCTCCCTGGAGTACGACACCACGCCCGACCAACCGGTGCTGGACTGGGCCGACAACCTGCTCAAAGCACACCCGAATCGGCGCGCCATCGTCGCGACCCACTACGGCGTGGGAGCGGGGAACCCGGCGGCCTTTGGCACTCAGGGACGAACGATCTACGACAACCTGAAGGACAACCCGAACCTGTTCCTCCTGCTATGCGGCCACATCTGCGGCGAGGGGCAGCGGAGCGACGTCTTCAACGGACGCACCATCCGCTCGATCTTGACGGATTACCAATGCCGCGCGAGTGGCGGGAGCGGCTGGCTCCGCATCATGACCTTCTCGCCCGCGAACGATACCATCACCTTCAGGACGTATTCGCCAACCTTGAATCAGTACGAAACGGACGCAGACAGCCACTTTACGTTGTCGTACGACATGCCTGGAGCGGCGGCTGCGTCGTTCGCACAGATCGGCTCGGTGAGCGCCGTGCCGGTCGGTACCACCGCCACCGTCAGCTGGAGCAACCTTGCCCCCGCGACGACGTACGAGTGGTACGCAGCGGCGTCCGATGCCGAGCACACCGTTTCGACGGCTTCACGCACGTTCACCACGGCACCGTGATGCGGGTGCTCTATGTCATCGTGGCGCTGCTTCTGGCAGCGCCCGCCGCCGCTCATCAAGACACGGTCGCGCACTCGCGGATGGTCATTCGCGAGAACGGCGAGGTCGACTACGCGCTCAAGATACCGGTGGAGGACCTGGCCGAAACTCTCGGGCACCACAGCCACACGCCGCTCGATGCGCCCCAGGTACGCAGCGCGGAGGAGCGCTTGTTTCGCCATTTCCTGCCGCTGGTCGGGCTGACGTCCGGCGGCGAGCCTTGCCCGGTGGAGCGCCGCGGGCTCGACGTCCCGGAAGATGAACGCCTGTACGGGGAGCTCCGCATGCGCTTCCGATGCCCGGCCGGCGCGCCCGTCACGCTCGACTACCGCGTGTTTTTCGACATCGATCCCGGGCACATGGGCATGCTCGAGGTCGAGAGCGCAGGCGGCACGACACGCGCCGAGCTCATCGGCGAGCGCCCGCGCTGGGAAGTCGACACCTCCGTAGCCGGTCCGCCGCAGCTTCGAGCCGTCGCAGGCGCGGCAGCGCCACCCCTCGAGAAGAGCAGACCCGTCACCGCAGCGAAGCCGATCAGCGCCGAGCTCGCGAGCAGCGGCGAAAAGGCCGAACAAATCGCGGAGCCGCACGCCCATCGAGACCCTGGCGTCGAAGAGCCCACGACCACCCCGCGCCGCCCACGCCGCAACTGGATGCTCATGGCGTTCGTCGTCAGCGTCGCTGGAGCGGGCGCATTTCTAGCCATGCGAGTGGCGCGGCGCCGCGCGAAACTTCCCTCGCGCTGACGCTCGCTGCTCGAAGAAGCCGTACGCCCCCCAGGGGCGGCGCGGTCGTTGCGCTGGGATTTCTCCTTTCTGCAACGATCGTCGCTGGCTGTGCAACGGAACCCCGATGTGGTCGCGCTGGCAGGCGTTGGCCACTACCCGCAGCTAGAAGCGCCCGAGGCCGTGCTGGAGGCGGCGCTCGCGTTCTTCGATCGAGCTCGACCGTAAACGGGGAGCGTCCTACCTTGACGCGATGAGCGACGCGCTCGTGTACAAGATTTGCCCTCGGGCGGCCTGGCAGGAGGCAGAGCAAGAGGGCGCCTACCGCGGCTCCGCCGATGATCGGCGAGACGGCTTCATCCATCTGTCCACGGCGAGTCAGGTTCCAGGCACCGCCGCCAAGTACTTCCGAGGTCAGACCGATCTGGTGCTCGTTGCCGTCGTCGCCAGTGCCTTGGGCGCAAGCCTTCGCTACGAGCCATCACGTGGCGGCGGGTCGTTCCCCCACCTCTACGCCGATTTAGCGGTGACTGCCGTGCGCTGGGTGAAGGACCTGCCGTGGGACGGTGGCACTCATGTGATTCCGGCGCTCGCCGCCGATCGCGCCCGCTGAACGAGGCTTGTAGCGACGAGTAGAACGTGTTTCACTCGTCGCTACGAGGCGCCATCATGGACCACTTCGACCGCCCGCCGGGCCCGCGCGCGCATTGGCTCCTGGGGAGCACGCTCGACTTTCAGCAAGCACCGATCGACTTCTGCACCAAAGTGGCGCGCGAGTGCGGAGACGTCGCGCGCTTCCGAGTCGGCTACGAGAGCTGG
>DATDJP010000254.1:0-2542 GCA_036520475.1 Polyangiaceae bacterium | reverse complement strand
CGCGTTCATTCAGGATTGGCTCTTCTTCATGGCCGGCGAGGTCGCGGCCGATGTGCGGCAAGCCGAGCGCGACGTCGGGCGGCGCGCTCGGCCCGCAGACTTCGACGATATGCCCTGGCTGACCCGCTGCATGGGGGAGGCGCTACCGGCGGGGGCGTACGTACAGGCGGTGCGCGCGCTCAAACACGCCGGCGCGCTGTTCGACCGGTTTCTGATCGACTACGACGCCTGGCTCTGTCCGACGTTGGGCGAGCCGCCCCCGCCGCCGGAGGCGCTCAGCAGCCGCGGGATATGGCGCGCGCTCGAACGCGCCGCCAAGCGCGCCAGCGCTGGCCGTGCTGCGCTGCGCTCGCATCAGACGTTCGCCGCGGCCGAGCGGCAGTTCGACTTCGTTTCTTATACGCCGCTCGCCAACGCCGGCGGGCAGCCGTCGATGTCCGTGCCCCTGTGGTGGAGCGGAGACGGGCTGCCGATCGGCGTGATGTTCACGGCGCGGTTCGGCGCCGACGCCGACCTGTTTCGGCTGGCGCGGCAGCTCGAAGACGCAGAGCCCTGGGCGGACAAGCGACCGGCGCTCAGCGCACCCGCACCCTGAAGCGTCAGCGAGCGGGCTGCTCGCCGGGCGTGGCCGTGCTGGCCGTGATGTTCTTGGTCTGCTCGATCAGCCGCGGAATCTCGGTCACGTTGGGCAGCAGCACCAGCTCGATGCGGCGGTTATCCTGGCGACCACGCGGGTTCTTGTTGCTGGCGATCGCGTCGAACTCGCCGTAGCCGGCGGCCACGAGATTGTGCGGCCGCACGCCCTGTTCGATGAAGAACTCGGTCACCGTCAGCGCCCGAGCCGTGGAGAGGTGCCAGTTGTTGCGGAAGGGCGAGTCCTTGACCGGCTCACTGTCCGTGTGGCCCGCGACCATGAACGAGCGATCCGGAAATTGTTTCAGCACGGCCGCCACCTCGCCGAGCGTGCCCTGACCTGGCGCGGACAGGTGCGCTTGCCCCGAGTTGAACAGCACTTCAGCCGGCAACTTCAGGATCATGCGTCCGTCGCGGTACACGACCGCCAGCTTGCCGGTGTCGATCACCTTCTGCAGCTTGCCGGTGAGCGCCTTGAACGCTTCCATCTGCTTCGCCAGGGCCGCCGTCTCCGACTTGGTCTGCTCGAGGGACGTCAAGGCGCGCGCCTGCGTCGCGTTCTCGCCGCGTACTCGCTCGAGCTCGGCGGATCGGATCCCCAGCTCGGAGCGCTGCGAGGCCTGCACCGTGTTACAAGTTGCGAGCTGTGCCTCGAGCCCGCGATAAGTCTTGTAGCCCCAGTACCCCGCGCCCGCGCCTGCGAGCAGCAGCAAGGTGAGCAGAATGACGAAGAACGTTCGCATGCCGCACAGTTTGCATGGCTTCGCCGCTGACACCAAGGTGCGTCGCGCCATGCGGCGGGCCGGCCTCGGCAGGGCGCTCCGCCACACGCTGGTCGCGCTCGCCATTTGCGCGGTCTTCGGTGTGCGCCCCGCGCGCGCCGAGGAGACGGAGTGGCGCGGCGCAGGCGCCGTCGGGGGTGCTTTACTGGGTGCGGAAGCCACGCTGCTCGCGGAAGCGCTGGGAGGTGTGCGACCTACATGGGCGTACTTTCTCGGCGCGCTCGGCGGCGCGGCGCTGGGCGGCTACGTGGGCCACCGCATCGAGCAGCGCGCGCGCCCCGAAATCTCGCAGGCGGTGCTCGGGGCGGGCATCCTGTTCGTGATTCCGACGGCAGTGTGGTTTGGCAATCTGCATGCACCGCGGCCGCCGCGCGCCGGTGCCGAGTCACGCAGGCCGCGCCACCGCGCGCCGCCCCAGACGCGCCGCGCGGGCTCAGTGGGTGGGTAAGACGAGTGTGAGCTGTGCGGCCGCCCTTTGGTCACTGCTCTTCGGCGGGTCGTACGAGAGCAGCAGGTACCCGCCGAAGGCCAGGGCCGGCACGCCAATGGCGGCGCTGATGGTGCTCAGCATCGAGAAGGTCCTGCCTGCGTCGGCGGCGTCCACGCCCGTTTGGTCGCAGTCCTCCCCGTCGCAGGAGCGTTTGACCACCTCGTTCTTGTCCATGACCAGGAGCCCGAACACGAGGCTCGTGGCGATGGCCGCAGTGCCGACCCCGACGCTCACGTAACCGAGGGTCGGAGGGCCCTCATCCCCCGGCGAGCGCTGCGCGGGGCGTCCCGTGCGCGTGCGGCGACGGGGCTTGGAGCTCTGGGCCGCGGGCTCATGGGGGACGGTCAGCACGGGTGCCCAGACGCGCCGTTCCCCTTCGCGCAGGTTGAGCCGCTCCTGAAACAAGATGCGCTCCGAGTCGCGCAGGGTCAGCTCATGGAGTCCCGGGTCCAGGCGCACGGGGTTGCGCAAGACATTCGTCTGGAGCGGTTCTCCGTCGAGCACGACCTCCGGCGCGGCGCGCGTTCCATTCGGTACGGTCACAGTGAGCCACGCCACGCGTCGCTCGAGGTCGCTCGCGCGACGTTCCGCGAAGCGCCGGCGCGCATCGTCTTCGGGCGCCCGCGCGATCACGAAC
>DATDJP010000253.1:0-10622 GCA_036520475.1 Polyangiaceae bacterium | reverse complement strand
TCCTCGAGCGCGATCGGCTCCTCTAGCGCGATCTCCGCGCAGGGTACGTAGCTTGCTGCCAGCCCGTGCGATCGCACGCCGAGCGTGAGCAACACGGGCCCTCGGTCGAGCGCGCTTCGGAGCTTCTCGACGCGCGTGCTGCCCGCGGCCGGGATCTGTGCCGGGCGCAGCCGAAATTTAACGCGCCCACCGCCGGTTACGTCGAATGGCGATACACCGAAGTAGTCATTGTCGAGAAAGTCGTGCTGCCGCGTGCTGAGCGGCGCGAGCAGCGTGGTCCAGGGTGAGCGAATCGTCGCCAAAAGCAGGTCTTGATCGTCCGCGTCCGGCAGCGCCGTCACCTGAGCGCTCTTGCGAAACCGCACGGCACAGCCGAGCACGTCGGGCCACTCGTGCTCCTTCCACCACGCCCCGGAGAAGCGCACCAGCGCGCACCCCGACAAGCGCTCGCCCAGCTCGTGCGCTTCGCCAGGCAGCGCGCGCACCTGTCCGCGCAGGATCATCCCTCGCGGGTGAAACATCCGCGAACGCCGGACCCGGCTCGTCGCTCCGACGGCTGGCGCCATGAGTGCGCCCCATGCCCGTCCCGCCCAGCGCTGCGCATTGGCAATCATGGCGGCAAGTTAAGCAGGCGTCCTGCTCTTGCCAGGGTCCCGGCGGCGATGTGCCGAAACCTGCGAGGCTGAAGGGAATCCCCCTGCGAGGAAGGCAGACCTTACGCCACGAGGAGAAGCGCCGTTCTCTGGGTCTCGGTGGTCCCTCCTACCGGTACACGACCCGAAGCCACGACCCGCAGGTGCGTTTGGCGCGTCTGGCGCGTCGGCGCGGTCGCGAAGGCCTGGACGATCGTGCTGGCGGTGCTCTGTTGCGTGCTCTTGCCACGCGTCGCGCAGGCCGAGCCGGTGCTCGTGCTCGACGAGTCGGTGCTTTCCGGAACCGAGCTCGGTGACCGCCTGGAAGTGCTGGTCGATGACGCCGGCACAGCGACCATCGCCGAAGTCGCCGCGCCCGCGTCGAACGCGCGGTTTCGACGCGCGCCGGCCAAGGTCCTCGCGCTAGGCTTCACCAAATCGGTGCACTGGCTGCGCTTCCACGCCGACAACCCGCAGGCGAAGAGCGTGCGCTGGTTCCTCGAGCTCGCTTACCCGCCGCTCGATGACCTTCGCCTGTTCGTGCCGCGCTCGGATGGTGGCTTCGACGTGCGTGAGACGGGAGATCACAAGCCGTTCGCCTCGCGCGACATTGCTTATCGCAATTTCCTGTTCGACCTGGAGCAAGCTCCCGGCCGGCGGACGTACTATCTGCGCGTGCAGACCGCGGGGTCGGTATCGCTCCCGCTCAAGGCCTGGTCGCCGACCGCCTTCTTGTTGCACCTGACGCGCGAACATCCGCCGCTCTGGATGTTCTTCGGGTTGATGCTGGTGATGGCGGTTTACAACCTGTTCATCTACGCGTCGGTTCGCGACATCACGTACCTCTACTACGTGATCTTCATCCTGAGCTACGCGGGCATTCAATTCTCACTCACGGGCTACGCTTATCAGTATCTCTGGCCCGATCAGGTCTGGTGGAACGGCAAGGCGCTGACCTTGCTTCTGGCGCTGGGCTTCGGCTCCGGCTTGTTGTTTCAGCGGCACTTTCTGCTGACCATGCGCAAGTTTCCGCGCATCGATCGCATCTCGAAGGTGATGATCTGGGGCAGCACGCTGCTGATCGTTGCGTCGCTCGTGCTGGACTATGCCATCGCCATTCGCGTGACCGCGATTTGGGGCCTTTGCATCATCGTCTTCGTCTTCTTCTCCGCGCTTGTCGCGGCGTACAGCGGCTCTCGCGCCGCGAAGTTTTACGTGAGCGCGTGGCTTTTGCTCCTGGCGGGCGCCACGGCGTATCTGTTGCGGAGCCTCGGCGTCACGAGTGACTCGCTGCTCACGCGCTGGGGACCGCAGCTTGGCGCGTGTCTGGAAGCGACGCTCCTGTCGCTCGGTCTCGCGGATCGCATCAACGTGATGCGTTCGGAATCGCAGCAGTTGAACCGCCAGTTGACGGCCAACGTCACACAACTTCAGGGCGCGCTCGAGCAGGCCGAAGCGGCCACGCGCGCCAAGAGTCAATTCCTCGCCAGTGTGTCGCACGAGCTCAGGACACCGCTGAACGCGATCATCAACATACCGGAAGGTTTGTTGGAGGACTTTCATCCGGTGAGCGCTGCGACGTGCAGTGCGTGCAACACGACCTTCGCGCTCGAGCCAGGCGAGCAGGTCTCGGGCCAATCCTGTCCGGAATGCCGCGCCGCCGTCGCGCTGCGCTCGCATGAGGCATGGACGTACGACGGGGACGCCGAGCAGACGGCGCTCCACCTCGGGTACATTCACAAGGCCAGCAAACACTTGCTGGGGGTGGTCAGCTCGATCCTCGACTTCAGCAAGCTGGAAGCGGGGCGCATGGAGCTTCACCTGGGCGACGTGGAGCTGGGTGAGCTTCTGGAGGACACCGTGGCACCCTTGCGGCAGCTGGCAGGGTCCAAACAGGTGCGTCTGTCCCTGGCCATGCCCGCTCCCGGTAGCCGTCTGCGCGGGGACGGCTTGAAAATTGCTCAAATCGTGGTCAACCTTGTCGGTAACGCCATCAAGTTTTCCGATGTTGGCGGTGAGGTTCGGATAGAGGTGGAGACGCTGCCGGACGCATATGTCGTCCACGTTCGTGACCAGGGCATCGGCATCGACGAGCGCGATTGCTCGCGAATTTTCGAAAGCTTCAGCCAAGTGGACTCGAGCAGCACGCGCCGCTTCGGCGGCACCGGCTTGGGACTCGCCATCAGCAAGAACCTCGTGGAGCTGCACGGTGGATCGATCTGGGTGACGAGCTCACTCGGCAAGGGCAGTACTTTCAGCGTCCGTCTGCCCATGAGCGGTCCCGAATCCGCCGTGAAGTCCAGCACGGTCCCCAGCGCGGGGCCGACGAGCTTCACGCCGCGCCCCGGCAATTCGCTACGTCCGCCTGCGACTCAGGCGGCGGCGCCATGAAGAAACTCTCACAGGCCCAGCCGTTCAACGAGGCGCCGAACCTCCCGCGCATCCTCTACGTGGAGGACAACGACGACAATTGGCGGGTCATTCAGCTTCGTCTCAGTCGTTCCTACAGCTTGGTGCGCGCGGCAACCGACCGCGAAGCGTGCGAGATCCTCTCGCAGCCTGGCAAGCTGTACGCCATTCTCATGGACATCGAGCTTTCCGGCTCGCAGCTCAATGGAATCTCGCTCACCAAGCTGATTCGCGGCACGTTGCCGGCCGCTAGCTTGCCCCCGTATGCGCGCCGAGTGCCCGTCTCGAAGGTGCCGGTGTTGTTCGTCACGGCTTATGGAAACGCTTACCGTCACGCTGACTTGATCGCCGCCGGTGCCGACGACGTGCTGGCGAAGCCGGTGGACTTCACGCGGCTGAACCTGGCGCTGGCGAACCTCTACATCCGGCGCGTGCTCGTCCGCGGCACCAGCGCCTGAGCCCGTCGCGTCGTTACGGAGGGCAGCCGATGCGCACGGTCGCCGCGACCACGTCGTCGTACAGAATCGTCTGCGCGTCGCTGACCGTCAGACCACGGCCTTCCAGCACGGCGCGCTTGTTCGCGGAGCTTACGCGCTCGTAGTAGGCGTCGAGAAAGATGCTCTTGAACCCGACGTCGCTGGCGGAGCGAAAGTCGAACCCTGCGAAGGGTGCGGGCGGCGTACAAGCCGAAAAGCTGCATCCCCCGGTGTGAAATTGCGCGCGGAGCCAGGTCCCCGATGGGTATCCCGGGCCGTAGCGGCCCACGCTCGTCCCGTCGATCCAAAACGCGAGCTCGCCGTCATTCGAGCCGAGCTGGTTGGCCTTGGCGTGGATCTCGACGCAAAACCAGCGATCGCGCGGGAAGGCGCTCTGACTCGGAGGTTGGAAGACGTTGCCGTAGTAGTACGTCGTGCCCTGGTCGCCGGCGCAGCCCGGCGTGGCGGTGCCGTCGTTGCAGCGCCCCGAGCGCATCTTGTACCAGTAGACGTAGAAGTTGAAGCGGTCGTCGTTGTCAGCGTCGAAGTCGAACCAGAAGCCCCCGTCGCCGGGCGGCACCGTGTTCGCGCGGCCGCTCGAGTCGTACGTCTCGTCGCCCGCTGCCATGCGCACCCAGTGGTGCGGGTTCGGCGTGATGTTCGGAAAGCGCGCGTAGAAGCGCCAGTAGATCTGGTCCACTCGCCGCGCGAACGTCACACGCGTCGACGACGAGATGTACTCGTTCGCCTGCAGATGCGCGAACGTCACCGTCGAGCGCAGGTAACGTGACCCCGCGCGCGCCATGCTCGGGTCGTTCTCGAGGATCAAGTGCGTCGTGTTCTGTGTCGGAGCGTCCCAGCGTCCCCAACCGCTCTCGAAGTCGTCGTGGAACAACACGGCCGGATCGGCGCCGATGCCGACGTCGCCGGGATATCGCTGGCTGAGCGTCCCGGTGCCCGCCGCACCGCCGCTCCCCGAGGCGCCGCCCGTCCCTCCGCCCGCCGAGCCGCCGTGCCCGGAGCCGCTGCCGCTCGCGCCCGCGCTTCCGGCTGCGCCGCCCTGTGGGCTGCCGCCGCTTCCCGCGTTGCTGCCGCCGCTGCCGGGCCGAGTGCCGGCGCCACCACTCGTGCCGCCGCCGATGGGATCCGGGTCATCGCTGCTGCAGCCGTGCAGAATGGCGGTCAGACAACACGCACCGAGCAGCATGGGGACGCGCATCCGGACATTATACACACCGTGTACACGAGCGCTGTTCGGCCTCCGTCCGCGCTCAACCGGCAAACAGGCGCTGCAGGCTACCGTTTTTGGCGAGAGCGAATAGATCCATGCTCCACGCGACGCCGCAGTGCACGAACACGCCGCCGTAAATGCTTCCCGTTCGCAGGGCGACGGTACCGAGCACGACTCCGGCGATGATGGACCCCAAACACTCCGCGAGCGGTTTGCCGAAATGAATCATGCAGTAAGGCACGATCATCACGAAAATGGCGAGCGAGCCGAGGTAGCGCGCGAGCGCGAAGATCATGAAGCCGCGAAAGAAGAACTCCAGCATGAAAAACTGAAACGCGTACGCGCATTCCCACACCAAGAGGCCCGTCCACGACGCACCGGCCGACCGATACTTCGGATACGTCTCGAGGAAGCTTTGGCTGTGCGCTGCGATGAACGTCATGGGCAAAACCAGCGCCAGCATGCCCAGGTACAGGAGCCAGACGCGCGGCTCGCGCACGAAGCGGAGGCCATGATCGGCGAGCCGGCCCTTCAGCACGAAGTGGATGCACAGCGCGGGCAAGAGGCCGTAGTTGAAGAGCTTGAACCCTGCCCAGTAGAGCCAGGGGTACAGATCTGGCTGAGGCAAAGCGGCGAGCCAAGCGGCGAGCGCCGGCCACTTTTGCAGCGTGCCGGCGCCGCCAAAGAAGCGAGCGAGCGCGAGCGATAGCGCGACGGTGACGAGCACGACCGCTGCGTGCCCGCTCGGCAGCGACTCGCGCCGGTAGTGTTCGTCGATCCAGCACCACTGGTCGGTGCACCAGCGCACCAGCGTTCCGCCTGGTCGGTTCCGATCGGTCATCGCCTGAGGAGCCGCGGAGCGTGGCGCAAGCGGCGCAACTTTTCCACGTCGAAGTACGACGCATACGCGATACCCGTCAGCGGGTACGGAAAGGCGATGGCCATCAAGGCCAGAACGCCCCAATGAAACAGCATCGCCGCGACCACCCACAGGCGACCGAGCTTGCGGCTCACCAGAGCGAGCGGCGCGCCGAGCTCGAGCAGCAGCGTGAGCGCGGCGAGGGGTGGAAACACCCAGGGCCACCGCACGACCCAGGCGCCGAGCGGTGAGTGGACGCTCCCGAGCTCGATCTTGCGCAGATTGTCGTACGCGATCTGCCCGCGTAAAATCTCCCCCGTTAGCCAATCGCTGCCGCTGATGCGAGTCTTCGCGATCCCCGCGAGCAGGTACGTGATCACCGTGATCACGGAGAGCGCGCGGATCGCCCAGCCGTACCGGCCGTGCTCGCCGGGCGGTTCCACACGGCTGCGGCTGTCGTAGGCGACCGCGTCAGCCGCCGGCGCAGCAGCGAGCAGCAGCACGTGCAACGTGAGCAGATTCTCCGTGTGGAAGATCATGCCCCAGGAGCTCCGGTAGCTCGTCACCCACAACAGCAATGCGGCGAACAGTGGGCCGAGCACTCGGTAGTGAAAGCCAGCGGTGAACGCGGCGCCGCTGCCGATGGCAAGCAGCGTCTGCGCGTACACGAGCGGGGCAGGCAGGGGCGCGGACAAGAAAGACGCCGGGCCGACGGGCGCGAAGCTCGCGTCGTGAAAGCGGCCAGCCGTAAAACTCGGAAAACGTGCCACCAGGTAAATCACGGCGAAGCCGCCCACCAGCACCCGCAACATGGCCAGGCGCTCTGCGGGCGCGGGTGGATAGAAAAACGCGTCCAGCCGGCGGAGCCAGGTCCGCGAGGCGTTCATGGTGCGCTCTGCACCGCGCACCGGATGTGGAGCACGCGATTGTCCGGTTCGGCCCGCCGCACGAAGTACGCAATCGGCTCGTACTCGGCGCTCGTGAGCTCCACGTAACGCACGCTGCCCAGGCCGTCGTGCTGGCGCACGCGCTCGGCAATGTCCGCGCAGAGCCGTTGCATGCGCTCCTCGCTCGCCTGTACGGCGCGGCGCACGAGGGCGGCCGCTTGCATGACTTCGTCGGTGCCGAGCAGATCGGGCTCGAGCCGTGAGCGCGACCCGTCGGCAGCGACGGCTTCGGCGATGTAGAGCCGCGGATTGTCGCGCCTGGCAGCGAACATCGGGTAGGTGGACAGAGGATACGAATCCCGGGCCGAGCCGCGCAGGCCGGGCGACACGACGGCCGCCGCGAGGCCCAGCCCGAACGTATAGGCGACCCAGCGCGACATGGCGTCAGTCCCCATACACTGCGCGCCGGCCGTGGTGAAGCGCAGCCATGGCATGCTGAACGTAGTCGATACGCAGCGCAGGGCCCGCATAGTGCTCGGAAAAGCCGCCCAGCACGAAATGCTGACGCGTGCAGGCAAAGCAGTTCGCGTCCTGCCACTGGGACGCCAGCAGAAATTCGAGCACGCGTAGCAGCAGCGCCTCGTCGTCGAGCGTTGCCTCACCACGCGCGCGCTTGACCGCAATGGCCGCCGCGAGCGCCTCTCCGAACCCCGCGGTCGCGGTGTTGTGCACCGGTAGCGCAGGGCTAACACCGTAGGCGCCCCGAAGGTCCTGGTTGCCAGCGCCGGGCTCCAGGATGAAGCGGGACTTGAACTGCACGTAGTCGGTGCAGAAGCGTTCGTAAGCGTCGTTGCGCCGCGAAGCGAGGGCCGCTCGCGCCGCGAGGCAATGCCAGTTTTCCTCCACGAAGAACAGGTCGTGGAGCGGCGCCGGCCAATACGGGCCCGAGTAGTAGGCCATCGCACGCTCGATCGCGAGTCCGATGCGGCGTCGTTCGAGCCCACCCTTGTCCGACAAGCCTTGCCACCGTTGCTCGAGGAGCACCAGGGCGAGCACGGCCTGACCCGCTGAGTAGAGGCCCTCGTGTCGTCCGGTCGGGCGCGCGCTGGCGTAGTCGAACTCGGGGAAGAAGCTACCGTCCGGTCGCTGCATCGTGAGCAGGAACTGGCCGAGGCGCGCGATCAGCCCGTCGTATTCGCCGCCGAGCTTGGGGCGGCAGCTCAGAAACGCAGCCAGCGGCAGAGCCGTATGACCCAGCCGGGCGGTGTGCTCGTCCTGTGACAAGCTGGAGCTTGCGCCGGCGCGTCGTTCGCTCTGCTGTAGCAGCTTCAAAGCACGGACGATCACCTCGCGATTGGATGGAGTAGCGTCGTGCTCACACAGAATCAACGCGGTGCCGGCCTGCCGCGCGAGGTTGACGTTTTGGGGCTCCGTGGTCCCGCGGAATGGATCGAGCAGGTAGCGGAACTCGCCGCTCTCGCGCTGTGACAGCAAGATGTGCTTCTCGGCCAGCAGCGCCGCTCGCGAGAGCCGTTCGCGCTCGGCGCGCTGCGGGACGGCGCGCAGACGGCGCAGGCTGCGCACGCCCGCGCCATCGAGCACGAAGCTCGCCGCCTCCACGCGCAGGAGCGGTCCCGGCGCGCGCAATTTTTCTGCGATCCACGGCAGAGAAATGCCAAAGCTGGCGTCCTTTACGGCCGCGAAGGGTCGGTACGACGCGAATGCGTCCAGCGCGACCAGCTGCCACGGGGCCAGGCAGTTTCTCCCAGAGCAGACTCCGTCGAGCGCGGGCCTGAGCTTGAAAGGATCGAGCAGCGACCCAGGCTCGAGCACTTGAGCGCGGGTCAAGACGTCGAGCTTCATCAGCGCGGGGCGCGGGGAGTCGCGAGTGAAAATCGACTCGATCTGCGCGAGCAGATCGGACGAGCTCCGGGCCTGCAGGCAAATGTGCGCGACGCGAGGCGCCTCCGAGACGTAAGTGACGAGCGCCGTGAAGGGGGAAGCGAGGACGTCCTCGGGGCACGACGCCGGCTCCTCCGTGAAGAGCGACAGAGTGGCGCTGTCCGTCGCCGGGTTCGGCCGCTGGCGTGCCCAAACGCGCCGGATGGCCTGGCCGAGTGAGCTTTCACTCTGGTCGTGAAGCGGTACGCCGCGCGCCGACCTCGCCACCCAGATGGCGGACGCCACGACGAACGCGAGCGCGATGCCCGCCATCCACCAGGTGCGCTTCTTTGCGATCTCTTCGCGCCAGACGCGCGTGGCGCCCCACGCGGCAATCGGTAGAGTCAAGAGGAGCAGCACGAGCCAGGAGATGACGATGCCTGCCACCAGGAGCGGGCCCAGGCCGCGGTACAGCTCGATCAGGTACAGGCTGGAGCTCAGCACCACCCAGGTCAGTCCGAGCGCGGAGAGCGCGGACAGCACGGACAGCATGCGCAGCGTCAGCGCCGCGAGACGCTCTGCTTTGACCAGCGTGGCGAGCGCGGTGAGCGCGTGAGCGAGCGCCAGCGCGCCGAAGAACACAGCCCAGAGCGAGCGGCTCCGCCAGGGTAAAGTGAGCGCGGCCCAGGCGAATAGGCCCGTGTGCACGAGGCAAAACACGCCGAGCGGAAGGCGCGGCAGCGGGCCGCGAGCAGATTCCATGGCGCGTCAGGTTCCGGGGGAGCTTTGGGCAGTGCGCTTCACGAAATCGACGACGACCTGCCCCAGCTCTTCGCCCCGGTCCTCCTGCAAGAAGTGACCGGCGTCGCGAATGGTGGTGTGGGCCTGTCCGCGTGTGCCGGGAATCAGGCTCTGGAGCAGCTTTTCACCCCCGCGTGTGATGGGGTCTTGATCACTGAACGCGGTGAGGAACGGTTTTTCCCACGTCTTGAGCACGTCCCACGCGCTCCGGTTCGCGGCCGCCGCGGGGTCGTCCGGGTGCGCCGGCACGAGCGCTGGAAATTGGCGTGCGCCGGCCTTGTAGCTTTCGTCGGGGAACGGCGCTTCGTAAGCCGCGACCACCTCCGGCGCGACGCTCTGTGCGCAGCCGTTCGCGATGATCGCGCCGACCGGCAGCACATCCACCGTTTGCGAGAACTCACGCCATGCAAAGAACGCCTCCGGGAGCTTTTGGTCGCCCGTCGGCATACCGCCGTTCGCGACCACCACGCGCGCGAAGCGCTCGGGATGCTCGCCCACGAGCCGCAGACCGATCAGGCTGCCCCAGTCCTGGCAGACGAGCGTGATGGCGTCGAGCTCGAGCTGCTCGATGCAGCTCCAGATCCAGGCGACGTGCCGAGCATAAGTATAGTGGCTGCGCTCGCAGGGTTTGTCGGACTTGCCGAACCCGATCAGATCGGGCGCGACGGCGCGCAGCCCGGCGCTGGCGATCACCGGCACCAGCTTGCGGTACAGATACGACCATGACGGTTCGCCATGGAGCAGCAGCACGACCTCGGCGCTCGGCGGTCCCTCGTCCAGGTAGTGCAGGCGGAGCGAGCCGCCTTCGCCGTCGGGTACCTGCAAGTAGTGAGGCGCGAACGCGTACCCTGGAAGACTATTGAAACGCTCTTCGGGAGTTCTGACGAATTGCATCGCGCCGGCAGCATAGAGCGACTTTCAGCCGCTCGTCACAAAGGATCGAGCCGTGCGCCTAGTAGGACCTACCAGCGTAGCGTCCTCCGGTCCACGCCTGGGCCGACCTCGCTATTGGCGGTACAGCATCGCTGGAGTGGTGGTCATCCGCTTGAGATCGAGGTCCATGCGATGCTTTCCAGGTCGTGCGCAGCTTGGGGCTTTCGAACGGCCAAGTCATCAGGGTGCAGTTCTCGTTGTGACACGAACGCGAGCTGTATTGCGGTCGGTGTGAGCGCGACGCCGAGGCGCTGGCCCGACGACGGGATCGCCGCGTCCGTCCATCGTTGGACGACAGAGCAACGCAGACCATCGATAAAAGTGCGTCGCCGTGCCGATTGCTCTTGACGCTTCCGAGGCAGGGCCCGCCGCGATTTCGTGACTCGCTCGTGCACTCGGTGGTTGCGGCGCTTCACGCGACCACTCGCGCGTGTCTGCGCGTCAGTTGAAGTTTTCGAGCATTCGCGTCGTGGTCGCTCAGCCCTGCGCCGCACAGGAGCTCCGGAAAGTGCA
>DATDJP010000252.1:0-46859 GCA_036520475.1 Polyangiaceae bacterium | reverse complement strand
ACGCCGCTTGCGGCGCCGGGCGAAGCTGCGTCGGTGGCAGCTGTCAATGCCCGAGCGGACGCACGTTCTGCGCCGGCGCCTGCGTGGACACGGCCAATGACGAGGAGCACTGCGGTGGCTGTGCTCGCCCTTGCAGCGGTGGAGCGGTTTGCACGTCCAGCGCGTGCGCGTGCCCCGCGCCACAGCGACTCTGCGGCGCCGAATGCGTGAACACCGGCACGTCTCTCCAGCACTGCGGCGACTGCAACCAGCCCTGCGGGCTGGGCCAGCAGTGCAGCGGCGGAAGCTGTCAAAGCGCCGTGGGCGCCGACGGGTGCGACGGCTCGGCCAAGGACCTCACCGTCGACCAGATCGCCGTCTACCAGACCCTCAAGATCCCGATCATGACGGGCGGGCAAGCGGTGGGTACCGGCGCACGACCCGCGGCCATCGTCGAGGGACGCGAAACGCTGGTTCGCATCTTCGTACGGCTGGAAGCCGGTTTTGCGGCGCGCGAGCTCTCGGCGCGGCTATTGGTGTTGAATGGCACGACGCGCGACGAATACTTCGCCAAACGCAGCGTCAGCGCGAGCTCGAACGAGAGCGACCTGAACACGACGTTTCAGATCTTCGTGCCCGGCGCGAAGATTAACGCTGACACTCGCTACGCCGTCGAAGTCGTCGAATGCGGCGCCAGCAACGGCACCGTGCGAGCGCCACGGTTTCCGGCGCTCGGAGAGGCTGCGCTCGGCACACGCCGCACCGGCGCACTCAAGGTGCGACTGGTTCCCATCGTCTCCAACACGCGTGCACCGGACACCTCGGCCGGCGCGCTCACCGTCTACCGCGACTACCTGGCAGGGATGTACCCTGCGAGCTCGATCGAGCTGAGCGTCGTCTCGTCCGTCGATTCCGGTTATCCTCTCAACTGGAGCTCGATGCTCGATCAGATTCGCGCCAAGCGTCAGAGCGAGTCGCCGCCGAACGACGTCTACTACTACGGCCTCGTGAAGCCGACGGACACCTTCGCGCAATACTGCAACGGCTCGTGCACGGCGGGCATCGGGTACGTCACCGGCGCGAGCACCGCGAGCTACCGCGCGGCCGTGGGCATCGCCTGGGCGGACACGCGATCCGCTAGCACCATGGCGCACGAGCTCGGCCACAATCACGGCAGGAATCACGCGCCGTGCGCGCCGGGCAGCATCAGCGGCGTGGACGGAAATTACCCGCACAGCGGCGGACTCATCGGAACCTGGGGCTACGATCCTCAGCGCCGCGTGCTGCTCGATCCCTCGCGCACCACGGACATCATGGGCTACTGCAGCAGCAAGTGGGTCAGCGACTACACCTACCGCGCTCTCACCGATCGCGTCGCGACGCTGAACGGCGCGCTCGACACGTACGTCGCCCCGGAGCGCATCGGCCTGTGGCGCGTCTTGCTGCTCGATGCCACGGGCCCGCGCTGGGGCGTGCCCTTCACGCGCCCGGACGTCGCGTACGGTGAGCCCGAGCTCGTCGAGATACTGGATGCCGGCGGCCAGGCGATCGCCAGCGCGACGGCCTATCGCACCGAAGTGGCGGATATGGTCGCTGCGACATTGCTCGTTCCCGAGCCGCTCGCCGGCTGGCACGCGGTGCGGGCCACGGGCTGGCCGTCACTGCGCTTTTCTGCGCCGGTCAGCGTGCCCGGGCCGTAAGCGGCGATCTCTGGTAAAGAGGGGCGCATGTCGCGCGCCCTCCCACGCTCGCTACTGCTGCTCTTGCTCGTCGCGGTCGCGCTCCGTGCAGCGCCCGCGCGCGCTCTCGACGAAGTAGAGTCCCCGAGACCCTGGTGCGCGCCCGAGCTCGAAGCGCTGAGCGACACGGTCTGTATGTACGAGCCGGCGACAGAAGCGGCAGAAGGCTCGGAACGCGGGCCGCGAACGCTGGTGATTTTTCTGCACGGTCTCGTGAAGAAGGGCAGCGATTGGGCCTGGGGACAGCAGCGTCTGATGGCGCGCATGGCCAAGACGCACGGCCTCAGCGCGCTCATGCCACGTGGCCGACCGGCGTTTGGTCCGGGTCGCGACCCGGAAGTGCTGGCGTGGCCGACGGCTCAGGAGCTGCAAAAAGACCACGAAGCCAGCGTGCTCCAGGAGTGGGCGGCTGCGCGCGCGGAGCTCGAGCGGCAGAGCGGCCCGTTTCAGCGCGTGCTCGTCTTCGGATTCTCGAACGGAGCGTACTACGCGACGTCGCTCGCTCTGCGCGGCAAGCTTACCATCGACGGCTACGGCGTGTTCGCGGGAGGCTCGGGCGGCAAGTACTCACGCCTTCTGGCGGGCCAGAGCGCCGAGCGGGTCCCGATCTTCGTCGGCTACGGCACGAAAGACAAAGCCCGGCGCGATCCCCGCGGACTCGTGACGATGTTGCGGAGCCTGGGGTGGCCGCACCGTTCCAAGGTGGACCGCATCGGTCACACCGTGAGCGACGCACAAATTCGCGCAGCCCTCGCTTTCCTGAAGGCTCGTGCAGACGCTGGCGGCGCGCAGCGCTAACGCGCTTCGCCATGGACCGCGAGATCACTTGGCCCAATTTGCTCAGCGCGGACTGTTCCTTGTGACGAGCGACTGAAAGTCGCTCTAAGCTTCGGCATGCTTCCCGTGCTCATCGGAATCGCAGGCGGAACCGGCAGCGGCAAAACCACCGTCGCGACGAAGCTGGTGCTGGCGATGCCCCCGGACCGGGCGGCGCTCATCCAACACGACTGGTACTATCGCGATCGAAGCCACATGGACCCGGCGGCGCGCGAGCTCGTGAACTTCGACGAGCCGGACGCGCTCGAAAACGACCTGTTGCTCGCCGACCTGGTCGCGCTCAAGGCAGGCCGAGAGATTCACTGCCCTCAATACAACTTTGCCACGCACACCCGGCGCGCGGAGCACGTCACGGTGCCGCCTCGAACCATCATCGTCGTGGAAGGTATTTTGCTGTTCGCGGTGCCGTCGCTGTGCAGCGTGTTCGACCTGAGGCTGTTCGTGGATACGGACGACGACATCCGGCTGCTGCGGCGCATTCGGCGCGACATCGAGGAGCGCGGCCGTGACATCGCATCGATTCAGGCGCAGTACCTCGAGAGCGTGCGCCCGATGCACGAGCAGTACGTGGCGCCGAGCCGCGGAGCCGCCCACCTGATCATCCCCGAGGGGGGAGAAAACGCCCAGGCCCTGGACGTCATCGTGGGCCGCCTCTTGTACCTGCTCGGCCGCTGACGCGCGCAGAACACGCCCCCCCGCAGGCACGCCCGCATATGCCTTTCACTACGGCCTTTTACCGACGTTCCTGCCCTTCTGCCGGACGGCCGTGTTAAGCCCGAGACATGCGCCCAGAGCCGCTAGCCAATACTGCTCGCCTGCGTCACCCGCTCGCGATCGCGGCGTACAACGCTGTGTACTGGCCCTACTTGTTGACTAGCTGCGCCGCGCTGTTCGCGCCCGCGCTCGCTCTGTACCTGTACAGTCTCGGTTTCGACAAGCGGAAGAAGCTGTTGCACGCCTACACCTCACTCTGGGGCGCGCACTACCTGGCCTGGGCGCCGTTCGCTGGCGTGGAGGTTCACGGCCGCGAGCGTCTGCGCGGTGGCCCCTACATGTTCGTGTCCAATCACCTGTCGATGGTGGACATCCTGGCCCTGTTCGCGCTGCGCTTGCCGTTCCTCTGGGTGAGCAAGATCGAGAACTTCTACGTGCCGTTCCTGGGCTGGAACATGGCCTTGAACGGGTACGTGCCGCTCAGGCGCGGGCACCTGCCGAGCATTCTGCGCATGCTGCGCGAGTGCAACCGGCGCCTGAGCGAAGGCAACAGCTTGTTCGTGTTCCCCGAGGGCACGCGCTCACCCGACGGCGAGTTGAAGCACTTTCATCGCGGCGCGTTCTGGATCGCGGCGCGCAACCACGTGCCCGTCGTACCGGTCGTGATTTGCGGCACCGACAAAGTCCTGGCGAAGCGCAGCTTCAAAATCGTGCCGCAGATGGTGCACGTGGAGATCCTCGATCCGGTGGAGCCGAGCACGGTGCACTTCGACAGCCATCGGCTACGCGACCTGGTGCACCAAAAGATGCGCACGGAGCTCGCACGCCTGCGCGGCGAGCCGGCGCCTACGTCGCACAGCGAGCGCGTGCTGGCAGCGGAGTGAGCTCGAGCTCCGCGCTCAATCCCAGCGCGGCGGCGTCAGACCGAGCTTCTTGTACAGCGAAGCCGCCACCGTGCGCGCGTAAGCCGTTTGCGGCTTGTACACGTCCGTCTCCCAGATGATGCCCGCGGTTTCGCCGCTTCGGCCCTCGAGCACGCTGTCGATGTGCTCGAGGAAGTCCTCCATGGACGGGTAGCGGTTACGAGGCAGCTTGCGCATCGCCGTCAGGATCAGCGCCTCGACCCGCGGATCGAGCTCCGGTAGACGCGCCGAGGGCGCCGTCGGCGGCAGCACCAAGTGTTGCGCAAGGACCTCGGAGTCGGAACCGGTGAACGGAAGCTCACCGGTGACGATGCGGTACAGGAGCACGCCGAGCGCGTAGATGTCCGTGCGCGGGCCGGTGTTGTCTCGCACGCTTTGTTCGGGCGCCATGTATTCGAGCGTGCCTACCGTGACCCCGAGCGCCGTGAAGGCAGACGCTCCCTGCAGCCGCGCCAGGCCGAAATCGACGAGCTTGAGCGTGAACGGGTTACCGAGCTCACCGACCAGAAAGACATTGTCCGGCTTGACGTCACGGTGGATGACGCCGGCGGCATGCGCGGCCGCGAGCGCCGATGCAACGGCGCGCGCGACCCAGAGCGCGCTCACGATGTCGAGCCGTTGCTCGCGCCGCAGGCGCTGCCCCAGCGTTTCGCCGAACAGATACTCCATCACCAGAAAAGGTGCTCCATCCGGCCGCTGCCCCGCGTCGAGCATGCGCACGATGTTGGGATGGGACACGCCCTCCGTGGCCTGCACTTCGCGGAAGAAACGCTCCTTCGCGTCGGCGTTGCGCGCGTCCGGACTCTCCAGCACCTTGACGGCCACGGCGCGTTTCTGACGCGCGTCTTCGGCGAGGTACACGCGCGCCGACGCGCCGCGGCCAATCAGCCCGCGCACGACGTAACGTCCCGCGTACACCATGCCGACCTCTTCGGTCGTGTGTGCGCCCAACAGCGCGATTTCCGGAGCTTCAATCAGCGGTTCGCCATCTGCTGGGCACGCAGGGGGCGCGTCGGCGCCGTACTTGCGATGACAACGGGGACAGATCATGACTCCCTGCCCCGGCGCTCCCGCCAGCGCGTCCAAAGATGGGCGCTGGCCGCCCCCGCTGCAGTCGCGAGCAGCAGCGACAGGCTGACCAGGCGCGTGCGCCCCTCGAGGCCGCTCTGCCCCGTCGTGGCCATGAGCAAGCGCAGCGCGAGCACCGCGGCGGCATAGCTGACGATGGCAGAGACGGCCACCCGGCGCGTGAGCGTGGCCAGCGCGATCGCCGAATGACTGTTCTTCCAGTTCTTCCTCACGTGACGTATCCACAGGAAGAGCGGCCCCAGCAGCACCAGCGCGACACCCGCGGCCGCACCGCCGAGGCGCGTGAGCGCGATGCTCTCGTTGGGCGCCGTGCCGGCGCTCAGCACGGCCACCACCGCATCCACGGACGGCCCGAGAAACCACACGTAGCAAAGCAGCGAGTACCAGACGATGTTCGGGCGCGCGCGCCGCACCTCGCGCGCCGCCTGAGCCGCCGTTTGCGTGAGCGCGGCCGTGATGCTGCTTTCGCTCGCCGCGCGCGGCGGACGCACGGTCGCGTCCGCGTCGGTCAGGTTCGTCAGCGAGCTCAGCAGGACCGCGTCGAACGGCACGAGCGCGCTGTCGAGCTCCTGCATGCTCGCGTAGCGGTCCGCGGGAGCCTTCGCCATGGCGCGCTGGATGACCAGCTCGAGCCCGTCGGGGATCGAAGAGCGGACCGAGCGCGGCCTGCGCGGCTCGTCGGTCAGAACGGCGCTCAGCACCTCCGTCGTATCGCCGCCCGAGAAGGCCGGCTTCCCCGTGACGAGCCGATACAGGATCGCGCCGGCTCCGTAGACATCCGTGCGGATGTCGACCTCGGCTCCCGACGCTTGCTCGGGTGACATGTACGCGGGCGTCCCGACCACCATGCCGGTCCGCGTGAGCGCTGCGGACTGGCTATCGAGAACCTTCGAGATGCCGAAGTCCAGCACCTTGATGCGCACGTTCGGGCCGCCGCCCAACAAAAAGACGTTCTCGGGCTTCAAGTCGCGGTGCACCACGTTCCTGGCGTGTGCGGCGGTCAGCGCCGCGCAAATCTCGCGCACGATCCGCACGGCGAATGGAATTTCCAGAGCCGGCTGTTGCTTGAGCAGTGAGCCGAGGTCGCTGCCGTCGAGGTACTCCGTTACGATGTAAGGCCGCCCATCCGGCGTGCGATCGACGTCGTACACGTCGACCACGTTCGGGTGATCGATGCCCGCCGCTGCTTCGGCCTCGCGCCGGAAGCGTGCGACGATCGTAGGCTGCGCCGCGTATGCCGAGTGGAGCACCTTGACCGCAAAGCGCTTGGCCGCGAGCCGCACGTGCTGCGCTTCGTACACGCGGGCAGTGCCGCCCTCACCCATCACACGCGTCACGCGGAATGCCTGCCCGAGCACGCTCCCGATCAGCGGGTCCTCCGGCGCCTGACCTTGCTCGAGCCGGGCTGCGTCCCTCGGACAAACCTTGAAGTGCGCGGGGTAACGCGCCGCACATACGGGACACGTCAGCGGCAGCGGAAGGGGTGTTCCGGTCGCCGGCGCTGACGGTGAGGAGATCGGCCCTGGCATGACAAGTGTGCGCCGACCTCATACTACCGGCCCGGCGCCGCCGGGAGCGGCGTTTCGTCACCGAGTGCGGCCGGTCTTCTCGACCGCGGCGAATCCGCCTGGTGAATGCAGCGGTTCATGCCAGAGTGACCCCGCTCCTCGTGGCCGATCTGCCCTCGTCTCCCAGCGCAGTCGAAGCTCCCTCTTCACGAGTTCAGCCTCCTCCCTCGACGCTGTGGTCACCAGCGCTGACGCGCATAGTGCTCGCTCAAGCGCTGTTCGGCTTCGGCTGGTGCTTGTATCTGCTCCAGCCGAAGTTCTTGACGCAAGAGCTCGGCGTGGGGCCGGCAGAGGTCGGCAACACCATGGCCTTCGCCGGCATCTTCAGCGTCCTCGCCATTTTCGGCGTGCTCCGCGTCATCGATCGGCGCGGTGGGCGGCGCCTTCTGTTTCTGGGCGGGTCGTTGATTCTGTGCTCCTCTTCGATCGGCTTTCTGCTCGTGGATCGCTTCGGGCCGCTGGTCTATTTGCTGCAAATCGGCATCAACGCCTCCTATGTGATGGCGTTCAACGCGGCGATGGCGCTCGTCACGGACGTGGCGCCGCGGGAGCGCATCGGTCAGGCATTCGGCCTGCAGAGCGCCGCCAATCTCTCGATGAACGCCGTGTCGTCGCTGGTGGCCGAATCGCTTTCAGAACATTTCGGCTGGCGGACCGTGTTCGCTTTGGCAGTGATCGCGGCGCTCGTGTGCTTCGCGTTCGGGCTCGGCTTGCCGAGCGAGCGGCGCGACGCGGAGGACGCGCCGCCGTCGCTGCCCCCCGTCCGTGCGCCCTACGCCGCCGTGGCGCCGATCTTGCTCAACGCCGCCCGCGCTCGTCGCGGTGGCACTGTACGCGGCCGTGCCGTTCGCCATGAGCGGTCTGTCACCGGCGCTGTTGTGGGCGTACGGCGGCGCGCTGGGGATCGCGCACGGCGTCGCGTACCCAACGCTCACCGCGCTCGCCACGAGCTTGGTCCCGGTGCGCGCACACGGGCGCATCATCGCCGCCTACAGTGGCAGCTTTCACGCTGGCACCACGATCGGCGCGCTCGCGTGGGGTCAGGTGGCAAAAAGCTCCGGCTACCCCCACCTATTCTACGGGGCGACGGCCACGACCCTCGCCGCGCTCCTGGTCTTGGTGGTTTGGCGCCTGCGACCCACAGCTTGAGTATCCTACCTTTTCTCACCTAATCCGCGACGCGGAACGGGCCGTTGCCCAGGAGTCAGGCGATGACAGAGCGGCGTTTGGTCTTGATGCCACATGGGCTGCCTCGCGACGAGGAGAGCCGAGAAAGCTGCATGCAGCTGATCTTGCGCTGTGGCGGCGATCTCACGCGCGTGTTCGACGGCTCGGATCGGCGCATCGAGCGATTCGCGGAGCACATCGCGGGGATCGCCGACGTCGTCAACGCACGGGAAGTGCCGCTGCTCGTGCTCACGGATCTCGAACCACTGCGCGAGCGGGTGCTCGAGGTGCGCCGCATCCTCGAGGCCGAGATCGCCATTCTCGAACGCGCGCCCTGGCTGCTCTACATCGACCCCGACAAGCTCGAGAGCAGCCTGGTCGAATTGCAGGAGGCCGGCCACTTCGATGGTCCCGTCCTGAACGCGCCGCTCTGGACCGGAGCCGACGGCCTTCGCTACCTGGTGCTGTCGTCCGTCATGCCTCCCCACACTCAGCGCTCGTTGCCCGAACGAGTACACCTCGCCGAGTTTGGCTGCCGCGCTCAGAGCAGCACCCAGAGCCGGCGCGGGGACTCGCCCGGCACCCGACCAACGGTGCGCACCGCCGTCGGCGCGCCCGCGCCGAGCTCGCGAAAACGGCACTGACGCCGCCCGATCCTCGCGCTTCTTCACTCCGGGAGTATGCTCGGAGCGTGAGCGTGCCCGATAGCGCGTCCCCTTTCGATTGTCGCGCGTGTGGAGCGTGCTGCCGGCAAGCCAGCGACGGCCGCATCCTCGTGCCCGCCGAGGACATCGTGCGCTGGCGGCGTGCGGGACGCGACGACTTGGTCGAGCAGCTCGTGCCCGGTCATTTCAGCGAGCTCGCGTTCAAGAGCCGCGACGACGGCTGCTGCGTGCACCTCGGTACCCAGGCGAACCGGAACGATTGCTCGATCTACGAGGACCGCGGCACGACCTGTCGCGATTTTCCGCCGGGATCCTGGCAGTGTCTGGAATTTCGTCGCGAAGCCGGCGTGCGGGAAGCGTAGAAATTATGTATCGAGCGGCTTCGGGCACAATCGCCGGAGCTGACAGGACCCGCACTCGCGGCCTGACCAGATGGCGTCGAAGTGGGCCTGCACGTCGTCGAGCATGTGCTCGTCATCCGTGAGAATGCCGAGCTCGAAGTTGCGTTTCGCCGCGCCGCGCGCGCCGAGCCCCGCGCCCGTGAAGTTCGCGCTGCCGAGATACAGGAGCCTGCCGTCGATCACGAGCGTCTTCAGGTGCACGCGCGGGCATTCGCGCAGATGCAGCCGCTTGACGAGCTCGGGGCGGCGCGAGAGCTCCTCGCGAAACGGCCCCGACGGCGGCCGGCCGTGCAGGATCCGGAGCTCCACGCCGCGGTCCGCGAGCTGCTCCAGTGTTTCCAGTATGGAAACGTAGCGTCCGCGCGCGCGCGCGCGCGTGCCGATCGGGGCTTCGACGAACAGCGCCTTCAGATTGGCGGTGCCGATCCAGAGCGAAACGCGGGCGCTCGGCAGCTCCCGGCTGATCACCGCGTCGTAGTGCTCGGCTCCGGAGAGCAGCTTCAGGCTCACCCGCCTCTCTAGCAATGGCGACGACGTATTCCGAGCCTGACGTTTCATGGCGGCGGCGCGGCGTAAAAAATGCCCTTTCCCCCGCGAACGGAGGAAAGGGCCACTAAGCAACAGACGTACGGAGGAGTTTCAGAAAGACTGTCGCCCCTAGCTATTCTGGCGGCGCTGGAAGGCGGGTGTGTCCCAGTCGGGCTCGGTGGTCGTGGATGGGAACGTGATGCGCTCGCGCACCTGCGGCAAAAAGCTCTGCGACTCGCGCGGAGCGTTGGCCTGCAGGCTCGCCGCTGCCGCCGCCGGCTTGCGGGAAGAGAACACGGGCACTGTCTCGCGCATGTCGGACCGGGGCGCTCGCGCGCTCGGCGGCGGGCCGAACCCTTCGCGCAGGGAGACTTTCTGGGCGGGCCGGCGCGCCTCGCGAGACTCGCTGACCTCGTTCGAAACCGGGTCGAAGCCCGTGGCGATCACGGTGACCTTGAGCGCGTCGCCCATCGACTCGTCGATGCTGGCGCCGAAGATGATGTTGGCGTCCTCGTGCGCCTGCTCCTGAATGAACGAGGCCGCCTCCTGGATCTCCTTCATCTTCATGTCGGGACCGCCCACGACGTTGATGAGCACACCCGTCGCGCCGTCCACGGAGATGTTGTCGAGGAGCGGCGACATCACGGCTTGCTCCGCAGCGAGGCGTGCTCGGCCCTCGCCCTTGGCACAACCGGTGCCCATCAGCGCGCGACCCATGCTGTTCATCACGGTGCGGACGTCCGCGAAGTCGACGTTCACGATACCGTCCAGCGTGATCAGATCGCTGATGCCCTTGACGGCCTGGAACAGCACCTCGTCGGCCTTGCGGAACGCATCGACGAAGGTGAGCTCGTCGTCACCCAGCATCATCAGTTTTTCGTTGGGGATCGTGATCAACGTATCGACGTGCTCGGTCAAGAGCGCGATGCCTTGCTCCGCGCGGCGTGCGCGCTGCCGTCCCTCGAACACGAACGGTTTCGTGACGACGCCCACGGTCAACGCGCCTTCCTCGCGGGCGAGCTGTGCGATCACGGGGGCCGCTCCGGTTCCGGTGCCGCCGCCCATGCCGGCGGTAACGAACACCATGTCCGCGCCGGCGATCGCCTCTTTCAGTCGGGTCACGTCCTCGAGCGCGGCCTTGCGACCCTTCTCGGGATCCGCACCAGCGCCGAGCCCGCGCGTGACCGCCGCGCCGATCGGGATCTTGATGGCCGCGGCGTTGGAGTTGATGGCCTGCGCGTCGGTGTTCACGGTGATGAACTCCACGCCGTCGAGGCCGAAGTTGATCATCGTGTTGATGGCGTTGCCGCCAGAGCCACCCACGCCGACTACCTTGATGCGCGCCTGATATTCGCGCGTCTCGTCAGCAAATTCGATCGAGAAACTCATGTGATCTCCTCCCGGATCGGCTCGCGCCGCCGTCGTTCACGACACGTCGGGTCCGAGGGCTGCCTTCCCTTGGCCGGACCTTCTCTGTCCTGAACTTATGTCTGTCGTCGTCTGTTAAGCGTTCTTCTCAAGCTCGAAATGATTCAGTGGAGCGTGGCTAGCTCGGGCTCAGAATGCCGCGCGCAACCAGCTCCAAAATCCGCGACCCTGCTGCTCGATGCCGAGCTCCAGCGCGTCTTCTCGGTCGCGCATGGGTTCGTCGGGGCGTGCCGCTTCCGCGCGGCCGTAAGCGTCGGCGAGTTGCTGCGCGCCGTAGCGCACGAGCCCCACGCCGGTCGCGTATTGCGGACCCTGCACCAGCTGCACGATGCCTTTGACACCGACGGGAAAACCGAGTCGAACCGGCATTCCCAGGATCTCCTCGGCGCACTCCACCATGCCTTCCATGAGCGCCGCACCACCCGTGAGCACGCAACCCGAGCTCACTTGCTCGAGCAGCCCGGTCTCCTCGATGCGCCGGCGCGCTTCGGCGAAGATCTCTTCCACGCGCGGCTCGATGATGTCGCTGAGCAGACGGCGGGCCGCGCGGCGTGGAGGGTGGCCGCCGACTCCGGGCACCTCGATCTCCTCGTCGTCGGCGATCATTCGGCCGAGCGCGCAGCCGTAGTTGCGCTTCAGGCGCTCGGCTTCCGCCATGGGCGTGCGCAGACCGGCAGCGACGTCGCTGGTGACGTTGTTGCCGCCCGCGGGAATCACGCTGGTGTGGGCGATGCCGCCATCCGCGTACAGGATCAGATCCGTGGTTCCGCCGCCGATGTCGATGACGGCCACGCCGATTTCTTTCTCGTCCTCGCTGAGCACGGCGTCGGCGCTGGCCAGCGGCTCGAGCACGACGTCCGCGACGTTGAGGCCGCAGCGTTCGACGCAGCGCACCACGTTTTGCACGCAAGACGTGGCCGCGGTGACCAGGTTGACACGAACCTGCAGGCGCACGCCGCTCATCCCGATCGGATCGCGGATACCGTCCTGGTTGTCGACGACGTACTCGCGGGGCAGCGCGTGCAAGATCATGCGGTCGGCGTCGACGGGGATGGCCCGCGCGCCTTCGAGCACACGCTCCAGGTCCATGCGCGTCACTTCACGGCCGCTGATGGCACACACGCCGTCGGAGACGTGACTGCGGATGTGGCTGCCAGCGATTCCAGCGAACACCGTGGTGATTTCTACCCCCGCCATGGTCTGGGCGGCCTCGATGGCTTCGCGAATCGAGCGCACCGTCCACTCGATGTTCGAGACCACGCCCTTGCGCAGACCGCGGCACGGCACGTTGCCGACACCCAGGATGGTGATGCCGTCGGAGTCCACTTCACCGACGACCGCAGATACCTTGGTGGTGCCCAGGTCGAGGCCGACGACGATCTCGGGAGAAGCAAGCGGGGTTCTCATGGTGTGTCCGTGTGGCTCGAGGATCGGGAGACCGACTGCCGAAAGCGGCACCGCAGCGCTGCGAAACAGGGCAGCCACGGCCTGCGGGCGACGCTGCCATGCAGACCTCCCCGGGGCCAACTTTTCACTAGCGTTTTCAGTGTCATCTGAGCCTCACCACGACGCGCTCCGGGTGAGCCTGGTTGTCCAGGAAGATCACGCCGGGTGCACGACCCTTGCGGGCGAGCTGCTCGAGCACGCGCTCCGCCATCAGCAGCTTCTTGCGCCAGGGTGCCTTGCCGAGCTGCAAGCTGATGGCGCGTTCGCCGACCACGAGCTGCGCCGCACCCTCTTCGCTCAAGTGCACCTCCTGAGCTGGGTGCACCTTGCTCTGCGCCAGCCGCTCGTAGCTACGCAAGAGCTCGAGCCCTTCGCCGATACGCTGGATTTCCAGGCGGCGATCATTGACGAGCGCGCTCGCAGAGATGCCGGTAATTACCGGCAAATCGTAGGGGTCTGCCGGCTCGAGGCGCTTGAACGGCTCGCCGGACTGCGTCACCAGGTAGAGCTCTTCTGCGATGGCCGCGACGGCGGCGGCTTCGCGTTCGACGAGGTCGACCCGTAGCGTGCTCGGAAGCTGCCGCGTGAGCTTGACCTCGCGCACCCAGGGCTCCGTCAGCAAGCGGCGCTCGGCGAGCTCCACGTCGAGCTGAAAGATGTTTCGTCCAATTTCGATGCCGGCGAGCTTGGCCACGCGCTCGTCGCTGAGCCGGCGCGAGCCCTGCACGTCGAGCTTGCGCACGGCGAACCGGGGCGTGGTGAGCGCGTATCGGTAGACGCCCCACGCCACGACCGCCGACGTCAGCACGACGAGCAGGACCCCCGACGCGACCTTCAGCGCGGCCCAGACGCGGCTGAACGCCGGCCCCGGCGCAGCGTCTGCCGTCCGGCGCGCACGTAGCCGATTCCCCCCGCCGCGCTTCGGACTTTCGTCCGGAGAAAAGCCCTCGTCCGGCGCGTCCAGGGCGGCGCCGTGCAGGTTCTTCTGGCCCGTGCGCTTCACGGCTTCTTCTCCTCGTCCGCGACCCGCAGGGCGAGCCGCGCCGCCACGTCCTTGAGGATGCGGTTGATGTCGCCGGCGCCGAGCGCGATCACGACGTCGCCCGGGCGTGCTTCACGCGCCAGCTGCTCGGCGAGGTCCGCTCGCTCCGCGACGTAGCGCACGCGATGGTGACCATGCTCGGCGATGGCGCTCGCCAGCCGCTCGGACGTGATCCCCGCGATCGGCTTCTCTCCTGCCGGATAGATGTCCGCCAGGAGCACAGTGTCCGCCTTGTTGAAGGCGCGCGTGAACTCGTCGAACAGGGCCTCGGTACGCGTGTAGCGATGCGGCTGGAATGCCACTAGCACGCGCTTGTCGTAGGCGCCGCGCGCGGCCTCGAGGGTGGCGACGACCTCGGCCGGGTGATGCCCGTAATCATCGATCAGGGTGACGCCCGCTACCTCCGCCACGACCGTGAAGCGGCGCGCCACGCCGTGGAACGTGGACAGCGCCTCTTTCATGACGTCGAGCGGCACCTCCAGCTCGTCGGCCACGGCGATCGCCGCCAGGCAGTTGAGCACGTTGTGCTGGCCGGGCATGCGCACGGTGAATTCGCCCAGCGGTTCCTCGCGCTTGTAGGCAACGAAGGTCGTGAAGATGCCCCGATAGCTGATGGAGCGCGCGAAGTAGTCGGCCTGGGGCGACAGGCCGTACGTGACGTGGCGGCGCGCGACCTGAGGCAAGAGGTCCTGCACTGCAGGGTGATCGAGGCACAACACGGCCAGGCCGTAGAAGGGCACGGTCTCGACGAACTCGAGGAACGCGGCCTTGAGCGCGGCGTGCGTCTTGTAGTGGTCCAGGTGCTCCGGGTCGATGTTGGTCACGACCGCGATCGTCGGAGAAAGACGCAGGAACGAGCCGTCGCTCTCGTCCGCTTCCGCCACCATGAGATCGCCCGCGCCGAGCTGCGCGTTCGTGCCCAGCGCCTCCATGCGGCCCCCCACCACCACGGTCGGGTCGAGACCCGCGGCCCGGAGCACAGTGGCCACGAGCGACGTCGTGGTCGTCTTGCCGTGTGAGCCGGCGATGGCGATGCCGTACTTCACGCGCATCAGCTCCGCCAGCATCTCGGCTCGGCCGATCACCGGGATGCTGAGCGCGCGGGCCTCGCGAATTTCGGGGTTGTCGGGCTGTATGGCGCTCGAATAGACGACCACATCGGCACCGTGCACATTTTCCGCGCGATGGCCGAGATCGATGCGCACGCCGAGCCGGCGCAGCCGGCGTGTCGTTTCGCCATCGCGCAGATCCGAGCCCGAGACGTCGAAGCCAAGGCTGCGCAAGATCTCGGCCAAGCCGCTCATGCCAATGCCACCGACGCCGATGAAATGCACGTGCCGGACGCGACCGCGGAACATCAGGCCACACTCCGATTCTCATGAAGGCCGGCGCACTCGAGCAGGTCCCGCGCGACCTCGGCGGCGGCGTTTGGCCTGCCCCAGGCGCGCGCGCGGTCTGCCATTTCCGTCAGACGCTTCCCCTCATTGAGCGCCGCGAGCTCCGCGGCGATGCGCTCCGGCGTCGCGAGCGCGGCAGGTAGACAGCGCGCCGCTCCCGCTCGCTCGAGGGACTCGGCGTTCTTGCGTTGATGATCCCCGGCGGCGAACGGATACGGCACGAGCAAGCTAGGACGCCCGACGGCGCAGATCTCGCTCACCGCGCTCGCGCCGGACCGGCCAATCACGAGCTCGGCCGCGGCGAGCGCCGCCGGCATGTCGTCGATGAACGGTACGACCTCGGCGGCGCCGAGACCGAGCCCTGCGTAGCGCTCGTGCACACCCTGCGCGTGCAGAGCGCCGGTTTGATGTACGACGCGCACCGGAAAGGCCACGCGGGCCAGCGCTTCGGGCACGGATTCGTTGAGCGCGCGGGCACCCTGACTGCCCCCGAGCACCAGAATCGACAGCGGACCGTCGCCGCGCCGGTAGGGTCGTGGGGAAAAGCCCTGACGGAGCGGGACGCCCGTGCGGCGCACCGCTCCACGGACGAACGGCGCCTCCGCCTCCGGAAAGGCCGTGTACCCGCGGCGCGCGAGCCGCGCCGTCCAGCGATTGGTGAGCCCGATCACGCTATTCGGCTCGATCACGGTCAGCGGAATGCCGAGAGCGCGCGCCACGAGCGCGATCGGGCCGGCGGCATAACCGCCGATCGAGCACACCACGCGCGGCGCGTGGCGCCGCAAGAGCGCTCGCGCTTCCGGGATCGAGAACGCCGCGCGCACGGCGCCGAGCAACGCGCCGCCCACGCCGCTGCCACGAATCGGGACCACCCGGACGAGCTCGAGCTCGTAGCCGCGCGCGGGGACGACCTGCTTCTCGAGGCCGCGCTCGGTGCCGACGAACACGACGTGCAGGTCCGGGAGGAGCGCACGCAGCGCGTCCGCCACTGCCAGCAGAGGGTAGACATGGCCGCCCGTGCCGCCTCCGGCGAGCAGCACGCTCACGAGGCCGCCTCCGCGCGCACGCTCCTCGCGCCGCGCCGGCCCCTCGATTCGGCTGCAGAGCTGGCGCGCCCCTGGGAGTAGTCGGCCTCCGCGACGAGCAGCGCGCTCGCCTCCGGTACGCGGCCAGCGCCTGAACCGGACAGGGCGGCTCGGGACGCGCTGCGCTGGCGCGAAATGTTGAGCAGAATGCCCATGGCCACGCCGCACACGAGCAAGGACGATCCGCCGTAGCTCACGAACGGCAACGTCAGGCCCTTCGTCGGCAGCATCGCCATGGCCACGGCCATGTTCACGAGCGCCTGGACGCCGAACAGGACCGAGATCCCGAAAGCGATGTACGCGCCGTACTCGTCCTCGGCCGCGAGCGCGATGCGCACGCCCCGCGCGACGATCACGAGGTACACGGTGCACAGGGCCACGATGCCGAGAAATCCGAGCTCCTCGCCGACGATGGCGGCAACGAAGTCGGTATGCGCTTCCGGCAGGTACAGCACCTGGAGGCCCTTGCCCAAGCCGAGGCCGCCGAGTTCGCCGGAACCGAAGCTCATCACCGATTGAAACGGCTGATACGCGAGGTCCTGACGGTGCTCGCTCATGTTGAACCAGGCGAGCATGCGTTCCCAGCGGTAAGCCGTGAAGCGCACGGCATAGGCGGCGAGCGTACCGCCCAACATGGCCGCACCCAGCAAGTACCCGAGTCTGGCCCCCGCCACGAACAGGAGCGTGAACGTCAGGAACAAGAGCACGACCGCGCCGCCGAAGTCGGGCTGCTTCAAGCACAGCAGCATGAGCCCCGACGCCATGATGAGGTGCGGCAACATGCCGATCGAAAAGCTCTTGACCTGCTCCTTCTTCTTCTCGAGCGAATAACCGAGCCAGAGCACCAGGGCGAGCTTCGCCGTCTCGGAAGGCTGGATGTTGATCGGACCGAGCTTGAGCCAGCGCGCAGCACCTCCTCCCGTGTGACCCAGACCGGACACGCTGAGCAGCATGAGCACGGTAACCACGCCCAGGACCGGGTACGTGAAAGGGCGATAGCGGTGGTAGTCGAAGCGCGAGACCAGCAGCATCAGCGCCAGGGAAACGCCCGCGAAGATGGCCTGTCGCTTCACGAAATACTGCGGGTCACGAAACACCACCGTGGCCTCGATGGCGCTCGCGCTGTAGACCATGACCACGCCGAACCCCATCAGGGCGACCACGATCGCGCACAGCACGACGTCGGGCGCGCCCTGCGCCGGTGTCACGATGCGCGGATAGAATTTCTGCAGCCGCTCGCGTAGCGTCATGACCCGCTCCTCGCACCCCGAGCCTCGGACAGGGCAGAGACCGCGCGCACGAAGCGTTCGCCACGGTCGGCGTAGCTCTCGAACATGTCGAAGCTGGAACACGCGGGACTGAGCAGCACGGCGTCACCCGGCTCGGCCACCTGGAAGGCGCGCGCCACGGCTTCTTCCATACTGACCGCGCGCACCAGCGGCAGGCTGCTTCCCACCGCGTCGGCGATGCGATCGGCGGCTTCGCCGATCACGACCACGGCGCGGCCTTTTTGCCCGAGCGCCTGCACGAGCGGCGCGTACGAGCCGAGTTTGTCGCGACCGCCGGCGATCAGCACCGCGCGCGCCTCCGTGAGGCCGAGCAGAGCCGTCACCGCTGCGCCGACGTTCGTCGCCTTGGAGTCGTCGTAGAAGCGCACGCCGCGCACAGCGCCGGCCAGCGCCATGCGATGACCCAGCGGCTGGAAGCGACGCAGGCCTGCCGTCACGACCTCGAGCGGCGTACCGAGCGCGCGCACGGCCGCGAACGCCGCGGCGGCGTTGCTCAGGTTGTGCGTGCCGTAGAGCTTGGCGTCGCCGAGCATCACGTGCGCGCCGCTCGCGGCTTCCACCAGCTTGCCATCGGCTGCAAAGTAGTCACCACCTGGCCCAAAGGTGACGATTCGCCCCCGACCGCGGCGCGCCTGCGCGAGACACGCCGCATCCCCGCTCGGAACCACGGCGAAGTCGGCCTCCGTCTGGTTCACGAAGGCGTTGCCTTTGGCGCGCGCGTAGTCGTCGAACGAAGCATAACGATCCAGGTGGTCGTCCGTGATGTTGAGCAGCACGCTCACGTTCGGTCGAAAGCGTGGCGCCCGTTCCAGTTGAAAACTCGAGACCTCGAGCACGTGCGCCGAGTGCTCGTCGAACACCGCTTCACACGCCGGCGTGCCGAAGTTCGCCCCCACGAACACGCGCCGCTCGTTACCGCCGAGCAACTCATGAACGAGCAGCGTGGTCGTGCTCTTGCCGTTGGTGCCGCCCACCGCGACGATGCGACGCTCGGCCCCTTGCCGGATGAGCAAACGAAACGCGAGCTCGAGCTCGCCGATCACCTCGGCTCCGGCCCGCGCCGCGGCGTCGAGCCCTGCGAATGCCGGCACGCCAGGCGAGACCACCACGTAGTCCGCCGAGCTGAACGGCACACCCTGATGGCCGCCGGCGACGATCTCGATCCCGAGACCGAGCACCTCCGGCGATAGCTCAGAGCGCGGCCTCTGGTCCGTCCCGAGCACGCGCGCCCCCAGCCGGGCGCAGGCGCTCGCCGCCGCGGCTCCGCTCTTGCCGAGGCCCACGACCACCACGAATTTTCCCGCGATATCCATGCTCACCTGAGTTTCAGCGAAGACAAGGCCACGAGGGCGAGCAGGACGGAGATGATCCAGAAACGCACGATGATGCGCGGCTCGGGCCAGCCTTTCTTCTCGAAGTGATGATGAATCGGCGCCATCAAGAACACGCGCTTGCCGAACAGCTTGAAGCTCACCACTTGGGTGACCACGCTCACCATCTCGACCACGAAGATGCCGCCGATGAGCAGGCTGAGCAGCTCGGTCTTGGTGAGCACCGCCATCATGCCCAGCCCGCCGCCGAGCGCGAGTGAGCCGACGTCCCCCATGAACACTTGCGCGGGGTACGTGTTGTACCAAAGAAAGCCGATGCCCGCGCCGATCACCGCGGCGCCGAACACACTGAGCTCGGTCATCTCGGGGATGCCGGCGATGTCCAGGTAGTCGGCGATCGGACGTCCGAACAGGATCGAGCCGGCGATGTACGCCCAGATCATGTAGGTACCGGCGTTGATCATCACCGGACCGATCGCCAGCCCATCCAGGCCGTCCGTCAGGTTCACCGCATTGCTCATCGCGACCACGACGATCAGCGCGAACAGCATGTAGAGCCACGCCGGAAGCTCGATCGGATGCTTGTCGAACGCCAGAAACGGGACGGCGAGACGGGTGCGCAGCTCGACCCATGTCGCGGGCATCTGCAGCGTATCGAAGAACAGGAACGCCAGCGCCGCCCCGCCGATCGCGAATTGACCGAGCAGCTTGTAGCGCCCCGGCAGGCCGCGCGTATTCAAGCCCTCGATTTTCAGGCGATCGTCCAGGTAGCCGATGGCGCCATAGCCCGCGGTCACCGCGGCCGTCGTGAGCACGAACACGTTCTTGACGTCGGCCCAGAGCATCGTCGGCAAGAGCACCGCCAGGAGGATCAAGGATCCGCCCATGGTCGGCGTGCCGGCCTTCGCTTGATGCGACTCGGGGCCCTCTTCGCGGATGATCTGGCTGATCTGCTTGCCGCGCAGCTTCTTGATGAACCAGGGCGCCACCAGGAAGCACAAGAGCATGGCCGTGATCGTCGCCATGATGGCGCGGAACGGCGTGTACCGGAGCACGTTCAGCGAGCTGGCCCAGCCATACTTGAGGCTCAAGGGATAGAACAGCTCGTAGATCATGCCGCCCTGCCCTTGCTCGCAAGCAGGCCTTCCACCACACGCTCAGCCCGCACGCCGCGCGACGCCTTCACCAGCACGACGTCGCCCGGCTCGATGAGCGCGAGCGCGCACGCGAGGGCGGCGTCTGCGTCTTCCGCGAAGACGGCGGGGATGCCGCGCGCCTGAGCGCCCTCCGCGATCAGTCGTGCGTCGCCCGAGACCGCGATCACGGCCGCGGCGCGGTTCTGCGCGACGAGCGCCGCCACGTCCTGATGCAGGCGCGGCGAGTCCGCGCCGAGCTCGCGCATTTCCCCGAGCACGACCACGAGACGGGCGCCGCTCCCGTGCGCCACTTCCCAGGCCGCGCCGAGCGAGCTCTTCACGCTCGCGGGGTTCGAGTTGTACGTGTCGTCCAGGACGACCGTGCCGTCTTTCAAGGTCAGCGCGCGCAAGCGACCCGGCTCGCCGAGCTCCATGCGCGAGCACACGTCCGCGAACAGACGCGCATCCAACGCCTCCCCCAGCACCCCCTCCGTCACGGCCAGCGCCGCGCTCACGGCCAGCGCTCCTGCGTCGCCGAGCAGTGAGGTATCGACGGCGAAGCCGGGCCTGTCGCGCGGAGTGATCTCGACGCGCGAGCGATCCGCCCCGAGCGGCTTGCGCGCGTGAATACGGTAGTTCGCCCGAGCCGCGTTGCCGTACGAGAACTTGAGCAGCGCGGGGGCGCGCTCGAGCTGGCGTACACAGCGTGCATCGTCCGCGTTGGCCACCGCGATGCCGCGCGCGTTCAGGTGTTGGAAGAGGCTGCCCTCTTCTGCTTCGATCGCGTCGAGATCGCCGAGACCGGCCGTGTGCTCGAGCGCGATCAACGTGAGCACGCCTGCGTCCGGCTCGCAGACCCGGGCGAGCTGCGCGACCTCGCCGGTACGATTGGTGCCCACCTCGATCACCGCGAAGCGATGCAGAGGTCCGAGCCCGAGCAGCACGAGCGGCACACCGACGCGATTGTTCAGGTTGCCCGGAGTGACGTGTACGGCGCCGGGCGCGCAGGCCTCGAGCACGGCGCCGATCGCGTTCTTCGTGGTCGTCTTGCCCGCCGAACCTGCCACGGCGATGAGCCGGCCCTGCCAGCGACGCCGGTGGGCGCGCGCCAGCGACCCGAGCGCGTCGAGCGTGTCCGGCACGCGCACGACCGTGACCTGTTCATCGACGCGGACGTCGCGACTGACGAGCACCCCGCGCGCGCCGGCGTGCACGGCGTCCGCCACGAAGCGATGACCGTCGAAATGCTCACCCTCGAGCGCCACGAACAACTTGCCGCGCAGGTCGCCCCGACTGTCGCTACCGACGCCTTCGAACTCGGCGGCCGCGGCCTGGGTCACGCGAGCTGCCGTGGCCCGCACCACCTCGTCCAGGCTGAAGACACAGCGGTTTTCGGGGATGGGCGTGGCCATCAGCGACCCAGCCTCTCACGGCGGAGCGCGAGCGCCCGGCGCGCCTCGACGCGATCGTCGAAGCGCCGCACATCGGCACCGACGATCTGATAGGGCTCGTGACCCTTGCCGGCGATCAGCACCACGTCGCCGGGCTCCGCTTCGAGCACGGCGCGTTCGATGGCGGCCTTGCGGTCGAGCTCCACCTCGAAGGGCGTGGCGTGCTCGCGCACACCCGGCTCGATGTCAGCGGCGATCCGTTCCGGCCGTTCCGAGCGCGGGTTGTCGCTGGTGACCACGACGAAGTCAGCGAGACGGGCGACCACCTCGCCCATTTTCGGCCGCTTCGTGGCGTCGCGATCGCCACCGCAGCCGAACACGCACAGCACGCGATCGCGCGTCAGCGTGCGCGCGGCCGTCAGCACACGCTCGAGGGCGTCGGGCGTGTGCGCGTAGTCCACTAGCACCGTGACATCGTCGCATGGCAGATCGCAACGCTCGAGGCGTCCAGGAACCGCGTGCACGTGGGCGAGGCCGCGCGCCGCCGCGCGCACGTCCAGGCCCGACGCTTCCACGATCGCCAGCGCCAGCAGCAGATTGTCGAGGTTGTGCGCGCCGACCAGCGGGCTTTCCAGCTCCACGCTGCCGCTCGGCAGGCGCACGGTCGCGGAGATGCCGCGCGCGCTCACCGCGACGCGCTCGCAGCACACGTCGCTCGCCTGGTTGCGTGACACGCGCAGCACGGAGGCGCCGCCGCGCTCCGCGAGCTGCGTGCCGAACGCATCGTCGACGTTGACCACGGCCCTTCCGGGCGCGAGCTCGGCGAACAGCCGCTCCTTGGCCGCGCCGTAGGCGTCCATGCTCTCGTGATAGTCGAGGTGGTCCTGGGTCAAGTTGGTGAACGCGGCGACGGAGAAGCGGACCGCGTCGACGCGCGCCTGCGCGAGCGCGTGGCTCGACACCTCCATCACGAAATGCGTGCCGCCGCGGGCTCTCACGTTCGCCATGGCGCGGGCGACTTCGTCGGACTCCGGTGTCGTGAGCGCGCTCTCGAGCTCTTCGCGCTTGAAGAAGAACCCCAGCGTACCGAGCTTGCCAGGCCGAGCGCCGGCTGCCTCCAGCGCTTCGGCCGCGAGCCAGGCGCTCGTCGTCTTGCCGTTGGTCCCGGTGATGCCGACTACGTTCAGCGCGCGCGAAGGGAAACCGTACAGCGCTTCCGCGGCCAGCGCGCCGCCCAGGCGAATGTCGCTGACCTCGATCACGGGCACGCTGGAAGCGGGAATCGCAGAGCCGCGCTCCAGGAGCACGGCGACGGCGCCGCGCCGCACCGCAGAAGACACGAACTGCGTCCCGTCGCTGCGCGAGCCCATGCGCGCCAAAAAGACGTCACCGCGCTCGACCTTGCGCGAATCCTGGTGCAGCCCGCGCGCGATCACCGATCCGTCTCCGACCAGGCGGCCGCGCACCGGCGCGAGCCACTGCACGAGCTCGTGCAGATGCAGGCCCGACCCCACTGTGCTGCCGGCGCCGACCCGGGGCTCGCCGCTGAGTTCGTGCGCCATCATGTTGCCGGCTCGAAGACCAGAGTCACGCTGCTGCCCTTTTCGACGGCTTCGCCCGGCGCAGGCGTTTGTCGCGCGAGCACGCCGCTGCCTTGCACCTTCGGAGACACGCCGAGCTCGACGGCGCGGCGCAGCGCTTCGCGCACGGGCCAGCCCGTCATGTCCGGCAGACGCACCTTCCCGGCGGCGATGGGCCCGCGCTGTACGACCTCCTGTACCGCCGGCTTCTTGCCCTGTGCCGCGCGCAGCAGCGCATACGTCGTGTTCGCGGGATCCGGCTGCACGGCGAGCTCGGCGATGTCCGCGCGGCCGGTGCCCTTCGGGGTGAGGCCCATGTACTTCAGGCTCATCTGCGCCACGCGACGAAAAATCGGCGCCGCCACCGCGCCGCCCGCGTGTTCCACCATCGGTTCGTCGAGCATCACGGCGATGGCCACCACCGGCTTCTTCGCCGGCACGAACCCCACGAACGAACCGATGAACTTGTCGAGCGAGTAGCGACCCGTCGCCGGATCGGTCTTCTGCGCGGTGGCCGTCTTTCCGGCGACTTGATAGCCGTCGATGGCCGCTTCGGTGCCGGTGCCCTCCCCTTCGGTCACGGCCACCAGCATCTCGGCCATCGCTGCGGCCACGGAGCGAGGCACGACGCGGCGCCGCACGCGCGGCACGCCCTCGCGCACGATTTCTCCAGTCGCGGTGGTGACCTTGGTGATCACCAGCGGCTCCATCAGCTCGCCGCCGTTCGCGATCGCCGCCACGGCCATGGCGAGCTGCAAATTGGTCACGCCGATGCCCTGCCCGAACGATGCCGCGGCCGTCTCGACCTGCACCCACGGACGGCCACGCGGTCGCAACGTGCCCGACGACTCGCCGGGAAACGGCACGCCCGAGTCCTGACCAAAACCGAAACGGCGCAGCGCCTCGTAGAGCCTGTCGCCGCCGAGGCTCAGGCCGACCTTGGCGGCGCACACGTTCGACGAGACCGCCAGCACCTGCGTCACGTTCAGCCAGCCCGAAGGGTGCGTGTCCCGGATGACGATGTTGTCCACCGGCATCAGGCCTTTTTCGCAGTACAGGCGCTGTGTCGGAGAGATCACTCCCGCGGACAGCCCCGCGGCGATCGTGAAGATCTTCGTCGACGATCCGGGCTCGAACACGTCGGTGAGACCGCGATCGCGGCGCTGCTCCGCCTCGCTCTCCGTGTAGTCATTGGGGTTGTAGCCAGGCCAGCTGGCCATGGCCAGGACCTCGCCCGTGTACGGCTGCACGACGACCACGGATCCGCCGCGCGCTTCGAAGGTGCGCGCCGCGCTGGCGAGCTCGCGCTCCGCTGCGTATTGGATGCCCTGATCGATGCTCAGGTGCACGTTGTGGCCTGCCAGCGCCTGTTCGTCTTCGATGCCGTCCGCGAACAGCAAACGGCCCGAGCGATCGCGCAGACCCTTGAGCTGTTCGACGTGGCCAGAGAGCTCGTCGTTCAGCGCGAACTCGATGCCGTCCTTGCCCTCGCCGTCGGGCGCCACGAAGCCGAGCAGCGGGGCCATCAGCTCGCGCCGGGGATAGTAACGATGCCCCTCGCCTTCCACCACCAGCCCGCGGATGCGTCGTTCACTCTGCTGCTTGTCCGAGGAGAGCAAGCGGATCTGCTCGGCTTCGTCGGCGCTGATGCGCCGCTTCAGCCAAGCAAAACGGCGCTTGCTCAGGATCCTCTTTTCCACCTGCGCGGGGTCGAGCCTCAGGATGCGCGCGATGCGATTGGCGGCGTCGCGCGCGACTACCGGAACCTGTTGCGGGGACACACCGCGCAAGAGCTCGACCGCGTCCAGGCTCGCGCTCGGCACCTCGACGCTCACTGCCAGCGCACTGCCGCCGCGATCGTAGATGGTGCCGCGTTTCGGCACGACGTGCAGACGGCGCTGGCGCTGGCGCTCGGCGAGCTCGCGCCAGGTCGGCCCGTCGCGCATCATCAGATCCCAGCCCGCCGAAACGATCAGGCCGAGCCCGAGCGCCATCAGCCCGCACAGGATGCCCATGCGAACCCGGATGCCGCGCGCTCGGGAGGCAGAGCTCACGGTGGGGGTGCCCCCGCGCGCGCAAAGGCGGCCGCGCTCTCCTCGGCCTGCTCGCTGCTGGCAGTGACGTCCTCCAGGGCCTCGTTCTCGGCCTGGGGCTGTTTGCCGGCATGGATGATGCGTTCCGCGGTCGGCTCACTCATGCCGAGCAAGGTGCGCGCGACGAGGTCGACGCGCTCCGGCGTCTTGTGGCTCGAGAGCTCGAGCTCCAGCACACGCTTGACCTCACGTAGCCGCGCGACGCGACCGTGCGCACGACCGAGCTCGTACCCGAGCTCCACGGATTTCACGCGCAGCGCCAGGTAGAGCACGAACGCCGCCGTCACGGCGATCACCGCCAGCGTCCAGAGCGTGAGGAAGGAACGCGAAGAGCTCACGCGCTCGTGCCCCCGAGCTCGGCTGCGTCCGCCCCCTGGCCGCGAGACGGTGCGTACCAATCGAGCACGGGCTCGGCGCCTTCGTCGGGTGCGTCGCTGTCGGTGCTCGAACCAAGGGCGCGCACCGCAGCGCGCAGCTTCGCGCTGCGTGCCCGCGGGTTCTGTGCCTGCTCCGCGTCGCTCGGCAAGATCGGCTTGCTACTCTTGCGCTGCCACACGGAGCGCTCGACGAGCGCGCGTTTGACGAGTCGATCCTCGAGCGAGTGGAAACTGATGAACGCCGCCGCTCCGCCAGGACGGACGAGATCGCGCGCCGTATCGAGCAGCAAAGCGAGCTGCTCGAGCTCGCCATTGACCGCGACGCGTAGCGCCTGAAACGTGCGCGTCGCCGGGTCGATGCCGCCGATACGGCGCGGGCCGACCGCGCGCACCACGGCCCGCCTCAGATCGACCGTGGTCTCGAGCTCGCCGGCCTGCAGCGCTTGCTTGATGCAGCGTGCGACGCGCCGCGAACGGCGCTCTTCGCCCATCTGGAACAGAATGTCAGCGAGCTGGTCCTGCGAGACCCGCTCGATGAGCTCGCGCGCGGTCTCTCCGCAGGTCGGATCCATGCGCATATCGAGCGGTCCTTCGAGACGGAAGCTCATGCCGCGATCGCCGCGCGCCAGCTGCTCCGAGCTGATGCCGAGATCGGCTACCAGGCCATCGACGCAGGCCAGCCGCAGCTCCGCAAGCTCGTGCCCGATACGATCGAATGGGGCGTGCACGACGCTGGCGTGCTCGCCAAAGCCGGCGAGACGGGCGCGCGCAGCCTCCACGGCCATGGGATCGCGATCGAACGCGATCACGCGTGCGGACGGGCACGCTTCGAGCAGCGCCAGCGAGTGCCCGCCGCCGCCGGCGGTGGCATCGACGTACACGCCGCCAGGCTGAGGGTTCAGCGCCTGCACGACCTCGGCCGGCATGACCGTGACGTGGGTGAAGGAACTCGGTTCGAGCGGAAATGCCGGCATGGTCATATTCTGATCTGCTCCATCACGGCTTGCTTGAAAGCGGCCTGTTCGGCAGCGTCCATGCTGAGCGCCGCGTCCCATTGCTCTTTCGACCAAAGCTCGAGCAGGCGCCCCATACCTGCCCAGAGGACGTCCTTGTTGAGCCCCGTCCGATCGCGCAGATGCGGCGGCACGAGCACGCGCCCGGCCTTGTCGATTTCGCACTCGATCGCCGCGGACACGTAGATGCGACGAAACCGCACGATGTTGGGATCGAGGCTGGGGAGCTCGGAAATTTTCCGCTCGAGATCCTCCCAGGCGCGCATGGGGTGCACGTGCAGGCAGGGGTCGAACGGCGCGGGGGTCAGGATGAACCGCGGGTCACCTTCGGCGCCCAAAGCATCGCGGAAACGCGCCGGCAAGCTGACGCGACCCTTGGAATCGATGCTGTGGACGAATTGCCCGCGAAACATGGTCGGCTTGCCGCAGGATGGGTGGGTTTGACACTCTGCCCCACTTTCTCCCACGGCCGGTCGAACCTAAGGGTGAGTGGGGTCTCCTGTCAACAACTCGGCGCCCAAAATACCCGCTAAATTTGCGCGTTTTCGCGGCAGATGTCGCACCTGCTCACCCGGAACGGAACAGCAGTTCAGTATCAGCGCCGTAGTCTGGGCAGGGTCGGCGCAGGGAGGCGCCGGATGCGGAACGTCCCGACGAAGATCACGACGGCGACGAGCACAGGCAGCAGAGCTAGGGCGATCATGGCGACTGCTGACGCCACAGCGCAAAGCTCATGCCCGCATGATTTGCCGGGATTTCAGCGCCGCCTCGCGTTTCGGCGTGTCCGCAGGGACGCGCCCGTGTCTCGGCTTACACGGTTTGAGCGGGAGCCGGATCGAGCACCGGCACCTAACGGCACGCTCAGAACCAGCGTGCCTTCGAATACCGGCCCCGGGGGACAGACCAGCGCGTTTTCCGCTCCTGCTCGACGCCCTCGACCACGACCAAGCCGCGGTTGTGCTTGAGCACCAGGCCCTCGGTGTTCTGCCCTCCGGTTCCATCGACCACGATGCCGAACTCACTGTCGCTGGCGTCGTTGAAGGCGACCAGTGTGCGGCGAGCTCCGGGTACTTGCGGCGTGGGCTCTCCGCAGCAGACGTTCGTGATGAGAATGCCCTGGCCCGGCGCTTCGGCGTTCGGGTTGTCGGGAAGACTGAGCTTGTTGTGAAGGACTGTCGTGCCGTCGGCTGCGAACACGAGCACGCCCACCATACCAAACACATCGAACCCGTCCGGAATCCGACCCTCGACCTTGTTGCCGATGATCAGGTTGCCCTCCGGACGATTCACCGGCGAGGCCGCACCCCCGGGAGCGGCCAGGCTCCCGCGCGCCACCTGCACGACGATACCATCCCCGCCGGTGCACTGGGCACCGCTACAATCGAACACCGCGAGGTCCTCCACGCGATTGTGCGCGATGAGCCAACGATCCCCTGCCGTGTTGGTGATGGCCTGGACCGTGCCGTTGAAACGGTTGTGCAGCACGCCCACGTTGCTCGCAAATCGTCCGAGAATGCCGAAGGCGAGCGGCTCGAAGTTCGTGTTCGAAACGCCTGCGCCGTCGAACTCGAAGCCGGTGATGGTGGTGCCGCTGGCCGCGCTGGTTCCGGCAGCACCCGGCAGCAAGAACCCGATACGTACGTTGGCGGCCAAAAACGGCCCCGTGTCACATCCCACGATGGTGGGCTGCCCGAGCCCGATCAGGTGCACCGCCTTGTCGAGGACCGCACCGCAGTACGAACCCCGGCGCACGAAGATCGTGTCTCCCGCTCCGGCGGCGTCGACCGCCGCCTGGATGGTGGAGTGCTGATCCGGAACACGCAGGATGGCTGCGGCCGCCGGGCTCGTACCAAACGCCACGCAGAGACCGACCAGCCCCTTGAGCCCGAGTGATGTGCGCATGGAAAACCCTCCTGAAGGATGTGAGGCGAGCGAATGTAGGCTCTGGCGAGCGCTCGTCAACGACGCGGCGCGGGTTAGCGGGTAACCGCGCGGAAGTGCTCGACTGCGGTCCTGCGCGAGAAAATTCGCGACAGGCAGCGGGCGCCCGCTCACTCCGGATCCCGAAAGCCGGCGTCCAGGTCGCGCTGCACGTTGTTTCTCACCCATTCCACGATTTCGTCGAGCGGCGTGCCGGGCTTGAACACTTTCTTCACGCCCGCTGCCCGCAGTCTCTCGACGTCGTCCTCCGGGATGATGCCACCGCCGAATACACTGATGTCCTGAGCGCCTCGCTTTGCCAGCGCCTCGATGACGGCGGGGAACAGCGTGTTGTGAGCGCCGCTCATGATCGACAGGCCGACGGCGTCGACGTCTTCCTGAACGGCCGCAGCAGCGATCATCTCGGGCGTTTGATGCAGACCCGTGTAGATGACCTCGAAGCCAGCGTCGCGGAGAGCGCGCGCGACGACCTTCGCGCCGCGATCGTGCCCGTCGAGACCGGGTTTCGCCACCAGGATACGAAGAGAGCTCATTGTAAATCTGCTGGCGCGCTGCCGCGCAGGTACAGGGCGGCGCATACCACGAGCGCCGCGGTTTCGGTACGCAAGGTGAACGGACCGAGCCGCACGGGAGTCAAACCCGCCTCTCGAGCCAGCACGCGCTCGCCATCATCGAATCCGCCTTCCGGACCGATGAACACCAGTGTCTTCCGCTCGGGGCGAAAGCTCTCCAGCGCTTCGCGGAGCGAGAGCGAGGCCGTCGGGTCGCAGAGCCAGCCGAGCGCATGAATGGGCGCGTGCTCCCGCAGCGCGGCTTCGACGCCGAGCGGCTCGCCGATTCGTGGAACGTCCCCGCGCCCGCACTGTCGCGCAGACTCCACGGCGATCTTGCGCCAGCGCTGAGCGCGCTCTCTGCTGCGTCCGCTGTCTCGCAGCCGCACGACGCTACGCGCGCACTCCACCGCCACGATCTCTGCCACGCCGAGCGCCGTCGCGTCGCGGACCACCTGATCCATCTTGTCGGCCTTGCCCACGCCCTGCAAAAGCGTCACCGAGCCGGTGCCGAGCGCACGCGCCGGACGCGGCGGACCCAGCCGGCACACGGCGCGCCGCTCGTTCGCCATGACGAGCTCTGCGTCCGCCTCCAGCGCACGCTCTGGATCGAACACGACGAAGCGCGCTCCCGCAGGCAAGCGGTGCACGTTCACGAGGTAGTGCGATGCCGAAGCGTCGAGCGCGAGCTCTCCTGCTTGGAGCATCGAAACCGCGACACGAACCAAACGCGCCATCCACGGCTCCGTCAGGGAACGAAGTAGCGCGCGCGCGCCGGCACGGACACCAGGCTCCGCACGCGTTCGGCAGCAGGTGGCGGCGTTTGGCCCGGCTCGAGCACGAGCGCCGTGAGCTCCCTGCCGTAGACACAGCCCGAGTCGAGCCCCGTGGCCCACGGATGCAACTGAATCCCGGCGCGCGCGTCGTGACCGAACACCACGTGCGGCGGACCCTCGTAGCGTTTGGCCCAGCGCTCCGGGCTCGAGCGGTCCGATGGCTTTCCGCGGTCATCTACGGAGCGCAGGTGCGTGAGCCAGAATGAGTCCTGCTCCTCGATGGCGATCCCAGGCACGACTCCCGCGTGCAGGATGCGGAGGTCGTGCTCGGGCAAGTCGAGGTAGTAGGGCAAGCTCTCGATCAGAGCCCAGTCTCGATCGTCGAGCTCGTGCATCAGCGCGAGGTGAGCCTGCCCGAGCAGCGGTGCTTTTTCGCCGAGCTGCCGTGAGGCGCGGGCAGCGAGCAGACGGCGCTCGTGATTCCCCATCACGGCTCTTGCTCCCAGGGTCCGCACGATGCGCAGCACGCCGCGCGTGTCGGGACCGCGCGCCACCAGGTCACCGACGAAGTGAACGCGGTCCGCAGTGGAGATCGCGAGCTTCTCCAGCAGCAGCTCGAGCTCGGCCGCGCAGCCATGCACGTCACCCACGACGATCGTTCGCGACACCTGGACTCACGCTAATCGCTCGAAAAAGCTTGTCAATTCGCTTTGTGCCCGGCCGCCAGCGCGCGCTATACAGAGCTCCTCCGCACCGCCACCCACATTGGCACCGATCGCCAGGCATCCCCAGAAAGCAAAAGGATCACACCCGCTTCTTGCAGTGACGGTCGAACGCAGACTACCGTGATAGGGCCGGTTTCAACGAGTCCGGGCCAGTTTTGTCTGGCCGATTCAAAAGTTTGCGGGCTCTCGAGCCCGTCGTGGAGGAGGCCTCTGAACATGTCGCTTCGTGCCCGTTCCGTGTGTGTCAAGGCGCTTGCGCCCGCGCTGGCTGTGATTCTGGCCGGTTGCGGCAACGAGGAACAGGTGAAGTACGAGCCCCGCCCGGCTCCGAGCGGCGCAAAAGCGAGCCTGCCCCCGGTGCCGAACGTCAGCCAGAAGCCTCTGAAAGCTGGCGACGATTACACGATCTGGGGCGCCAGCTACTCCCTGCGCAGCCGCATTCACCGCAAGGACGTCTTCGGCAAGAAAATCAGCATTACCGGGTACATCACCAAAACCAATCTGGGGGAGGCGCCCGAATGCGCCGTGCACCGGACCGGCAAGGCCGACCCGGAGAACTGTAAGGCCCCGATCCCGGCATTCTGGATCGCGGACACGAAGGATGCGCCCATCGGCGAGTCCATCAAGGTCATGGGCTTCGCGTCGAACTTCGCGAACCTGTTCGACGCGATCAACGACTACAAGCGCCACAAGCTGGACGCGAAACCCGAGAAGCTGACGCAAGACGAGCTCTGGGGGGTCTCGATCCCGTTTCCGATTCCGGCGGCCGGCGCCAAGGTAACGGTCACCGGCGACTACAGCACGACGTTCACGAAATCGTCGACCGGCGCGGAAGCCGATCCGATCATGGGGCTTTTGACGCTCGAGAAGATCAACTACCTGGAATTGCCGGCTGAAAAGGCCACGCTGCCCGGCATGTAGCAGCCGCTCACTCATCACACTCGCCCCGCCCCGCCGTTTTTCTGGCGAATCGAGGCTCGCGTGACTACGGTGAGGCGACGTGCGCGTCGCCCTGTTCCTCGCGCTCTGCTCGTTCCTTTCGGCGTGCGGCGGATACCGCGGCACCCGCGACGTCGTGATGGACGTCGAGCTCACGAGCCAGGACACGGGCGGCGACCCCAAGGTCGTCGATCCGGACGAAGTGCTCGAAGGGCTCGCGACCGTCGAGTCGTCGAGGTTTCTCGGGATTTTCGACGGCGTCTTCTTCGACTACGAGGTATTCGACGAGACGGTGCTCGCGCGCGATCTCGAGCGCATCGAGCGTTACTACCGAGCCCGCGGCTACTACGAGGCCAAGGTGACCGCGGCGCGCGTCGTGCGCGACGACCCGGACGACCCCGAAGATCACGGCGTCAAGGTGCAGATTCGCGTTCGCGAAGGCTCGCCGGTGGTCACGAAATCGGTGCGCATCTCCGGCATCGAGCACCTGCCGTTCGACGTCGCCACGGCGGCGCTCAGCGCGCGCAAGCTCGAGCCCGGCGCCGTCTTCGACGAGGTCTCGTTCGAAGACTCCAAGAAGGCCATCGCCGAAGCGCTGGGCGATCGCGGCTATGCGTTCGTGAAGGTGACGGGCAAGGCCGAGGTCGATGTCGCGCGCCACGAGGCCAACGTCGGCTTCGAGGTCGAGCCGGGACCGCTCGCGAGCTACGGCCCGATCCGCATCACGGGCCTGAGCGAAATTCCCGAAGACCGCGTGCGCGCCAACCTGCTCTTCGAGGAGGGTGAGCCCTATGCGCGCGGCGACGTGGAGGAGGCGCGCAACGCCCTGAACGAGCTCGGCGTGTTCGCCAGCGTCGACATCCGTCAGGACACGAGCAAGCCGAACACGCGCATCGTTCCGATTCACGTGATCGTGCGCGAGAGCGCGCTGCGCGCCGTGCGCCTGGGAGGGGGCGTGCGCGCCGACAACATCTCGCTGTCGAACCACCTGCGCGCGGGCTGGGAAGACCGCAACTTTCTCGGCGGGCTACGCCAGTTTTCGATCGAGACGCGTCCGGGCGTGACCTACTTCCCCACGAGCTTCACCAACCGTCGCATGCCCACCAGGCTGCTCCCGCAAAATCGCATTCGCGTCGATCTGCGGCAGCGCGCGTTCATCGAGGGCCGCACGACGGGCTTCGTCGCGGGCGAATACAACGTCTATCCACTGCTCTACGATCTCTCGCCGGTGGACGGCGAAGAACCGCCGGATCCCGACCTCGAGCCGATTGTCGGCTATCACGAAGTCCGAGCGCAGACCGGCCTCGAGCGCGCGTTCTTCAATCATCACTTGTACGCAAGGGTCTCCTACAACTGGCAGGCCAACTTTCCCTTCATGTATCAGCGCGACATTCCGGATGGCCTCGATCAAGTGCAGGTGTCCTTCCCGGAGCTGGAGACCATCCTCGATTTTCGCGATGATCGCCTGCACCCGAAGAGCGGGTTCTACATCAGCAACTCGCTCCAGGTCGCCGGCTACGTGTTCCAGGGCACCGTGTCCGACGTGCGCATTCGCCCCGAGCTTCGGCTGTATCATTCGGTGCTCCGAAGGAAGATCACGCTGGCGGCGCGCGCGACCGTCGGCCTTTTGTTTCCTGGAGACTACGGTGGGACCCTCAGTGACGACGACGTCGACACCGGCGACGCACGTTCCATCGAGGACCAGCACAAACTCTTGTTCCGCGCGTTCTTCTCGGGTGGCGCGAATTCCAACCGCGGCTACTCGTTTCGAGGTGTAGGTCCGCATGGACCCGTCGGATTCTTGGTTCCAACAGGGCTGGACTGCCGCCTTCAGGAGAACATCGGCGGCTGCACCCGGCCCACGGGCGGCCTCACCTTGTGGGAAGCCTCTTTCGAAGTACGCTTTCCGGTCAGCGGACCGCTGTCGATGGTCACCTTTGCAGATGCCAGTGACGTGACTAGCGGCGAGGCCAACTTCCGCTTCACTGTTCCGCACCTCTCGGTGGGACCCGGCGTTCGGTACGAGACGCCCGTCGGCCCGCTGCGCTTGGACATCGGCTATCGCGTCCCGAGCATGCAGAAGGTCGGCGCCAGTAAGCTGCCAGAGGACGAAGGCCGAGCCGGCAAGCTCCTCGGGCTCGACTTGGCGATTCACCTGGCCCTGGCCGAGGCCTTCTGATGGCTTCGCCGCGGACGACGCGCGCGCTGCGGCTGTTCGCACACGCTCTCGCGGCGCTGGGCCTGTCCGCGGTGTTCGACGCGGCCGCAGCGTTCGCGGAGTTCTTGCACATCGATCTGCCGGTCGGACGCCGCTTCGCGGCCAAGACGCTGGCGGCCTTTTTGACGAACACGTTCCAGGGGCGGATCTCGATCGGGACGATCGAGCACCTCACGGCCTACTCGCTCACGGCGCGTCAGCTCGAGGTGTACGACGTGTACGGCAAGAACGTGCTCAAGGTGGACGAGCTGCGCGCCAAGGCCAACGTGCCGGACATCTTGCGCGAGGTGCTGCTCGGCGGCGATCGGATCACGATCGTGATTCCACACGCTCGCGTCGAGCAGGCAGACGCTTATCTGATCCCGGATCCCAAGAGCGCTGAGCCGACTATCATCGGCGCGTTCACGCCGGTGCCCGGCCCTCCGGAGACGGAAGCGGAGCGGCTGCGGCCGAAACGCCAGGTGCGTCTCTGGATGCCGGTCATCGAGATCGGACGCGCGTATGGACGAGGCAACATCGGGACCTCGCCGACGCTCGAAGCGCAGGTCGCCGGCGTGCGCGGCTCGGTGCTCGTGACGCCGCGAGGTGCGGCCATCGACATCCCCAAATTCGGCACGGTGATGCGCGGCGTCGGCGGCGTGGACGCGGCGGGGACGTCGTCGGTGCACATTCGCGCGCCGGGCCCCATCTGGTGGACGTTCGACGGTTACTTCGGCAGCGTCCCCGTCGGCACGTTCCTGCGCGTCGATGGCAACCAGATGACCATCACGGCGGACATCCCGCGCGCCAAGGCCAGCGAGCTACGCGCGTTCTTGCCGGATTACCCGGTAAACGACGACATCTCGGCCCACCTCGAAGCCACCGGCGAACCCCCGGTGCTGCAAACCAGCGGGCGCTTCGCGATCGGCGACGCGCGCATCACCGCCAGCGGACAGCTGCGGCTCTCGGGAAACGTGGGGCTCGATTTGGACGTACAGGGTCGCGGCCTGGATCTGCGCGCGATCTGGCCCGAGGTGCCGCGGACGAGCATCGACGCGGACACGGCGCTGGCGATCTGGAGCAAGGAAGGACAGCTCGTCGTCGACGTGAACGGCACGACGCAGGAGACGCAGATCGAGGGACAGGTCGTGCCGCCCATCGACGTGACGGGCACGCTCACCGCCGGCCGCTTCGACGCCAAAGCGACTCTGCACGAGCCCGGCATGCCGACGAAGGTCGACTTCGCCGTCGAGCCGGGCGGCGTGATCACCTTCGACGCACGCGCTCGACGCTTCAACATTCAGCGCGCCCCGCGCCTGCGCCCGATCACGGACGCGCGCGGCGAGCTGGACATCCGCATGCAAGGGCGCATCGAAAAGACGCAGCTGGACGCGAAAGTGAACGCGGAAGTCTACAACCTGCAACTTGCCGACCTCGGGCTTCGCAACGGACAGCTGAGCGGGCGCGTGCGCGGCCCGCTGAACCGGCCCGAGCGACTGGACGTCGACGCGCTGTTGCGCGGGCGCGACCTCCGCGCCGGAGATTTCGCGTTCAGCCGCGTCACTGCACGAGCACGAGGACCGGCACGCGCCCCCGTCGTCAGCGCGCGCCTCGAGGACGACTTCGGCCCGAGCGTGAACGCCAAGGGCACCGTCGTGACGGATGGCGGTCCACGCATCGACGCGCTCGAGCTCGAGGTCCAGCGCGAAGGCGTGGCGCTCCGCGGTCAGGTCGGCAGCGTCGATCTGAGCGGCGGGAACCTCGAGCTCTCCGAGCTTCACCTCGAGGGCGCGGGCGGCCGAGTCGACGGCTGGATCCGGCTGCGACCGAACCTGCTGGAAGCGAAAGTCGACGCGAACGAGCTCGACCTCGACGAGCTCGCGCGTGTGCTCGGCCTGCCGCGCGGGGTCGTCGGCGGCAAGCTGCGCGTCACCGCCGACGTGAGCGCAGGGCGCGACGTGCAGCGCGGCCGCGTGTTCGTGGCGCTCGGCAACGGCACGTTCCGCTCACTCGCCGGTATCTCCCTGCGCATGAACGCGAACCTCGAAGATCAGAACGTCACCGGCGACCTCTCGGGTCAAGTGCAAGACATCGGTGCGTTCGGCGCGACCTGGGACACCCAGCTAGGGGGTCACGTGAGCGATCCGGCGGCATGGCGGGACTTGCTCGGTACCGCGGAGATCCAGCTCGATCGCGTGGAGCTGGCGAACGCCGTGTACTTCATGCCGGAGAGCGCGCGCGTCGAAGAGATCCGCGGACAAGGCTACGCGCGGCTGCGCGTCGAGCGGCGCGTGCCGGCGGCGCTACCGAGCGTTCATGTCGATGCGCTCGGCACGCGCGGGCTCGCCGTCGTGCAGGCCCCCCCAGCTGGCGTCGACGCGCCGTCGCTCGAGCTGACGAGCTTCGAGCTCCTCGCCAGCGGCGCGGTAGACGGCGCGACCGGCACCGCCGACCTGCGCGCCGCGGTGGCCTATCAAGGGGCCATTCTCGTGGGCGCCGAGGCCACGGGGCTCCTCGATCTGCAAGAGTTCGTGAAGGCTCCCGGACAGCTCGGCACGCAGCTCCTGGATGTGCCCGTGAACATCGTGGTGTCGGTGCCCGAGCAAAACCTGGAGCGACTGCCGCTCGAGCTTCGACCGGAGATGTTCTCGGGGCTCGTCGGCGGCCGCGCCGCGCTGGGCGGCACGCTGCTAGCGCCGAAGTTCGGCGTCACGCTCGACGCCAAGAACGTCACCGTGCTCGGTAGCACGCTGGCTCTTCCCGTGAACGTGCAGGGCAACGCCGAATACGAGAAGACGAGCGGCCGATTCGTGGCTTCGGCGGAGGTATTTCAGAGCCGGCAGCTTGTCGCCGAATTCGGCACCAAAGGCGTGGTGCGCTGGGAGGATCTGTTCGCCAAGCCAACCGGGAACCGTCCGCTCTGGACCGGAGACGCGCGTTTGGTCCTGCAGGGACTACCGGTTCAGGTCGTGCCGGCACTCGCGGACAACCACGTCTCCGGCCGCACCTATGGCAGCTTTTATCTCGAGCGCACCGGCGTCGTGCCGCAGCTCGAGGCCGACATCGAAATTCGCGACACGCGGGTGGACCAGGTGTCCATTGGGACCGGTCGACTGCACATGCATTCGAAGCGCAGCACTCTCGAGAGCCGCCTGCAGTTCTCGAGCGAGCGTGGCCGGCTCGATGCGACACTCGACGCACCGCTCACGTGGCAAGGCGTCATTCCGGGGGTCCCGGCGTCGGAGCCACTACACGCCCGGGTCAGCGCCACGTCGTTCGACTCCGTGCTCCTGCAGCCACTCCTGAGCGGCACGTTGACTCACCTGCAGGGCCGCATCGACGCGGACCTCACCGCAAAGCTCGGGCTCGAGCCCGACCCGAAGCTGCCCGACCAGAAGCGCTGGACCGCCGACATCCGCGGCGACGCCAGCATGCGGGACGGCACCTTGACCGTTCCGGCGCTCGGTCTCGAGCTCCGCGACGTCGACTTCAGCGCGAGCTCGCGCAACACCGGCCGCTTCACCACGATTCGCATCCCGAAGCTGACCGCCAAGGCGCGCTCGGAGCAGCAGAACCTCGAAGGCAACGCGCTACTCGTCCTGGACGGGCTGCGCTTGCACAGCGGCTCGAGCAATCTCGCCATCCGCCGTCCGATGCCCGTTCTGGTGCAGGGCGTCACGCAGGCGTACGTGACGGGCAGCGCGAGCATGAAGCTCGCTCACGAACCCGATCGCATGCTCATGACCGTGAGCTTGTCGAACTTGCGCGCGTCGCTCCCTCGCGCTTCGGGTCGAGGGTTGCTCCCGATCGACGAAAACGATCAGATCGAGGTGGAGCAGCCGCTACGAGAGCCGCTCATCGATCCCGACTCCGAGGCATTGCCGTGGATCGTCACGTTCAATCTGGCTCGGAACGTGACCCTGGTTCGAAATGACATGACCATTCCGCTCTCGGGTGCACCAGAGCTTCACATCGAGGACGAGGTCGAGATCCGCGGTCGCATCGATCTGAACGACGGGCAGCGCACCGGTCGCGTGATCCTGTTCGGCAAGAGCTTCGAGGTCGAGCGCGGCGAGATCGTGTTCAACACCGGCGAGAACGACAACCCGTGGGTGGACATTACCGCGCGCACCAGCACGCCGGATGGAACGCTGGTGTTCGTGGATCTTTCGGGGCCGTTCAAGGAAGCCAACTACCTATTTCGCAGCGAGCCGCCCAGCTCGAACCCGCTCGCGCTGCTCCTGGCAGGCACGAGCCTGTCCGAATCGGAAGGCGCAGGCAGCGGAGCGGCCGCGATCGCCGGCGTGGGCAGCGTGGGAAGCGCCGCTTTCCAGGAGCTCTTCGGCGGCACGCCGCTCGGGACCGTCGTCGAGTTTCGCGCCGGCACGACCGAAAGTGCGGACAAATCGACGTACACCGCCGCCGTACGCCTCAGCGAAAAAGTCTGGTTCGAAGGCACGTATCGCCTGCGCGACTTGAATGCACAGGCGAACACTCCGAACGCCGACGACACGGACCTGAGCGGCACCATCGATTGGCGTTTTCGCCCGCGCTGGTCGCTGCGCACGGAGTACGGCACCCTGGGCGCCGGCCTGGACCTGCTCTGGCAGTACCGTTATTGAGAGCGCAGCCGTTCTACGGCTTTCGTGCGCTCGCACAGCCGACGTTAACGCTCAGAGTGAACCTCGTTTCCGACCAGTACTTGTCGATGGCGTCGCGCAAGTACTCGAGCGGCTTGGTCAAATCCGGAATCTGTAGCGCCGTGCGCAGCTCCGGTAAAATCAGCAGGCGCGTCGCTGGATCTTCGATGAACGCGCGCCCGCTGTCGAACACGAGCTCGGTCTGGCGGATCTCGACGTCCACGTCATCGAGCCCTGCGGCTTCCAAGTCTTCCGAGAGCGACTCGATCGTCGGCCAGAACTCGAGGGCCTGTTCGAGGCCATCGGTGAGCGCCGCGTCATCGTGTTTGAGCGCGTACTCCGCGCACAGATCGAGGAGCTCCTGGAACGAACCGCGCAGCGGCAGCGCCACCAGCGCCTGACCCTGCGTGTACAGGAGCTCGGCCATGCCGCGAAACAGCCACAGGCGCTCCTCCGACGAGGCGTGCGGATGCAGGGTCATCACGTGGGAGTACAGATCCGCTTCGAGCTCGGTGGGCAGCTCGTGCGCCACGCGGTACTCGATGGTCGCGCCCAGCACCGCTGCCTTGTTGCGCGCGAGCTCGAGCGCGGGAAGGCTCGCGTCGAGACCGACGATACTGGCGCCGTCGATGCGCTCGAGGATCCACCGGTCCGGATAACCCGTGCGGCAGCCGACGTGCAGGATGCGCGCGGACTCGTCCGCGAGCAGCATTTCGAGACAGAGCTCGCCGAACAAGGCGAGGTAACGCGGCACCACGAACGTTTCCATGACGGCCGCGTCGGCTGGATTGAGCTTTTCGGTGAGAACCAAGCGCCTCCGGGGCTATCAATAGGACAAGATGGGATCAAACCTGGAAATTATTGTAAGTTCCGGAGCGTGTCCCCCTGGGTGCGCGCGGGCGTCGCCGTCGCCGTTCTCTCCGGCCTGTCTCGAGCGGCAGAGCTCGAAACCCCGCCCAGCACCCCGAGCGTGACTGGCAAGGCGCGGCGTACGGGCAATCAGCCGCTCCAGAGCGGCTGCCCCGCCGGAACGCTGCCCGACGCGCACGTCTGCATTCCCGTGCCGAACGAAGCCGCCGGGGGCGAAGAGCTCACCGCGAAGTCCAATGTCCACCGGGAGCGGTCAGGCCGCTGGCGTGTCTACGATCAGATCCCGCGCCGGCCGGAGCGCCCTGCGAGCTACGACCTGTACCGCATGCCCGTCCCGCCCATCCCCGGGCAGTCCTTCGTCTTGAGCGGTTATGATCTACACTTGCCAGACGCCTCCCAGCGGCGGGGTGCCGAGCTCTCTGCCGTCGGCCACGGCGGCGTCGACATCGCGCAGAAGCGCGGCACCGAAGTGCGCCTCGTTCACCTCACCCATCAAGTCGGCGACGCGGAAGTGCTGTACACGGGGCCGCTATTCGGCACTTCCGTGGTCACGCTGCACATGCTGCGCGAAGGCGGCGGCCTGCGCGAGTACATCGTGATCTACGGTCACCTGGACGGCACCGCCCCGGGCCTGCGGCGCGGTGGTAGCTTGCGTGAAGGCGCCCTGCTCGGCTTCGTCGGGGATTCCGGCAGCCCGGGCGCGGTTCATCTGCACCTGGAAGTGCGGCGCGTGCGGACGGAGGTGAACGTCCGGCAGCTCGCGGGCGGCGAGCTCTCCCAGAACGCGCGCACCGTCGTGTGCGATCCCCGCAACGTACTGCCGCTGCTCGCGAAGTGAGGGCGCGCACACGAACCGCTCCATCGTGGTCGTGGTCGTGGTCGTAGTCGCTGACGCTGTCGCTGACGAAAGGAGCAACCGAGCCGCCTGCGGACCGATTGCGAAGTATGTTCGGTTTCCAGCGCCTGGGAGCCTACCAATGCGCTGTTCAATTCTTGGCATTGTCCGACTCCCTCGCCGAGCGCACGCCTAGAGGGGTACGGCGCCCTCTCCGAGCAGCTCCGGCGCGCCACTCTGTCAGTTCGGTTGAGTATCGCCGAATGCGCGGAAGCGACCGACACCGCACCATTTTACACTATCAGCAGCCGTCAGCGTCAGGCGTTCACGTCAGGCGTTCACGTCAACGTCCACGACCTCGTCCACGACTACGTGGGTTACTCGGGCGACGCCAGCTCTCGCAGGGCGAGTCCGACCAGGAACACTTCCGAGCTTTGTTGGCGCGTGCCTTCCGGACGCACGACCTTGACGCTACCAAATGATCGCGCGAGGGCCGTGCGGGCCGCCTGAAAGTCGCTGCTCATGAACAATTTTCCCGCGAAATGCGCGCCGGGTTTGCCGAGCGCCTGTGCGACGTCGAGCGCGCGCATGAACAGCTCGAAGCTCTGCGCCTGATCGCGCACCTTCGATCCGCTCGTGCTCGGAGCCATGTCGCTCACGATCACGTCGTAGGGCGCGGCGCGGCCAAGCTCGACACTTGCGAGCTGGAACGCATCGCCTTCGATCCAGGTGACGTTCGCCGGCAGCGCCGTCTCCGCCGCCTTCAAGTCCACCGCGACGACCCTGCCTTCGGCGCCGACGCGCTCGCTCGCGTACAGCGTCCAGGAGCCGGGGGATGCGCCGAGATCGAGGACGCGCATGCCACGGCGAAAGATCTTCAGCCGGTCATCGATTTCCTTGAGCTTGAATACGCTCCGCGCCGGGTATCCGCCTGCCTTGGCGGCGCGTGTCCGCGCATCGGGCCGGGCGTAGGGGCTTTTGCGGCGCGACATGTCAGTCCACGCTGATTAGCACGCTCTTACTGGGTTCGGCGCCGTGCTCGCCGGGAGGGCAATCCCGGCCCGAAGGCAGCGACTTCAAAGTTGCGACCTGGCGCTGCGCGGCGCGCGCCGCCGCGTCCAGGAGCCGCCGGAACGCCGCCTCCGACGTCTTCCTGTGATTGGTCACCGCCAGCAGCGTGCCTCCGGGAGCGAGCAGCGCCAGCGCGTTTTCGGCGAGCTTTTCGTACCCGCTCGCTGCGGAAAACGTCTCGCCCTTTCCGATGGTGGCAAAGCTCGGCGGATCGAGCACGATCAGATCGAAGTGCTGCTGCTTGCGGCGCGCGCGCTGCAGCCACGAGAGCGCGTCCTCCTTCAGGAAGCGATGGTTCCCCTCGATGCCGCTTCGCTCGAAGTTCTCACGGCCTCGTGACAGGGCGCGCGCGGAGAGGTCGATGCTCAGCGTCTCGCGCGCGCCCCCGAGCGCCGCCGCCACGCTGAAGGAACACGTGTAACAAAACAGGTTCAGCACGCGCTTGCCGCTCGCCAGCGCGCGCACGCGGCCGCGGTTGTCGCGTTGGTCGACGAACAGCCCCGTGGACAGCCCGTCGTTCAAGCTGACGCGGAAGCGCGCTCCGTGTTCACTGACGACCCAATCGTCCGGGCAAGCAGCGCCGGCGATCGGTGCGATCGGCGCGAGCTCCTGCGGCGCCACGCGTCGCAGATCGCTGCGCACGTGATTTTTCAGGTACACACCCCGCGCGCCCAGCAGGATGAGCTGCTCTGCGATCTCGTCGCGCCGCGCGAAGGCCGCCTCGCTGGAGACGGCGAGCACCGCATACCCCGCGTAGCCATCGATGATCACGCCCGGGAGCAAGTCACCCGCGCCGTTGCTCAAACGGAATGCATCCGTGTCGCGATCGAGCGCGTAGCGACGGCAGGCCGCGTCTCGCAACCGCCACGCCAACGTGTCGCGACCGCCCAGCTGGGCACGACGACCCTCGAGCCAGTCGTCGAATTCGACGGGCGGCTCGGCGACGAAGCGCCGCGTCAGGCTCGGCACCCCCAAGGACTTCGCGTGCAAGAGCAGCCGGGGAGCGCGGGCTCCGCCGTACAGCGTGTCTCCAGCGATCGCCGCGCCCGAGTGCGCCAGCTGCACGCGCAGCTGATGCGTTCGTCCCGTCAGAGGCCGGAGCTCGATGAGGGCACGGTCCTGTACGCGGCGCAGCACGCGGTACTCGGTGATCGCCGACTTTCCTCCCTGCGATACGACGCGCGTGGCTTCGCCCGGAGCGCTCAGCAGGCGATGCTCGAGCCGCCCTCGCTGCTGGAGGCGCGCGCGGGAGCCGAGCGTCACGACCGCCACGTAGACGCGCTCGATCGCGTGTTTCTCGAAGTCCTCGGCGACGCGCGCGTTCAGCTCACGGCGCCGCGTGAACAGGAGCACGCCGGAGGTCGCCTTGTCGAGGCGCTGGTGGACCCCCAGGTACGGGTCCTGACCTTGCTCGGACAAGAGCAGCGCGAGCCGGCGCACGGCGTCGTCTGGAAAGCTCTCGTCGCCACCGTGAACGGCGAGCTCGAACGGCTTGTCGACGACCAGCACGTCCTGGTCGTCGCAGAGGACGCGCTCCGCGCGAAATGGCACGAGCCCGCGCTCGAACACGCTATCTCGCGCTCACCAAGCCAGAGCGGCCTCTGCCGCTCGCGATCACTTGGCTGCGGGTTTGCCGCCGCGGCGCTTGATGGCGCCGCGCACGAGCACCAGGCCGTTGCGTGATCCCGGAATGCCGCCGCGGATGAGCACCATGTTCTCCTCCGCGAGAATCTTGACGATGCTCTGGTTGAGCACGCTGGTCTTCTTGTTGCCGTGCTGTCCCGGCATCTTCTTGCCCGGCAGCGTGCGGCCCGGAGTCATGTTCGTTCCGATCGAGCCGCCGTGACGGCGGTACTCGTGGGTGCCGTGGCTGTTGACCGCGCCGGCGAAATGGTAACGGCGCATGACACCCGTGAAACCGCGGCCGCGCGAGACGCCCTGCACGTCTACGACTTGCCCTTCCTCGAACACCTCTTCGAGCTTGAGCTCCTGACCGATCTCGTGCTTCGCGACCAGCTCTGCCGGGCAACGCAGCTCGCGCACGGTGCGCTGCGGTGCGACGTTCGTCTTCTTGAACGTGCCCGCGAGCGGCTTGCTGGTGTGCTTCTCTTTGGCGGCTCCCGTGCCGAGCACGAGCGCGTCGTAGCCGTCCTTGTCCTGGGTGCGCTTACCGACCACGATCGGACGTGCTTCGACCACGGTGCACGCGACGACGGAGCCGTCCTCGTTGAAGATCTGCGTCATTCCGAGCTTGCGGCCGATGACGCCCGGATACTGATTCATGATGGCGGGCTCCTGTTCGATCTCGAACCCGGCGCTGCGGTCCGCTGAGGCGCGGAGAAACCTTGTCAGGCCGGGGGGATGGCGGGATTAGCCTCCAAAGGCAGTTCCGTCAAGCCCCCGCCGCGGGAGGCCGATCTTATCGTTGACGGGGGGAGCCCCGGATGCATAATGCCGCACCCCGATGCTCGCCATGTCCTCGAACAACCCCAAGATCAACGCTCTCGAGAGCAAATCCCTGCGCAGTGATCTGCCAGCGTTTCGCGTCGGCGATACCATCGCCGTTCATTACAAGATCGTGGAAGGCGACAAGCTGCGCGTGCAGATCTTCCGGGGCGTCGTCATCAAGCGGCATCGCGCCGGAGCTCGCTCCACCTTCACGGTGCGCAAGGTGAGCTTCAACGTCGGCGTCGAGCGCATTTTCATGCTGCATTCGCCGCGCATCGAAAAGGTCGACGTGCTGTCACGCGGCGTCGTGCGTCAGGCTCGCCTCGGTTACCTGCGGTCACTCGCGGGTAAAGCGGCGCGCGTTCAAGACGAAAAAGACCGCTGAAGCCGCGCTGCCCGCGTCAGCGCGCAGTTCATATCGGCCCTCTTTCCATCGGGGCGGCACGCGCCGCCCCGCCCCGCTGAAGTGAATTCAGCGGGGCCCCACCCCACGCGGTACCGATCGCGTTCCTGTCTTTGCGGATTTCGGCGAGTTCCTAAGCCGACTGTCGCGCTAGCGGCAGCGAGCGCGCATGCCGCAAGGGAACTATTCTGGTCACGAACAAACGCGCTATGCTGGCAGTGCTCGCGAAAAAGCGTAGCAAAGTAGTGGGTTTGTTCCTCTCTCCGGAGGTTGCCGATGGTCCAGTGCCCGCGGTGCGGCATGCAGAATCACCCAGCGAGCAAGTTTTGCCAATCTTGCGGCGCGCCGATGCCCGCCGGAGTTCCCGCGGGAGGTCCGGGCCATCCGCCAGCGGCGGCCCCCGGCCCCGGCGGACAAGGCTGGGCACCGCCACCTAATCCTGCCGCCGCTCCCGCTCCACCCGCTCAGGGCCAGGGTGGACACGGACCGTACGGGCCACCGCCTGGCGCACCGCCCGGCTGGGGCACGCCACCGGCTGGGCCGTATGCGCCGCCAGGGGGCCCGCCTCACTACTCGCCGCAGCCTTCGCCGCCACAGGGTCCTCCTGCTGGCGGCTGGGGTGCTCCTCCCGGCGCGCCCCAGCAGGGACCCCCGCCCCATTACGGGCCACCCCCCGGACAAGGTCCGTACGGGCCCCCCAATCAAAATTACGGCCCTCCCCCTGGCCCCGACGCCCTGAACCCATTCGGTGCCACGATGGCCCCGGACCCTCAGGCGGGGCCACCGGGGCAGGCGCCAGGCGGTCCTCCGCGCTGGCACGATCCCGCAGCGTTCGCTGCGACTGCGCCGCCGGATCAGGGCCGAGCCGCCGCCGGGCCTCCACCGGCGTATCCCGGTGGTGACGCGAGCTCGGGCAATTACCGTTCCCCGGAAGGAAGCTCCCCGCAGTACGGCCCGCCGCAGGGCGGAGGCTCCGCGCAGTACCGCGCGCCGGAAGGGAGCTCCGGCAACTACCGGGCCCCGGAAGGGAGCTCCGCGCAGTACGGCGCGCCCGCCGAGCCGTCGCAGCCTCCGCCGCAAGCCGTTCAGCTCGCACCCAGCCGCACGCAAGCGCAGCGCGACGCGGCCCCGACCGATCCGGAGCAGGTCGCGCCCAACTCCCCGGTCGCGCTGGCGGGTTTTCTCGTGAGCTTCGACGAACGCGAGCTCGGCCAGTTCTGGCCGGTGCATCAAGGGCAGACCGTGGTCGGGCGCAAAGGTGCCGCCGACGGTCTGGACATCGAGTTCGATCATCCGACGACCTCGTCACGTCACGCAGTGCTGCTCGCGTCCGCGCGTCCCGCGCGCATCAAGCTCGAAGACCAGGGCAGCACCAACGGCACGTTCGTGAACGATCACAAGCTCGAGGCGGGCAAGCGGCACGAGCTTCGGGACGGCGATTTGATTCGGTTCGGCGGTTTCGTGGCGATCGTCAAGATCGTGTGAACACAATCGGGAACATCAGCATGCGACACACCCGCTCGGCTCTGCCCAGAGCCCTATCCTCCTTCTCCCTGCTCCTGTTCGCGCTCCTCTGCTCCGTGCGTGCTCTGGCCGCACCCGAAGCGCACATCCTGCGCATCGATCCGCGCACTGCGCAGGAGAACGGCAACCCCATTCTGACGACCGTCATCGAGGTCGTACAGAGCAAGCGCGTGAGCGACGCCATCGCTCATTGCGCGGAGCTGCGCGGCAACGCGCAGTTCGACTGCATGGCCGACGCGCTCGAAAAGCCGTTCGCGCTGTACACGCCGTTCCCGTTCCCCGCCGCCAACGCGGTGTTCACCGTGAAGGTGGACGGCACGGACAATCCCGCGAAGTACATCAGCCACACCAAGTGGGGCGACAGCTCGCAGCAGCCCGGCGTGGGCACCGCGTGGCTGGTCCTGGTCGACGCCGATCGCCGCATGGGCGGCAGCTTTCAGGACGCCAAGGTGATCGCGGATCGATTCGTCGCGAGCATGGGGCCGAACGACATCGTGAACGTCATGTTCTTCGATGATCGCGGCGTCGTGCGCGACTCCAAGTGGATGCCGGCGGCGCAGAAGGCGCGAGCCTCGGCGTTCGTGAACTCCGTGCCGGGCACGTTCGCATCACGCGGCCGCAATCGTTCGCTGCTCACGATCATCAAGACCGCCGCGACCGACGGCTTCAAGGCGCTCGGCAACGTCGGCGACGACGTCAAGCTGCCGCTGCATCAGGCCATGGTCGTGCTCTCGAGCGGCTTCGGCGGCGCGGATCCGTCCACCACGGGCCCGGGCGCGATTCAGCTCGCACAATACCTGACGGGCGGCCGCTTTCCCGAAGACAACACCGCCCTGCCCAAGGTGCCCGTACCCATCATCAGCCTGTATCTGCCGTTCGCGACGTACGACGAGTTCAGGCAAAACTCGCTCGAGTTCATGCAGAACCTGGCAAACCCGGAGATCGGCGGCTTGTTCTCCGTGGTGCGCGTGGGGCAAGGCGCCGCGCGCGCGGGCAACATCGTCGACAGCGTGCGCACGCGTTTTTCGCGCATGCACATCGTGAAATGGCGCGTCAGCTGCATCGCGCCCAGTGTCACGCAGACCTTCGGCCTCGTGTTCAACAACGTGAAGCCGCCGATCCTCGGCGACAACACCTTCAAAGACGTGCCCGTCGGCATCGATCCGACCACGTGGCCATTGGACGTGAATCTCCAGTACTCGGCGGACATGGCCAAACGCCAGGACGGTGTTTATCCCGGCGGAACGTTCAAGGTGTACGGCGACTTCTGCTGGGGCGGCGACAAGAGCCGCGCAGAAGTCTACTTCTTGCCGTCCGGGCAGCAGGTGCCCGTCGCGCTCTCCGGCGCGGACGTCGAGAAGGCCAAACGCACCCAGCAACAGCTGATCGCGATGGGCATGCGTGGCACCCCCATCGAAGCCAGCGACACGTACGTCGAGTTCGAAGCGCCGGACAAGGACAAGATGCTCCACGGCTCCGGTGATCAGGCCGTAGTGCGGCTCGTGATCTACGACAACAAGGCGCGGCGCACGAGCGGCGTGACCGCAGACAGCATCATTCAGCTGAAGGGCTCGAGCACGCCGTTCCCGATCTTGTACGTGCTCGGCGGCTTGTTCGGCTTGATCGTGCTGGCGCTCCTGGCGGTGGTCTTGCTGCGCGGCGGAGGTCGCAATCGCGGTGGCGCGCCACCCCCTTCCCCCGTGGCCGCGTCCCCCTACGGC
>DATDJP010000251.1:0-6202 GCA_036520475.1 Polyangiaceae bacterium | reverse complement strand
CAGGACGGCGACCTGCTCCTGGTTGCAAGCGGGCCGCAGGGATTTCGCAGCAGCAATGCCGGCAAGTCCTTCCAAGCCTGGCCGCTGAGCGTATCGGCACGCGCTCTGGCAGAACGCGATGGACACATCTATGCGATCACTGATCCGCTTGTCGACGGCTATACCGTCGCGCGATCGGCCGACGACGGTCAGACTTGGGAAGCGGTCCTCCGCGCAGCCGATGTGAGCGGGGTCAAGACGTGCGTGGCGCCCGCCTGCGAACGCGATTGTAACTACTACTCGCAGGCCGGCGTCTGGCCTCAAAGCGTGTGCGCGCTGGACGCAAGTGCTCAGGCACCCAGCGATGCGGGTCCACCTGCACGCGGCGGCAGCTGCGGAAGACAGCGGAGGATGTAGCTTCAGCCCGGGTGCTGGCCGCGCCTCGACGTTCTGGTCCGCCATGATTCTAGCGCTGCTCTGCCATGTGAGCGTGCGCCGCAGAGCCTCGCGAGAGAGAGGATTTGCAGGCCGAAGCACATCCGAGACCCCGCGCCGGGGCGTTACTCGAATGTTGCCATTCTACAATGAAAGCAACCGCAGCCAAGGAGAGTCGAAATGAATGTGTTCGTGCTCCCCGCTTGTGTGGCTCCGATTCGAGGAGAGCACGCAGCACTTCGACCGGACGCACAATCGTGAGAAAGGCTCGCCCGATCTCGGCTTCCATGGCCGCTTCCGCTTTCTTCTGTAGCGCAGCCGCGGAAGCCGTGCGCGCGCTGAACACGATATTGCCACTCGAGAGGACGGTGTTCACGTCGCTGAACCAGCAGACTCCAAGCACTTCTTGAAGTAACCGTCCCGAATAGGACGCCTCGAAAGATGCGGCGGGACCATGCATCGTGCGAGCCGCACGATGCAGCGTTGGTCGAAGCCGAAGATATGCGGAAAGACGCCATTTCGGCGCCACGTGGTCACGGCGGACGCGGTCGGTCCGGCGGTTTCCAAAGGTGCGGGAGCACTTCCTGAACTCTGCTGGACGGATGGCACTCGCGTGAGCACGTCGGTCAGGTAGTCGATGGCGCTGACGCCATGCTTCTCGCAGGCGGAGACGAGCGTGTAGAGCACTGCGAAGTCGTTGCCGCATTCTCGTTGCCGAAGAACAAGTAGTTGCCGCGTGTGCAACGCGCCTCAGCGACGCTTCCGCGACGTTGTTGTCCGGTGGGATAGATGCGAAACGCAGAAAGCGACCCAGCTCGCGGAAGTTTTTGAGGAGCCCGTACGGTGCCCTTCGAACGGCGACGACGACGAGCTGTGCTTCAACTTCGTCACGGCGTATCCAATCGACCACACGACGAGACGACAAGAAGCGCGGTCAAGGGCATCACGTTCTTCTGAGCTAGAGCTGCCCCAACCCGTCGCCCGTTCCGGGCGCGACCTTCCCCAAAGCTGCGCTCCGCGCAGCAGGGGAAGGTGCCGCGGGTGCTCAGCAGCCGTCGGCTATCACGCCCAGATCCTTGATGAGGCACAGGCGGGGCCCTCGCGGAACCCGCCTCCTTTCATTCAGTGCGTTAGCGCAAAGCTGTCCAAGTACCAGCCGTTCTGGCCCGTGCCTCCAAACGACTTGATCTGGATCGTATTTTCTCCGCGATTCAGCGTGATCGGGGAGGCCGCCGGAGCCCAGGTGTAGTTCTCGGAACTGGGCAGCGTCGTCTTCGTCCAGATGCCGTTGTTCGCGAGCATCCAGATCTCCCCGCCCGGCCCTCGCACGACGAACACCACCTGATAAGTCCCGGGCGACGCGGCCCACACCTTATACGTCACCGGTGGCGGAACCGTGCTCTCGAGCGACACTCCCGACATCTCACTTCCTGAGCACCCGTCGGTCACCCACCAGCGGCAGGGCTCGGACGCGTGTTGGTCTTCGACGAGAATCGTACATGTCGCAGCAGTGGGCGCGCATGCAGCGCCCGTGATCTTGTTCACGCCGGCCGCGGGAACGAAAGAATTGCGGCCAAACGTCTCGGCCTGGATAAACGTCGTTCCCGGACCACTAGGCAAGACGACCCATGGTTTGAGCCCCGCGCGATCACTTCCGAGATCCGCGGAACCCATGTAGTTCGGCATCGTCTTCTTGGAGTCCGCTTCGGTGAGGGCACGAATACCGGCTGCCCACCACATCGTACCCATCGCGTCGAAAACTCCAGGTCTCGTGTCGAGAAACCCGGCAGGTACGTTCAGAACGTGCGAGTTGGTCGAGATCACATCATTTAGACGGAAAGAGAGCCCGTTGTATGTCGAGGTGGTGCCGCTCCATTGCACGGACGGCGCTCGGTCCGACCGGGCAGTGGGCGTGAGCACCATCGTCTTCGAGCGTGTATCGGGTGAGAGCTGAGTGCCGATCGAGCTGTACTGCGTCAGGTCCGGAAAGTCGTAGTGGGGCGGGCACTTACGGCCCCAAAATGCCGTACCGTGTTCGTCCGTGAACGTGTACTGACCGAGATCGTCTCCCAGCGTCGTGTTGATCGCACAGTCCCCGCTCCAGGCGCGATCGGAGCGCGTGTACATGCCCACGCGATCACCAATCGCCCAGAGGTTGCCGTCCTTGTCGTACGAGGCCGTCCCATAGCCTCCGCAGTTCGCTTTCGAGTCAAACAGGCGAGCGTCACAGGCATAGTCCGGCCAATTTCGGCTGCCCGGGAAGATGGGTGCGGACACCGGCTCGATTTTGCCATCGGCCGCGTTGTACCTGAACTCTTGGATCACGTTGATTAGCGGCGCACAAGGGGCGTTGTGCTCGGGCTTGGGGCTACATTTCCCCGGCGTACAGGGGTTGCCGTTGTCTGGGTCACAGAGCTGGTGGGTCAAGTCGAACGCGATGCTGAAGCGCTCGCTCGTCGGTATTCCGCCTGATGGATTCGCTGGGGTGCCGTCCGCTTTCTTGTCTTGCGCGGCGCTCGGATCCGTTTGCACTTCTTTGACCTGGACATTGAGAGAAGGAATGGAGGGGAACAGATAGTGCGCCTTGATGACCGGCTCGAATTGACCTGCGGCAGGGCCGGGCCTGAGCTGCACGACCATGATACCGCCATTGAACTTACGAGCCTGATCCCATGACGCATCGTGTGAGCCGGACGCGAAGAGCCGCAAATAGAAGCCCAGGTTCTGCGTGATGACCAGATGACGAGACAGGGGCAGCTGCGCGAGCTCGTTCAAGCCGCGACAAGTGCTCTCGTGATAGTTGTTGGACGGGTCGGCGTACTCACCTGCGAACGATCGGTCCCAGGGGCACGCTTGCTCGCTGACGAATTTCGGTGCGATGTTGTTCGTGCGCGAGAGCTGACCACCGGTCCATTGGTTCGTCCAGCGCTTGCCGTCGCTGCCGATGCCGCTAGCGACGCCCCATACTCCATTCGTTTTGGTGAGAACGCCTAGGGCGGGCCAGATGCCGACGGACGGAGGAGGATTTTCCTGCCAGGCGTCGGGCAGCGGTTCCTCGATGCCGTCAGCCTCGTAGGTTCCAGGGAATCCCCACGTTGCCGTGAAGGCGATGGCATCCCGCCCGAGTCCGCTCAGCCCCTGAACATCGACGACCGCCGCGCCCGTGTAACCCTCGGCAACGTCTTCTCGAAGAGGGATCGACGTTGCTGGAGGGAGGGGATTGAGCGGCAGCGGCACCGTTTGAATTGGAATGTTCGTCCACTGACCCGCCCTCGGATCATAAGCGCCGACGACCATATCGTTGAACCGCGGCTCGAGCGCGCTGGCGATCAGGCTGTCTCCTGCGACGAACAGCGTGCCGTCCGCGCCTATTGCGTTGAACGAACCGGAATGTCCCGCGCGCCACCCAGGCAAAGCATCCACTGCTGGTGGAACCACGGGTGGCGGAATCACGTTCCAAGGACGCTCGGCGAGGCTGGCTCCGCTCAGGCTGAAAGCGGGCATGAATGAAGTCGTGATCGGCGTCTTGCCGTGCCACGTCACTTTCTGCGTCTCGCGGATCGCCGGCGCTGTTCCGGAGATGTCGAGCCGAAATACCATCTGCGTCGTAGTTTGCGTGCTCGCTCGGTATTGATGACCCGTAGCGTAAGCGGTGGGCCCGACGCCGGACAACCCTCCAAAGCCCAGGAGGTCCTGGAAAGGGAAGTACGGCGTGCCGCCGATCGTCCGAGCGGTAGAACCCCAGAGCGGCCGGACCTGCGTGACCGTCGTGCCGGTGATGGGCGACGCGAAGCTGCAAAGTGCCGGGCTCACGACATTAGAGCCGCACTTGGCCCAAGCGGTCGCATATTCGTTACTCTTCCGCAGGTTACCGCCAAAAAAGAGCCAGAGCTCACTACTGCTACGCCGGACCATCGTCGGGCTGTCAATGAAGCGGCCGCCGGAAGGACATGCCGTCGTACTCTTGGCGGCGAATGCGATGTTCTGGCTGGACGTGTCGACGAGGATACGCGCGGTCGTGCCGGCTTTGAATCCGAGCGTTGCTGGATCGAACTGCCGAATCAGGAGCTTCGCGCCGCAGCCCGGCGCGTTGATATCCTCGCGCCAGAGCACGTACGGCGTTGCCCCATCAATGAAGAACTCCGGGTCGGCCGCTGCTGCGTTGCCGGCTGCACAGTAGAACGGCGTGCTTCGCATGCTGCTGCCCGGGAACCAGTCGGCAACGTTACCGGTCTGTTTGTAAGCAAGACCAATGCAGCGCTGACTGACGACCCTGTTCTGGCCTGGAATGTTCGTCACGGTCGTATTGCTGATGGCGCTGTACAGCAGTACCCGGCCCCCTGCTCCACCGAGAAGAGAGCTGAAGGACGCGACGGAAGGCGACTGCATGTTCAGTTCATTCTGGTTCGTGCCCTTGTCGAGTGCGGACTGCAGCGGCGTCGCCCACGTTCCAGGCCCCTGCGGCGCGGCGTCCGTATCGAAACAATCGCCCAACTGCTCCGGGTTCGGCCCGTTGCGAACGGGAAGGTAGGCAAAGGCGCGCGCATTCCCTTGCGCGTCCTTCCACACCGGGTCCTGGGCGTTACATTTGACCACCGCAGCGCCGGTCGCGTTCGAAGCGCTCACCGAATACCAAGCGCTGGCGGTCTGGAACAGCGCCGGATTCTCTACTTTGAGCGATCCCGCTTCGCCAATGGGCTGCTGCTGCTCGCTCAATTTGGCGCGAGTCTGCTCTCCGCTTTCGGTTCCACCGCACCCTGCGACTAGCGCGGCGGCAAGCCCACAGAACCCGCGAGCAATTAACGCCCTCGGAGAATTGGCCGAATTATATAACGACATGTCAACTCCTAACTATGCGGTCTCACGCAAACGTGCTTCGTGTAAAGAACCCTGACATCAGTGTCTGCGTACTGAAGAGGCGTCAGTGATCGAGCGCGTCCTGAGCGCGACGCCGCAAATGTGAACATGAGCGTCGCCTAAAGCTATTCGCACAGTGGCAGCGTGCGACGCCGTCTTCTTTTCGTTCGTGCCGTCCCCGCAGCCCGAAAGCTTCTCAGCGCACACGGCGGTCAGTCCGAGCGCTACGTTCGCACGAGCGCGCCAAAAGCCTTCGACGTTCATATCAACCGCACGATCAACTGCGTCCGCCAAGCGCTTAGCAGTGGTGCCTTCACCGTACAGGGTGGGTGTCGAACTGAGGCGTTAGTATTTTGGCAGCCGTCGATAAGTCGGCACGCTCGAATGACGGCAAACGAACCGTGAAACTCAGGTCGAGCCGTTAGGTTCTCGCACGATGTGCGCACGCGAATGCGCTCGCCGACAACGGCGGACCCGTTCAAACGAGCTTACCGGCGGCGAGCAGCGTGCTCATCGATCGGATTCCAACGAGCGACTGTCGCATCCGCGCCGATGCGCGCGGCGTTCCGCGACCTCAAGGCCCCGCGTGCGACATCGGAGCTACAGAGCGCGCGCCGTAGATGGAGTTGATTGGACGCACGTGGCTCGCAGCGATCACTCTGACTCTCTTGCTACCTCGGCCGCCGCATCATGCACGTTCAAGAGCCGTTTCCGTAATCGGCGATGCTAGAGGTGCCGGTTCGGCTCCAGAATCGACTACCCGGCTCGCCAGCTCCTTGGCACGCAGGACGAGACTCACGCCCACGGAAGCAATCCCGAGAAGCTTGATCAACAAAAACAGCAGTCCGGGCAAATGGGGGTGCAGTGGCTGCCACCAGATGACGAGCGCCAGCATCGCTAGCTTGACGAACCATGGGTCCTTGAAGCTATG
>DATDJP010000250.1:0-17296 GCA_036520475.1 Polyangiaceae bacterium | reverse complement strand
AGCCGCGCTGCGGGTCGCGCCCGACGGCGCGGGCGGCTCGACGTAGTACTCGGGCGGCGGTCCCGCCCCGGGCGCCGGCTCGGACCCGGCTCCGGCTGCAGGGGTGCCCGGCGCGACGGGTGCGGCACGCTGCGGAGCCTTGTCTTGGGCGCGAGCGACGTGCGTAAAAGCGACACTTACGGCAAGCAAAACGAAGGCATGGCGTGCCATGTTCTGCAGGATAGCACTGCCCTCTCGGGCCGCCGTTGACCCTCGTGGGCCGCGCGTGGTAATCGACCGCCGGCCTCGCGCCACGTGTGCAGCCCTACTGGAAAGGCTACGGTAATTACGGATCTGTCGGCCTCGAGTTGGCCGTCAGCGTGCTCCTCGGTTTGTTCGGAGGGCGCTGGTTGGACGCCAAGCTCGGGACCGACCCCTGGCTGACTTGGATCGGCCTGGGTCTCGGGATTGTCACGGGCTACCGCGCAATCTGGCTCGCACTCAAGCGGGCCAACCGCGAAGCAAAGAGAGCCGAAGAGCAAGCGCGCAACGCCCGAAAGCACTTCACCGATGATCACCAAGACCGCGAAAACTGACTCACAAGGCGCGCTGCGTATCGCGCTGTGGTCAGTCGCGCTGGTCGGGGCGAGCGGCGCGTTTTTGGCCGGCATCGTCGCCGGGCTGCTCCCCATGTTGAGCTTGAGCGCGGGCGCGCTGCTCGCGTTCGCGCACCTGTGGCTGATTTCGCTCGTGGTGCGCGGTCGCGCCGGCCAGCTGAACCCGAACGTGCCCTGGGGCCTGGTCGGCGTGCTCAAGTTCATGCTGCTCTTCGGCGCCGTGTACGCGCTCGTGAAGAGTCACTGGGTGGAAGTCCTGCCGCTGTTCATCGGCTATGGTGCGCTGCCGCTCGGAATCGTCGCTGCGCAAATGAGTTTCGTCCCGAAACAAGAGACGTAGAAACATGCCCGATCACACATCCTGGCTCACGTATCTGCTGGCTCACATCAAGGACACGTTGGCGCACAACGCGCACAACGTCGGCCAGAGCTTCGTCGCGAAACACGAGCCGTCCTGGCAGAGCTTCGAGCCGATCACCACGGCGATCCTGATCGCGGTGATCGTGCTGGCGCTCGCGGCCGGCGCGCGCGCGCGCCTGGCCAAGGTGGATGAAGCGGTGATTCCGGAAGACCGCCTCACCCTGCGCACCTTCATGGAAGTGTTCCTCGGCTACTTCTACGACCTGGCCAAGAGCATCATGGGCCCGGACCGCGCGAAGAAGTTCTTCCCGATCATCGGCGCGTCAGCGCTGTTCGTCTTCTTTTGCAACGTGATGGCGCTGCTCCCGGGCTTCCCGATCGCCACCACCAGCCTGAGCATCACGCTCGGTTGCGCGCTGGTCGTGTTCATCTTCTTCAACGTGTACGGCCTGGCCACGAACGGCGGCGCGTACATCAAGCACATGGCGGGACCGGTCTGGTACCTGGCCTGGTTGATCTTCCCGATCGAGCTGTTTTCCACCCTGGTAAGGCCGCTCACGCTCGCTGTTCGTCTCATGCTGAACATGGCGGTCGACCATCTGCTGCTGTCGATCTTTCTGGGGCTGGTAGCCGTGTTCGTGCCAGTCCCGCTGATGATCTTGGGCGTCCTGGTGGTCCTGATTCAGACCCTCGTATTCAGCATGCTCACTGCGATTTACATCGGCCTGGCTACCGAGCCGATGCACCACGACGAACACGCCGCTCACCACTGAACCACACGCCCAAAAAAGCGTAGCCAGCGGCGTCGAAAAAGACTAAAGCGTCGCCGCATTCCGTGAAAAGGAGACCCGAGCAAATGTCCAAGAACAAGCTGGCCTTCACCGCCGCTGCGCTCTTCACCCTCGCTTCGACGAGCGCCTTTGCGCAGGAGGGTGCTGCAGCTGGCGCAGCGAGTGCCCAGGCGTACGCCGCCCTGGGTGCTGGCCTCGCAATCGGCCTCGCCGTCCTCGGCGCGGCGCTCGGTCAGGGTCGCGCTGCAGCCGCGGCGCTCGAAGGCATCAGCCGCAATCCCGGCGCTGCCGACCGCATTCAGACGCCGTTCATCCTCGGTATGGCGCTGATGGAGTCGCTCGCGCTTTTCGCTTTCGCGATCGCATTCCTTCTTTTCGGCAAAGTCTGAGACCCTCGTGGCGTCGTGAAGCGACGCCAGCGGTCTCGCCTATTTGCTTGGTTTGTGCGCGCCCCCGGGCGCGGCTCAACGCCGTTCGCGAAAGCCGACATAGGCGTCGCGTGCGGCGTGAGCCAGCACCAGGAGCAGCGCTAGAGACAAAAGCGCCGCTCCCAGGCGCACGTAGTCGGCGATCACTAGCAACGTGCCGGACAAGAGCAGCGAGCCGGCGACCAGGCCCGAGAACAGGCGCCGGCCGAGGCGATCGGAAGAACGCGCCAGCACCGGGTCCTCGCTGCGTATGTGCAGGCGCCCGAGCCGCAGGTCCTCCAGGACCTCCTGGATCTGTTGCGGCATGTGATAGCTCGCGTCGCTGAGCTTCTCGAGCCGGCGCAAGAGCTCGTTGCCGATGCGCTCGGGTGAGTAGCGCTTGCGCAGGAGCGCCATGAAGAAGGGTCGTGCTTCTTCCAGGACGTCGAGCTCCGGGTCGATCTCTTTGCCGATGCCCTCGACGGTCATCAAGGCCTTGCCGACGAGCAGAAAGTCGGTCGGAATTTCCAGGCCGTACTTGCTGGCGCACGCGGCCAGATCGCGGATCAAGCTGGCCAGGACGATGTCCTTGAGCTGCTTGCCGAGGTAGCGCTCCGCGAGCGTCGCGACCTCGCTGCGAAACGCGGTCATCTCGAACTTCTTGGTCGGCGTGCTGATGGCGACGATGGCGTCGGCGATCGCGTCGTAGTCGCGCCGCACCGCTCCGACCATGACGTCGATGGTCAGGTCGCGCATGCGCGGGCTGAGCCGACCCACCATGCCCAGGTCGAGCAGGGCCAGCACGGGCTGCTCCGGCTCGCCCAGCACGAGCACGTTGCCGGGGTGGGGATCGGCGTGGAAAAAGCCGTCCTCGAAGATCTGTTTGACCATGATCTCGAGCGCGCTCCGCGCGAGGGCTTTCCCGGAGTAGCCGGCCGCGACGGCGTCGTCGATCTTGCGCCCTTCGAGGTACTCCAGCGTGAGCACCCGCTTGCTCGAGGCCTCGTCGTACACACGCGGAAAGCGGATCGTGCGAAACCCCTTGAAGTTTTCGGCAAAGCGCCGCGCGTTCTCGGCTTCGGCGGTGAAGTCGAGCTCGTCGTTGATCGCGCGGTCGAATTGCCGCACGAGACCCACGGGCGAATAGGTGCGGCTCTCGGGGATCGCGCGTTCGACGAGCGCGGCGAGGCCGTGCAGGATGTCGAGGTCGCTCGCGATCGTTTCGGCGATGCCCGGCCGTTGCACCTTGACCGCGACGTCCGCGGGTCCGTTCGGCGTGCGCAGGCGCGCGCGGTGCACCTGCGCGATGCTGGCTGCGGCCAGGGGTACTTCCGAGACTTCCTCGAAGACATCGGGTAGCTCGGCGCCGAGCGAGAGCTCGACCTGCTGGCGAATCTGCTCGAAGGGGACCGGCGCGACCGAGTCCTGGAGCTTCTTGAGCTCGGTGATCACGTCCATGGGCAGGATGTCGGGCCGCGTCGAGGCGATCTGACCGAGCTTGACGAAGGACGGCCCGAGATCCTCGAGCACCAGCCGCACCCGCACGGCCAGTGAGATCTCCTGCTTTTCGCGCGCGCCGAGCGCTTCCTCTTCCGGAGAAGTTCCGAGCGCGCTCGGGTCGCTGCTGGCCTCACGCCGCTTGGGTCGGCCGAGCCCGATACGCCGGACGATCTCGCCGAAGCCGTGCCGAACCAGCACGGTCGAAATGTCGCGCACCCGGCCGATGTCGCGCGCCGCGTGGAGGATGGAAACCATGAAGGCGGTGCTCCAGCGCGGTCAGTCGTCGCCGATGCGGCTCAGCCCTGTCGACAGCGTGGCGCGCAGCTTCACGAGGTCGTAGCGCGCGGTTTTTGCCGTCGATAACGCGAGGCTCTCGGCCACGGTGCGGGCTCGATCGCGCGCGATGCTGGACAAGCCGAGCCGGTCGCCGAGCTGATCGAGCGCGGTCTGCTCGGAAGCGCTGATCTGCCCGTCGAGCGTGGTCACCCAGCAGGCGACCGCGTAGGTGAAAAGACGAGTCAGGCGAGCCATGCGCACGGTCTCGACCTCGTCCAGCGAAATGGGGCGTGTCAGCGCCTGCTCGAGCGCGGCCGCATCCTCCGCGGCCAGAGAGAGCTGCTGCGCTGCGCTGCGAATGCCCTCGGCTTCCTGCTCGCCAAGCTGGCCATCCGCCCACGCGATCGCAGCCAGCGCCAGCAGCGTGTCTCGCCCGATGTTCAGATCCATCACGCCGAGTCTAGCCCGACCCGAGCCGCTACCGCACCCGAACCAGCGTGCCGGCCTCGTAGGGGGTCGGAAAGACGGCAGTCCAGCCTGCGGGCAACCGCGGGCTCGTCCATTCGAAGAGCCGCTGGGCGTCGTGCGTCGAAAGATTCACGCAGCCGTGACTGCGCACCGTGCCGAAGGAGTCGTGCCAGTACGTACCGTGGAGCCCGTAGCCCTTCTTGAAGAACATCACCCAGGGCACGGCCTGCATGGCGTAATAGCGCCCGGCATCCTCGTCTTCGAGGTTGTCCATGTCGGTGCTCTGAAGCTTCACCCAGATGCGGTGCTCGCCCAGGGGCGTGGCCTGCTCACTCTTGCCACGGCCCTTGCCGCTGGAAATCAACGTCGAAAAGACCGGTTTTGCGCCGACGAACGCCGTGAGCACCTGCCTCTGGATGTCTATGTCGAGCCAGCGCTCGTGCTCGTGCACGCCCGCGGGCAGCGCTGCGGGCTGTGCCACACGCAGATCACGCCCGGCCATCCACGCTTCATCGCCCACGCGGTACCAGGCTTTGCCCAGGTGTTTGCGCGTCTCGAGCACGGGCAAGGTCGCGTGTCGGGTACGCCCTTCGCCCGGCCGTATCGGCCCGCCGGGCGCTCGATACACGGGCGCGCGACGCGCGTGCACGAAGCCAAACTGCTGCTCCGCGCCGACCGCGACGCCGCGAAAGCTCGAGACGTGCGCGAGGCTCAGGTCTCGCAGTGGTACCCAGAAGCCGCGCGTGGTGAGCCCGAATGGATCGCCGCGTGCCTTGTCGGCGATCGTCGTGACCGCGAGCGCAAACCCGGGCTCGAATTCGGCATCCGGCACGCCCTCTTCGGCGAGCGGCAGGCTTCTGTATCCGAGCGAGCCTTCGGGCCCCACGAAGTAGTACCGGTACGGCAGCCCGTCGGGGAGCGCCGAGCCTCGTTCGACGGCGAGGGGCGGGAGCGCCGAGAGCTGCACGACGGCCTCGCACACCCAGGCCAGCGCACCGACCATCAGCCAGCGGCTGGCGCAGCCGCTGCCGCGGGAGGAGGCGTAAATCGGCAGCAGCGCTCCCAGCGCGGCGGTGCCCCGGCGCGCGGAGCCAGCAGCGGGCTCCACGAACAGAGGCTCGTCGGCGCGCGCGATATGGACGCTGCGCGCGCCGCTCGGCAGCGGCACGTCGCGCGTGCCCCGCCAGGGTGGCAGCACGCCGCCCGCCTCTGCGGCCGACGGCGTCGCGAGTACGAACAGGGCGAGCGCTAGGCGCGCGGGCTCGGAGCGCCGCATGCGCGCGCCGCTACTGGAAGGAGAATTGAAGCTCGTGATCGCAGACGCGGAACACGTCGCCTTCGTTGATCACTTTGCGTTGAACGCGCTGGCCGTTGTACTCGACGCCGTTAGTCGAGCCCATATCGACGATGTAATACTGCCCGTTCAAAAACTCGATCATCGCGTGCTGGCGCGACACGTTCGGGTCTTTGATCGTCAGATCGCTCGACTGTTTGCCGCGACCGATGATGAAGCGGTCCTTGTTGATGGGGAAGCGCTCGCCCTGATAGTAAATCGACAGCCCAGCGCCGCTGTACTGCGGCGCCACCGGCGCCACCGGCGGCGCGGGCGGCATGGAGCGCGGCATGGGAGGCGGCGCACCCGTGCGTTGCATCGGCGGCGGGGGCGGTCCCGGAAGGCTGCGGCTCAGCGGTGGCGGCGTGGGCCGTTGTCCGCTGCCGGGCCCGGCGGGGCTGCTGCTGGGCATGCCGCGCGAAATCGGCGCGGTGTTCACGCGTCCGGTAGCCATGCCCGGCATGGGCGGCGGAGGGGGTGGCGGAGGCGGGCCGCTGCCGAGCGGCGGTGGCGGCGGCGGGCGCATCGCAGCCGGCGACAGGCTGTGCACGCCCGTGCTGCTGTAGCCGCGCTGCCGCGCGTACTGCTTCATGGCGTCGTTCACGAGGTAGTCGACCGAGCACTCGAGCTCGCGCGCCATTTGCTCGAATTTTTGCCAAAGCGAGTCCCGACACTGAAACGTGCGCGGCGTCTTCTTGTTCGGATCGGACGTCATTCGGAGGCAGCCTTTGAGTGCGAACGGCGAGTCGAGCTCGCGCTGTGAGACCTACTTCTTGCTCTCGACCGTGCGCCGTTCCATCGCGGGGATGACGCAGTATTCGACGAACTCACCGACGTTCGTGACTTCCTTCTCTTCGGGCTTGCCGGCCTTGGTGACCGTGCATTTCCACTCGCATTCCTGGGCATCGGCCTTGCACTCTGGAACCCGCTGTTTGTCGCCGGTGTAGCGCTGTACGCGCGAGATGTCGGCCTTGTTGCCGCGATTGTAATAAAAGCCGAACGCACTCAGCCGAACTTGCGCTGGGTTGCCGGTGCCGACGTAGCGATCGACGAGCTGCTGGGGCTTGGTGGCGCCTTTCATATCGCCAATCAGAGCGCCATAGCGCAAGGGCTCGCTGATGGCCATGCCCTCTGCGCGGCCGATGTTCCGCATGAACTCGTCGAGCTGGCTCGTGTCGCTCATCTTCAGCACGAGCTCCGCGGCTACCCAGCGCACCTTCCAGTTGCTGTGGCCGAAGAGCGCGTAGAGTTTCTCGACCACCACCTTGCGCGGCAGCTCGCCGACGCGGCGCAGGGCGACGTCTCGCACCGAGTCGTCTTCTTCGTTCGAGCTGGCGATCTTGAGCAGCGCCTCGGCGTGGGCAGCGTTGCCGCGGTCGAGATTTGCTTCGAGGGCCGCGAGCCCGGAGGCGCGTCGCTTGGGCGCGTTGTTCTTGTTCTGCGCGTACCCGAGCAGGTAATCGACCACGGGCTTTTTGCCGACCTTCTTCATCGACGAGAAGACCTTGAGCAGCTCCTCTTCCTGATACTGATCGAGCTGGGCTTTGAACTGCGCCGGCGTGGGGTTCAGCTTGGAGGCCTTGTTGGCCCCCTCGACCGCCGGGGCCTTTTGTTTCAGCCATTCTTCCGAATCCACGGCCTTGGCGATCTCCACGAGCTTTTGGCTCGCTCGCAGGCGCGTCTCTTCGTCGCCCAGCTCCGCGACGAGCTCGCTCATGCGGTCGATCTTCCGGGCGTTCGGCTCAATCAGGTCCGGCAGCTTGCGGACGCCGTCGGCCTTCAGCTCGCGCAGAACTTGCTCGAGGCCGAACATCTGCGACGCGTCATCCATGCGCGTCGCGAAGTCGGCCATGCTCCAGCTCACCAGCGCCGCACGCAGGCGCTTACGCTCGGCGTCGTCGGTGACGAGCGATCCGGTGTCGTGCGTGAGCAGCGCGAACGCCGCATCTTTGTACGGAATCGAGGTGTCGACCGGTGGCGCCTGGCCGGCTTGCGCGGCAGGAGGCGGCGGCTTGAGCATTTCCTCCTCGAGGATCGGCACGAGGCGCGACACGATCTGTGCGCGCTCGGCGGGCGGCATTCCGCCCAGCGCGTCGATTAGCCCGGGCTGGTCATCCAAGCCCTGAATTCCGACGCGGCGACCGCTGCGCGGCTTCATTTTGATGAGGGTGACCGCGGCATCGACGCGAAGCTCGATCGGATACTTGTCGTGCGTGAGGACGGCGACCAGTTTTCGCGGGCCCTGTTGTGTGTTGGCCCAACGATCGATGTCATCTTTGGTGGTTCGGCACCCCACCGTCGCGACTCCCAGTGAGAGTGCGGCTCCGACCAGCACGAGTGACACGACGCGGCTTCCCCGGGCGCCCCTTACCATCGAAAATCCTTCCGTTCTCGGGTCTGGTTGAGCACGTGACGCGTGCCGCCAGTCCAGGCCGATGCCGATAGTACAGTCCGGGTGCACGACGACTCAAGCTCGCGTTTGTTGCACCGCGCAGCAAGCATCAGGCACTCCTCACACCGGCTCCAACGGCTGAGTGCCGCCAGGGCAGGTTCCGAACCTGCACTTGGCTGGACTTTCCGTTGATGGGTACGATAATGTAGGATCAGGTAGGTATATGGGTGCAAGACCGTTCGCGCCGCGCCACGCCGCACTGGCTGGCGAGCCGCCGTCTCGCGAGACGCCCGCGGCGGGTTCGATGGCGCTCCGTCGGGGCCGTGAGGCTGCGGCGCTGCTGCTCTTTGCCACCGCGTTATTCCTGATCTTTTCGCTGTTCAGCTTCCGTATGGACCCGAACGATCCGGGCCACCACGGCAGCGATTGGATGGGGCCCGTTGGAGCGAGCGCTGCGGGCTTCCTCGTGCAGGGCTTCGGCCTCGTGGCGCTGTTGGCGCCGCTCGAACTCTCGGTTCTCGGCATTCCGCTCCTGCGGAACAGACCGCTGCCCCCGATCGGGACGCGCGTCTTCGGTGACGTGATCGTCGCGATCATCGGGGCGTCGCTGGTCCACGTGTCCGCGCCGGACGTGCTCGTGTTCGGGCGAGCGCTGGCGGGCGGCAACGTGGGCCTCGTCTTTGGCGAGATGATGCGCGGCTTGTTCTCGACTCTGGGCTCGTTCCTGGTGGGCGTGACCAGCGTGGGCCTGATCCTGATCGGCCGGAGCAGTTTTTCGTTCATCGCCGGCTGCCAGAGGACGGCGCTACTGCTGCGCAAGGCGCTGGCTCGCATCGCGCTCGCAGCGCGCAAGCTCGGGCATGCGTGGAGCGAAGCGCGACAGCTCCGCGGGCAGGATCGGGAGCGCGCGCGGGAAGCCGCGTTGCCGCGCATCGACGATCAACAGCGCGACGAAGCGATCCTGGCGCAGCTGGCGGACGACGACGATTTCGAGTGGCTGCCCGTCGACGAAACGGGACCGCCGCCCGTGGCAGTGTCCGACTCTCTGCGCGCGGGGGACAGCGTGGGCGCGCTCGCGCGTGCGATCGCCGAACCCGCTGCGCCCGCGAAGAATCCCTCGGTGCCGGCGGCGGCGCCGCAGCCGCCGGCCGGCAAAGTCTCCGCCGAAGGCGCGCTGCCCGAAGGGCCCGCGCGCAAGGCGGCAAAGGCCAAAGCCGACGCCGGTCCGCGCATCGTCGACACCAAGCCGGTGCAAGAAATCAAGCGCGCCGCCGCCGAAAAGCGAGCCAAGAAAGAGAGCGAGTTCGAGCTGCCGAGCACGGAGCTCTTGGAGCCGGCTCCTCCGACCATTTGCGAGATCGATCGCGACACGCTGCTCGAGCAGGCAGTGCGACTAGAGAAGACGCTGGCCGACTACGGCGTGTCGGCCAAAGTCGAAGAGATCCACCCCGACCCGACCGTGACGACGTACGAGGTCGTGCCCGAAGCCGGCACGAAGGTGAACCGTGTGGCCAGCCTGTCGGACGACCTGGCGCTCGGCTTGTCGCGCAAGGTGCGTATCATCGCGCCGATTCCGGGCAAGAGCCGCATCGGCTTCGAGCTGCCCAACGACGAGCGCGTGCCGGTCAACCTGCGCGAGCTGGTCGAGGACAAACGCTTCGAAAAACTCGCAGAAAAAGCGCCGCTGCCAGTCGTGCTCGGCAGGGATCACGTGGGAGCGCCTTACTACGCGGACCTGTCGTCCATGCCGCACGTGATCGTCGCGGGTGCCACCGGCGCCGGCAAGAGCGTTGGCCTCAACGTCATGCTGCTGAGCCTATTGTTCCGGCGCAACCCGGACGAGCTGCGCATGCTCATGATCGATCCCAAGGTCGTGGAGCTGGCGCCGTTCGACGGCATTCCGCACATGCTCTTGCCGGTGGTCACGGACATGAAACAAGCGGCCACCGCGCTGCGCTGGGCGGTGGACGAAATGGAACGCCGCTACCAGCTCTTCGCGAACGCCGGCACCAAGAACATCGTGACGTACAACAACTGGGTGCAGCGCGTGGTCTCGGGCGAAATCCCGGCGCCCGATCGCGCTCAGGTCGAGGCGCTCAGCGCCGACGGGGCCATGCTCAGCGTGCCCGCCGCCAAGAACGGCTCGGATGGAGTGAAGCTCCCAGGCAAGCTCCCCTACATCGTGATCGTGGTCGACGAGTTCGCGGATTTGATGATGCAGCAGGGCAAGGACGTGGAGGCGGCCGTGGCGCGTCTCGCGCAGAAGGCGCGCGCCGCGGGCATGCACGTCGTGCTGGCGACGCAGCGTCCGAGCGTCGACGTCATCACCGGGATGATCAAGGCAAACTTCCCTTCACGCATCGCGTTCCGCGTCGCACAGAAGGTCGACAGCCGCACCATCCTCGACGATCAGGGCGCCGAATTCTTGCTCGGCAAGGGCGACATGCTGGTCAAGATGAACGGCTCGAGCGAGACACGGCGCGTGCAGTGCCCGTTCGTGAGCGAAGAAGAGGTCGCCGCGGTGACCGACTACCTGCGCGAACAGGGCACCCCCGACTATCACGACGAGATCCTCAAAGCGACCGACGAGGAGGCCGACGGTGAGAGCGACGAGCCCATCGATCCACGCTTCGACGAAGCGGTGCGCATCGTGGCCGACACGCAGCGCTGCTCGACATCTTGGCTCCAGCGCAAGATGACCATCGGGTACAATCGCGCAGCCAAGATCGTCGAGATGATGGAAAAGCGGGGCATGGTGGGCCCGCCGAATGGGGCGCGTGACCGCGAAGTCTTGGTTCACCCACAGTGACGCCTACTGCTTTCACAGGATCGCGCGCGCTGAACGTGGGGAATGGTTTGCCCGGACCCCTTCCCGAGACCTATGATACGAAACGGGTTCCATGACCGGCGCGCCTCCCTCGTCGGCTGCTATCCCGCCCCCGCGGGAAGATGACGATGACGACATCGCGTGGGCTCTGCAGACTGCGCAGGTGCAGTGGAAACGCGGAGCTCAAGCGGATGCCATCGTGTGGCTCCGTCGCGCCGCCGATTCTGCGCTGTCGGTCGGCAATCTCGACCGCGCGACGAGCCTGAGCCGCGCCGCGACCCAGCTCACCGAGCAAATGCTGTCGCGAGTGCCGGGCGCAGCGAGCGCACCGGAGTCCCAAGAGCCTGGCAGCGATGTGGACTTGCTGCTCGGTGGCGTCTCGAGCCGCCTGGCGGCGCCGATGCCGTCGATTCCAATCGACGTCGAGGTGGAGGAAGTCACTCAGATCGACTCGGACACGGAGCGCAGTTTTACCGCCGCCCGGAAGGTCACGACTCCGCCACCCCAAGTCGAAAAAGCCGCTGCGCGACGCCCGACTGGCACGAACTCACCGCTCCGCCCGCCGCCGCCGCCGCGCGCGCAGCGTCCGCCGCCGCCGCCTCGTCCGCCGATGCCGTCTGCGCCGTCGTTCGTCACGTCCGCCCCTCCGCTCGACCAGGTGCTCGAACGCAGACGTCCGGGTGCGACACTCGACTGGAACCCCGCCGAGGCCAGCACGCTGAACCAACGCAGTCAGGAGTTGCCCCCGGTCTCGGAGCGCTACGACTCCGGCGCGGCTCCGAGCCCGTCCTTTCCGCCGAGCGGGAACACGCTCGCTGCGCCGCCCCCTGACGAGGCGCCGGGGCGCTTGGGATACAGCGACTCGGATACGACGGCGCTCTCGATGGAGTCGGATCACACGCAAGTCGTTGCCACGGACCTGGACCACGCGGAGGATTCAACGGAGTCGGACCGTACGCAAGTCTCCAAGCAGCCGGACTACGCAGATGCGCTGCTGGGGGACGAAGACTTTCCGCCGAGCGTCCAACGGTTCAGCTCGCCCCGCATCGAGCCAGAGCCAGAGCCAGAGCTCAACACGGTTCGACCCGAGACCGCCGAAACGATGGCAGAGGCGCGCATCGGCGGCATCGCGCTGGCAGACGTGAAGGGCCTGCAAGATCTGCCAGAAGAGGCACAGCACGATCTGGTGTCGCGCGCGCGCACCGAGACGCTCCAGGTCGAAGAGGAAGTCACCAACTTCGGCATCGCGCTCGTGCTCGAGGGTTGGGTCACGATCATGCCGACGATCGCCGACGCAGCTTGCGCCCACGCGAACAAGGGCGACGTCGTGTTCACGGCCGGCACGCTCTCGGACGGCATCGGTCTGCGCGTCGTGGCGGGTCAGGACGACACGACCGTCGCCATCTGGGACACCCAAGCGCTGGAACAGGCCACGCACGATTGCCCGTGGGTGGCTGACGAGCTCCTGATCATCGCTGACCGTTTTCAGGCGCTCGCCGGCGTCACGATGGGCGCCATGGGCGACCGCCTGGACGACTCGCTGCGCTCTCTCGTTACGGATCGTTGCGCGGTCAGGACGCTCTTGCCGTACGAAGTGCTCGTGGAGTGCGGCAGCACGCTACCCGGTTTGCACATCGTCGGCGGTGGACGCATCGAGATCATCGTCGAAACGGACGACGGCGTCGGCGAGGTGGACGACGAGCTCGGGCCGGGTGATTTCTTGTTCGCGCCGCAGGTGCTCGGGGGCGGCACTGCTCCGAGCACGGCGCGCGCGGGCAAGGGCGGCGCGCTCGTGCTCTATGCGGACCGCATGATGACGCACGAGCTCCTGGTCAGCGTGCCGCCACTGCTCGAGATTCTGGCAGGTTGACCGGAACTGGAAAGCGGCTGTAGACGGGCGGCCCACCGGGCTCGTGGAGCTCCCACACCAGTTGGTCGTTGCCCTGCGCACCCGCAAAGCGCAGCCCGAACCAGCGCGCTTGCACGGAGATCGTCGGACGGCCATCGGGACGCACCACCGGGAACTTGATGCGATAGGCCATGCGCCACGGAGACGTGTACGGGAAATAGGTGCGCTCGATCGCGCCGGGGCGCTTGATGAGCTCGATGTCCGTGGGAGCGGTTTCGCTGCCCTCGTCGTCGATCAAGCGCACGATCCACGCCGGCTCGTCGGCGTTGAGCTCGCTCCACTTGTAGCGCTGCGCGTAGAGCGCGACGTAGAACTGGTGCGTGTCCCGCGCCTCCCCCAGGGATTGCTCGAGCAACGTGCGGCGCTGATCGACGGTGAGCCGGTAGTCCTCCGCGTAGCGCACCACGTACGCCCAGCGAAAATCCCACGACTCGTAGGTCGCCGTCACCGTGAGCACGTTGTCGAGCTCGCTCACCTTGACGAGCTGCTCGCTGCGCGTCCATTTACGGAGCACGGTCTCGTAGTCGGTCGCGACGTACTCGCGCGGTCCTTCGTTCAAGCTGACGCGGTGCCGGGTGCACGCCAAAGGCACGAGTGCGGCCAACACGAGAGCGGCGGAGCGCAGGAAGGCCATGACGGCGCCGAGCTTAACACGCTCGTGCACGCTGCAGGATGCCTTGCGCGAGCGCTTCCCGCACGACGTGATGCGTGGACGAGTGGCCCGGGCGAAACGCGCGTACGTGCCCGATCACCGGCCCTCCGAACAAGTACGAGTCCCCGAGGAGGTCGAGCAGCTTGTGGCGGGCGAGCTCGTCCGGGACGAAAGGCAGCCCCGGCGCGAGCGTGCTGCCATCCGTCTCCAGTACGAGGACCGAGCTCAGGTCTATGTGTGCGGCGCGCCCTTCTGCCTTCAGGGCGGCATACTCGTGACGAAAGCCAAAGGTCCGGGCCGGCGCAATTTGCGTGATGAACTGCGCGCGGCTGCCGCCCCACGTAGCCGTCTCGACGCCGCGGCCGGGGAACTCGACGGTCACTGAAACGCTGACACCTTCTGCCGGTGTGAACGCGTACACCGAGCGACCCACGCTGAGCTCCCCAGGCCGAGCCACACGCAGCGAGGGTGGACCTGTGGGCGCATCGAGCGCGCTCAGCGCCTGGGCGAACTCCAGCGCGCCGCCGTCCAAAAGCGGCACTTCGGGGCCGCGCACGCGCACGCTGACGCCGGTCTGCACGCCCATGCCGGCGAACGCCGCGAACAGGTGTTCCACGAGCTCCAGCTCGAAGCCGAAGTCGTCGGCTCGAACTCGCACGCCGCGATCGGCGCGGAGCACTCGCAGCGCCTCACGCGTGACGTCGCCACGGGCCGTGTCGAAGCGGACCGGCCCCGGTGCGCGCGTCAGCGTCAGAGCGCAGCGCTCACCGGTATGCAGACCGCGGCCATGAAGCGTCAGCGCGTCCACTGCCACGACGCCGTGGCTCAGTTGCCGCGAATGTCGAACACGGTCACGACGAGGATCAGCGCGAGCAGCATGACCAGGCCGACCATGTGCACTTGTGCTTCGACCTTCGCGTTCGGTCTGCGTCGCGTGACGGCCTCGTAGCCCAGGAACATGAGCCGCCCCCCGTCGAGCGCCGGGAATGGCACGAGGTTGAAGCCGCCGAGGTAGGCGCTCAATAGGCCGAGCAGATACAAGTAGTCCGCCCAGCTGCGCTGAGCCGCGCGGCTCACCTCGCGCACGATCCCCACGGGGCCGCTGAGCTGTGGCTTGTCCTTGCCGGTAATGATGCGAGCCAGGCTCACGACGAGCAGCTCGACTACCTTCGCGGGCTCCACGACCGAGCGCACCGCTGCGGCCTGCGCCGACATGGGGATGAGATCCGCGATCGGCCGGACGCCGATCTGACCGCCGCCGCCTTCGCCCTTCGCCGCGGGCGTGATCTTCAAAGTCTGTTGCTTGCCGCCTCGCTCCACCACGAACTCGAGCGGCTTGTTCGGGCTCGCCAGGATCTTCTCGCGCATCTGATCCCAGGTGTCGATGCGCGTACCGCTGATGGCGACGATCTTGTCGCCGTCCTTCATGTGGGCGCTCTTGGCCACGCCCTCCGGCAAGAGCTCGATGCGTGTAGTGGGCACCGGCTCACCGCGGATCATGAACGCTGCGAAGAAGAACACCGACGCGAACAGGTAGTTGGCGAGGGGACCCGCGAAGATCGCGCTGATACGCCCGATCAGTGAGGCGTTCGCGTAGCTGCCCTTGTCCTCGGGGTCGATTTCTTCGAGCGGGTTCATGCCCGCGATCTGCACGTAGGCCAGAAACGGGATCAGCGCGACCTGGTACAGCGTGTCGCTGCCCTTCGGCTGGTGCCGCCACAGCGCCGGACCGAACCCGATGCTGAACTTGATGACGCGCATGCCGAACGCGCGCGCTGCGATGAGGTGCCCGGCCTCGTGCACGACCATTAAAAGGGCGAGACCGAGAATACCGACGACGTAAATCCACCAATTCATCGCAGAGGAGTTTTTATAGCCTTCAATTTACCCCTTCGCCAGCCAAGCTCGGGAATCGGGCGAAAAGCGGGCGAGCTGGGGTACTCCTCCTCAGAACAGGAACGACACGCCGACCGAGAACGTCGGGTAGCCGACCCGCATCGTGAGCGCGGCGTAGTCCGAGAAATGCCAGCGCCCGCCCACGTACGCGATGAAGGGGTCCAGGTTGAGGCCGTCGTCATCGCCGCGCTCGTCGAGGTCGTCGTCGTAGAAGCGCAGCGCAATCCCCGGCTCGGCGAACACCGACCAGTTCCGGCTGAGCCAGAAGTTCCACTGCATGACGATCGGCACGATGAAGTAATCGACGCCGTCGTCGTCGATCACGTCACACCGGCCGCGTGGTCCGGCGCAGCGGCCGCCCCCGTTGCCAAAGCGCACCCAATCCAGGCCGAGGCCGATGCCCACGGTGTTGTTGATGCTGGAGATGAACCCATTGTCGACGAGCTCGATGGTGCCGCGAAACCCGAGGCCGGCGCCGTTGCCGTGTGCAGGCCCCGGCGCATCCACGAACCCGAGCAGCACGTGCGGTTCTGCCTCGAAGCGGTAGTTGGGGTGCGCGCCGGGACGCTTGATGAGGAGCGTGTCGGCGCTGGCGACCCGTGCCGGGAGCCAAACGGTTCCGAGGGCGAGGCCGAGCGCGAAGACCCAGCGAAGACTGTTGCCGATTGCCCGAGCTTGCATGGGGTCAGCATAGTCAATCGGGAAGAAGCCAAGGCTAAGTTTCCGGTCCCCCCACTCGGCCATCGGTGGTAGCTTCCGCGGCCCTTTCGAGCGACTCCGGTCGAGGTGTTTAAAATGACTCAGCCCAGCGTCCCGGGTGTCCCCGGTAACGGCCAACCCGCGAATTTGCAGCTCCAAGGCGGCGCCGCCATCGTCGCGCCAGTCAGTGCTTTTCCGGGAGGGGTACCCGGCAACGCGTTGATCGTGCTTCCGTTGAGCCAGCCCAGCGAGGAGCTGACCAAGGCCATCAACGAGGGGCCGGTCGCCCTCACGCTCGAGAAGATGTGGCAGATGCTCGGTTTCAACGGACCCGCCGTGCAGGTTCAAGACGCCGACGGTCGCCCGATCGCGATCGGTCTCGAAGACCTGCTCTCGGGCCTCGAGAAACACTGGCAGGAAGACAAGGCGGACTTGAACCGCGGTCGCATGTACGCCCAGGAGCTCATGAAGTACGGGCGCTTCGACAAAGCGGAGAAAGTCATGGCACGCGTGGTCGCTGGCGGCGGCACCGGCGAAGACTGGCTCGGTCTGGGCATCTCGCAGCTGCAACAGCAGAAATGGGACGACGCCGAGAAGACCCTGCGCGGCGCACAGAATCTCCTGACGGACAATCCCTTCCCCACGCTGCACCTCGCCAAGGCACTCGGAGGCAAGGGCGATGCCGCTGCCGAACGCGAGATGATCGAACGCGCCATCAGCATCGATGCCAACTGCGTCGACGCCTGGGCGTACCTGTTTCAGCAGGTCAAAGACGCGGAAGACGAAGCCAAGGCCACGCAGGTCGTCGAAACGCTCGCGAACACCGAAGCCAACAAGCGCACGGCGGCGCCGTACATCGCGCTCCAGGGCTTTTACGCGAACAACGAAGAGACGCGCCCGCAGGCGCTCGCGTTCGCCAAAAAAGGCGCCGACCGCAACGATGGCGACCCGCTAGCGCTCATCTGTTACTCCGCGCTGCTCGGTCAAACCGGCGATCTGCCTGCCGTGATCAGCCTGCTCTCGAAGCACGAGTCCAAGATGGCCAACGACGTGCGGCTGGCGAACAACTACTTCGAAGCGCTGTTCCAGGCGCGCCAGATCGAAAAGGTCACCAAGCTGCTGAACGCGCTCGCCGGTTCGTCGAACCGCGAAGTGAAGCAGTTCGCCATCGAGCGCTCGCGCGCCGTCGC
>DATDJP010000249.1:0-16423 GCA_036520475.1 Polyangiaceae bacterium | reverse complement strand
CCTGAACTCGCCGAACGGCGGCTGGGAGCTCAAGGGCGAGCAGCTCACCACGTTTTGGGCGCTGCTGAACGACGCGCGCACCGCCGACGTCAGCGCGCTTCGCTGACGCGCGTCACTCGCCCGCGCGCAGCAACGCCTGTGCGGCGGGCGCGATCACTTCCGACAGCACGCGCCGCCGGAGCTCTGCGCGGCGCCGTGCTGGCATGCGCCCGTGGCTGAGCAGTGCTTGCTCTGCCGCCGCATCCGCGGACTCGGGGAGCGCGGCGTCCCGTATTCGTCGTTCCGCGAGCACGAAGGCGTCGCGTGCCGCCTGCCGAACCCGGGCCCCGCCCACTGCGATGGCCCAGCTCACGAAGCGAAAGGCGAGGCTCGCGTGATCACTCTCCTGGCGTTCAATCGCCGAGAGCGCGCCGCGCACCGCTGCGAATCCAGCGTGCGCCTGAGCGGTCTGCGCCTCGAACGCAGCCAACGTCTCGTTGACGCAGCCTTCGAGCACCGTGGCGTGCGTCAGCGTGAGCAGATCCGGCGTCGTGAACGCGCGCGCGTCGAGCGGCAGCGCTCCGGGGCCGAGCGGCGAGCCGGTGTAGATAGACGCCAGACTGAAGCAGAGTCGCGCGTGCTCGATCTCGTCGATCGCGGCGCGGTGGGCGCTCTCGAGCAAGTCCGAAGGCGCCGCCACCGCGAGCAGCTCGAGCGCGAAGCGGCCGAACGACGCGATCGAAGCGTGCTCGAACTGCGCGTCACGCGCCCACTCCGCGCCGATGCGCTGAGCCAGCGCGGGGTCGAGCTCGCGCACGACGCGGCGCAGCTCGTCCCACGCGAGCGCGTCGGCGGAGGCGTTCACGCGAACGGAGCCCAGTCGCTGCGCGCGCGGAGCTCGGCGAGCAGCGGCCGACCGTCGACCATCAGCGGCCGCCCGGTGCACGAGATGGAGCCCACCAGATAACAGCACTGGCCTGCCGTGCGCGGCGTGTGTGCCGGGTTCGGAGCAAACGGTCCGACGACGCCCGTCTCAGCACTTTCCGCGACCGAGCAATTGCACGTGCCCGAACCCGGCGGAAACTCGGACAGGACATCACGGACGTTGTCAGCCGGTCGACAGCTCGACCCGCCACTCGGCGTGTAGCAATGCGCGTCCGCGCAGCACTGGCCGTAGTAACCGCCGTCGTGGCTCGGACCCCTACAGCCCACGCCGTTCAATGCGTAAGGAACGAGGTTCGCGTTGCCCGGGTGGTCATCCGACGTCTTTGCCGAACACCCTACGATGCTGGTCAGTGAGGCGAGCGCCGCTCCCTGGGCGATGGCACGGCTCAGCTTTTGGGCGATTCGCTCGGGACTGAAGATTTCGTCGGCACACGGCATGGCCAATCGTGTAGCAAATCGTGTTCCGGCGCAAAAATTGGCGAATTGGCGCCACTTCAGCGGGGACCGAGCTGCGCCGTTGTGCCAACTCCGTCACTCCTGTCAGAGCCGCCTGGCAGGCACATTCTAGAGAGAGACGCCAACGAGACACCAATGACGGCGCGGTTACATCCGGTGTGCATTGTTGCCGAATGGGAAGTGAGGGTAACAATTGCCGATTGGCGCGCGGCTCCAGTCACGCGTTCACCGGGAGCTCGGGCAATGCGAATCACGTTCATCGGTGTGTTGGCGATGGCTGCAATCGGAGCGGCCTGTGGACCTGCACCTGTTCCGCCTGGGGCGGGCGGCGCGGCCGGCACTGGCGGCTCGGGCGGCTCGGGCGGCTCAAATCCGTTCTGCGAAGTCAAACGCGTGCTCAGCACGAAGTGTACGAGTTGCCACGCGGACATACCGAATAGCGGCGCACCCATGCCGCTCACCTCGTATGCGGCGATGCAGCAGACGGACCCGGAGACCGGACAAAAATATTCGGCGCTGGTCGGGACGCGCGCGGGCAACGGCTCGATGCCGCCGTACCCGAACCTGCCGCTGTCCGATGCGGACAAGAGAGTGCTGGTCGATTGGGCCAACAGCGGCGCACCCGGCGCCGAGTGCCCGACGCCGAGCGCCGGCACGTGTGCGACCGATCCCAACTACTGCGTCGGCGAAGAGCACCTGCCCTGCAAGCCCGACATGTATTTCAAGGCTCACGCGCGCGGAGACGTGAACAGGAAGTTTCAAGTCGCGGCTGGTGCGCGGGAAGACTACCACTGCTTCCGATTCAGGAATCCGTTCTACGGGGCCAACCCACCGCGCTATGAAATCGCCGAGGCGCCGGTCATCGACAACTCCGGCGTCATTCACCACTGGCTCTTGTTCGGAAGTCACTTCGGAGCGGACGGCGACGTGGACGATTCGGGCAATTGTGTGGCACCCGAGTTCACCGACACGCTGCTCGCTGGCTGGGCGCCGGGGGGCACGAACTCCGTGTACCCGAGCGACGTCGGCCTCGCGCTCAACGATTGGCCGATTTTGAACCTCCAGGTTCACTACAACAACCCGGGCACCACCGCGAAAGAGGACGGAAGCGGTATCGGGATCTGTTCCACCACCCGGACGCCACAGAACATCGCGGGCACTCTCACGTTGGGCCAGGACCTCGGGGTGAATGCGCCTGCAGGCGCGGTGAACCACCCGGGCGGCAATGGCACGTGCGACAACCTGTTCAAATTCGGTACGGGCACCGCGACCATCCTGAACTCGTGGGGTCACATGCACCAGCTCGGCAGCGGCTTCACGACCGAGCTCATTCGCGGCGGCCAGCGCCAGCGGTACGTGACCAACATCCCGCTCGGAGAGTGGAGCTTCGACCAACAGAAGCACTACATGCACACCGAGCTCGGGAACGGTCGCATTCAAGTGCTCCCCGGCGACCAGCTGAAGACCACCTGTTACTACACGAACCCGACGTCCCGGAACGTGGGCTTCGGCACGGGTACGACAGACGAGATGTGTTACGACTTCGTCGTCGCGTATCCGATTGCGCAGCTGAAGCGCGGCTGCGGCGCGCTGTCGATCACGTTCCGGCAGTAGCCCACCTTGGCTGCCCGGTGTCGTTCCGGGTAGCCTTGACGCCTTGCATCTGCGTAGCGTGGGTTCCCGCATGCGCTGACTTGGGAACTGCCCGCGAGGGCCTGCGGTTGAGCTTTCGGCTGTGGTAGACGGATTATTTGTCGTCGAGACTGCTGCCTTACGCCATTGCCCTGGGCTCGGCCGGTGTTGCGTCCGCTGCGCCGCTGGAGCGCGAAGCGTCGCCGCGCGCCGTGATCGACCTCGAAGTGCCAGCGGGGTGCCCCGGTGAACAGGACATCGCAGTCGAGCTCGAGCGTTTGCTGGCCGGCAGTGAAACACCGACAGAGCCGCTCGCCGTGCGGCTGCGCATTCGTAGAAGCGGGGCACGCTACCAGCTGTCACTCGAGACGCGCATCGACGGCGAACCGTTACGCCGCGAGCTCGAAGCCACGACGTGTCAGGATCTGAAGAAACCGGCGGCTTTGGTGCTGGCGCTGGCCATCGATCCCGAAGCGACGAGCCGCGTGCTCGAACAGGAGCGAGCCGCTTCGATTGAGCCGAGCCCATACGCGGAGCGTTCCTACGAACGCGACACGGCTGCGCCGAAAGCCGCGGCGCAGCAGCGCGTCCAACTCCGCACGAGCGCCCCGAGCGAACCCGCTTCCGACACCCCGGTGCGGGTAGACAAACCGCTGTCTCCGTCTCCGTCTCGCGCGGGCGCGCTCGCATTTCACGCCGCAGCCTCGGCGTTATTCGATGTCGGCGCTCTGCCGTCCGCCAGCGTCGGACCCGCCTTGGCTGGGGGGGCCGCCTTTCGCTCCTGGCGCTTCGAGTTGCGCGGGTTCTTCTTGCCTCCGCGCGAAGCGACACTGGAGGGAGAACAGGACAAGGGCGGCGATATAAAGCTCGCTGCGGGCGGCCTGGGCGTCTGCTACCTGCCCTTGCATTCCCGCCTTGAGCTCGGGGGGTGCGTGGGAGCCGAGCTGGGTCGCATCTCTGGAACCGGGCGCGGTGTGAGCGAGCCCAAATCCGGTGGCGCCACCTGGCTCGCGGCGCAAGCGCGCGCATTTTGTGGCTATCGCCTGAGCCCGAATTTGGCGGTCGTCGCCGCTCCCGAGCTCATCCGGCGCATTGGCGACTCCGGCTTCGAGATCGCGGGGCTGGGCGTAGTGCACCGGCCGAGCTCCTTCGGAGCACGCTTCAGCGCGGGAGCTGAGATTCGGTTCCCGTGACGGATTTCGCGGCTGCCGGCCACTCCGGGGGGGTGATTGCTGTGCCTGATCCCCAGAGCCGGTCGGCCAGCGCTGCAGGGGATGGCCCACAGCGGGCCAGGATGTTTACGAATTTCGAAGAGATCTACGCTGACTACTTCGACTTCGCGTGGCGCAGTCTGCGCCGTCTGGGTGTGCCGCTGGCCCAGGTGAACGACGCCGCTCAGGAGGTCTTCATCGTCGTACACCGGCGCCTCCCCGATTTCGAGGCGCGCTCTTCGCTGAAGACCTGGATCTTCGGGATCGCATTGCGCGTTGCCAGTGAAGAGCGCCGTAGCGCCCGCCGTCGCCCCGAAGCGCCCCTGGACAGCGACCTACCCGCCCGTGCAATCAGTGATCCGCACGAGGCCGTAGCGCGCGCCCAGGCGGTCCGCGTGCTGTATGCGTTGCTCGACAAGCTGAGCGACGAGAAGCGCGAGGTGTTCGTGCTCGCGGAGCTCGAGCAAATGACGGCTCCGGAAATCGCGGAGCTGCTCTCGATCAATCTGAACACGGTCTATTCGCGACTGCGCGCCGCACGCCGCGATTTCGACGCCGCGCTCAGCGCCCGGCGCAACGCGACAGGGAACGTGCCATGAAAGAGTTGAGCAACGAAGCGCGCGCGTTGGTCGCGCTGGCACGCACGTCCGACGGACCCACTGCGCAGGATCGGCGCCTCGTCAGAGCAGGAATCGTCGCAAGCGGCGCGGCGCTGGCGTTGTCTGCTTCCGCGCAAGCGACGGCACAGGCGGCCGCGACGGTGGGCTCGGCAGCGGCCACGCAGACTGCCCTGGCCGCTGCGCCCGCCGTCGCGACCGGCCTCGGCGCGCTCACCGCGCACGTCATCGCTCCTGGAATCGTCGGAATGGTGATCGGCGCCGCCGTCACCGCCCCGGTGCTGCTCCGAGACCGAGCGCCGGAGCGCTCGCCAGCGCCGGTACAGAGCGCGCGGTCCGCCGCGGCTTCGTCGCCCGTTGCGCGCGCTGCCGTGCGCGCGCCTGTGCCCGTGCCCGTGCCGGCAAGCTCTCCAGCGGTTGCGGCTCAGGCTCCCGCCGCGGTTGCTTCGGTCTCCGTTCACGACAGCCTGCACGAAGAAACGGATCTCCTGGTGCGCGCGCAACGCGAGCTCGGCGGCGGTCGTCCCGATGGCGCGCTCGCGCTGCTCGACGAGCACGAGCGCCGTTTCCCGCGGGGGAGCCTGGCGCAGGAGCGCGCTGCCGTGCGCGTGCTCTCGCTGTGCCGAGCCGGGCGTGCGTTGGAGGCGCGCGCGCACGCGCAGCGCTTTCTCGAGGCCGCGCCCCGATCTCCCGTTGCGCCGCGCATCCGTCGCTCGTGTGCGTTCACTGAGCCCCTTCCAAAAGGCGCCCCGGGGATCACGGAATCCCCAGCGGGCGGCCACTCAGTGCCGGAGCAGCTGGAGAAGTCACCATGAACCGATCGCTAGCGGCAGGTCGTCGAAGCGTCCGATACGCGTTCTTGCTTGGGTGTTCACTCGTCGGAGCGTGCGGCGGGCTGACCGACGACGTATCGCTGGGCAATGACGGGCGAGACCAGAATTCGAGCGGTCCGCGTTTTGCGGAACCGAGCGAAGTTGCCAGTGGACCGGTCTTCGTGCCCAAGCCGGGGGCAGGGGAGTGCGACGAGCTCGCCGATGCCTGTTCTGGAGGTCCCGATGGCGGTTCAGTGGATCCCGACGAGCCGTGGATCGTGACCCAGTCAGGCCTGTACCAGATGGCGCTCGATACCAGCCATCTCTACTGGCTATTGCAACCGGGGAATGACCCCGAGTTCTGGCGCGTGGACCGCGTGAGCGGACACAAGGAGCGCCTGCTCGTGACGGCTGAGAGCGTGTACTCCTTTGCCATCGATGCCACGCACCTCTACTTCACCCACACTCTCAGCGTGTTCGAGGGCAGTATTCGGCGCATGCCCAAAGGCGGCGGCGAAGTCGAGGTCATCGCGTCTGGGATCTTCAATCCGACACGCCTCACGCTCGATGACACGTACGTGTACTACAATATCGCATCGATCCCCAACGCCAAGGCGATCCTGAGCATAGCTGAGGACGGCGCGCTCTATCGCGTCGGCAAGAACGGCGGTGTACCGGAGTTGCTGGCGTCGCCCCTCGACGGTCCGTGGGACTTCGCGGTGGATGCGACGCACCTCTTCCTGTCGGAGATGAACGCCGGTCGCATCCAGCGCTATCCCAAGGCCGGTGGCGCACCCACGACGCTGTTTCAGACGTACGCCACGGGCCACGTCATCCTTAGCGGTGATTTTGCCTATTTCACCGAGTGTCCCGTCGCCTCCTGTGAGCCGGGAGCCGCTCGTCTCACGCGCGTTCCACGCAGTGGCGGTAATGCTGAATTGTTGCACGACGTCATTGATGCAGCGGGTTCCCTGGCAACGCGTTCAGATGCAGTGGTTTGGGGCAACTGGCTCGTTCCACTCGACGGCAGCACCGCATCACGGCTCGTGCCCGACGCTCAGCAGATCATCGCGGTCGCCGCAGACGATTCCGAGACGTTTCTCGGCAACTACCGCGGCACGATTTACAAACTCGATCACTGAGGCACCGCGCCAGGCTGGCCGGACGTCAGCGGCGCGTCGCTGCTCGATGAAACGACGAACCGCTCGAAGCTGGCGCTTACAGCTGTATGCCAAGTTTACCGTGAGCGAAGCACTCTGCGTCGGCGGTACGGTACTGACCGCTCGCGGCTAACAGTTGACCTCCACAAGATGATGCTCCGGTGTAGGGCGTTGGTGTACGGTCGTCGCCTCATGATGAAGTCCCTGCTGCAAACCAACGTCGTCGTACTGGCCCTCCTCTCGGGAATGACCCTGGCATGCGGTCCCACTCCGCCACCGGGTGTGGGCGGCGCGGGCGGCGTCGGCGGTACGGGCGGCTCCGGCGGCTCGGTGGAACATCCGTGTACGCCAAAAGCGAGTCAGACGGTGGTGATTGGCGACTCGTACATCAACTGGGTCTCGCACAGTTTCCCGACGGATATGGCGCGGGTAGCGGGTGAAACCTGGCGCATGTACGCGATCGGCGGCACGTCGATGGGCTCGGGTGGTATCGGGCTGATCCCGGACCAATTCGACAGGGCCCTCGCCGCAGACCCAGACATCAAGACGGTGGTCATGACCGGCGGCGGCAACGACGTCCTGGTTTGTGATGGCGTGCGTTGGCCCAATTGCGCATCGTGCAAGAACGGCTCGATCGCCGAGCCGTGTCCTTCCATCGTGCAGACCGCCCTGGACCGAGCGGAGCAGGTGATGCAGAAGGCCGCCTCGAGCGGCGTGCGCGACGTTGTTTATTTCTTCTATCCGCACGTGCCGAACGGCACCCTCATTGGCGGCACGAACCCGAACAACATCCTCGACTTCGCGCTTCCCAAGGTCAAAGCCCTGTGTGACAGCGCCGCGTCCAAGACGGGCGGCCGGTTGCGCTGCCATTTCGTCGATATGATCCCGGTGTTCGCCAATCATCCGGAGTACTTCGTCTCCGGCGACATCCACCCGAACAGCCTGGGTTCGGCCGCCATGGCCCAGGCCATCTGGGCGAACATGCGCACTAACTGCGTTTCGCAGAAGTCCGGCTGCTGTCAGTAAGGCGTCGCGCTCCGCAATTGCCGTTCAGCCGTCACTTCGAGTGGCGGCTGAAAAAATCCCAGATCGCGTCCGTGTTCACGAGGGTGTCGCTGTTCGCGCCGACGAAGCTGCACGCACCCGGCGCGCCCGTGCCGCAGTTTTCGCTGCCGAACCAGACGTGTCCGCCGCCCTCGACGCTGCAGCCCGTGACCTCGATGCCCTTCGGGCAGCCGGTGTAGCTCACGCAGGTCGTGTCGCCCGAGCTCTCGGGAGCGCTGGCTGGGCTGGTCGTCGTACCGCAGCCATTCTGTCGCGCGAGGACCTCGAGCGACGGCGCTTGCAGACTGTAGGGGACGATCCCGTCTGCCGTGCCGTGCAGGTCCAGCACGCTTACCGGTGCGCTCGGAGCGCATTCGCTGAAATCCGACTCCGCGTTGCCCCAGCCGCTGTCGCTCGCGAGCTGGTTCGTGATCAGCCCGCCGGCCCCAGGCGCGACAGCCGCGAAGATGTCTGCCGCGTCGCACGCGAGGCGGTAGCTCATGATTCCGCCATTCGAGAGGCCCGTCGCGTACACGCGGTCCAGGTCGATGTTCAGGTGCGTACTGATCTCTGCGAAGACGGCGCGCACGAACGCGACCTCGTCGAGGAAGGGTTCTCCTCCGCAACAGCCGCCCCCGTTCCATCTGTTCAAGTACCCGTTCGGCATCACGACGATGAACCCGGCCTCGTCGGATTTCGCGACCATGCCGGCGCCGTTCACGCAAAACAGCACGGCGTTCTGCAAGAGACCGTGGAAGCAGAAGACGACCGGCATCGGCACCTTGGGGTCGTAGCCCGGCGGCACGTGTACCTTGTACTGGCGCGGATTGTCCGCTTGACCAGCGACGCCGGTGAGCTCGACATAGGTCTGGGCATCCGCCGGGTAATCGCCCGCCGTCCAGTCTCCCGGCCCGGTACTGCGCGGACCCCGCGCGCCGCCCGGGTCACTGTCTTCTCCGCCGCAGCCGAGAGCGAGGAGTAAAGGAAGACCCACGATGAAGCGAAGGCTGCGATGAACCATCGACGTCAGCTTACCGCGCCTCGGCTTCGTCGTGCGCTGATTGACCGCGGCCGGTCAATCTTGATCGTTACGAGCGATCTTGCTTCAGCCTTTGAACGTCGACTTGCCGTGGTCGCCGAAGGGGCCATCACGCTCCTGCACGGCCTGTTTGAAGCCGGCTTGCATCGCGCGCTGCTGAAACGCGTAGCCCTCCTTGGTGTGCCGCGCGATGCCGTCGAACACGGTACCGACGATCTGTGTCGTGTGCAGACCCTGCGCGAGCAGCGTCTGGTTCAAGAGCAGCTTCATCATCACGAGCTGATTGATGGGCATGCGCGCGATGCGTGCCAGCAGGATTTCGAAGCGCTCGTCGAGCAACTCCTGCGGCGCTGATTCGACGGCCAGGCCCCACTCCTTGGCCTCTCTACCGGAGAGACAATCTCCCGTGAATAGCAGGCGTTTGGCCTTCTCAAGACCCAGCCGATGGACCCACAGCGACGTCGTCGGCGAGCCCCAGACGCGCGCGGGTGGATAACCGATCTTGGCGTCGTCCGCGATGACGAGCAGGTCGGAGCACAGCGCCATGTCCGTGCCACCGGCGACGCAGAAGCCATGCACTTTGCAGACCACGGGTTTTTCGCCGTAGAACAGGCTCATGAACCCGCGCACGTTGCGGTTCATCATCGCGTAGTCGGTCATTGGATCCCAGGCGCTGTTCGGCGCGTGGTTCTGCATCTGCACCAGCGGGTCGAGCGGTGAGCCCTCGGGTGCGTGCGTGTCCTTGCCCATCTCCAGCGCCTCTGCGCTCGCGACCAGGTCGTAGCCGCCACAAAAGCCTTTGCCATTACCGGCCAGCGCCACCACGTGCACGCTCGGATCCAGGTTTGCTCGCTCCACGCACGCGGCGAGCTCCTGGGGCATCGCGAGCGTGATGCCATTGCCCCGCGCCGGGCGGTTCAACGTGATGCGCGCGATCCGTCCGGTGACTTCATAGGTCATGGTCTGGAGCGTCTCCACAGCGTGCCTCCTGGTCGATCGGCAAAGAACACTCGCAAGTTACATGAAATTGCTTATGTTGTCCCGGCTTGTAATGTTACATGCGAATGCTATAAATTGTTTCTGTTGTAACAATGCCGACGAACCCGCGGCACCTGATCTTGAAGCTGTTCCTCGGCGCTGAAGGCGCGGCGGTCAGCTCGCGCGTGCTGGTAGCCAGCTGTGCCCTGTTCGGGCTTCGCGAGAACAGCGTACGCGTGGCGATGGTCCGGCTTGCCACGGCTGGGATGATCGAGATGGAAGCACGCGGCATATACCGCCTCGGACCCAGCGCCGCGGCATTCGCCGCTGACGTGCGGACGTGGCGCACGGCCGAAGCTCGCGTTCGTGACGACTGGACCGGGAGCTGGGTCGCCGCGTACTGCGGCGCGCTCGGCCGCAGCGATCGCAGCGCGCTCCGGCGCCGTGGCCGCGCGCTCGACCTGCTCGGCTTCCGCGAGCTGGATCGCGGCTTGTGGCTAAGGCCGGACAATCTGGTCGGCGGTGTCGCGCACGTGCGGGACCGTCTCTACAAGCTGGGGCTCGAGAGCGAAGCCGCAGTATTCGCCGTGCCCTCGTTCGACCCAGGGCGCGAGGCTCGCGCGCGCGCGCTGTGGAACGGTAAGGCGCTGACCAAGTCGTACGTGCAAACCCGCCAGCGGCTGGAGCGGTGGCTCTTCGGACTGCACGCTCTCGACCTGCAAGCCGCGGCGCGCGAGTCGTTTCTGCTCGGCGACGCCGCGATTCGCCAGCTGGTCTACGACCCGCTCTTGCCGGACCCGCTGGTCAACGTCGACGAACGCCGCGCGTTCGCCGGGATCGTGCTCGAGTTCGATCGGACCGGTCACGCGATCTGGCGCAAACTGATGACGCTACTTCGACCCGATGCCGAGCGAAGCAGCGCCGCCACCCGGCATTGATCCCCGAGCCACGAGGAATCATGAACACCAAGGTCAGCGCGATTTTCACGCGAGACGAGCTCCGGGCCCTGAATGAGCGCTCGAACTGGCGCGGGTTCTGGGCCGTCGCCTCGACATGGGCAGTGATTGCCGGCGCCGGCGCTGGGCTGGTCTGGGCAGCAGCGCAGCCGCTGCCGATCGCGGTTCCGGTGTTCGTGGTCGGCCTCGTCGTGATCGCGGGGCGCCAGCTGGCGCTCGCGATCTTGCACCATGAGGCCGCGCACCAAACGCTATTCGAGAGCCGCCGTTTGAACGAATGGATTGGTGATTGGCTATGCGCGCGACCGGTCTGGAGTGACCTGAAGAAGTATCGGACTCATCACCTCATCCATCATCGCAACACGAATCAACCGGATGACAGCGACCGCTCGCTCATCGAGCCCTTTCCGACGACGCGCGCCTCGCTCGCGCGCAAGCTCTTGCGCGACGTGTCCGGTTTGACGGGGCTCAAGTACCTGTTCGGTCGCGTCCTGATGGACGCCGGTGTTTTGAAATGGACGATCGCCAGTGACGTGATGTGGCAGCCGCGGCAAGGCCGCCGCTGGTGGAGTTACCCGCTGGTGTTCTTTGAAAACGCGAGCGGCATGCTCGCGACCAACGGCGTGCTCCTCGCCGCGTGCTGGGCCAGCGGCCACGCCTGGCTCTACGCGGTCTGGGTGCTCGCCTACGTGACGCCTTTTCCGCTGCTCGTGCGCGTTCGTTCCCTGGCGGAGCACGCGTGCACGGAGGCCACGCTCGACATGTTCAAGAACACGCGCACGACTCACGCCGGCCTCCTGGCGCGCGCGACCGTCGCGCCGATCCGCGTGAACTACCACATCGAGCATCACGTGCTGCCCGGCGTGCCGTACTTCCGCCTCCCGCGGATGCACCGGATGCTTCGCGAACGGGGGATCGTCAATGCGCCACCGGGCTATCTCGAGGTGCTGCGCATCGTGTCGAAAGCGTGAGCCTCCGCTACAGATCCCCGTACTCGTGCTGCAGCAAGGTGAGCCCGACGAGCACGGCCGTCTCGGCGCGCAGGATCCGGCCGCCGAAACAGAGGACGGACGCGCCGCTATCCTGCAAGAGCCGGCGTTCGGCGTCCGTGAACCCCCCTTCCGGACCGACCGCGAAAGCGAGCCGTTTCACCGCAGAGCTCGGGTCGGGCGGCGCGGTGTCCGAGTCGCGATCATCCAGGTATACGCGACGATCCGCGGCTTGAAAGCTCGCGTCCGCGAGCGCGGCAGCGAACGGCGTCGCCTTTCGTATTTCGGGGACGCTCGCGCGGCGACACTGACGCACCGCGCGCAGCGCCTGCCGTGGCCAAGCGTGCGCCTTTTCGTGCGCGAGATCCTCGGGGCGCACCGAGCGCTCGGAGAGCACCGGCACCACCCGCGCCACGCCGAGCTCCGTCGCCTTTTGCACGACCGTGAGCATGCGTTGCCGGGCGAGCACCGCGCACAGCAAGGTGATGTGCACGGGCGACTCGGGAGAGCTCGCCATGGCCTCGTAGACGAGCGCCTCTCCGCTCGTCTTACCGACCGCGATCAACGATGCGCGGAAGAACCCACCTCGCTCATCGACGAGCGTGAACGCCTCCTTGGGGTTGACCTCGCGAAAGCCGAGCCCGCGCACGTGTGCCGGCGCGAGCTCGATGCGTTGACCCACGACCAAGCTGCCCGCGTAACGCAGCGGAGCATTGAGTGTGAGGTCCGTCACGTGCCGTTCGATGCCCCAATGAGCCGCTGCGCGTGACTATTGCGCAGCGCGAAGCGACGCTCGACTACTTCTTCTTTTCCTTGCCGCCGACAGCCGCGTACGAGGCCTGACGCTTGGCCTGATCGTTCTTCACCTGCGTCTTGGCTGCGGTCTTCTGAGCCTTGTCTTTTTGTTTGGACTTGGGGGATTTGTCGCCCATGAGCTGCCTCCTCGTTCGAGCCTGCGAGCTCTTACGATGAGCTTCTTCCGCGAACTTAGCAAGAGCTTGGGCTTGGCCGGTGTGCGTGTGGCGCGCCGGACGTGGGGCGGCGCTGGGCGCCGGGTTGCGCTACCATCAGGCGCTCTCTGGTCTCTGCCTTCGCGCTGAACGTCACTCCGGGGTCTTCGGGAACTTTTCGCCCGGCCCTTTGTCCGTGGCTCGATGCCCTCCATGGATCCCGCGACAGTCCCCGACCTCCTCCACGCCGTCCCGCTGCAGCGCATCGACGTCGAGCAGACCCGGCTCGCTGTCACCATGGCGTTTGCTGGCGGGTCCTCGGGCGGGCTGTTCGCGGACGCGCTCGAGACGGCCAAGCTCGCGCCGACGAGCTGGGAGCCCGCCGGGTTCGCGGGCGACCTCTTTCTCGAACGCTTCGTCGCGGGGAGCTTCAAGATCCAGATTGGGCGGGAGCAGCCGGTCCTGTCCGTAAAGCACCTGGTCCGCCTGATCGCGCATCCGCCCGCGGACCCGGCGGTCATCGAGTTCCGGCGAGAGATTCTGGCGGAGCTCGTCAGCGCGCAGGCGCTTCGCAAGGCGCTCGAGCAGCTGTACGTGGCTATGTGCCGGCTGCGCGCGCTGCTCGAAAACACGAGCGGCATCGAGAACTGGGATCCCAATCGCCGCCGGCTCGACGTGCTCTCGGTCTTGAAGGAGATCTTCGACACGACACGAGGCGCCTTCGCCCCGGCGCGCTCGGGCCTGCGCCGCCTCGCGGATTGGGGCGCGCGCATCCAGAGCAGTGAGTCGTACCGCTCGCTTTCGGACCTGCTGCGCTACGACGACCACCGCGCGACGCTCAGCTTGAACGTCAGCCTCGGTGCAGACGGCCACATTCGACGCTTCGAGATCACGTCCATCCAGGAGGATTCGGAGAATCCGTTCGCGAGCTCCATACTCCGGCGTTGGCTGGCCAAGGCGGAGCTGTTCGTGCGCGGCTATCGTTTCAGCGACCGGGAGGTGATGGCGCGGCTCGTCGACGCCGTATTCGGCGGCCTCGAGAGCGAGCTAGTGAGCATCGTGCAGCTGCTGGGCGACTTGGAGTTCTATCTGGGCGCGCTCGGCTTCCGCGATCGCGCCGAGGCGGCCGGTCTCGCCGTTTGCCTGCCGGAGCTCGCCCTGCCGGAAGCGCCGCGCCGCTTGTCCGGCTTGTTCAACCCGCTGCTTCTCATGAGCGGAACGGCGCCCGTTCCGTGCGACCTGTGCTCCGAGCGGCACGCCAGTACCTGGCTCGTTACGGGCCCGAACTCCGGCGGCAAGACGCGCCTCTTGCAATCGCTGGGAATCGCGCAGGTGCTCGCGCAGTCGGGCGTGTTCGTCAACGCGCGCGCCGGCGCCGTCGCGCTCTCTTCCGGCCTGGTCGTGTCGCTCATTCAAGAGGTGAAGCCCGATCAGGCAGAGGGACGCCTCGGCACGGAGCTCTTGCGCATCCGCCAGCTCTTCGAACGCTTGCCGCCCGGCGCCATGGTGCTACTCGACGAGCTCTGCTCGGGCACGAACCCGTCGGAAGGGGAGGAGATCTTCGAGCTCGTGCTCCGGATGCTCAATCGGCTCGATCCCCAGGCCTTCATCACGACGCACTTTCTCGCCTTTGCCGCGAGGCTCGAGCGCGAGCAGAAGATCCCGAACCTGGAGTTTTTCCAGGTCGAGCTCGGGGCCGATCGCCGTGCAACGTATCAATTCGTGCCCGGCGTCGCGAAGACCTCGCTCGCCGGTCACACCGCCGAGCGCCTCGGCGTCACCAGTGAACAGCTGATGGGCCTGATCGAGAAGAACCTCCAGCGCCGCGCGGCACCCGCCACCGGCGAACGCAGCTAGCGGTAGCGGATGCCGTCGTTCCTCGTCACGCGCAAGATGTCGCCTGAGCTCGCGGCTCGCGTGCAGGCGAGCGTCGAAGGCCGTCGCGCGGCGCCGGGGGCAACGCTGGCGCCGCGCTCGATATCATTGCTGCGCCTGATGCTCCTGGCCGTCATCGGCTGCGCGCTGGTCGGTTACTTCGTGGCCCGTCGCCGCGCGGACGATCAGCTCGAGCGCGATCGCGCCGCGTTGCTCGAGCGTGTCCGCCGCTTCTCCCGCGCCCTGTCGCCGGCGGAAAAGAACACGGCGCTCCGCGTCGTCCCCTGGCTCACTCGCGAGGCAGGCCCGTACGAGGGCGACTTCGTGGCCCCCGAGCTGCAGCGTCCCGGCGCGCTCGGGAAAGAGCTGGGTCGCCCGGCCGTGTTCGTGCGTGGCCCGCTCGCGAGCTTCCGCGGACCGGAGAGCATCCGCGAGCGCGCCGCTGCATCGTCCAAAGACGCGTTCGTGCTCTGTCTCCTCGATCCCCCAGCCAGCAAGACGGAGAAGCTCGTCCGCTTCAAAGCCCGCCGCTCCTACGCGGCTGGCGCCATGCAAAAGACAGGGCACGTCGAACGTCTCTACGACGCGTTTGCTGGACTGCCATTTTTTGCGCCCGAATGGGAATCGCGAGTCCTCGCAGCCGACCGGTTCCAGCTCGACAAGCTGCAGGGCAATTTTCAGCGCGCGCCGCTGGAAGGCGCCAAGCGCGCCGCAAGAGCTCAGCGTCTACTGTTCGCCATAGACGAGCCGTCGGCCACTCACGTTCCGGCCGAGCTCGACGGCGAGCGCCCGCATCACGTTCGCATCGGTCTGCTCGATCTCGTCACTGGAAAGGCGCTGCTCCGCCTGCGCCGCCACGTCGATCCCAGCTGGGTTTCGGAAGCGACCCGCGCCGAGTACGCAAGCGCCATGGACAGCTGCACCCTCGCGCTCGACGTCCACGCCGCCGTGAGCGGAGGGCCGAGCGCGGTTCTCGGTGCCAGTAGCGGATAACTTCGTTAGTCATTTTAAGCTGTTACAAAAAGATCGTGCTGTCGCGTCGATTGGGCTGCGAGTCGATCGTCGTGCTCGTGAAGCAGCCGGCTGGTGCCGGTCCCGCTGTCACGGTTAGGAGCCAATCCATGCGTTTCATGATGATGCACAAGAACGATCCGAACACCGAGGCGGGGCACCCCCCTCCGATGGATATCGTCAACAAGATGGGCGAGTACGTCGGTGAACACGCCAAGGCGGGCCGGCTCCTCGACGGCGCGGGCCTGGGCGGGAGCAAGACGCGAACCCGTCTGACCTTCCGCGGCGGGAAATGCACGACGCAGCGGGGGGGGCCCTACGCCGGCGAACACGAGCTGCCCGCGGCGACTCTGCTGCTCAAGGTGCGCACGCGGGAGGAAGCCATCGGCTGGGCGGAGCGCTACGGCAAGATCCTCGGCGACGGCGAGATCGAGCTCGGCAAAGTCAACGAACCCTGGGACATCGGCCTGATGCCGCCGCCGGAGAATCCTCCGTTGCAGATGCTCCTGATCGACAAGGCCGACCGGGACACGGAGGCCGGCGGCAGAAGCCCGCAGCAAAAGGCCGCGATTTCTCGCCTCAAGACCGAGATGACCAAGGCCGGCGTGCTCGTCCGCTCACTCAATCTGCAGCCGAGCTCCAAGGGGAAGCGCCTGGCATTCACCAATAACGACCTGCGAGTCATCGACGGTCCATTCGTGGAGTCGAAGGAGCTCATCGGCGGCTTCGCGGTCATGGAGATGCCGAGCATGGAATCGGTGATCGAGGA
>DATDJP010000248.1:0-4761 GCA_036520475.1 Polyangiaceae bacterium | reverse complement strand
CGTGCGCAGCCAGGTGGCGGGGCTAGCCCTCGCGGGCGTAGGGTTCGCCGCGCAGGAGCGTCATGGCGCGGTAGAGCTGTTCGAAGAGCACGACGCGCGCGAGGCGGTGCGGCAGGGTGAAGGACGACAGACTGAGCGCGCCGTGGGCACGCTCGGAGACGACGCGGGGGATACCCTCGGCGCCGCCGATCAGAAAATGAACGATGCCCTTGTTCACACACGACCAGCGCTCGAGCTCCTTGGCGAACTGCTCACTCGTGTATGATTTGCCGCGGACTTCGAGCGCGATCACGACAGGCTCGCCGATCAGCGCGCGCTCCCAGCTCGCGTCGTCGCGCAGCTCGACTTCGTCGCAGCGCGCGTAGCGCTGGATGCGCGTCAGGTAGTCGTCCGCCACGCGACGGAGGCTCGGGTCCTTGATCTTGCCGACCGCGAAGACGGCCAGCTTCACGACACGCCGGACGGCACCGGCACGCGGCGCGCGTCCATCCAGAGCCCGTCCAGGTCGTAGAGCGATCGCGTCGATTCCTGGAACACGTGCACGACCACGTCCACGAAATCGATGAGCACCCAATTCCCAGAGGGCTTGCCCTCCACGGAGATGGCGTCGAAGCCGCGCTTCGAGAGCGCCGAATCCACGGCCTCGGCGATCGCGGCCACGTGCCGATCGCTCTGCCCGGTCATCAGCACGAGGTAGTCCGCGTAATCGACCTTGCCCAGCACGTCGATGATTTCGACCGCGCCCGCCTTCTTGTCCAGGCCCGCCTCGGCGGCGGCAAGCGCGATCCGCTGTGCGTCTTCAGAAGGTCGAGCCGCACTGGGCAGCGACGCGGTCGCCTCGCGATCCCGTGCGGCAGCGCGTGGCCGCGCCTTGGGTTTCGGTGCCTTCAGTTTCACTTTCGATGGTTTCATCAACCTCGTACGTGCCCTTGGCCGAGCACGATCCATTTGGCGGTGGTCAAGCTGTCGAGCCCCATCGGCCCGTAGGCATGCAGCTTGGATGTGGAGATGCCGATTTCGGCGCCGAGCCCGAGCTGCCCGCCGTCGTTGAAACGAGTCGAGGCGTTGACCAGCACGCAGCTGGCGTCCACCTCGTTGAGCCAGCGTTCGGCCCTTCCGTAGCTGTCCGTGCAGATGGCTTCGGTGTGATTCGAGCCATGACGTTCGATGTGCGCCAGCGCTTCTTCCAGGTCGCGCACCACGCGTACCGCGAGGATCTTCGCCAGAAACTCGCAGCCCCAATCGTCGTCGCTGGCGGGTCGCGCGCCGGGGATGAAGGACAAGGTTCGAGCACAGCCGCGCACTTCTACGCCGTCGGCCGCGAGCGCCGCGCCGAGCTTGGGCAGGAGCCGTGCGGCCTCTGCCTCGTGGACGAGCACGCACTCGAGGGCGTTACAGACCGAGGGACGCGACTTACCGTTCAACGTCAACTGCACGGCCATATCGGCGGAGCAGCCCTCGTCCAGAAACAAGTGGCACACGCCCTTGTAGTGCTGCACCACGGGCACGCGCGCGTTCTCGGTCACGAAGCGAATCAGCCCCTCGCCTCCCCGCGGGATCGCCAGATCGACCAGCCCCGCGAGCCCGATCAGCTCGCGGATGCTGTCGCGGTCCCGAGCCGGGACGATCTGAATCGCGTCCGCGGGCAGCCCCTCGGCCGTCAGTGTCTCGCGCAGTAGCTTGCCCAGAAGGGCGTTGGTCTCGCGTGCTTCCTTGCCGCCGCGCAGCAGCACCGCGTTGCCGGATTTCAAGCAGAGCGCCGCAGAATCGACGGTCACGTTCGGCCGTGACTCGTACACCATCGCGATCACGCCGAGCGGCAGGCGCTGCTGTCCGACGAGCAGCCCGTTCGGGAGCTTGCGCATCTCTCCGCGGCTACCGACGGGATCGGGCAACGAGGCAACGTATTCCACGCCGCGCGCCGTGCTCTCCGTGACGCTCGCTCCCATCCCGAGGCGTTCGACCAGGGCTTCGGCGAGCCCAGCAGCGCGCGCGGCCTCGACGTCTCGCGCGTTCACCTGCGCAATCTCGGCGCTCGCGCTGCGCAGGCGCGCGGCGATGGCGTGCAAGGCTCCGTCTTTCGCAGCTCGGGTGAGCTTCGCGAGCTCGCGCGACGCGCGCCGCGCTCGTTCTCCCAACAGCCGAATTTCTGAAGTCATGCTCCGGCGCTTCTAGCGCGCTTCGCCCAAAAAGGAAGTCTACCCCCGCTACTTGGCTGGGGGAAGCGCGTCCTTTCCAGCGTCGCCGGAAGACTCCTCGTCGCTGTCCGTAACTGGCTCACCCCCGCGCTCCGCTTCAGCAAATTCGTCAGCAGGCGGCGAGCCGGCATCCCAGGCTACGAGCACGGGCTTTTCGTACTCTGGCGGTGGCACCGTGGGCCGGGCCTGTGCGCCCGAGCAGCCAAACATCAAGCCCATGCCGGCGAGCGCCAGCAGTCGGAGCGCCGTCATAGCGGCACTCCCCCATCCGCGGCCGGCATCCCCAGCTCGAGCTCCTCGGGCTCCTCGGAGTTCGGTTCGGGAACCAGAGCGGGCTCAGGCGGCAGCGGCAGAGGCTCCAGCGTGGCGGCGCGTGCACCGAGCGCTTTCGGCGCCGCGGGCACGACTCCGGCGCTGTTCAGACTCGGCACGTCGTCCGGGAGCTTGCGCTGACAGGCCGCGAGCAAAATGATGGCGAACAGAGCCCAGACCCCGCCGCTCAAACCCAGCGTTCCTCGTCCACCGCACGCAGCGTTTCGTCGATACCGTAAGCGTGGCTGTAACCGAGCACCTGTCGCGCACGCGAATCGTCGACCATGCACACGTAGCGAATGAAATCGAGCTCCGGCGCCGGGAATGACGTGATGCGGAACTTGAAGAGCCGCTCCATGGTCAGCTTGGCGACGCTGTGCGGAACGGGCACCCGCTTGCGGCCGAGCACATTCAACGCCTGCGAAAGCGGCAATGGCGGCGGCCCGGCGATGTTGAAGATGCCACGCACTCCGGGCCGGAGCGCGAGCTGAATCGCGCGCACCAGGTCGTCCTGGTGAATGGCCTGAACCATCGGATCGAAGCCGAGCAACGTGGGCACGACCTTCAGTCGCAAGTAGTTGCTCGGCGCGTTGCGTACCGTGCCAAGGATGTGGGTCGGTCGCAAAATCACGGTCTCGGTGCGCGGGAACTTCCAGAAGAACGACTGCGCGAGCATGTCGAGCTCGACGAGATCGCGAATGTCGCTGAACGGACCGGCTCCGAGCAGCGCCGCGTCTTCGTTCAAAAACTGCGGATTGTCGGGACGCGGCCCGTACACATTGCCGCTCGACACCAGCACGAGTTTCTTCACCTCGTACTGACTCACGTATTCGAGGATCTTCTGAAACGCGAGCACGTTCCAGGTGTGATGATCCTGACTATCTCCGCGCGGGTCGTGCATGACGCCCAGGTGGACGAGCGCGCCCACGGACTTGGACCGGAACACGTCGCGCGTCTTCTTGCGACGAATGTCGATCTGATGATGCTCGATGTCCTTGGGACGATCCGCGAAGGGCCTGCGATCCAGCCCGATGACTCGCTGATCGCGGTGTAGCGCGCGCGCCAAGCGCTTGCCGAGACGACCGCAAATACCTGTCACGACGACCGCCTCGTCTGTTGCGACTTGGCTGTCTAGCTCTGCACTCCTGTCGAAGGCGGGCCGTACGGGCCGGCGACGCTCACGGCTGTGCCGTTCGTCCGGCAGTGGCGAGAGAGCGCTGCGCGCGTGGCTGGTTTGTCGCTGGATCATCTTTCCCTCGGCCTCGGGCCCTCTTTGTATCGAACGGCAGTATCGGGCAAGAGAAAGTAATCAGCGTTCGTTCAAAAGAACACGCCCTTCCTCGCCTTGATCCCCCGGTTTACCATGCTCTGAATCGTTTGCCTCACAAGCCAGACTTTTTCTTCCATCACCGAATCGTCATCATCGGCGTCGCCCTCGAAATGCAGCGGCTCGCCGAAATAAATCCGGTACTTGGTCGGTAGAGGCAATATGCCGCCCGGCAGGGCGAGCTGCGGTACCACTGGAAAGACGGGCATGCCGAGCGCACGCGCAGCCCAGCGTAAATTCCCGAGGTTCACGTATTGTTCCTCGGCGCCAATCACGGCGATCGGCACGATCGGTGTCCGCGTTTCGATGGCGAGCCGCATGAAGCCGAGGCCGAACTCCTCGAGCTGATAGCGGCGTGTGATCGGCTTTGAAATGCCACGGATGCCCTCCGGAAACACGAGCAGAATCTCGCCCATTTCGAGGAGTCGCCGCGCATTTTCCGGGACTCCCACGACCTGTCCGACGCGGCTGAAAAAAGTCGACACGAAGGGCAGCGTCATCGCCCATTTCTCGACCATCGCGCGGATCATGCGCGGCGGGCTCGCGTCGAACAGAAGCGCGCAGCCGATGATCGCGCCGTCGATCGGCACCTGGCCGGAATGATTCGACACGAGGAGGACGCGCCCGTCGGGCACGCTTCCGAGGCCGTACACCTCGGTGCGAAAGTAGAGGCGGTGGAAAAACGCACAGAGCATCGCCGCATGGCGCGATCCATCGGGATCGAAGCCGAACGGATCGCCACCGAAACGCTCGTAGCGCTGGCGCAAAAAGCGCAGGCGCTCCTCGAAATCCGGCCCGAGCACGCGGAGGGCCAGCTCGTCCGCCGAGCGCCGGGTCTTCGCCGCCAGCCGCTGCACGAACGGGATGACGTCGTCTGCTGCGACGTCCACGAGCCGCGCGAGAGCTGCTTTCGAATCCATCGGC
>DATDJP010000247.1:62500-63868 GCA_036520475.1 Polyangiaceae bacterium | reverse complement strand
CGCTGAGTCCCTGGTCGAGACAGTGCGGATGTTGTTATGCCATTCGTGCAGGTCGGAACTTACCCGACAAGGAATTTCGCTACCTTAGGACCGTTATAGTTACGGCCGCCGTTTACTGGGGCTTCGGTTCAATGCTTCGGGGTTACCCCCTGACATATCCCCTTAACCTTCCAGCACCGGGCAGGCATCAGACCCTATACGTCCTCTTACGAGTTCGCAGAGTCCTGTGTTTTTAGTAAACAGTCACAACCGCCGTTTCACTGCGACCATCAATCGCTCATGGCGTGAAGCCAATCACGACCGGTGGCACACCTTCTCCCGAAGTTACGGTGTCAATTTGCCGAGTTCCTTAACCAGGGTTCTCTCACGCGCCTTGGGATATTCACCCCGCCCACCTGAGTCGGTTTGCAGTACGATCACCAAAGTGGCTCTGTACGCGGCTTTTCTAGGAAGCCTGGGATTACTCAGTGTCCCGGTCTAGGACCGGACCTCATCACCTCTCGGCCTAATGAATCATCGTTTGTCCCTATTGGGTCCTAATGATTCAGCCTACGGGCTTGAACACGGAAACCATGCACCGTGCTGAGCTACCCTACTCCGTCCCCGCTTACTTCAATGCCATCCTTGGCGGTGCAGGAATATTAACCTGCTTTCCATCGCCTACGCCTTTCGGCCTCGGCTTAGGTATCGACTAACCCATGGGAGGATTATCCTTCCCCAGGAAACCTTGGGCTTACGGCGTCCGGGTTTCTCACCCGGATTATCGCTACTCATGCCTGCATAGTCACTCCTCATGGCCGTTAGTGGTCGTCACCGTCCACCGTGTATCTCCATGAGGACGCTCGCCTACCGCTCTCTTGCGAGAGCCCGTAGCTTCGGTACCGAACTTCAGCCCCGTTATATTTTCGGCGCGGACCCGCTTGACCAGTGAGCTATTACGCTTTCTTTAAAGGATGGCTGCTTCTAAGCCAACCTCCTGGTTGTCAAAGCGTTTCCACATCCTTTTACACTTAGTTCGGATTTAGGGACCTTAGCCGACGGTCTGGGCTCTTTCCCTCTCGGCAACGGAACTTATCTCCCGCTGCCTGACTCCCGGGCAGTTGTCATCGGCATTCGGAGTTTGGTTGGGTTTGGTAATCTGGTAGGACCCCTAGCCCATCCAGTGCTCTACCTCCGACGCAATTCACCCGAGGCTATACCTCAATATATTTCGGCGAGAACCAGCTATCTCCCAGCTTGATTAGCCTTTCACTCCTACCCACACCTCATCGCCCACATTTTCAACTGTGGTGCGTTCGGTCCTCCAGGCGGTGTTACCCGCCCTTCAACCTGGACATGGGTAGATCGCTAAGGTTTCGGGTCTACCGC
>DATDJP010000247.1:0-60000 GCA_036520475.1 Polyangiaceae bacterium | reverse complement strand
GCGGCTGCTGGCACAGAGTTAGCCGGTGCTTGCTAAGGAGATACCGTCATCGCTCCGGGTATTAGCCGGAACTTATTCTTCTCTCCCCACAGAGCTTTACAACCCGAAGGCCTTCATCGCTCACGCGGCGTCGCTGCGTCAGGCTTTCGCCCATTGCGCAAGATTCCCTACTGCTGCCTCCCGTAGGAGTCTGGACCGTGTCTCAGTTCCAGTGTGGCTGTTCATCCTCTCAGACCAGCTACCCGTCTCTGCCTTGGTGGTCTTTTACACCACCAACTAGCTGATGGGCCGCAGGCCCATCCTCAAGCGCAGGCTTTCATGAAGAGGCCTGCTTTGACCTCAACTTCTTTCGAAGTCGTGGTCTTATGCTGTATTAGCTCTCCTTTCGGAGAGTTATCCACCACTCGAGGGTAGGTTACCTACGTGTTACTCACCCGTGCGCCGCTGTACCGGGGCCGAAGCCCTTTCTCGCTCGACTTGCATGTGTTAAGCGCGCCGCTAACGTTCGTTCTGAGCCAGGATCAAACTCTCCAGTTTGAATCCTCCGGCGAGCGCTGCGGGGCTAAGCCGCTTGCGCTGCCATATTGCTCGTCATTCTGACTGCATCTGTCGATCGTTCGGACCGCTCGAGATGAGCGACCGCGACCGACAGTGCATTGGGACCCACGCGATTTCTCGCGGGGTATAGGACTCAGTTTTCAAGGACCGAGGGGAGGGTTTCCCGAACGGGGCCGATTGTTCTAGACCCAGAGGGTCGCGTTGTCAAACGGGTTTTCCGTTTTTTTTCCGCCGGAGCCGACTTCCGTTTCGAGAAGCCGTCTCCATTCGAGCAACCGGCCAGAGCCGCCTCGCCTGCTTTCCGGTCTCCCGATTGCGACCTCTTTCGAGGCAACTAACGGAGAGAAAACGGAGTTGCAGCGCTTCGGCTCGCGACCCCCAGCAGCGCCAGGGGGGCGGACATATGGCGCAAGGCTCCGAGGTAGGCAAGATCTTTTTTACGCGAACGTGAGAGCCATGCGGCGGGAAGCCGTTTTGCCGCTCTTCGCTACGAAAATCCTGCGAGCTGTTGGCGAGACCTCGGGCGCAAATTCGAAGATGGGGTCGCAGTTCAGGCGGTCAAGCAGCCCTGCCGGCCCATTTCGCGTGAGAGGCTCGAGCCCGCGAGTCGCATTTAGGCCAGATTCTCGGCGTACCAGATGCCGAGCGGTTCGCGCACCAGGCTGAACTCCGCGCCGGTGGCGAGCCGCGCTCGGAATGCGATCTCGCGTACGCCGCTTTCGAGGTCACGATAGCGCCCGAGAACGACCAGCCCGCGCCACTGATTCTTGTGCCAAACTGCGAGGGGTTTCCGCGGGTTCCCCGCGACCGTCTGGACGCGGATGCGCACCCAGCGCTCGCCCTTTCCGAGAAGCGGCGCCGATTTCAAGCCGGACTCGTCGCAGAGCTCCTGGGTTGCCACGGCCAGCGCTCGCTCGGAGATGCGGAAGCAATTGCGCGCCAGCTGCAGCACGATCGCGTAGCCCTCGGACAACGGCGCGAGCGCGTAGCTTGCCGAGCGCGCGCGCACGAGCAGAACGCCCGTGGAGGCCCAGAACGGGACGCGCGCGCGCTCCGCCGCGTCGAGCACGAGCCGCCATTCAGCCGCAGCGATGCGCACGCTGAAGGGGTCGAGCACGCCGGCAAAGTAGTCGACCGTTTCGCCCTCGCCGTCTACGAGCGCGGCGGCACGGCTGCCGGTGCCCTCACAGAGTCGCCTCAGAATTTCAGCAAAAACTGACGCCTCCTGACGGTCGCGAATGCGCGCGGCTCGCCGTTTCAGACGGCCGGCCCCGGGCCGTTGAGGCTTCTGTCGTTCGACCAATTCCCGAGCAGGGTACACGAGGACCCGACGCGGATCGGCCTCACCGATCAGGGCTTCGTGGGCACATGCGCGGTCAGCTCGTCGACGGCGCGCACGATCTCCCGCGGAACGGACGCTTCGAGCTGCTTCAAGAGCGCGGCCTCGGCGCGGGCGGCGCGCTTGGCAATGGCGTTCGGGCTCAGCAACTCGCGCGCGTGCGGGGTGAGCCGGTGCTCGGCCAGGCGCTCTTCCAGGTAGATCACGTGGTAGCCGAAGCGGGTCTTGGTGACCGGACTGAGCGAGCCGACTTGCACGAGGGTGTTCGCGGCACGGGCGAACTCGGGATCGTATGTCGTGCCTGCGGAAGGCGGCCGGAGTCCGTCCTGGTTGAACGAGCGGCCGTCAGGCGTAATGAATGGCAGCGCCTCGACGCGCACTTGAAGGCCCTCTTTTTCGACGGTTGCTGCCCGTTTACTGAAGTCCGCGGCGTCTTTCGCGTCAGCGGCTACACGCCGAATCGACTCGGCGAGGGCCGCGGCCTGCTCGTCTTCGCGCGGCGACGCCGGCAGCACCACGGCGTGTGTGGTGCGCACGGCCGTCGGACGATCCAGCTCGAACCAGCGCTCCCGGACGATCGCGTCGAGCTCCTCCGGGACGACCGGGCCTTCCGCGCGCGCGCTCTGCAGCAGGTCCTCGAGCAGCGCCCGCGCCAACACGGCCCGCTCGGCGCTCGCAGTCCGCTCCGGTGGCAGCAAATCGCGCGCGGCGCTGGCAAAGAGCGCATCCTGAATGGCCCGCTCACGTGCCAGCAGAGGGTCGATACCCTGCGCCGCCGCGACGCGCTCCACTGTCCGAGCAGAAATCGTCGAGCCCGCCACGCGGGCAACGACGCCCGCCGGGAGCCGCGCTGTCAATGACGTTGCCGGCGGCTCCCGATCGGCACAAGCCGCAGCGGCGCACACGCTCAGAAGGACGGCACGCGGCAGCCAACGGGAGCACGCGAAACTCGGCGGTGGGGCTCGGAGACGTTTCATCGGGTCTTGGGTCGCACGAGATTGTTCGCAGCACGGAGCACGAGGCCGCCGACGAGGAGCCAATAGAGAGCGGGCAAGTCTCGACCATCCCCGAGCGTGTAGATGCCGGCGCTGAGCACGCCGATGCCGCAGAGCAAGAGGCCTATGCCGGTGATGTCGAGAGCTCGGCTCATTTCGTCAGCTTCGCGGGCAGAGCCGCAGAGGTCAGCGGAGCAGCATGGCGACCAAACTCGCCAAGAGTATCAAAGACAATAGCGCGAGCGGGCGGGTCGCGGCGGCGATGCGCTGCCGCACCGACGACGAGCTCCGCATGCCATGACCCAAAGCGATATTGGCGCCCGCCGTGAGGATGGCCAGAGCGCACAGCAGCGCGGCGGCATGGGCGAACAGCGCATGTTCGAGCCGTACCACCCTCCACGCCAACGTCAGCGGCACAGCCAATCCCACCAGGCTGATGCCGAGGATGACGGACGCGCTAACCGGTAACTGGCTCCTGGCCGTCAGCAAGGGGCCGGCCAAGACGTGAGGATCGTCCTCGGGCACGCTGTCGGCACGGCGTACGCTGCCCCAGCCCAGCGCGAACAAGGCCCACCCCGCCGCGCCCAGCGCAGAGCGGACGGGCTCCAGACGGTCCACGCCGATCACGTCGCCCAGGAGCAGCCACGTGATGAGCGACGCACCGAAGAACACGTAGACGCCCAGGATGCGCGCCAAGCGGGGTCGCTCCAGGACGAGCAGGGGCCCGCTGAGGAGGGCGAGTAGCGCGATGAAGGCGGTGGCTCGCGCGGTGCCGGGGGCGCCGCGGTAGGTCGTTGGATAGGCGACCGTCGTGACCCAGGCGTACAGACCCGGCAGGAGCATGTTGGCCCGTACGGTGAGCCCGTACCGCTGCCCTTCTGCCTTGCGCGCCTCGGCCATGCTTCCCCGAAGGGTACCGCGATTACCTCGAGCGTGTAGCGTCGTGAGGAGACGGACTCGCCTTAACGCGTGCGGCTTCCCCGAGCCGCCTGCTCCACGAAGCTCAGGAAAGTCAGCACGGCGTGCCCGGTGCCGCCCTTGGGGACCACGCCTCGAGCGCGGTCCGCGAGCACGGGGCCCGCGATATCACAATGAATCCACGGCACCTGCCCCACGAACTCCCGAAGGAACAAGGCCGCGCTGATGGAGCCGCCCCAGCGATCCCCGGTGTGCTTCAGATCTGCCACGTCGCTCTTGAGTTGCTCGGCGAGCTCCTCCAAAAGCGGCAAGCGCCAGAAGCTCTCCCCGGCCTGCCGCGCGGCCTCTTCGAGTTGTCGCGCCAGATCGTCGTCGCTCGTGAAAAATCCCGAGCATGACTTGCCCAGGGCCACGATGCACGCGCCGGTCAGGGTCGCCGCATCGACGATCACGTCCGGTTTGAGACGGCTTGCATACGCGAGCGCGTCTGCCAGTACGAGCCGACCCTCCGCGTCCGTGTTGATGATCTCCACGGTCTTTCCGTCCAGAGAGCCGAAAATGTCTCCGGGACGGTACGCGGTTCCGTCCGGCATATTTTCTGCTGCGCCGATGATGCCGTGCACCTCGACGTTCGGGCGCACGACGCCGACCGCTGCCAAAAGGCCGAGCACCGCCGCGGCGCCGCCCATGTCGCTTTTCATCTCGCCCATGCCCGGAGCCGGTTTGATGCACAGACCGCCCGAGTCGAACGTCAGGCCCTTACCGACGAACACGAGCTTCTTTTTCGCGCCGCGCGGGACATACGACATATGGATGAAGCGCGGCTCGTTCGCGCTGCCTTGCGCCACGGCGTAGTGCAGCTTCATGCCCGCTGCCTTGATGCCCTTCTTGTCCAGGACGCGAATCTTCAACTTGTGTTTTTGCGCGACGGACTGGGCCAACGTGGCGAGCGTGGCTGGCACGAGCTCGTTCGGGGGTTCGTTGATCGCGTCGCGCGCGATGCACACGGCGTCGGCAATGCCTTGGCCGAGCTTGAGGGCGGTCTTCTCCGCGGCGGTGGCGCGACCGTCCAGCTTGTGGATCGCCACCTGACCGAGCTCCGTCTTCGGCTTTCGCTCGCCGGTAAAGTACTTGCTGAACCGGTACGCGCCGAGCACGACGCCCTCGCCTGCGGCGCGTAAGTCAGCGCCGGGCGGCAGGACGAGCGCGAGCGAGCGGGCGTTCGAGGAGCTCGCGATACGCGCCGCCGTGGCCGCGTAGCTACGAACTGGCACGACGTCCCCGCCTGCGGGTTCGCCCATTCCGAGCACGAGCACGCGCGGGGCCGGAACATTCCCGAGCGTGACGAGCTCGAGCAACTGCTCCGGCTTGCCCTTGAACTCGCTCCGCCGTGCGTGCGCGCTGAGCGCGCCGCCTAGCGCCTCGTCGACCGCCGCAAAAACGGGTTGCTCACCCAGCGTGGCGGACGTGGCAAAAACGGCTAGAACGTCCGTCTTCGCACTCAGATAGTCTGCCGCGACGAGCTGAACTTGCAGGGCCATTGTCCTGCATAGTGCCACCCCCGACGGAGCAGATTCAAGCTCCGCGGCAGGCCATCAGCCGCGCTCAACCTTTGTAGACGGCGATGATCTTCTTCAGGAGATCGATGCCATCCGCGCGCGAGCGCTGGAATGCGTTACGCCCCACGATCGAGCCGAAGCCGCCGCCCTGATTGATCTGGCGGATCTCCTCGATGACCTCTTCCGTGCCCTTCGCGGGACCGCCGGAGAAAATCACGATGCGACGGCCGTTGAACGAGGCTTTGACGCAGTAGCGGATACGATCCGCCAAGGTATCGAGCGGAATCTTCGCCTGCTCGAAAGCTTTTTTGGCTTCGGCCTGTTCGATGTGCGCCGTGGGCGCCTTGATCTTGATGATATGCGCGCCGAGCTGCGCAGAGATTTGCGCGGCGTAGGACACGATGTCGATCGCAGTCTCCCCGTCCTTGCTGAGGCCGGATCCGCGCGGATACGCCCAGAGCACGACGGCGAGCCCCTTGCTCTTGGCCTCCAGCGTGAGCTCGCGGAAGTCCTCGTACATGACGTTGCGGAGCTCCGACCCCGGGTAGATCGTGTAGCCGATGGCGGAGCAGCCGAGACGGAGCGCGTCCTCTACCGATCCCGTGATGGCCGAACAGGGCTCACCTTTGGACAAGGTGTCGCTGTTGTTCAGCTTCAGGATCAGCGGAATCTGCCCCGCGTACTTGGCGGCGCCGGCTTCCAGAAAGCCGAGCGGCGCCGCATACGCATTGCAGCCGGCGTCGATCGCGAGCTGAAAGTGATAGTCCGGGTCGTGCGCATCCGGATTCATACCGAACGAACGCACTGGGCCATGCTCGAAGCCCTGATCGACGGGCAGGATCACGAGCTTTCCCGTACCGGCCAGCGCCCCAGTGGTAAGCAGGCGCGCGATCTGGGCGCGAGTGCCGGGATTGTCCGACGAGTACCAGGAAAGGATTTCCTTGACGCGATCCGTAAAAGCCATGGTCTCTCCGAATGACTGAGCGGTGAATCCGAGCGCGGGCACCTGGACCCCCCAGCCGCTGCCCGCGCACAAACCAGCTTGAAGGCTGGCTCGGAACGTAGATCCATACGGGCGGCCTCGCAACGGAAACGGCACCCCCACGGGTGACTTTCAAGAAAGACCTCACGATGACCACGCCTTCCTGGAATCCGCCCGACAGCTCGCAGGTCGGAGCCACTCTCGAGACCTTCATTCTCGAGGGTATGTTTCAAGTCCCCGGCGCGACGGGAACGTTCACTGCGCTCCTGAATCAGATCAGTTTGACCGCGAAGCTCATCACCAGTCGCGTGCGCAGCGCCGGCCTGGCGGACATCCTCGGATACACGGGCGACACGAACGTGCAGGGCGAGACCGTCCAGAAACTCGACGTGATCGCCAACGACACGATGATCGCGTCGCTCCGCAGGCAGGGTCATTGCGCGGCGCTCGCCAGCGAGGAGCTCGAAGAGCCCGTGTACTTCGAGAAGGCGACGGGCAACTACCTGGTCGTCGCTGATCCGCTGGACGGCTCGAGCAACATCGACGTGAACGTGTCGATCGGGACCATCTTCGGGATCTTGCGGCACGACAAGAGCAAGGGCTCGCCCACCCCCGCGAACTTTTTGCAAAAGGGGCGTGACTACGTCGCGGCGGGCTACATCATCTACGGGTCGTCCACCGTGCTCGTGCTCACTACCGGCAAAGGCGTGCACGCCTTCACGTTGGATCCGACGGCAGGCGAGTTCTTCTTGTCGCACGAGAACATCCGCTGCCCCGCTAAGGGCAGCATGTACTCCGTGAACGAAGGCAACTGCGCGCGCTGGAGCGAGGGTGTGAAGCGCTGGGCCGCTCACGTCAAGGATACGGACACAGCGAGCGGACGGCCGTATACACACCGCTACGTCGGCTCACTCGTGGCGGATGCACATCGCACGCTGCTCAAAGGCGGAATTTTCGCGTATCCCGCGGACAACAAGAGCCCCAAAGGCAAACTGCGCCTGCTCTACGAAGCCAATCCCATGGCGATGATCTTCGAGGCAGCGGGCGGTCGCTGCTCGCTCGGCAAGAGCAACGTCCTCGATCTCGTGCCGTCGGAGCTGCATCAGCGGGTGCCGCTCATCATCGGCTCGAAGCAGGACGTGGATACTTACGAACGCATCGTGGCCGAGTACGACGGCTGATTGGCGCTCTCGCGAAGCGCCCTGACATGCGCCTCGCGCGGCGCGCAGAGGCGGCTTATGCTTGCGTTATGCGAGCTTTCTTCCGTGTCTTGGCCAGCGGGTTCGTGGCTTCGACCTTCGCGCTGAGCGCCGAGCCCGCCGCGGCGCAATATGGCGCTCCTCCTCCGCCCGGTTACGGCCAACCCCCGCCCAGTGGCTATCAAGAGGGGTACCAGGGCGGTCATTACCAGGAGCCGCCTCCTCCGCCGCAGAAGCCGGACGATGGCTTCGAGATCCCCGATTTTTCGGTGCGCATCGATCCGTTCAACTGGCTGCTCGAAGGCCGGCTCGGCTTCGAGTTCGAAGTGCAGCTCTGGGAGTTCATCACCTTCGAGACCGTGCCGGTCTTTGTCGTCGACGAGTCGCCGCTCACGCTGCGGCTGGGCGGACGTGAGGACAATCTAACGCAGCACTCGAACGGTCTGGGCGCGCTCTCCGGCGCTTCGCTAGGTGTCGGCTTTTGGCTGGACGGCGAGCCGTTCGAGGGGACGGTGCTGCGCGCAATCTACACGAACTACGGTTACGATTACCGCACGCGGGACGGCGATCGCACCATCGACGAAGTGGAGCACACCGAGCGTCACTTGTACGGCTTCTTCGGTTCCTATCGCCGCTGGGGCTTCTTCACCATCGGCGGCGGAATCGGCCTCGGTGTGGAGCTCAACAAGCAGGAGCGCTGCGTCGTAACGCAAGCAACCCGCTTTCGAACCACGAACAGCGGCTGCGACGGGGAGCTGCAGATTGCGCTCGACGATCGCGGCACGGAAGCGGCGGACCTGAACGGCTGGCTGCATCCAGTGCAGATCGTCGGCCGGATCTCGCTGGGCGCGGTGTTTTAGCGCGGGGCCGGGACGTAGGTGCCCGCGTCGGCGACCGGGGCCGGCAGTTGCGTTTCTTTGAAGTCGCGCGCGAACGCGTACCAGGCGACAACCGCCACGATCACCATCAAGAGCGCGCCGCAAACGATGACTATCGCGAGGCGCTTCAGGTAGTGACGCACCTCCTCGGCTCCGCTGCGCGGCTCTCCACTCACGAACCCTGCGTAGCACCGGCGCGGACGCGAGGGTGGCTCGAAGCGCATTCGCCTTCCCGACGCCCTCGACTATTGCCTTTCCTGTTCCTGACGTACGACGCTGCGCGGCGGAGGCTCCCATGACGAATCCGGTCACGTTGATTACCGGCGGCGGCGGCGCGCTCGGCTCCGCCCTGGGCGAAGTGCTCGCGCGAGCGGGTCATCGCGTCGCGCTCGTCGATCGAACCGAAGGCAGGCAGCGGCTCGACGAGCTGGCGCGCTCCCTGCCTCCAGGTGCCGCGCTACCGCTCGGCCTGGACGCGAGCGATTCCGGGGGCTGGCAGGCGGCGCTCGAGCAAATCGACGGCACGCTCGGACAGCTGGACGGCGCGGTGCTCACCGCCGGGGGATGGAAAGGCGGTGCGCCGTACCACGCGGCGGGAGCGCCCGCGTTCGCGCCGATGATCGAGATGAATTTGAATACCGTCCATCACACGCTCAGCGCGATCTTGCCGCGGCTCGTCGCGCGCGGGCGCGGCAGCATCGTCGTGATCGGCTCCAGGGCCGTGGAGCGCCCTTGGGAGAGCGCGGGCGCCGCGGCGTACGCGGCGAGCAAAGCCGGCGTCGTTGCGCTGGCTCAGGCGATCGCCGCCGAAGTGCGCGAGCACGGCGTGCGCATCAATGCCGTGCTCCCGAGCACCATCGACACGGCGGCCAATCGGCGTGCCATGCCCGACTCCGATTTTTCACGCTGGGTGAGCCCGAGCTCGCTCGGCGGGGTGATTCGTTTCTTGTTGTCGGACGAGGCGCGCGACATCTCCGGCGCCGCGATCCCAGTGTACGGCCGCGCGTGATGTGCGTCAGTGGTGGAGCACGCTGAACATCACGCCGAGCGCAGCGACCGTGCTGTCTTCCTGGCCGTCCAGCTCCCTGTCGCCGACCGTCTCCGTGGGCTCGCCTCGTACGCGCGCCCCACTCAAACGACCCAGGACGCCGAGCGACCATTCATCGCCGACCCACCAGTCGTAGCCGGCGAGCGCCGAGAGTCCGAGGCCGGCGCCGCCGATGTCGGCGGTACCTTCCGACCGCTCCACGACCGCGGCGGCCACGCCGAGCGTGCCACCGAAGTGAAAGCCCTCGTGCGCGTTCGGGTACCAGTCGACGGTTCCTCCGAGCAGCGCGAACAAGAGCGGATCGCCGAGCTCGACCTCTTCGCCACCGTCGAATTTCACAGTGGGATCAGCGACGGAGTGGCTGAGCAGCGTGCCAGCGATGACGAGTCCTTCGGCCGGCGTGCCACCGATGGACAGCTCGAACACACCACCGCCACCACGAATGTTGGACTTCGAATCGGGGTCGCGTTCGAACAACTCCTTGTCTGTCGAGCGTTCGAGCGCCAGGCCGCCGATGCCCACCCCGACGCGCAGGTAGAAGCCGTCGTGACGCTCCGCTCCAACGGGCACGGCATCCGGCGGCGCTGGCGCATAGGGCGAAGAGGGCTGGAGCTCGGGCGGCGGCGGTAGATCGGGGTGCAGTGGCGGCGCTTGCTCGACCGGCTCGTTTCCATAGGAGGGCGGCGGTGGGGCGGGCTCCGCGTCCTGCGCCGAGGCAGAGAGCGCGCAGAACCACGTACAAAGCAGCAAGGACGCAGCAAGCTTCCACTTCATGGTCGGACGTTCCTTCACTGGGACGTCAGTACCAGCGAACGCGGCCAGGCCAAAGCCAAGAACGCACCTCGGCGATCGCGGAAAAAGCGCCGAACCTCAGAGCGTGGGGCGCGCGATGATCTCGGTCAGGACGTCTTTCAGTACGTCCGGAAAGCGCAGACAGCGCCAGCAATCGTCCATCTTTTTCGGTCCGCAACCGCGCTTGTTGTGAAAGCGAATGAGCTGCGGGATGGCGCGCTTGTCGCCGTCTTCCTTGACTCGCTTCAAGGCAGCCTGAGCCTGCTCGCAGGTCTCGGCCTTGCGCACCTCGAGGATCGACGCAAGCGCCGGCGAGACTCTGGCCTTGACGTCCGAGCTGTACAAAAGCCCCTCGGTGAGCACGGCGTTCTCGGTGTTCGCATCCATACCGCGCAGCAGCGAGTAGAGCAGGTCGGTGCCCGTGTTGTCCGGCAGCGACGCCAGCATGGTCAACATGTCCGTCGCCACTTCTCGGTCGGCCACGAGCTCCTTGATACGCTCGCGGGTGGCTTTGTCTTCGTCGATGATCTTGGGCACGAGCGTGATCTTGCGCTTGAGCTCCGTGATCTCGGCGCGCTTCGCGACGGCGCGCGCGCTCGCCAAGGCCACGACCTCCGCCGACGTGCGTGCGCCGAGTGGTTTTGCTTCGAGAGCCTTCACCGCTTCGGCATCACCAGTGGCCGCGCGCTGCGCGAGCGAGGGCTTCGGCGTTGCAGTTGCCGCCGGCGCATGACCGGCTGAACCTGCCGGCGCGCTCGCGACCTGCGTCTTCTCCGCACGGACGACCTTGCTGCGGCGACTCGTCGCGCCGCCGGTGGCTGCCATGATGCCCGCCCCCACGACCGCGCCGAGCACGAGGCCGAGTACCGCGGCGCTGATCACGGGTGCTCGTGAAGGCGGCTTGAACGCCTTGCTGGCCGCAGCGAACTCGGCTTCCTCGTTCATGCCCGTTCGGCCAGTCTAGACTCCATTGCCGAACCCGCGAACAGGTATCGGCAAATTTGCCTTCGGCCGGCGGACGCCAACGAACCGCGCGCACCAGGTGCGACATAGTCCCCAGCCGCGGCCTCCGCCGTCCGACTGCTCCGCGCCGTCCGCGCCGAGCGCTATTGGCGATCGATCGACTGCATACCTGCGGCGTGGTAGCGCTCGCCTGCGGCCGCGCCTTTCGGCGCGATCTCGTCAATCTGCGCGAGCTCTGCCGGGCTCAGCTGAATGGACAATGCCGCCACGTTTTCTTCGAGATGACGGCGCGTGGTCGTGCCCGGGATGGGGACGACGTCCGTGCCCCGCGCGAGCGCCCAGGCCAGGGCGAGCTGCGCCGGGGAGACGCCCTTCTGTGTCGCGAGCCGTTCGATGTGGCTCGCGAGCTCGACGTTCTTGGCGAAGTTGTCGCCCTGGAAGCGCGGCGAGAAGCGCCGGAAGTCGTTGTCTGGCAAATCTTCCAAGCGACGGAACCGACCCGTCAGAAATCCACGTCCGAGCGGGCTGTACGCGACGAAGCCGATGCCGAGCTCGCGCACGGTGGGCAGCACCTCGTCTTCCGGATCCTTCGTCCACAAGGAGTACTCGGTCTGGAGAGCGCTGATCGGGAACGTGGCGTGAGCGCGGCGGATGGTGCGGCCGGACGCCTCCGACAAACCGATGTAGCGAACCTTGCCGGCCTTCACCAGCTCGGCCATGGCGCCCACCGTCTCTTCGATGGGCACGGCCCTGTCGACTCGGTGTTGATAGTACAGATCGATGTGGTCGACGCCGAGCCGGGCCAGCGACGCGTCGCACGCGCTCCTCACGTACTCGGGCTTGCCGTTCACCCCGAGAAAGCCGCCCTCCTCGCTGCGCACGTTCCCGAACTTCGTCGCGAGCACGATCTCGTCCCGGCGCTCGCGGATGGCTTTGCCGACGAGCCGCTCATTCTTGAACGGGCCGTACATGTCTGCCGTGTCGAGAAAGCGCACGCCGAGATCGATGGCGCGCTGGATAGTGGCGATGGACTCCGCTTCGTCCGCGCCTCCGTAGAACTCGCTCATGCCCATGCAGCCGAGCCCGAGCCGCGACACCTTCAACCCCTGGCTCCCCAGCGCCACCTCTTGCATCCCGGTGATCTACACCGCAACGCAGTTGCGGTGATGGACAAGAAGAAGCACCGGAGACAAATGTCGCCAACGTTCGCGCATTTTCCGCGACCTCACCCCGCTGGGGTCGCGGAAAATCACAATCAACGCAAGTGGTCTCCGGTGTAGGGCTGCTCTGGCGAGTGTCGAGCCCCCGCACGGCGGCTTACGCCGCGTGGGCTCGGCACAGCTCGAGCCAGCGTTGAATGCCCGTGCTGCGATATTTCTGGCGATGCAGAACGAAGAAGAACTGCCGCCGAAAGTCGCGCCCGGGGACGAAGCACTCTTGCAGGCGGCCACTCTGGAACGCGTCGCGCAATGCCAGCCGCGACAAACAGCCGATGCCCAGGCCCGCCTCCACGGCGCTCAGAATCGCTTCGGTGTGCTGGAGCTCGAGCACGACGCGTAGGTTCGGCAAGATGCCCGACATGGCGCGGTCGAACGCCTGGCGCGTGCCCGAGCCGGACTCGCGCACGATCCAGCCAACCTCGCGCAAGTCGTCCTCGTCGAGCGCCCGCTTTCGCGCCAGCGGGTGCTCGTTGCTGCAAAAGACCGCGAGCTCGTCGTGGCTCCAGGGCGTGACTTCGAGCTCGTCGACTGAGAGCTCGCCCTCGACGAGCCCGACGTCGATTTCGAAATTCGTCACCTTGCGCGCGATCTCCGCGGTGTTGGCGATTTCCAGCGACACGTGTGCGCCGGGATAGCGGCTCAAGAACGCCGCCATGATCGGGATCGTCACGTAGTTGCCGATGGTGAGCGTGGCGCCGATGCGCAGAGGTCCGGTGTCCGAGCGCTCGGCGAGGGCGTGCTCGATTTCACGCGCCTGCTCGGTGAGCGCCTCCGCGCGGGGCCGCAAGCTGCGGCCGAGCGCGTTGAGCTGGAGCCGTTTGCCGATGCGGTCGAACAACTGGATGTCGAACTGACGCTCGAGGTCGATCAGCGCGCCGCTGACGGCCGACTGCGACATCGCGAGATCGTCTGCGGCGCGGCTCACACTTTCGCCGCGGGCCACGGCCAGAAAAACCTCCAATTGCCGCAGCGTGTAGCGCATATCGTTTTTACCGTATAATGACTCCTGAATATCCCGTTTTACCGATTAGATCGCCAGTACTACTTAAAGGGCATGAGCGCGGTCAACGAACAGCAGGTCCTCAGCGTGCACCACTGGAACGAAACGTTGTTCAGCTTCACCACCACGCGCGACCGCGGTTTGCGGTTCAAAAACGGACACTTCCTGATGTTGGGCCTGAAGATCGAGGACCGGCCGGTGCTGCGCGCCTACAGCATCGCGAGCCCGAACTACGAGGAACATCTGGAATTTTACAGTATCAAGGTACCCGGTGGGCCCCTCACCTCGCGCCTGCAGCATCTGAAGCCGGGCGACCCGATCCTCGTCGGCCGCAAGCCGACCGGCACGCTGGTCATGAATCACCTGGTCGAGGGCAAACGCCTGTACCTGCTGGGTACCGGCACGGGCCTCGCGCCGTTCATGAGCATTATCCGCGACCCGGAGACGTACGAGCGCTTCGAGCACGTGATCGTGGCCCACGGCGTCCGTTACGCGAGCGAGCTCGGCTACTCCGATTACATCCGAAACGAGCTGCCCGAGCACGGGTACATCGGCGAGAGCGTGCGGCGACAGCTCCGCTACTACCCGACAGTGACGCGCGAGCCCTACGCGAACCAGGGACGCATCACGCACCTGATGGAAAGCGGCAAGTTGTTCACGGACCTGGGCCTTCCGGATCTGAACCCGGAGCACGACCGCGTCATGGTCTGCGGCAGCCCGGCCATGCTCGACGACACGGTAAAGCTGCTCGAATCCCGCGGCTTCGAAGAAGGTTCGAGCCACGCGGCCGCGCACTACGCCATCGAGCGCGCCTTCGTCGAGAAGTGATCTCTGCGGGCCAACGCTAGCCTCGCGTCAACCCGAAGCAGGGCCCGCAGCACGCATGGGGCGGACTTGTCGTCATGAAATTTTAACCGCCACGGCGCCAGGGTTCGCCACGTGCGCCAGATTTTTTGGGGCTGCGCCTCTTCGCGCCGAGCTGGAGCCCGCGGACCTGCAACGCTGCCGCCGCACGTCGTCTTTCAGAGCCCGAGGCCGCCAGCGCTTCCGGTCGCGGTCCCGAATGACGCCGCGCGAGCTTCAGCGAGCGGTAAACAATCTTCGGCGCGCATGGCGAACCTTGGCGCCGTGGCGGTTGAATCAGGGCCGCCGCGCTGCTGCTACAACGATGCCAAGGACGCCACTCGAGCTTCAGCGGGCGGCACTCAAATCATGGCGAACTGGCGCCCGTTGGCGGCTGAACGGTAGAAAACCAGCGCCGGGCGCTATGGGCTGCTGAAGCGCCCAGACACTGAGAGGGTGTTGCGGCAAGGGTGGGGACGGCTAAGGTGTCTGCCCCTTGCCGGCCCCCCCACCCGTAGCGAAGCGAGGGTTTGGGGGGGCGAGCCGCGCGCAGCGCAGCGAGCACGGCTCCCGGGGGGCATCACACGAAATGGACAAGCCAGTGGTCGAGCTATTCGAACATCCGTACGCGCGTTTCCTGCACGAGGTCGAAAAGCCGACGCGCTACACAGGCAGCGAGCACGGGACGCGCCGCAAAGCGTGGGACTCGGTGCGCGCGCGCGTGTGCCTCGCGTTTCCGGACGTCTACGACATCGGGATGAGTCATCTCGGGTATCGGATGCTCTACAAGATCCTGAACGATCATCCGGACACCTTGGCCGAGCGTGCGTATGCGCCGTGGGTCGACATGCAGCGCGCGCTGATCGAGCACGGCAAATTGTTGGTCGGGCTCGAGAGCGGACGGCCGCTGTGCGACTTCGACGTGGTCGGGTTCTCTCTGCAGTTCGAGCTGACGTACTCGAACGTGCTCACCATGCTGGACCTGGGCGGCATTCCCCTGCGCAGCAGCGCGCGCGCCGAGGACGACCCGCTGGTGATCGCCGGCGGACCGGTGGCGACGCACGCGGAGCCGATGGCGCTGTTCCTGGACGCGATCTTGATCGGGGATGGCGAAGAGGCGGCCACCGAGATCGCGCTGTGCTGGGTCGACGCGAAACGGGAGGGGTTGTCTCGGCAAGAGCGGCTCGAGCGACTGGCGCGGATCCCGGGTGTGTACGTGCCTTCGTTGTACGCGACGGCGCTCGATGCGGACAGCGCGCTCGAGGTCGTGACTGGGCCGATCGTGGACGCAGCGCCGTACCCCGTGGAGCGCCGTCTGCTCGAAGACATCGATCGGTTTCCGTTTCCGGACGACGGCCCCGTGGGGGGTCCAGAGGCTATCTTCGATCGCATGAGCATCGAGGTGGCGCGCGGTTGCACCGAGGGCTGCCGCTTTTGCCAGGCCGGCATGATTTACCGGCCGGTGCGCGAACGCGATCCAGAGGCCATCGTCGACACGGTGCTCTCGGCGCTGAAGAAGAGCGGCCAGGACGAGGTCAGTCTGACCGCGCTGTCCACCGCGGACGTGAGCTGCATCTCGCCGCTGATCAAGCGGCTGGTCGAGCACACGGCGCCCGAGCGCGTGAGCCTCGGCGTCGCGTCGCTGCGCGCGTACGGTCTGGGTTCGGATCTGCTGGATGACATGCGCAAGGTGCGCGCGACGGGTCTCACCTTCGCGCCCGAAGCCGGCACGCAGCGCATGCGCGACGTGATCAACAAGAACGTCACCGAGGAGCAGCTTTTAGACACGGCGCAGCGCGTGTTCTCGCGCGGGTACGACAAGATGAAGCTCTACTTCATCTGCGGGCTGCCCACCGAAGAGGACGAGGACGTGCTCGGTATCATCGACGTCGGCAAGCACGCGCTCGCCGTCGGCAAGCGGGTCGGCAAGCGCCCGAAAGTGACGGTGAGCGTGAGTGTGCACGTCCCGAAGCCGCACACGCCGTTCCAGTGGTGCGCCATGGACTCGCTCGCGCAAATCGCGCACAAACAGCGCCTCTTGCGCGACGCGGCCCGCGGTGTGAAGGGCCTCGGACTGCGCATGCACGAAGCGAAAGCTAGCCTGCTCGAAGGCGTGCTCGCGCGCGGCGATCGCCGGCTCGGACCCGTGATCGAACGCGCGTACCTGCACGGCGCGCGCTTCGATTCCTGGGATGACCAGCTGAAGATCGACGCCTGGCACGAGGCGTTCGCGTTTTACGGCATCGACACCAGCGTGTACCTCGGCACCCTGCCCGTGACGGCACGCCTGCCGTGGGATCACCTCGACATCGGTCTGGAAGATGGATTTCTGGCGCGCGAGTACCGAAAGGCGCTGCACGATCGGCTGAGCCCGCCCTGCGGCAAGGTCGCAGGCACGTTCATTCATCACACGAACGCCGCGGACGCCGGGCAGGACAACCGCCGCCTGGTTTGTTACGACTGCGGCGTCGCCTGCGATCTGACACGCATGCGCGAGCAGCGCATCGAGTATCTGGTGAAGCTCGGCGTCAAAGCCTCGCAGCCGGTGCCAGTGCCGGATACGCCAGTGCCGGGGCCGCATCCGGTGCCGGATCCGAACCCCGCGCCGACCCCCGATCCGATCCCGCAGCCGCCCGAGCCCAATCCCAACCCCACCGTGGCGCGCGCGCCGTGGCGACCACCGCAAGCCGGAGGAACGCCGGAGCGCTATCGCCTGCGCTTCGCCAAGACCGGCCCCGCGGCGCTGCTCGGTCATCTGGACTTGATCCGCGAGCTGCCGCGCGCGATCCGGCGCGCGGGCATCAAGGCGGCCTATACGGCGGGGTTTCATCCCAAGCCGGACATGATCTTCGGGCCCGCGCTGTCACTGGGTGTGGCGAGCGTCGACGAATACGTGGAAGTGAAGCTGATCGACGCGCCCGAGCCGCAGACGCTGGTCGCGCGCTTGAACGGCGTGACGTGCGACGGCTTGTCGTTTCTGGCCGCTGCGCGGCTCACTGCGAGTGATCCGTCGCTGGCGAAGCTGATCGACCAGGCGCGCTACGTGATCGCCCTGCCGGAGCTGAGCCTCTCGGAGCTCGGCGGCCGCGCAGGGCTCGAAGCGCGTGTATCCGAGTTTCTCGCGACCGAGAGCCTGCGCGTGCGGCGTGAGATCAAGGGCATCGGCAAGTGGATAGACGTGCGCCAGCTCGTCGCCGACTTGCGCGTCGCGGGCGAGGAGTCACATGCCTTGCTCGAGCGCGCTGGCTTCGTGGGCCGCATCGTGCCGCTCGACGTGACGATTCGGCTTTCGCAGCAGGGTTCGGCGAAGGTCAGCGAGGTCGTGGAAGCGCTGTTCGGCGCGGGCTTTCCGCACAAAGCGCTGCGCTGTGGGCTGCTCGCGGGGTCCGGCTCCCTGCTCGATCTGGAGCGTCACCGCCGCCCCGCGCCGCCCCTCGTCGAAGCGGCGGCGAGCGCGTAACGGACCGCGCCCGCTCGTTAGAGCGTGCTGGCGTAGGTCAAGATCAAGGGATCGTTCTTGATGAGCGGCCGGAAGCTCTCGTCGCCGACCACGTACACCTTGAGCCAGGCGAGGCTCATGCGCGCGGAGGCCTTGGCCACGGGGACGTCCGCCGGCGTGAAGGTGCTCGTCGTGAACAGGTCGTTCGAGAACGAGTGTCCCATCTCGTCGAACAAGGCGTAGACCTTCTTGGTCCCCGTGGGGATGCTGTCGTAGAAGGGTTTCGCGAGTCGAAGAGGCGGCGCGATCGTGTCTTTCTCGCCCGCCAGGATCAAAGTCGGCGCTGTCACGTCTCCGAACGTGTCCGTTTCCTGAGCGAACGGTTGCAGGCCGATCACGGCCTTCACGGTCGCGTTGCCCTTGCTCGCGAGCAGCGCTCCGCCGCCACCCATCGAGTGGCCGATGAAGCCAAACTTCGTCGCGTCGAGCTTGCCCTGCAGCGGGCCGCCGGCGCGGGCGTGTTCTGCCTTCAGCGTGTCGATGCCGGCCTTGAGCGCCGTGGCGCGCAGCGGCGGCTGATCGTTGCCGTCGTTCATGCTGAAGACGATCGCGACGAAGCCGTGCGACGCCAGGAACCAGCCCCACGAAGCGAATCCCGTGTGCACCTCCTGCCAGCCGGGCGCTACCGCGACGACTGGATACGGCGCCGTGGCCGTCGCGCCGGGGTAGTAGATGACCGCGTCTCCGTAAGCTGGCGAGTCCGCAAAACCCGTGCTGTACATCTGGATGGCGTGCGGACCGCACTGGGACGATCGCTGCTCCAGCGTGCCGGTGCCCGACGTGCTCGGCACGCACAGCGGCGCGCTGCCGCCACTCCCGCCGTTGCCCGCCGTCCCAGCGCTGCCACCTGTGCCGCCGGTCGTGCCGCCAACGCCCGCGCTCCCGGCTGAGCCCGCGAGCCCGCCCGTACCGGCCTGTCCACCGCGACCACCGCGACCGCCGCTGCCGTCGTCATCGTCGGAATCGCCGCACGCGATGGGTAGCGCCGCAGCAGTCATGAGGAGAAGCAACGATCGATTGAACCAGCTCGAGCGTGACATGGGACAAGGCTCCTGAAGCGAGGACGGGCCCGCGAGGGGACGCCGCGTGCGTCGGTTCGTATCTCGGAAGTAGGGAGGTCGCCAGGGCTACCCGTGTTCCGAAGGTCTTCCACGAGCGCCGCACGCGGCGCGAACGGCCGGCTGCCGCCTTGAATTTTCGCGATGCGACGCGCATCGTTCAACCATGAAACTGCCCTGGATCGCGGGCTGGCTCGCGCCGGTCGGCTTGCTGGTCATTACGTGCGCCGCCGCCTGTCGCCGCACCTCGGCCCCCGAGACGCAGCAGCCGCCAACCGCGCGAGCGGCTTCGTCCCAGCGCGCTCCCGGACCCGAGACGCCGGACGCCGATCCGCACCCGACGCACGACGCAGGCCCGAGCGGCTATCACATGGACTTTTCGCACACGCAGCACTTCGCTGCGCACTTCGACGACGCTGGCCGCGACGCGTGGCAAAAGCCGAAACACGTGCTGGAATTGCTCGCGATCCAGCCGGGCGCCCGCGTCGTCGATCTCGGCGCCGGCACGGGGTACTTCGTGTCCGTCCTGTCACGGGCCGTGGGTGAGAGCGGGCGGGTGCTCGCGGTCGACACCGAGCGCAAGATGATCGAGCACCTGATGAAACGCTCGGCGGAAAAACGCTGGCGAAACGTCGAAGCGCGGCTCGTACCAGCAGACGATCCGAAGCTCGAAGCGGACAGCTGGGATCGGATTCTGATCGTGAACACGTGGCACCACATCGACGACCGCGCGGCGTACACGCGAAAGCTCGCACGCGGCTTGAAGCCGGACGGCATATTGCTGATCGTCGACTTCACGCGCGAGTCGGACATCGGTCCGCCGCTTCACCACCGCTTGACGGCGGATGAGGTGCACGCGGAGCTTCGAGCGGGCGGGCTCGCTGCGCGCATCCGCGATGAAAACTTGCCGAAGCAATACGTGGTCAGCGGCACACGCGTTCGGTGAAGCTCACGTCCGCGGCTTATCCGGGGTGCGACATCACTCGCGATCGGCGACCCTGCTCCGCTCGAGTCGACGCTCCGCGGTTCGATGACTTCAACACACGAGCTCGGCGCAACGCGCCGCGACGTCTTTCGCGAGAGCCGCGCCGCTCACGCTGATCCAGCGCGACGCCGCGGGCAATACCTTGCGCACCTGCGCCTCGATTTCGCTCGTGGCTCCCCAGAGCACGACTTTGATCGACGCGGGCAGGTCGTCTGCCAGCGCGGCCAGGGCGACCGGCCGAATCGAAGGTTGTGCGCAATCGAGCACGATCACGCTCGGTGCGTCGGCGGCGTTTTCGAGGTCGAGCAAGAGCGAAGCCGCGCTCCGCACGCGAACCACGGCCGCGCGCGGATCGAGCCACGCGGCGAGCTTTCGCACGAGGTTCAGGTCCAGCGTCGCCACGAGCACGAACGGCAAGCGCCGCGTCGGCGCGGCGCTGACGCCAATCCCAAATGCCGCAGCCGTTCCACGTGGGTAATCCATGGAGGCGGGCGGGGACGGGGCCGTCTGGGCGGTGCGCTTGCCGACCGGGATCGTCGGCGCGTGCGCAGGCGCCGGCGAAGGCGGTCGCGAAGATTCGCGCAGGTCCCCGATGCGGTGCTGGGCCGGCGGCGGCGAGCTGTGCGAAATGGCGCGTACGGCGGCGGGCCGCGGGGTCGCGCTGCGACGCAACAAAGAGGCAGACTTCGAGGAGCGATGCGACGGCGTGATCGAGCGATGCGGGGGCGCCACGCGGCGCTGATGGACCACTGCACGCAAATTACCGCTGCGCGTCCGGCGCTCGCCCGGTGACACGCTGGCGATCGTCGCCAAACGGTCGAGCTCGACCACGACCGATTCACCGAGCTCATCGCCGAGCACGCGCACGAGCGAGCTCTTCAACGGACCGGCCACGAAGTGTCGAAGCCGTTCGGGATCCGTCGGCAACTCGCCTTCCCGGCTACGGCTCAGCGCCTCCTGAAGCAATGCATCGCGTACGTTCGGAGCGACGACGCTGTCGAGCGCTTCGCGCACGGCTTGTGGGATCAGCTTGTTGTGTCCCCCTTTCTTGTCGGACAAAGCCGCTCGCGCTCCTTTGCTCTTCCGGTGGGGATTTTAGCTCAAGAGCGCCCGGTGCCTAGCGGCAATCGCTCGAGCTTCGATTCGTCAGCGTTCGAACGACGCCGCATTTCGCGAGCGTGAACGGGCCAAACCAGTGAGCGCGTGAACGGATGGGAGGTAGGCCCTGCGCTTACATACGAGACCTGGACGCCCCTTGCGGTATGCTACGCCATGTCTTCCGAACTCCGGAATGAGCCGGAGGGGTCGCCCCACTCGACCGAACAGCGCAGCATCGGTGCGCGCGGCCTGCGGGTGCTGCTGTTGTGGCTGGCGATGGTCAGCCTGTTCGTCATTCTGTGGCACTGGGTCGGGCCCGGCTCATTGCAATGATCACGAGTTGACAGGTCGTGTCCGGAAATTCCCTCTTCTACTACCTGGCGATTGCCTTCCACGTCTGGATGATCGTCGACGCGGTGCGGCGGCGCGCCGCGTTCTACTGGTTTTTGATCATCGTCTTTCTGCCCTTCGGGTCGGTGATCTACTTCTTCGTCGTGAAGCTCCGCGACTTCCGCGGAGCGCCTGCGCTCGCGTCCAAGCCGCAGCCGGGGCGGCCGGCGCTGCCGGCGCTGCCGGAGCTCCGTCAGTTGGCGCTCGAAACTCCGAGCTTCCACAACAAGCTCACGTTGGCCGACGCGCTCGAAGAAAAGGACGAATACGTCGAAGCCGAGCCCCTTTATCGGCAGATCCTCGCGCGTGAGGCGGAAAATAAGCCGGCGCTGCACGGCCTGGCCCGCTGCCTGCTCGGTCTCGGTCGCCCCGCCGAGGCGTGCGAGAAGCTCGCGCAACTGATGGCGCTCGACAGCGGCTTTCGCGACTACAGCGCCGCGCTCGATTACGCCGAGGCGCTCTGGCAAAGCAATCAAGGGCAGGACGCCGTCGATCTCTTGCGCGGTCTCGTGAGCGTGTCCTCGCGCGTGAACCACCGCGTGGCGCTGGCCCACTATCTGCAATTGCACAGCGGTCCGGATGCCGCTCGCGCCGAGCTGGAAGCTGCATTGCGCGAGTTCGGTGATTTGCCGGCCTTTGCCCAGAAGCGTGACCGAAAATGGGCCGACCGCGCGCAGAAGATGCTGCGCGAGCTGCGCCCCGCGACGCGTGCAGACGCGCCCTCGAATGGCTAACCTCGACGCATGGGCATTTTTCTTTCCTGGCTCGTCCTGAGCCTCGCCATCTATCTCACGGCCGTGATTCTGCCCGGCTTCGAGGTCCGCGGCTTCGGCGGCGCGATCGTGGTGGCCGCCATCTTCGGGCTCTTGAACTGGCTGGTCGGGTGGCTGATCTTCGTCGTGCTCGGCCTCGCGACGCTCGGCATCGGCTTCATTCTCGCGTTTCTCACGCGCTGGCTGGTGACGGCCATCCTGCTCAAAGTCACCGACGCGTTCTCGAAGAGCCTGCACATCAAGAGCTTCGGGACGGCGTTCCTCGGCGCGCTCTTGATGAGCCTGTTCGGCACCATCGGCGAGTACCTGGTGCGCGGGCTCACCTGAGCAACCCGCGACGGCTCGCTCAGATTTTCAGCTTCTTGTAGCGGATGCGGTGCGGCTGATCGGCGTCCGCGCCGAGGCGGCGGCGGCGATCCTCTTCGTAGGCCGCGTAGTTGCCTTCGAACCACACGACCTTGCTGTCGCCTTCGAAGGCGAGCATGTGGGTCGCCGTGCGATCGAGAAACCAGCGATCGTGGCTGATGATCACGGCGCAGCCCGGGAAATCGAGCAGCGCCACTTCGAGCGCGCGCAACGTTTCGACGTCCAGGTCGTTGGTCGGCTCGTCCAGGAGCAACAGGTTGCCGCCGGCCTTCAGCAGCTTCGCCAGGTGCACCCGGTTGCGCTCGCCGCCGGACAGGCTTTCGACCTTCTTCTGCTGATCGCTGCCGCGAAAGCCGAACCAAGAGCAGTACGCCCGTGAGGCCACCTCACGCTTGCCGAGCACGAGCTTCTCCTCGCCCCCGCTGATCTCCTGCCACACGCTCTTCTGACCGGTCAGCGCCTGACGGCTCTGATCGACGTAGGCGATTTGCACGGTTTCGCCGACTTCGAGCGCGCCGCGGTCCGGCTTTTCCTCGCTGACCAGCATGCGAAACAACGTCGTCTTACCGGCGCCGTTCGGACCGATCACGCCGACGATGCCGCTGCGCGGGAGGCGGAAGCTCAGGTTGTCGATGAGCAGGCGATCGCCGTACCCCTTGAACAGGTCGCGGGCTTCGATCACGTTGTCGCCGAGGCGCGGGCCCGGCGGAATACTGATCTCCGTGGGGTCCCCCGAACCTTTCGCGGCCCGGGTGACGAGCTCGTCGTAGGCGGCGAGGCGCGCTTTGCTCTTGGCCTGCCGTGCGCGCGGCGAGGCACGCACCCACTCGAGCTCCTGCTTCAGTTTGCGCTGGCGGGAGGACTCTTGCTTCTCCTCCACGGCGAGCCGCGCCGACTTCTGCTCGAGCCAGCCGCTGTAGTTGCCCTTGAACGGGTAACCTTTGCCTCGGTCGAGCTCCAAGATCCACTCGGCGACGTCGTCGAGGAAGTAGCGGTCGTGCGTGACGGCCACGACCGTGCCCGCGTACTCCTTCAAAAAACGTTCGAGCCAGGCCACCGACTCCGCGTCCAGGTGGTTCGTGGGCTCGTCGAGCAGGAGCATGTCCGGCTGGCCGAGCAGGATCTGACACAGCGCGACGCGGCGCTTCTCGCCACCGGAGAGCTTGGCCACTTCGGCGTCGGGCGGCGGAAGTCGCAAGGCTTCCATCGCGATCTCGAGCCGCGAATCGAGGTTCCACGCGTCCGCGGCGTCGATGCGGTCTTGCAGCGTGCCTTGCTCCTCCAGGAGGCGCGTCATCTCGTCGTCGGACATCGGCTCTCCAAGCTTCGCGCTCAGCTCTTCGAACTGCGTGAGCAGCGAACGCACCTCGGAGACGGCTTCGTCGACGGCTTCGCGCACGGTGCGCGCGGCGCCCAGGTCCGGCTCCTGAGCGAAGTAGCCGACCTTGGTACCGGGGTGCGGCTTGGCCTCGCCCAGAAACTCGCGATCCACGCCGGCCATGATGCGCAAGAGCGAGCTCTTGCCGGAGCCGTTGCTGCCGATCACGCCGATCTTGGCGCCTGGAAAGAAGGCGAGCGTGATGTTCTCGAGCACCTTCTTGTCCGGAGGGTGGACCTTCGAGACCTCCTGCATCGTGAAGATGAATTCGGGCATGGCCGTTCCTCAGCTCTCCTGTTCCGCGTTCGGCTGAACCAGAAAATGCGCCACGGCCGTGGCGATCGGCTCGTCGGGATTGTCTTGCCACGCCGACACTGCGACCGAGGCGACCCTGCGTCCGTGCTTGGTGATGACGCCCTTCGCGAAGGTGTCGACGGGACGGCCGGAACGCAAGTAAGCGACCGTGATGTTGATGATCTTCGGCAGCTGCACGGTTTCCATCTCCACGAGCAGCCGGAACACCGCCGTCGATTCGAGCAGCGCAGCGATGGTGCCGCCATGGAGCGCCGGCACCGTGGGGTTGCCGATGAGCGAGCCTTTGAACGGGAGCGTGCCGATCAGCTCGCCGTCTCGCGCCGCCACGCCGATGCCGAGAAAGCGCGCGTAGGGCACCATCGCGGCGAGCTCTTCGTAGTTGCCGGTGCTGCGCGCCTCGCGCACGATTTCGACGAGCCGGCTCATGTCTGCTCCGTGCGCGGCTTGCGTGGCCGGGGATTGTTGAAGACCACGAAGCTGCCCGCGGCCGCGGCGATCGGGTCGGACTCGTCGTCGTGAAAGGCCAGCGCGCGCGTGAAAGCGACGTGCTTCGTCAGCTTGTAGCACTCGGCCTTGCAGAGCACGTCGCGGTCCGGCGTGGCGGGCCGTAAGTAGTCGATGCGAAGATCCAGAGTGGCGACACGCGTCGGCACTTCGAGCTTGATGAAGACAGAGGCGCCGCAGCAGGTATCGAGCAGCGAAGAGATCGCGCCGCCGTGCAGCACGCGCGTCTCGCTGTTGCCGACGAGCTTCTCGTCGTACGGCAGCTTCATCCACGCGACGCCGGGACCATAGTCGACGAAGCTGATGCCGAGCGCGAGGTTGTGGGGGATGAAGGCGCCGAAAGCGTAGTTCAATCGCTCCAGCATGGCGCTGCGCTCGGCACCTCCGGGCTGTTCATCCGACATGCGCGGAGCCTACTCGAGTCGGCCGCCGCGCGTGCACGAAGCCACGCTGAAACTCGCCGTCCCCGCGCGCCGTACATTTCAGTGCTTGCCGGGAAATCCTCCTCCCGGCCACGCGCCCGGGCCGCGTCTTCCTCGGCGAACGGCTCGGGCGCTGTTCTACTCTGCGGACTCGGCTTCGGCGACTGCTTTGGCGTCGTCCGCCGTGGGCTGCGGCCAGCGTTTCGGCGGCGGGTTCATCGGCACGTTCCGATCCATGGCGGGGGTGCGCCATGCGGACTCGATGATGTGGAGCGCCTTGGCCATGAGCGGGATATGGGCGCAGTGGGCGAGCTCGTTTCTGCCCTTGTACGACCACACGTAAAACCCGCCGGCCTCGGCCTTGCTGTCCTGAGCGAAGACTTGAGTCCCCGGATTCACCGGCTCGCGTTTCACGCCCAGCTCGAGCAGCAGGTTGTCGGCAGTCTCCGACGTGGAGGGGTATTCGACCGGATCGATCGCCGAATGGGAAAAGATGAAGATCTTTTCGCCCCGCACGGCTCGCCGCGCAAATTCGACGGTCGGTGCAATGGACGTCGAGGTCAGTGGCTCGTGCGGGTCGCGGCTCCGCACCACGTCCCAGCTTCCGTGCAGGCCATCGAGCAGGACGACCGCGTCCACCGCGTCGGCGTGCTTCTTCAGGATCTGATTGACCGCGCCATACCCGGCGCTCCAGGCCGTCAACGCCACGTGCCGGACGAACGCGGACGGGTTGCCAGTTTCGGCTTTCAGGTTTTTGTCGATCGAGCGCAGCAGCGTGGGGAACGCCTCCGGGCTGGCAAAGGCGCGCTCGTAGGGCCCGCTGTTCAGACCCTTGTCGATACCGACGTAGACAACGCCGCGCGCCACCTGGACGAGCGTCTTGCGCGTGGCCTCGTAGCCGTGAAAGTGGACGACGACGTCGTATCCGCCATCAGGGGTGTGACCACCCCTCTGCGGCACCAGCATCCTGCCCATGCACAGGTTGCGGTACGGCTTGTAGGGACCGATGCCCATCGGATCCGCCGGATTGCATTCGTGATAGCCGCGGGCGCGCTCCGCAGCGCTGAGCTGATGCAGGCTGAGGCGTGTCGGCTGAGCGGCCAGCAGCCCGGGAGCGAGCTGCAAGCGCGACAGGCGGCGCAGGGCGCTCGTGGGGGCGCCCGGTTCGAAGCTCCAGCCGACGAGGACGGCGATACCGGTCAGCCCGGCCGCAGCCAGGCTCAGGGCGCGACGATAAATGGGGGCTTCGCGAGGAGGGCGGCTGGGTCGGTAGCTCGTCAAATGACCGCCGGGACTCTAACCGAGGTTATCCGTCGAGCGAGGTCGACCGTGTCGAGCTGGCGTAACCCTTCGATAATTCTCAAGACGCATCGCGTCATATTCACACCACCGAGGGAGCGCCTGCAGGAATAGCCGCCGCGCGGCCTGCCTCCCAGTCGCTGGCGTTGGCGAGCAGGGCACGGTTTCTACCGGCATGCTTGGCTCGGTAGAGGGCGGAGTCAGCAGCCCGGATCAACTCGTCGGAGGCGGGATGGTTCGCCTGCTCGGAGGAGGCGACGCCGAGGCTCGTGGTGACGGGAACGGGCCCGGCCGGCGTGTCGATGGGGGTGGCAGAGAGCAGCTCGCGCAGGCGTTCGGCGATGATCATGCCGATCCGGCTCGGGCAATCCGGCAGGATGAGCATGAACTCCTCACCGCCAATGCGGCCAACGGAGTCGTAGGCGCGCACGCTGCTCTTCATGCGCTTGGCCGCCTCGCGCAGCACCGCGTCGCCCGTGGCGTGACCATGCGAGTCGTTGATGTTCTTGAAACGGTCGAGATCGCCCATGATCACGCTGAGGGCGTTGCCCGTGCGATTCGCGCGAGAACGCTCGTTGTCGAGCAGGCTGAGCAGCGCTCGGCGGTTCAAGAGACCAGTGAGCGCGTCGTGCATCGCCTCGAAGCGCAGCGCTTCACGCGCGCGGACGAGCTGCTCCTGAAGCTCGATCACGCGCCGGCCGGCGCGCAGCCGCACTTCCAGCTCGAGGGGGTTACAGGGTTTGACCAGGTAGTCGTCGGCGCCGGCGTCGAGGCCGCGCACGATGTCGTCCTTGCGGTCGCGCGCCGTGAGCAGAACCACGTACACGTAGGGCTCCTGGGACCCTTTGCGCAGAGCGCGGCACACGTCGGTGCCGTCCATCTTGGGCATGACCCAGTCGACGATCGCGAGCCGCAGCTCGGAGTCGGACTTCAGCGCATTCCAGGCGGCTTCGCCGTCGCGGGCCACAGTGACCTGGTAGCCCCAACCGGTCAGCCAGTGCTCGAGCAGGGTACGCGCGATCGGCTCGTCGTCCGCGAGCAGAATCTTCATGCCGTTGCCCGGCGCGCGCGGTGTACCAGCTAGAGACATCCAACTGAGGCGAACGGCCAGGCAAGCCGATTCTTGAGGGGCTCGGCTTCGAGACCTATAGGATTGGAACCCCCGTGCTCCGTTCGCTGTACGCGCTCCTCTTGTTCCTGACCCTGTTCGCGTCGTACGGCCTCTCCTGGCTGCTCGGCAAGATCAGCGGGGGCCCCCGCCACGCGGCCCGCATGGAACGGGTTCACACGAGAAACGCCCGCCGGCTAGCCCTGGGGTTCACGCGGCTGCGCGGGGTCTTCATCAAGCTCGGGCAGATGCTCAGCGTGATCGGCACGTTTTTGCCCAGAGCGTACGGCGAAGCCATGCAAGGGCTGCAGGATCGCGTGCCCGCCCGCCCCTTCGACGAGATCGAGTCGCGTCTCTACGAGGCGTTCGGTCCCAATCCCCTCCGGCATTTCGTCCAGTTCTCGCAAAGGCCGCTGGCCGCCGCTTCGCTCGCGCAGGTGCACAGGGCGGTGCTCGCCGACGGGCGCATCGTCGCCGTCAAGATCCGCTACCCCGGGATCGAAGAGTTGATTGCCCACGACTTGACCCTGCTGCGCTTGCTGCTGCCCGTCGTCCAAAGGCTCGTGCAGGTCCAGCATCTCGGACGCGTGCTCGACCAAATCGCGGCCATGTTGTCGCGCGAGACCGACTATGCGCACGAGCGCGCCAACATCGAGCGCATTCGTCAGATCTTCACCGGCCGCAGCGACGTGGTCGTACCCGAGGTGGTCGACGAGTTCACTGCAGCCGGCGTGCTCACCCTGTCGTACGAGGAGGGGGTACGCTTGACGGAGAGCGCGGCGCTCGCCTCGCAAGGCATCGATCCCGAGGCCGTCGCCAAGCTCTTGCTCGAGTGTTACGTCGCGATGCTGTTCGAACATCGCGTGTTCCACGCCGACCCGCACCCCGGCAACTTCCTGGTGCGGCCGGGGCCAACGCTGGTGATCCTCGACTACGGCGCCGTGGAAGAGGTGACGGACGCGCTCGCCGACGGCATGAAGACCGTCGTGCTCGGCGCGCTGACGCGCGATTTCGAGCAAGTCTTGATCGGCATCGAACGCATGGGGTTCGTCGCCGAGGGCGGCGATCGGAAGCTCTTGGGCCAGGTCGGACGCGAGTACTTGAACGTGCTGCAGGGCGTCCAGATCGAGGACTTCTCGCGCATCGATCGGCGCACCGTCGAGAAGCTGTCCGGCTATCAACAAGCGCGCGGGCAGCTGCGCGAGATCATGCGCAGCGTGCAGTACCCGGAAGGCTATTTCTACGTGGAACGCACGCTGGTGCTGCTGTTCGGGCTGGTCGGACAGCTCGCCCCCAAGAAGGGTCTACCTGGACTGCTCCTGCCCTACGCGTCCAAGGTCTTCGTGCAGGGGGCAAGCGCCGGGACGTCCGCGACCGCTGCAGGCGGTCGGGCGGCCGTGTGACGCTCAGCTCAGGCCGAAGCGGGCGCGGTTCGCCCCCACGTACTCGACGTAATAACGGCTCTCCTGATGCGGCGGAAGCTCGCCGCTGTCGATCGCCGCTTCGAGCGCACGCTTGATGTCGCCGACCAGCCGGGACGGCGGCAATTGAAACTCCTGCATCAAGTCGTTGCCGACGCCGGTGGGCAAGGGTGCAAGCTTGGCGTCTTCCTCCGCGAGGCTCGTGATGCGCGTGGCCAGCTCGTCGATCATGGCGATGCCGCGCCGCTTCTTCTCGGGGCGCTTGGTGGTGATGTCGGCGCGCGACAGGCACAGCAGAGCTTCCAGGTTGCCGCTCATTTCGCGCGCGAAGCGACGCACCGCGCTGTCGGTCCACTTGCCGTCGTACTGGCTGGCGCGCAGGTGGTGAAGCACGAGGAAGCGGATCTCCGCGCGCAGGCTCCCCTCCACGGCAAACAGCCGTTCGCGCCGCTCGAGCTTGTCGAACATGCGCGCGCCCACCTCGGCGTGACCGAAGAAGTGCACTTCACCTTCCGGCGAAATGGTGCGTGTCTTCACCTTGCCGATGTCGTGGAAGAGCGCCGCCCAGCGCACCTCCAGGCGCGGCACGGCCTGAGCGACGACCTGCTTCGTGTGCTTCCACACGTCCTTGTGCCGCCACTCGCCGTCGCCGAAGCCGACCATGGCTTTGACTTCGGGGAGCAGTGTGTCGAGCAGGCCGCTCGTGAGCAGCGCGTCCAGGCCGAGCTCCGGAAAGTCACCCATGATGACGCGATCGAGCAGCGAGCGGATCTCGTCGCCACGCAGGGCGCGCAGGTCTTCGGTGGACACCAGCGCGATCGGGCGATCGGCCAGGCCGCGTTCCGCGCACACCACGGCGCGCTCGAGCGCCTCCTGAGCGCGCGTGGAGCTTGCCTGCGGGACGGCGGTGGGTCGCGACATCGAATCCTCGGGTGGCGGTGCGGGGATACCCGTCCCGTTCGAGCTGCGGTCCTCTAGCATAGGACGTGCGGAAAATTCACGCCGGAAGGCCGGGCGCGCAACGCCGGGGGCTGCAGACGCCGAACGGCGCACAAGCCGGGCGAGCGCCCAAGACGAGCCGGCGAAATCGGGCAAATCACCCAGGAAATGGGCGTTCGAGCGAGGGCCACGATAGGATTTGGCAGTAATGAGCGGCGAAGCTCAGGTCCGGCTCGACCGGAGGCCGGATTGGGGCCGTACCCTGGCACGAATCCTGTGTGGCGTATTTGCGCTGCTCGGGGTCCTGCCGCTGGGCTTGGCCGTGTTGGTCCGTTCGGAGCCCGTCAAGACCTGGGTGGCGAGCGAGACGGCGCGCGTGCTCCGCGAGCAAATTGGCGTCGAAGCCAGCTATCGGGTGCACCTGCGTGTCTGGCCGCTCGAGGCGGCGATCGATGATCTCGTGGTGCCAGGCAACGATGGACGGGGTCCCGCGCTGCGGGCACGCCGCGTGGCCGTGAGGCCCCGAATCATGTCGCTGCTCAGCGGGCGCCTCGACGCCGGCGCGATCGAGCTGACGGCGCCGGAGCTCCGACTCGTGTTGCGGAAGGGCCGTCTCAGCAACGTGAGTTACCGGCTGCCCGCCGCGCGAAAGCAGCCGGCTCGTCCACTAGGGTACACGCCGTTTTCGTCCGTGACGCTCAGCGATGCGCGCGTGAATCTCGACGTCGATGGCGTCCGCGTCCAGGGCGAAGACCTCGACGCCAGCGTGCTCGCGCGGAAAAACGGCACCTTCGACGCCAAGCTCGCGGCCGGGCCGGCGCGGGTTCAGCGAACTCGCGCCCTGGCCGACCGCTCGAGAGCGCCACTCATCGGTCCCCCGCCAGCGGCACCTCCGGCGCATGACGAAGATCACGTGTGCGGGATGCAGGCCCGGCTCGAGATCCAGCGCGGCGCGCTGCTCGTGCACGAGCTGTCCATCTCCGGCTTTGCCGACCTCGATGGCAAGGCCGGGACCTTGCCGGCGTGCAAACCCGCGAACGAGCAAGACGTGTCGCAGGTGCGTGTCGCGGCTTCACGAGTCCGCATCGCGCTGACGGAAGCGCCGCTGCCGGACGTGCGCGGGCACGTGTCGGTGCGCGGGCCACTGCTGCTGGTCAACCGCTTCGTGCGCATGCCACCGCTTTCCGGCTGGGTCGCGTTCGAAGGAGACGTGGCTTACGGCAGCGGCATGTCCCTGCCGGAGCTCCGCGGCCGCCTGCGCGGCGCGGGCGTCGCGCTCGGGCCCTATCGCCTCGCGAAGCACCTCCTGGTCGACGTCCAGTTGAAGGACAAGGACGTGCTGATCCCGCGCTTCGAGATGGGCTTCGGGGACGGCACCGTCGTCGCTACGAACACGCGCATCCGGCCCTTCGACGATGGCGCGCCGATCACGACCGAGCGCGTGGACGGCAAGGACGTGGCGTTCGAAGCCATGATGCGTGATCTCGACGTCACGCCGAATACAATCGTCAAATGGGGTCTCACCAGGACCAGGGTCACGGCCGTGCGCGGCACGCTGCACCCGCTGCACATCGACGCCGACGTGGTCGCCGACACGCGCGGCTTCGAGGTCTTCAACAGCGCCTACCACGACCCAGCTCGCAAACACGTGATCGGCGTGCGCGCCGCCCACGTGCGCGGAAAAATTGGGGTGCGCCGGGATGCGCTCGAATTTTACGACACGCGCGCCGAGTTCGGCAAAAGCCGCATGCTGGCGAACCTGGTGTCGATCGGCTTTTCGAACGTGCTCGAGCTGCGCATCGGGGAAGGCTCGAAGCTCGATCTCGCGGATATCACGCCGCTCATCGACATCCCCATGAGCGGCAGCGCCGAGATCTCGCTCGCGATGGCCGGCAAGATGAGCGACCCGCTCCTCACCGGCGATCTGAAGGTGACGGACCTCGTGTTCGGAGGTTTTCCGGTCGGCAACATCACGAGCGGCAAGCTGCGCTTCAAGCCGCTCTACGTGGAGTTCGCCGACGTCCGCGGACACAAGGGTCGGAGCGAATTCACCGTACCCAGCGCGCGCCTCGATTTCGACGCGGGCGCGCAGGTGACCGCGGATGCACAGGTGCAGAGCGACAAGCTTTCGCTGCGCGACTTCTTCGCGATGTGGAAGTTCGACGCGGACCCGCGCTGGGCGGACATCGACGGCGCCGGCAAAGTCAGGGCGCGTGTGCGCTACGTGCTCGGGGGTCCGCGCGACGTCTGCAACAGCGGCGCGCTCGAGGTCGAGGGTAGCCTCGATTTCCACAAGCTGCTCGTGCTCGATGAGACCTTCGATGGGGCCGACGCGGAGTTCGATTTCCGCTGGTCGGACATGGCGGCGAGCTATTTCGGCTTCGCGCTCGACGTGCCCAGTCTTTCGTTGCGCAAAGGCACGGGTAGCTTGCTCGGTTCGCTCGGCATCGAGCGCGGCGCGCGCGTGCGTGGACATTTCGTGGGCAGCGCGCTGCCGCTCGCCAAGATCGACGCGCTGGGCGCGCCGGCGCTCGGCATCGAGGGATCCGCGAGCACCGTCGGCGAAGTGAGTGGATCGCTCGACGAGCTCGCCGTGAACGCCAGCGTGCGCGTCTCTCAGCTCCGCGTCGGCAGTGCGACCTTGCCGCCCTCGGATCTAAACGTGTCGCTCGTGCCGCTCGCCGCGCGGCAGAAACCCCGCGGCACGACGCGCTGCGGCCTCCCCATCCCCGGAGCGTTCGACCTGGCCGAGTACCAGGCTGACAAATCTGCCGGCACGTTCCACATCGGCGGATCACTCTTCGGCGGGCAGGTGCGCGTGGACGACCTGCGCATCACGCGACAGCGCGCCCAACACATCGCCGGCTCCGTGCACTTCGCGAAGCTCGAGCTCGGCGCGCTCTCCGAGCTGTGGCCGCCCATGCTGCTCGCGAGCACGAAGCCGCGCGGCCAGTTCACCGGCAAGCTGCGCGTCCTCGAGCTGCGCACGGACGATCCCTCACAAGCCCAGGCTGAGCTCACGCTGAACGAGCTATCCCTGGAGCACGGCGCCGTGAGCCTGACCCTCTTGCCCGAGAGCGCGCCGATCAGCGTGGCGAAGCGACGCCTGCAGATCCCCGGGCTGTCCCTGGCGATTCAAAACGCGCGGGGCGCCCGCGGCATATTCGACGTCCGCGGAAACGTCGAACGCCTCGGCAAAGTACCGGTCCTGGACGCGTCACTAACGCTGCGACCGCTCGATCTGGCGAGCTTTGCGCCGCTCGTACCGCGCGCAGACCGCCTGCAAGGGCAGGTGCGCGGCAGCCTGCGGGTCAGCGGTCCGTTCTCGCGGCTCGCCTACGCCGGAGGTTTCGCGCTTTCGAACGGCGAAATTCACCTGCGCGGCTTCCCGAGCCCCATCTCGGACGTGAAACTCGCCCTGCAGGTGAACAATGACGAGCTGCGCATCGCGAGCGGGTCCGCGCGCATGGGGAACGGCACCTTGACCGTCAGCGGGGGCGCGCCGCTGAAAAACTTCGAGCTTGGCGCCGTGCGTGCCGTGATCAAGGCCCGCGAGCTCAGCACTCCGGTCTATCAGGGAGTGCGCGCCGTGCTCGACGCCGACCTGATCGCGAACCTCTCCCCCGGCGTGCTCAGCGGCGGCGCGCGCACCTTGCCGCGCGTCACCGGTGACGTGACGCTGCGTTCCTTCGAATACACGCGCCCCATCAGCCTGACGGCCGACATCGCCGCGCTCACTCAACGCGGCAAACGCACCGAGTTCGAGGCCTACGATCCCGCAGACGACAAGCTGCAATTCGACGTCACCGTGCGCGCCAATCGCAGCCTCAAGATCACCAACAACCTGATGGAGATGGAGCTCACGACCGGCCCGCAGGGGCTGCTCCTCGCGGGCACGAACCAGCGCTTCGGGCTGCGGGGCGCGCTGCGCGTCAAGCCCGGCGGACGTATCCGTCTGCGACAGAGCGAGTTCGAGGTGCGCCAGGGTCACGTCAAATTCGACGACGCCACGCGCATCGCCCCACAAGTCGATGTGACCGCGACGACGGAGTATCGCCGCTACTCGGATTCGTTCGCCGACACACGCAGCAATAGCGTCGAGAGCCGCGGCACGAACGCCGCCGCGACTGCTGGTGGCCGCTGGCGCGTCACGATGCGCGCGCACGGCGATGCGGACAAGCTGCGCATCGATCTCACGAGCGAGCCGGCGCTGGCGCAAGACGACATCTTCCTCCTGCTCACCGTGGGCCTGACGCGCGCCGAGCTCGACCAGGCGCAATCCGCCAGCGTCGGTGAGAGCGTGGCGCTCGAAGCCCTCGGAACCCTGACCGGCGCCGACCGGGCCGTGCGTGAAGCGGTGCCCGTCATCGACGAATTCCGCTTCGGCAGCGCGTATTCGACGCGCACCGGCCGCACCGAGCCGACCGTGACCATCGGCAAGCGGCTGGCGGAACGCATCCGGGCGAACGTGACCAGCGGCCTCTCCGAAGCGCGCGAAATCCGCTCGAATCTCGAGTGGCGCTTGAGCCCGCGGGTGAGCGTGGAAGGCTCGTACGACAACGTGAACGACATCTCGAGCTCGTCCCTCGGCAACCTGGGTGGCGACGTGCGCTGGCGCCTCGAGTTCGAATGAGCTCGAATGGTCGGCATGCACAGGCGGCGTAGCTTCTGGGGATGGGGCTGGGAAGACGAACGAGTCGACCCGAAGCTCCTGGCCAATCTCGAGCCCGCGCTCGCGGGCCTGCTCGGCGCCCGTGAGCTCACGTGCCAAACGCCGCCCACGCTCGACAGCATCAGCATTCCGGAACCGAAGCTAACGCTCGACGGCGCGCTCGCGGAAATGCTCTCGCGCGACCGGCATGAGCGGGCCGCGCACACCTACGGCAAATCGTACCGGGACCTGGTGCGGGGTCTGGCCGGCGACTTCACGCGCGCGCCGGACTACGTCGCTTTTCCACGCAGCGAGAGCGAGCTGACCCGGCTCCTTTCGTGGTGTGCCACGCGCCGTGTGGCGGCCATCCCATACGGGGGCGGCTCGAGCGTGTGCGGAGGCGTCGAAGCGGACGTCAGCTCTGACTTCGCCGGCGCCGTGTCGATCGACATGACGCGCATGCAGCGCGTGCTCGAGATCGACAGGACTTCACGGGCGGCGCGGATCGAAGCGGGCGCGCTCGGTCCGATCCTCGAAGAACAGCTACGGAGCGTTGGTTACACGCTCCGGCACTATCCTCAGAGCTTCGAGTTTTCGACGCTCGGCGGCTGGCTCGCCACGCGCTCCGGCGGGCACTTTGCGACGCTCTACACGCACATCGACGAGCTCGTCGAGAGCCTGCGCCTCGTGACCCCGAACGGCGTGCTCGAGACGCAGCGCCTGCCGGCTTCGGGTGCCGGTCCGAACCCCGATCGACTGGTGCTCGGATCGGAGGGTATTTTCGGCGTGATCAGCGAGGCGTGGATGCGCGTCTTCGAGCGGCCGCGCTTTCGTGCGAACTTCACCGCCGAGTTCCCGGACTTCCACAGCGGCGCGCGCGCCGCGCGGCAAATCGCTCAAGCCGGCCTTTATCCTGCCAACTGCCGCTTGCTCGATCCGCTCGAAGCCTGGCTGAACGGCGCCGCCACGGGCTCCACGGCGGTGCTGATCGTAGCGTTCGAATCCAGCGATCACCCGCTCTCTCACGCGCTCGAGCGCGCGGCCGAGTGCTGCCGAGACGCCGGCGGCACGCTGCCGCCCGGGAGCCTGCGCACCACGGATGAAGGCAGCGCACAAAAGGCGCCGGCGGCGCGCGCGTGGCGCGACGCGTTCCTGCGCGCGCCCTATTTGCGCGACGCGCTCGTGCAGCGCGGCGTGTTCGTGGAGACGTTCGAGACGGCGGTGACCTGGGCGCGCTTCGAGGAGCTGCACGCCGAGGTGGAGCGCGCCGCGCGCGCCGCCCTCCGCTCTAGCCAGTGCATCGTCACGTGCCGCCTCACTCACGTCTACCCGGACGGCGCGGCGCCCTACTTCACCGTGATCGCTCCCGCACAGCGCGGCGCCGAGCTCGATCAATGGCAACGCGTCAAAGACGCGATGACCGCGGCCATGCTCGCCCATGGCGGCACCACGACGCACCACCACGCCGTGGGCCGGGATTTTCGGAAGTACTACCAGGCGGAGCGCTCGCCTTTGTTCCTCGACGCGCTGCGCGCCGTAAAAGGCCGCCTGGACGGGCCGGGCATCATGAATCCCGGCGTGCTCCTCGACCCGTGAAGCGGCGCGAGATGCTAGGCTCGCCTCGTGAAGGTCCGGTTAGTCAGAGAGTATCGCTTCGAAGCGGCGCACCGCTTGCCCAACGTCCCGCAAGGTCACAAGTGCGCGCGCTTGCACGGACACAGCTTCCGTATCGAGCTCGCTATTTTCGGGCCCGTGAATCCCACCACCGGCTGGTTCATCGACTACGGGGATCTCGACGCGATCTGGCAGCCGCTGCACGACCAGCTCGATCACAACTATATGAACGAGGTCCCCGGGCTCGAAAACCCGACCAGCGAAATTCTCGCGCGCTGGCTCTGGGAGCAGCTCAAACCTCGCCTGCCCGAGCTCGTGCGCATCACCGTCCACGAAACGTGTGACGCGCGCTGCGAGTACGAGGGCGACGCTTAAGCCGACGCTCACTCCCAGTCGGGATCGAGCGCTGCCAAAGCCGCGAGCGGCGTGGGATGGAACGGCGGACGCGGCGTGATGCCCTGTCCCGGATCTCCGCCGCGCTTTGCCAGCCAGCTCGCGCACGAGCCGAGGCACCATTTGCCCTGACACCAGCCCGTCGCGAAGCCGGTGTAACGCTTGAGCGATTCGATGTCGCGGTAGCCGAGCTCGAACGCGTGCTCTAGCTCCTCGAGCGTCACGTCCTCACAGCGGCAGGCCAGGACTTTCATGCATCCGCGGGCGCGGCGCTGGGCACTGGCATCGACGGCGGGAGCGCCTCGATCGCCCCGGCCTCGGGACGCGCTGTCGCGGCCTTCGAAAGCTGCTTGGCGGATGCAACTGGAGCCCGCAGGTGGATGGCGCCGACCTTGTCGAGCATCCAAATGATCGGCCAGCTCGGGTCGATTTCCCAGGCCTTCACCGCGAACTTCGCGCGACTGCCGTACATGTGATGGTTGTTCTGGAAGAGCTCACCCATCGTCACGAAGTCGATGAACAGCGTGTTCCGCGACGCGTCCTTCTGATCGAAGTTGCGGTAGCCGAGCTTGTGCCCGAACCAGTTCACGATGCCGCCGTGCAGAGGGCCCATCATGTAGTGCACGGGCACGAGCAGGAACTGCCACCACGCCGTGGCGAAGTGCACGTAAAAGAGCGTGTACAAGCTGCCCCACGCCACCGCCATGATCCAGCGATGCGCGAAGCGGTCGAGCGCGGGCCACTCCGGATACTCCCCGAGGAAACGCCGCTCGACGGGCAAGGTGCCGCGCATCACGCCCTGGTATTGCAGGAGCGTGCGGTACATCATCTTGCCGAAGGTCTTCTGAATGATGGGCGAATGCGGATCCCGCTCCGTGTCGGAGAAGGCGTGGTGCATGCGATGCATGATCGCGTAGGCGCGCGGGTTCAAATATGAGGAGCCCTGCGTCACGAACGTGCACAGGTGGAAGAACCGCTCCCAGCCGCGGCTCATCGTGAACATGCGATGAGCGCCGTAACGGTGCAGGAAGAAGGTCTGGAAAAAGACACTGAGAACCCAGTGGCCGAGGAAGAAGACGACGATCGCGACGGGAATGCCCATGGCCGCAATGTAGGTGAGCGGCCTCACGAAAGCCGTCAGCCCAGAGTCACGATTGCGTCAGGACTGTCGGCCGACCCTGCGCGACCCCAGCCAATGAGACACGCGAGTCTCGGTGTTTGCTGCGGCAATTTGCCCCTGCCCTGACGTTTTAGCCCCGTGAATGCTATGGGTGCCTCTTCTCTAGATGAGCCTATACGTTCAGCGCTTTGCCGTTACGTTGGACTATCCGGTCTATTTTACGCACGGCGTTTTCCACCCGGACAGCCCGGACCTTGCCGCTGCCGTAGGTCGGAAGGAGCCGTCGCGCCGCCACCGTTGCCTGTTCGTGGTCGAGGCGCGCGTGGCCGAGCTCTGGCCGCAGCTGCTGAGCGACATCGAGGAGTACGCGCGAGCCCATGGCCGCGCCCTCGAGCTCGCGTGTCCGCCCCTCGTCGTGGCGGGCGGCGAGGCATGCAAGAACGACGAGCAGGCCCCCGCTCGGCTGCTCGCCGAGTTCGAAGCCCGCAAGATGGACCGGCACGCCGCGGTCGTCATGATCGGCGGCGGCGCGCTCCAGGACATGGTCGGGTATGCAGCCGCGACCGCGCACCGCGGCCTGCGCGCCGTGCGCATTCCGACCACCGTGCTCTCGCAGGCCGACTCCGGCGTGGGCGTGAAGAACGGCATCAACGCGTTCGGCAAAAAGAACTTCCTCGGGACGTTCGCGGCGCCATTCGCGGTGCTGATCGACACGCAGTTCCTGCGAACCTTGCCCGCGCACCTGGCCGTCGCCGGCATGGCCGAGGCCGTCAAGGTGGCGCTCATCAAGGACGGTGAGTTCTTCGGCTGGCTCGTGGAACACGCAGCGCGCCTGGCGCGGCTCGAGGAGGCCAGCCTCGCGACGTTGATCAGGCGCTGCGCGGAGCTCCATCTCGCGCACATCGCCACGAGCGGTGACCCGTTCGAGCTCGGCGCGGCGCGCCCCCTCGATTTCGGCCACTGGGCGGCGCACAAGCTCGAGAGCCTGAGCGCGTATCGCTTGAGCCACGGTGAAGCCGTCGCGATCGGTATCGCGCTCGACACGCGTTACTCGGCCGAAGTCGGGCTGATCGCGCAGCATGAGGCGGAGCAGGTCGTGTCGCTCCTCGAACAGCTCGGTTTGCCGCTCTGGGACGAGATGCTCGAGCTCGAGAGCGCGCGCGGGCCGCGCGTGCTCGAGGGCCTCGACGAGTTCCGAGAGCACCTCGGCGGCGAGCTAACGGTGACCTTGCTCGAGAGCCTCGGACGCGGGCGCGAGGTGCACGAGCTCGACGAGCGTGTGATTCGCGCGAGCTTGCGCTGGCTGCGCGAGCGCACGCGACGACCGCGCGCCGCCGCCGGCTGAGTCGCGGCAGCTCCGATGATCCGCCCGCTGCTTCGTCTTGCCCGCATTCCGAACGCTTTTACGGCGTGCGCGAACGTGGTGGCCGGCGTGGCGCTGGCACGCGGTGGCGAGTTTGCAGCGCGCGACCTGCTCCTGGTCGCTGCGTCGGCGGCGCTGTACACGGCCGGAATGGTGCTCAACGACTTTTTCGACCGTCACGTCGATGCTGTCGAACGTCCGGAGCGTCCGATTCCTGCCGGCGAAGTGTCCGCGAAGGTCGCCGCGCTCGTCGGGGTATCGCTGCTCGCCGCCGGTGTGCTCCTGGCCGGCGCGCACAGCGCTCCCGCGCTGTTCACGGCCCTGGGGGTCGTCGCGAGTGTCGTGGCGTACGATGCCGTGCTCAAGAGCACGCCTCTCGGACCGCTCGCGATGGGCAGCTGTCGCGCCTTGAACATGGGACTCGGGCTGAGCGCGGCGCGCTGGCCGACGCCTTGGTTGATCCTGGCACCGCTCACTCTGGGAGCTTTCACGCTGCTCATCACGCAGCTGTCTCGCTTCGAGGTGGCTGGTACCGGCGCATCCCGACTGCGTGGAGCAGTGCTGGCAATTTTCGCCCTGGGCGTCGCGCTCGTGCCGCTGCTCGTGTGTGTCGCATTCGCGACAGGCGGCGGCATGCTGGGGCTAGGTTTCGCCACGGTGCCCCTGCTGTACGTGCTCGTGCGCGGGTTCGGGCTGTACGCGCCACTGCGTACCAGTGCCACCCCGCCGCTCATCGGCCGCGCGATCGGCGGCGGCATTCTGCTGATGCCGGCCGTCGACTCGGCGTTCGTCGCGGCAATGGGTACACCTTTGATCGCAGCGGTCGTATTCGCGCTGGCCGGGCCGGCGTATTTGCTGAAGCGCTGGTACTATCTGACGTGAGGCCCCACTCCATGACACCGCGTGAACGTCTGTATGTGATTGGTCAAAACGGTGTCGGGGCCGCGTTCGTCAACGCGCTGCTCAACGGCTTTCTCGGCTGGCTCGTCGTGCGCGGGCTCAGCAGCTTTGCGATGTGGCAAGTGCCGGGCGTGGCCGGGGATCTGCTGGGCACGGCCTTCGGTGTTTCGTTCGGCACCGCGATCGGCGCCTCCTTCGCCGTGCGCAAGGATTTCGAAAAGAAGAAGATCGGTTTGCCGCGAATATCCCCCGCGCTCGCGAACCTGATCGCGCGCTTTCCTCGAGGCACGTGGAAGCGGAGCCTGTGGCTCGGCTTCGTTTCGGTACCAATATTCGGCGTGCCCGTGCTGGTGGTGCTCGCTGCTTCCGGCACAGAGGCCATGACCCCGAGCTCGTTCATCATCGTCAAGGCAACGCTCGCCGCCGTGCAGGCCGCGCTGGTCACGCCGCTGATCGTGCTCGGTGTGCTCAGCGATCTCGGGCGGCCCGCGCCGATCCTGGCCGAGGCTGAAGGCCGCGCGTCAGTCACCTGACGAGCCGACGCCCAGGCGCTTCAAGGCGCCGGAGAGGATATGGTCGTCTCCCATGATCACTTTGGTCATGTCCACGCGCGGCAGGTGCAGCGCGCCACCAACCTGCGGTAGCTCGAAGGGCACGTAGCCGCGATCGCGCCACGCGAGCCACACGTATTCGGCGTGCTCGAGCTCGTGCTCGAAAATAAAATCGACGGTGCGCGGTCGTCCGTCGGCGGTGACGTCCACGACGCGGACGCGCATTCCGGGGAGCGCCGTCTCGTCCCCTGGTCGAAAGGGGTTTCGCAAGCTCCGGTACATGCGCTCCGATTGCGCCGCGACGTAACCCGTGGGCGACGTGATGCGAAGCGTTTGAACATCGAGGCGTTTCACGTCGACCGCGCCGGCGCCGGTCGCGAGCGCCCGTTGCGTTCGGGCTCTGGGCACGCCCATCGCCGCGCGCGTGGACGGCAGAAAACACACGAACACGTCCGACGGCGGATTGACGAACACCACCGTGCGCTGCGAGATGCTCGGATCCGACGGCACGCCGGATTCGACCTCGGCGAACAACTCGCGCACGGGCGCCAAACCGTACGCACGCCCGGGCGCAAACAGCGGTGCGAACACGAGATGCGCGACCAGCATGGCGGGCGCGATGAAGCGGGCGCCCCGTCCCTGCTCCCCGCTGGCGACCCTTCCCAGGTACTCCGCGATCAAGCCGAACGCGCCGACCGCCACCCAGCCGAGCAGGCGATCAGCCGGAAACGCCGTGGCCGCCGGCACGAGCGCGAGCAGCGCGCCCACCCCGAAGAAACGCGCCGTCGCGCTCTTCGACACCAGCGGCGAGAACACCCAGGCAGCAGCGCCAAACACGCTCAGCGCCAGCACCAGCACCACCGGCTTGGACGAGGGCGACACGACTTCCAGGCCGTTCCACCACTCCGCCCAGGCGCCGGTCAGCTGCGCGAACGAGAGCGCGGCAAAGCGTTCCGGGAACGTCAGCCAGAAGGCCGCCGGATCGCGGAACGGGTCGAGATACTCCCCCGAGCCCTCCACGCCGTATCCCAGCGAACGCGCCAGGATCAGCCACAGAAGGCCGAGCACGACGTGCGGAAGCAGTCGCAACAGACGCCGCCCGAGCGCGCCGCGATCGAGGAACAGCGCCGCCGACAGCAGATACGCACCGGCGGCCACGGCCCCTTCTCCCGCGAACAGCGACAGCGCGAACAAGGCTGGACTCGCGACGCGACGCCAGCGCACCTGCGGTTCACGCAGACCGTGCACGTAGAGCAGCACCGAGCCCATCGAGAGCGCGACGGCGATCGGCGCGTTGCGGTTGGCGATCCAGCCCACCGCCGGCGCGCGCGCGTCGTCGAGCGCGTAGAGCGCGAGCGCCAGCACGCCGAGCCAGGCTGGCGAGAGCAGCCCGCGATACAGCGCGCCGACGACCGCGGCCGCGATCACGGCCCAGAGGATGCTGTGCGCGTGCATCAGCAGCGGTGAGCTCGGCCAGAGCGCGTAGTCGACCCAGTGGGTCAGGGCGCTGAGCGGCCGAAAGAAGGCGAAGCGCGCGTCGGGATCGGACCACCACGGCAAGATGCCATCCGCGACCAGGATCTCGGTCGTTTCAGGCGTCGTGAAGCGGAACAGATCGAGGCGCGGGCGCACGAAGCCGGGAACCTCGTCGGATCCGCGCAGGATCTGGCTGTGAATGTAGTCGTCCGCCATCAGCCCGGTGCCGAGCGCGGGCGTGAAGATCAGCGCCGAGAGCAGCAGCACCCAGAGCCGTGCGTGCCGCTTCTCGAGCACGCGCCGGAGCAGGTTGAGCACACGCACGGCTCGGCTGTCGCGGCGCGGGGACACGGTGGCGGATGTATATCCGCAATCGACCAGCTAGACGAGCTAAGCCGAACGCGTCAGGGCTTCTCCAAAGAGACGCGCGCATTCGGCCAGCACACGTTGCTCCTCGTCCGTGTACGTGTGCTCACCCGGCTTGCCGACGCCCAGCGTGCCGAGCAAGCGGCTGCCCTGCGCGTCGAAAATGGGCACGGAAATGGCCCCCGCGACGCCGGTTTGCTTGGCGGAGGGACGCGCGGCCCCTGAGTCGTCCGTCTGCAAATTGCAGAGCGTGACGGGCTCCTTTCGCTCGGCGCACAAGCCGGCAATGCCCTTACCGAACGGAATTCGCGCCGTGATCGGGATCAGTGGCTCGGGCAAGCCGAGGTGACTGACCATGTGCAAGAGACGCTGATCAGAGTCCGCGCGGTGCAGGGTGGCCGTCACGGCGCCGAATTCCCCGGCGACCGCCCGCAGTGCCTCGTCGAAACGCGCGCCACCGGGCGCGAGGAGGAGCTCGTTCAGCCGTGTCGCTACGCTCGTTTGCGCCATTTCGTCCTCGATCCGTCGAACCGTCTCTGGTTTTCGCCGCTGCCGGCGCGAGGCGCGCGGCGCGTGCGCTCGAGTGTGCCACCACGCTGCAGAAATGTACACGCGCGGCGCCGATTGCCCGTGCCAAGTGCTCGTGCCAGGATCGGCCCGATGCCGAACGCGCCGAGCGCGGATTCACTGAAGGCGCTGCTCAGCGCCGGCATGAAGCCGGAAGTGGCCAGCGGCTTCGCGAGCGAGCTGGCCGAGCTCGCCGCCGATCCACGGAGCGCGCGCCTGCTCGCGTCATTCACCGGGGCCACGCGCCGTCTCGGCAAGGCCGCGCTCGGCGCGGAAGCGACGGCTACTCTGCGCGGTCCGGCAGACGACGTCCCACTGGCTCCCTTCACGGTCGACGTGGCGGGTCGCGTCCTGCTCCTGCTCGCGTTCGCCGAAGCGAATCCCGCTGAGCTCGAGCGAACCGTGTGGGACGCCTACCGTGAGGGCGATGCGTCGGAAAAAATTGCGATCGTGCGCGCGCTCTCGCTGCTGCCCGAAGGAGAGCGTTTCCTGAGCCTGGCGCTCGACGCGGGCCGCACCAACGACACGCACTTGTTCGCGGCGCTTGCCTGCGACAATCCCTTCCCCGCGCGGCACTATCCAGAGCTCGAGTTCAACAAGCTGGTCATGAAGGCGGCGTTCGTGCGCGTGCCGGTCGAGCGCGTGCTGGGGCTCGAGCGACGCGCCAATCCGGAGCTCGCGCGCATGGTGCTGGACTACGTCGCCGAGCAGGAAGCGGCCGGGCGCAGCTTTCCAGCGCCCATTTGGCTGGCGGTGAGCCCGCCGCCGCCGCCCGGCGCCGTCACCAAGATGCTCGAATACGCGAGTCACCGCGAGCCGGACATGCGCTTGTGGGCGATTCGCGGTCTCGGCAGGCTCTGGCCCGAGGGTGCTCAGCCACTGCTGGCAGAGCGCTTGCTCGTCGAGAGCGACGAAACCGTGCAAGGCGCGCTACGCGCGGAGCTCGAGCTGCTTGCTAGCGGCCAGGAGAGGAGCCGTTCCCGATGAGAATGTTCGATCCCCACATTCACATGACGAGCCGCACCACGGACGACTACGAGGCCATGGCCAAGGCCGGCATCGTGGGCCTTCTGGAGCCCGCGTTTTGGCTCGGCCAACCGCGCACGCACGTGGGCTCGTTCATCGACTACTTCAACTCGCTGATCGGCTGGGAGCGCTTTCGCGCCGGGCAGTTCGGCATCGCGCACTACTGCACGATCGGCCTGAATCCGAAGGAAGCCAACGACAGCCGCATCGCGGAGCCCGTGCTCGAGCTCTTGCCGCGTTACCTGGCCAAGGACGGCGTCGTGGGGGTCGGCGAAATCGGCTACGACGACGTGACGGAGGCCGAGGAGAAGGCGTTTGGCGCGCAGCTCGAGCTCGCCAAGAAGCTGAACATGCCGGCGCTCATTCATACCCCGCACCGCGACAAGAAGAAGGGGACGGAGCGCTCGCTCGCGCTCGTCAAAGAGGTGGGGATCGCCGAGGACCTCGTGCTCATCGACCACAACAACGAGGAGACCCTGCCGCTCGTGAAGAAGACGGCGTGCTGGGCCGGTCACTCCATCTACCCGGACACGAAGATGACCGAGGCGCGCATGGTGGAGCTGCTGAAGCGCTACGGCACCGAGCGCATGATCGTCAATAGCGCGGCGGATTGGGGCAAGAGCGATCCGCTCAAGGTACCGAAGACCGCGCGGGCCATGCACGCCGCGGGTTTCTCGGAGAGCGACATTCAGCGCGTGGTGTTCGAGAATCCCGTCGCGTTTTTCGAGCAGTCCGGCAAGCTGTCGCGCGCTGACCTCGGCGATCGCCATTTCGATCAGGCAGAGCTCTTCGAAGGCAATTCCGTGCTCCGCGGACAAGCGCCCGTGCGCGCCTGATCCAATGCGGATCCGCACCTCCTCGGGACAGGCCGGCTTTCTCGGCTACTGTGCCAATGTCCATCCCGGGGAGTCGCTCGACGACGTACTGACCGGGGTGCGGCAGTACGCGCGGGGCGTGCGCGCCGATCTGGGTGCGAGCGAGCTCAGCCTCGGGCTTTGGCTCAGCCGCGCGAGCCTCAGCGCGATCGAGCACCAGGGAACGGACGACCTCCGCGGCGCGCTCGCCGAGGCAGGCTTGTTCGTGGTGACCTTGAACGGCTTTCCGTACGGAAACTTCCACGCCGAGGTCGTCAAGCGGGCGGTGTATCGACCCGATCTCACGAGCGACGCGCGCCGCCACTACCTGCTCGTTCTGGCGCGCGTGCTCAGCCAGCTGCTCCCCGCGGACGCCGCGGAGGGGACGATTTCCACGCTGCCCATCGGGCACGTCGATGAGCTGCCAGCGGGCGCCGTGGAACGAGCCGCGGAGCAACTGTGCCGGCTCAGCGAGGAGCTGGCACGACTCGCTGATCGCACGGGTAAACCGGTGCGGATCTGTCTCGAACCGGAGCCGGGATGTGCGCTCGAGACGACGCCGCAGGCGATCCATTTTTTCACGCACGAGCTGCCGCGCGCGGCGGCCCGCACCGGGACCTCGAAGGGCTTGCTCGCGACGCACCTCGGCGTCTGTTACGACACGTGCCACCAGGCCGTCGCGTTCGAAGATGCTGCCGCGTCGATCGAAGCGCTGACCTCGGCCGGTGTTCCCATCGGCAAGGCGCAGCTCTCGAGCGCGCTCGAGCTTTCGAACCCGAGCTCCGAGGAGGCACGCGCCGAGCTTCTGAGCTTCAGCGAGCCCCGTTTTCTGCACCAGGCGCGGGCTCGGCGGGGCGAGGGCAGACTCGCCGCAGTGGACGACTTGCCGGACGTGACCGCGCTGCCGCAGGACTGCCCGTGGCGCGTGCATTTCCACGTGCCGATTCACCGGCCGCTCGTCGGCAGCATCACGACCACGCGCCGCTTTCTGGAGGATGCGCTCGCCGCGTTTCTTCGCTTACCCCGCTTGCCGCAGCTCGAAGTCGAAACTTACACTTGGTCGGTGCTGCCCGCGCGCGAACGTCCGAACAACGCCGAGGAGCTCGTGCGCGGTTTGGCCGACGAAATCCGCTGGGCTCAAGGAGTGCTCGTATGCCCCGTATCTTGAGCAGCGACGGGCGGGCGACCCTGAAGGTTCTGCCATGGGAGTGCTCGTGTGAGTGAATCGCCGGTCGTCGTCATTCTGGTGGTGGGCCTGACGCCCTCCATGCTCGGTCCCGATACGCCGCACCTGAGCGCGCTCGCCAAGGACGGCTTTGCGGCTCCGCTCGAGCCAGTTCTGCCGGCAGTGACGTGCTCGGCGCAGGCGTCGCTGCTCACGGGCGTATTGCCGCGCGAGCACGGCATCGTCGCGAACGGCTGGTACTTTCGCGACTTGGCGGAGGTCTTGTTCTGGCGCCAGTCGAACCAGCTGGTCACTCACGAGAAAGTCTGGGAAGCGGCGCGGCGTGCGCGGCCGGACCTGACTACGGCAAAAATGTTCTGGTGGTACAACATGTACTCCACAGCGGAGTTTTCCGTGACTCCGCGACCGATGTACCCGGCCGACGGCCGCAAGCTGCCGAACGTGTACTCCGAGCCGCCCGAGCTCGGACGCGAGCTTCAGGAGCGCTTCGGCACGTTCCCGCTGTTCAGCTTCTGGGGCCCGAACGCCAATTTGAGCTCCACGGATTGGATCGCCAAGGCCAGCCTCGCCACGTTCAACGAAAAGCGTCCCGGTCTGACGCTCATCTACCTGCCACACCTCGATTACTGCCTGCAGAAGTACGGCCCGAGCGATCCGCGCGTACGGCAAGAAATACGCGAGGTCGACCGCGTCGCAGGAGAGCTCATCGAGAAGACGCGCGCGCGCGGCGCGGAGGTCGTGGTCGTCTCGGAGTATGGCATCGAACAGGCCGAAGGCGCGGTGCGCATCAATCAGCGCCTGCGCGACGCGGGCCTGATCGCAGTCCAGGACACGCTCGGCTGGGAGCTGCTCGACGCCGGCGCGTCACGCGCCTTCGCCGTGGCCGATCATCAGCTCGCGCACATCTACGTGCGCGACCCCGCGGATGTCGCGCGTGTGCGTGACATCCTGACGAAAGAACCGGGCATCGAGCGCGTGCTCGACGAGAGCGGCAAGCGCGAGATGGGGCTCGATCATCCTCGCTCGGGCGAGCTCGTCGCGATCGCACAGCCCGGCTACTGGTTCGCTTACTACTACTGGCTCGACGACGCGCGCGCGCCCGATTTCGCGCGCACTGTCGATATTCACCGAAAGCCGGGCTACGACCCCGTCGAGCTGTTCCTGGATCCGGACTCTCGCCTCGTGAAAGCGCGCATCGCCTGGACTCTGGCCAAAAAGATCGCCGGCTTCCGCTACTTGATGAACGTGATCCCGCTGAAGCCGGAGCTGGTGCGCGGCACGCACGGCCGTGTCACGGTCGGCGACGCAGGGCCCATCTTGATTTGTTCGAACAAGAAGGGGCAAAAGGATCGCTTTCATCAAACCGAGTTCAAGGCGTTCCTGCTCACGCAACTCGGCGTGCGGTCATAACCGGTCAGGCGCTCACGGCAACGTGATGCGCTCGATGAAGCCGGTGAGCGGGCGCGGTTTGCCGTCGGGACCGGGGATGGCGCGGCCCGGCGTGCCCATGCCCTCGGCGACGTACAGCGTCTTGCCCGAGAGCGCGAGGTTCGTCGGAGCGTCGAGGCCGCTCGCGACCTCCGTCACGCGGCGCCCGTTCCGATCGACGTGGAGCAGGCGGCCCGAGAAGCGCCGAAAGCCACCGTGCGACGGACCCGCTTGCATCTGTGCGCGCTCGCCGACCGGGTCCAGAAACGCATCACAAAACTCGAGCACGTAGATCGACCCGCGCTCGTCGGTCGCCAGATCGGTCGGCACGGTCAGGCCCGTGACCACCGGCTCGATGGCGCGCGTCTCGGGCTTCACGCTCACGATGCTGGCCGCGCGTGGCACGAGCTCGACGCCCTCGCCGCCCTCTTCGCCTTCGGGGGAGCCGGAAAATAAGCTGACGAGCAGATCACCGGTCAGCGGGTCGGAGGTCAGGTAGCCGGGGACGGGATCCTGACCGCTCGCGAGCGGCGGGATCTTCACGACACGTTCGGCGCGGCCGCCTTCGAGCAGGCGCAGCACCTCGTCCGTGGTGCTGGCCACGCCCACCCAGACGCCGCGCTTGGGGTCGTACGCCAGGTCGTTCACGTTGCCGTGCGTGGAGCCCCACTGCGTGACCTTGTCCCCGTCGATGCGAAAAATCGTCGAAGGACCGCCGAAAAATGCCAGCGCGGCGAGGACGGTGCCATTGCCCTCCGCGATGCCGGCCATGCCGAACACCTCGTCGCGCCGCACGACGCCGAGGATGTTGTTGGACGGCTGCTTGTCGAGCAGCGTCGCGCGCTCTCCGTCATCGTCGAAATCGCCGTCCTGGTTCGTGTCGCGCAGATGCAGCAGCGCGCCCGTGTTGGGATCGACGGGATCCCCGGTGCCCGCGACGGCGACCAGCAGCGAGCCGTCCGCGAGCACGTGCATGCCGCGCGGATTCGGCAGATTCGAGGCCACGCGCACCCGTGCCAGCGGGCGGCGCGCCGGCGCGCGGGGCACCTCGATAGCGCGCGCAGACGCTGCCGCCGGAGCGGCACCGGGCTCGGGATTCGTGGCGGCGACGCCAGCGCAACCCATGGTCATCAGCAGGGCCGACACGAAAATGGTTTTTGGAGCTGAACGCCGGAGGGAGCTTTTGAAAAGCATCTATGAACTGAATCCGTCGCAAAGGGACGCCTGCGCGCCGCGCGGCTGTGCGCGCGAGAATTCGACCTCGCACGACAGCGGCGCGCGCAGGCTCTCCGCCAAGTCGATGACCACCGGCTCCGCCCAGTCTCGCGCGCCGTCGAAGCGGGCGCGGATGATGCCGTCGGCATCGATGAACCAGGTCTCTGGATAGAGCTTCGTGCCGAATCTGCCGTTCACGAACGCCCCCTCCGGATCGATCAGCACCGCGAACGGCGGGTCGCCGCCGAGCACCGACTTCATGGTGCCGCGCGCGTCTTCGGGGCTGTCGTCGGTGGTGATAGTGACGAGCGCGATGTCACGACGGCCGTGCAGCAGCTTGCCGAGCGCCGCGAGCGACGGCATCTCTTCGAGGCAGGGCTGACACGTCTTCGTCCAGAAGTTCAGGATCACGACCTTGCCGCGATACTCGGAGAGCCGAGTCCTACCGCCCAACATGTTCAACAGCTCGAAGTCGGGGGCAAGGCGGTTCCGCGCGGCGTAGTTTGGTTTGAGCGCACACAGTGCGCCACATGCGCGCCGTCCCTCGGCGTCGCGGGCGGTGGACACGAACCCGTAGACGGCCAGTGCGGCGACCACGACGAACCCGAGCTGTGCGGCCTGTGCGAGCTTCACGACCGCCACTCTCTAGCACGGCCGCGACGCGCAGCGGCGTCCAGATGTGGGACAAACCGCAGCGCACGGCCCCGCTCCTCCGCCGCGACAGGGCTCGCTCGGCGCTGGATCGCGCGATAAGCTCGAGTGAATTGAAGCGACCGGGAGATCACAAGGGTCCACCACCTGACCTGACGGCTGCGATCGTCAAGGCCGCGAGCCTGGCGCGCATCGGGATAGCCGTGTCAGTCACGGACGGAGGCGAGCGTCGCTTCGCGTACGTCAGCGATGTTGGCGCGCGCCTGTTCGGGCGGGAGCCCCACGAGGTCCTGACGGAGCCCCCGGCGAGCAGCTACGGCCGGCGCTACGCGGAGGTGGAACGATGGCGCGAGCAACGCGCGCGCGGTGAGGACGCGCCGCGCGTGCTCGAAAGCGAGCTCGTGCGCGAGGACGGGAGCCGCGTGGCCGTGAACATCGCCTCGAGCAGCGCGCACGTAGACGGCCGCGAGGTGACCGTCGACTTCCTCTTCGACACCGAGCAGCGGCGACGCACGGAGAACCTGGAGAAGTCCCGCACGCGTTTTCGCACCCTGCTCGACCTGGCGCCGGAAGGGGTCGTGATCGCCCTGCCCGAGCGCATCGCGTACGCCAACCCGGCGCTGGTCCGCATGCTCGGCTACAGCGACGTCGAGCAGATCACGAGCGTCCCGTTGCGCGAGCACCTGCACCCCGACGATCTCGAGGTCGCCCTCGACCACGTACGACGAATCTTGAGCGGCCCGCAGCCGATCAGCCCGCTGACCTTGCGCGCACGCAAGGGCCAATCCGGCTACCTCAACCTCGAAGTCCTGGCGCTGCCCGTGGACTGGGAGAACGAACACGCCGTACTGGCCATCGTTCGCGATCTCGATCGGCGCCGCCGCCTCAAATCGAAATCGATCCAGGCCGACCGTTTGACGGCGCTCGGCACGCTCGCCGCTGGCGTCGCGCACGAAATCAACAACCCGCTCGCTTACGTGCTCTTGAACCTGCAGTACTTGATGCGGGAAGTTCCCAAATTCCGTGGCGATCCGGCGCGCTTGCAGTTGTTCCTGGATCGCTTGCACGAGGCTCGCCACGGCACGGAGCGCGTCAGCACGATCGTGCGTGATTTACGGGCCTTCGCCCGCACTGATCAGGAGTCCACGACCTCCGTCGATCTGCGGCGCGTCATCGGATCGGCGCTGCGCGTGGCCAGCGCGCAAATCGACGTCGTGGCGCGCGTCGTCGAACACTACGAGTCCGCGCCGACGGTACGAGGCAACGCGGCGCGCCTGGAGCAGGTCTTCTTGAACCTCCTGATCAACGCCGCTCAGTCGTTCGGCAGCAGCCCGAGCCCGGACCACGAGATCCGCGTCGTAGTGCGCAGCCAGGGCGAGCGCGTGATCGGTGAAATCAGCGACAACGGCGCGGGCATCGATCCCGAGCTCTTGAGTCGCGTGTTCGATCCGTTTTTTACGACGAAGCCCGGCGTTGGCACCGGGCTCGGTCTGCCCATCTGTCACAGTATCGTGACCCGGCTCGGCGGCGAAATCGACGTCGAGAGCGCCGTGGGCCGAGGCACCACGTTTCGCGTGTCGCTGCCGGCGCGCCCGCGCACCCGACCGGAATATCTGCCGACTCCGCAACCGGAGCGCGTCGCCGCGAGGCGCGCGCGTGTGCTGGTGGTCGACGACGAGCTCCCGCTCGCGTCCATGTTGAGCCGCGTGCTCAGCGACGAGCACGAGGTGATCATCGCCACCAGCGCGCGCGAAGCGCTCGATGAGCTGACGCAAAGGAACTTCGACGTGGTGCTGTGCGACTTGCTGATGCCGGTCATGTCCGGCATGGACTTGTACCGCGAGCTCAAGGAGCGGCTCCCGGGCACGGAGCAGCGGATGGTGTTCATGACCGGCGGCGCTTTCACGCCGCGCGCCGCCGAGTTTTTGACGACCGTGCCGAACCCGCGCCTCGAAAAGCCTTTCGATTTGAACCAGGTGCGCCAGCTAGTCCGAAAATTGAGCCGACCGCTGCTCGAGCAACGACCGCCATGAGCACGAAAGCCACCGGCGCCGCCGACGTGTACCGCATCAATTTTTCGTGGCTCGTGCGCCTGCGCTGGGGCGTGATCGCCGGACAGACCCTGTTCGTGAGCGCGGTGCACTACTGGATGAACATGCCGCTGCCGCTGGTCGCGCTCGGCAGCATCATCGCCGTGGAGATCGCCACGAACCTCGGTTGTGTGGGCTGGCTTCGCCAGCGCCCGCGGGTGATAGAGCACCACGTCGGGCTCTTGGTCGCCCTCGATGTCGTGCTGTTCTCGCTGCTCCTCTACTTCACGGGTGGGCCGGCCAATCCCTTCAGTTTCTTGTACTTGATTCACATCGCGCTCGCGGCCGTGGTGCTGCAGCCGCGCTGGATGTGGGCGCTGGTCGCGCTCGCGCTCTTGTGTTCCGCCCTCTTGTTCGTGGAGCACGTGCCGCTCAGCACCGGGCACGCCGGGCACGCGCATCACGACCACGGCCACGACTACGGCATGCACCTGCGCGGCATGTGGCTGGCCCTGGCCGTGTCGGCGAGCTTCATCGTCTATTTTTTGCAGCGCGTCATGCGTGAGCTCTCCGAGCGCGACGCGGAGCTCGCTCGCGCACGCGAAAGGACGGCTCAGCACGAACGCCTCGCGGCGCTGGCCACCTTGGCTGCCGGCGCAGCGCACGAGCTGGCTTCCCCGCTCTCGACGATCGCGGTCATCAGCAAGGAGCTCGAGCGCCGCCTGTCGCTACACGCGAGCTCCGAAGAAATCGCCGATGCGCGCCTGGTTCGTGAACAAGTCGAACGCTGCCGCGCGATCTTGAGCCAGATGGCCGCCGACGCCGGAGAGCCATTCGGTGACGTGCCGCGCCGCCTCACTCCCCGGGAATTGATCGCGACCGCGCTCGAAGACTTGCCAGGCTCGGAGCGCGTGCAAGTCTCGATCGCGCCGGATGCCGAGGACGCCGTGCTCTTGGTCCTACCCCGGCCGCTCGCTCAGGCGCTGCGCAGCTTGCTGAAAAACGCCCTGGACGCGTCGCGCGCCGACGCGAGCGTGAAGCTGTACGTCACGCGCGCGGACGGCGACTGGCGGCTCGAGGTGGAGGACAGCGGCGCCGGCATGAGCCCGGAGGTGCAGGCGCACGCCGTGGAGCCGTTCTTCACGACCAAACCGACCGGTCAGGGCATGGGGCTCGGTTTGTTTCTGAGCAAGAGTGTGGCCGAGCAACACGGCGGTCGGCTCGAGATCCGTTCCAGCGCTGGCCAGGGCACACGCGCCGCGCTACTCGTTCCCGAAACGCCGCCTGCGACGATTTGTCGCAGCCCCGCCGACGCGTGACAGCGCGAGGATACGCCCGAATTGGCGCACCTGCCGAGCCCCGATGACCGTCCCAGCATGCTGATCGTCGACGACGACGCCGTGCTTCTGAATCAACTCGTGCGCGCCTTTCGTGACCGCGACTACGACGCCAGCGGCGCCGCGAGCTTCGACGCAGCGCTCGAGAGCGCGCGGCGCGACCCGCCGGAGCTCGCCGTCGTCGATTTACGCATCGCCGACGCCTCGGGTCTCGAGCTCGTGCGCGAGCTTCTGGCGCTCGACGCGCAGACGCAAGTCGTGGTCCTAACCGGCTATGGCAGCATCGCCACTGCCATCGACGCCGTGCGCCTCGGCGCCGTCTACTATCTCGCCAAGCCGGCGGACGCCGACGACATCCTGGCCGCGTTCGCGCGCGGATCGGGGCCGCCACCGCGCGAGCTCGACAGCAGCCAATTCGAAGCCCCTTCCCTGGCCCGCGCCGAGTGGGAACACATCCACCGCGTGCTCTCCGACTGTCAAGGCAACATCAGCGAAGCCGCACGCCGCTTGAAGATTCACCGGCGCTCACTGCAACGTAAGCTCAACAAATACGCGCCGGGCTAGGGCCAGCCCTCGGCGGCGGCAATCTGAAGCGCGCCGGAGAGCCCCCGCAGGATGCGCGGTGCCCCCCTCGGCGCGAACCCAAAAAACAAGCAGCCCGAAGTCTCAAGCTTCCGTTCCAGAGCTGCCGCGCCCTCGCATTCGCCTGCGCGCCCCGCATTCGCCTGCGCGCCCGCATTCGCCTGCGCGCCCCCGCATTCGCCTACGTCCGAAACCAGTCCTCTCCCAACAGACCGTTCGCGACGTACAGCTATCGCTGTCAATCCTGCAAACTTCCGCGACTCGTGATGAAGGTCAGACGTGAACGTCCGCTGATTGGTCACATCTGCCGAACATCTGAGCACTTCGCGAGTGCAGGTGACCGGACCTCGTTGAACAGGGACGCCCTCTACACGACGATTTCGAGCTTGCGGCGCATGCGGGCCCGTTCGGGCGCTATCGGGGCGCGGGCGGCCGCGTACTCGCTGCCGTCCGGCGTGTGGCCCAGGGCCCTGAACTCGCGACGGTAGTCGGCGAACGTTCCGCCGCTTTCCACGGCGCGGCCGAGGGCCAGACCTTCTGCCGCGCCGCCCTGAGCGAGCACGTACTCCACCCACGCCCAGCGCGCGCTGATCGAGCGCACGTCGGCGCGACCCTTGAGACCGCGCCGCAAGCGGTTCAGGCGCGCCTCCACGCGCTTGATGCCCGCGAACGGCATGCCGTCGAGCGGCGTGTTGCGCTTCGCGCAAAACGGCGCGATGCCTAGTGCGATCGGCACGATGCGCGACAACTCCCCGACGAAGCGCACACATTCGTCGATGTCCTCGTCCGTCTCCGAGGGCAATCCGATCATCAGGTACAGCTTCAGCCGATCCATGCCGTGCTTGCGGGCGCGCTCGGCGGCGGCCACGTAGTGCGGCTCGCGGCCGCGCCGCTCGATGATGCCGCGCATGCGCTCGCTGGGGCCATCCAGAGCCGTCGTCAGCGTGCGATGACCGGCGTGACGCAGCGCCTCCACGAACTCGTCCTTGAGTCGATCGGGGCGCAGGCTGGACAAGCCCACTTGCATGCCACGCGCCGCGAGATCACGGACGATTTCCACGATTTTCGGGTGATCGCTGACGGCCGCGCCGACCAGGCCCACCCGCCGCGCCGACTCGGGAATCGCCGCGAGGATCGTCTCCTTCGGCACGATGCGCATGCCGCCGTTGGTAGAGCGGCGCATCACGCAGTACGTGCAGCCGCGCGAGCAGCCGCGCTCCGCTTCGATCAAGAACATGTTCGAGAGCTCGGTGTGCGGCGTGACGATGGCGCTCTTCGCCGGCAGCAGCGCGTCGTCGCACGCCGCGATGCTCGCGAGATGGGCGCCGTGAACGGCGGGCACGAACACGTTCGGATGCGCCGCGAGCAGCTCCAGCGCGCGCGCGCGCGTCGGCGCCGCCTGCAGCGTCTCGATGACCTGCGGCAGGACCTCTTCGGCTTCCCCCATCACGACGGCGTCCACGAACGGCGCAAGGGGCAGTGGGTTCGAAAAGGTCAGCGGTCCACCGGCCAGGATGAACGGATCGCGATCGGCGCGCTCTTCTCGCAGTACCGGAATGTCCGACGCACGCAGCAGGCGAATCAACCCGGCGAGCTCGAGCTCGTAGGCGACGCTGAACGCAAGGATGGGCAGCTCAGCCAGCGGGCGCCTTCCTTCGTACGTGACAGGCCGCTCTGGCTGAACACCCGTGTCGTCGTCCGCGAGAAAAGCGCGCTCGCAGGCCACGCCCGGCATGCCTTGCAGGACGCGGTAGACGCTCTGAAACCCGAGCGAGCTCATGCCCACGTGATAGGGCGACGGATAGACGAGGCCCACGACGAGCGGCGCCTGCTTGTCGATACGCCCGGTCTCGTCGTCGAGTCGCTGGGCGATGCGCTGGCGCGTGGCTTCCGTCACCATACAGGGAGCCAAGTATAACGAACCGCCGCTCGGGCGCCCGCATCCGTCACCGAGCAGCGCTCGCTGTCTGCCTTTTCGCGGCTTTCTGGCACTTCCTCACGAGCGATCGAGTGCAGCGCGCAGACTGCAGTGAACGCTTTCAGCGGCACTCCTCGACCAGTACCCATCAGCTAACTGATTGAAAACATTTGAGTACCTACGTGGCACGTCGGCTGCTTCAGGGGCGCAACATGGAACATCTACTACTCGCCTCCGGTCCCCGCCCCGCCGCGCGCCGCGAAAGCTACCGCGAACGCGTCCTGCGTCTCTCGGCTCGTTCGGTGACCAAACACTTCGACGCTTATGCCGACATCGCCTGGGACCGTCCCGAGTACCATCTCGCACTGGACGATCCGCGCTGGCAGAAGCGTGACGACGACCCGCTCGGCAGAACCGCCTGGTACAAGAGCCAGCCCGAAGCGCAGAGGGCCCGCATCGGGCTGCATCACGTCGTGGAACAGATGAAGATCGGCGTCGATTTCGAAGCGGTGCTCGCGCGCGGACTGCTCGAATTCGTCTCGACCTTGTCGAGCGGCTCGCCCGAGCTCCGTTACGCCTTTCACGAGCTCATCGAGGAGGGCCAGCACTCGCTCATGTTCCACGAGTTCATCGCTCGCTCGGGTTTGCCCGTCCGGGGGGTAACGGGCCTCGAAGGTTGGGTATCGCGGCGCGTGCCGCGGCTCGGTCGCGCGTTCCCGGAGCTGTTCTTCGTGTTCGTGCTCGGCGGGGAAGCGCCCATCGACTACGTGCAGCGCCGGATGCTCGCCGGCGGAGGCCTACATCCACTACTCCAGCGCGTGATGCAGTTGCACGTGATCGAAGAGGCACGCCACGTGTGCTTCGCGAGCGAGTACCTCCGGCACCGCGCAGCGCACCTCGGCGCCTTCCGCCGCGCCCGAATGCGCATCGCCGCTCCCGTGATTCTGCCGATGATGGCGAAGCTCATGCTGAAGCCCTCGTCCGTGTTGATCCGGGAGTACCGCATCCCGTCTTCGGTCGTGCGGGAGGCCTATACGGGCGCCTACTTCCAGCGGATGATCGAAGACGGCATTCGTCCAGTTCGCGAGCTGTGCCGTGAAATCGGTCTGGTTCACCGTTTTTCGTAGCAGCGCTCGCTGTCAGCCGTTCGCGCATTTCTGGCACATCCCTCACGAGCGCACTCCGGCCTATACTGATTCGCAATGACGTCCCCATCGCGCGCCCTGCAGGACGACCTCATCTACGACTGGAACGAGGCGACGCGTAAAGGCCGGGTCATTCCGCGGCATGTCCAATTTCTGGACGAGACGCTGCGCGACGGGCTGCAAAATCCGTCCGTTACGGATCCCAGCATCGAGGACAAGCTGCGCCTGCTCCATCTGATGGACGCCATTGGCATCGATGAAGCGGTCGTGGGTCTGCCCGGGAGCTCCCAGCGCGCCTTCGACGACTGCCTCCGGTTGTGCCGCGAAATCACCGAAGCGGGCATGAAGCTGCGGGTGTCGTGCGCCGGACGCACCATGGCGAGCGATCTCGAACCCATGTTCGAGCTGTCGCAGCGCGCGGGACTACCGATCCACGTGTACGTGTTCGTTGGCTCGAGCCCGATCCGCGCGCTGGCCGAGGACTGGGACCTGGCGCAAATCAAACGCTACAGCGCCGAAGCCATCGATCTGGTCGTGAAGCAAGGCTTGCCCGTCGCGTACGTGACGGAGGACACCACGCGATCGCGCCCGAACGTGCTGGCCGAGTTGTTCAAGCTCGCCATCGATCACGGCGCCTCGCGGCTGTGTCTGTGCGACACGGTGGGGCACGCCACGCCGGACGGCGTGCGCAACCTGATTCAATTCACGCGCAGCCTGATCGTAGGAAGCGGCGCCGACGTTTCCATCGACTGGCACGGACACAACGATCGCGGGCTCGCGCTGGTCAACGCGCTGCTCGCGCTGGAGTGGGGCGCCGATCGCGTGCACGGCACCGCGCTCGGCGTGGGTGAACGGGTGGGCAACACGCCCATGGAACTGATACTCTTGAACCTGAAGCTGCTCGGTATGCTCGAGGGCCGCGATCTGACGCGCCTGCTCGAATACTGTCAGACTGCAGCCAGCGCGCTCGGCTGGAAGGTGCCGATCAATTACCCGCTGGTGGGGGACGATGCGTTCCGCACGGCAACCGGGGTGCACGCGGCTGCGATCATCAAGGCGCAGGCAAAGGGCGACGCCTGGCTAGCCGACCGCGTCTACAGCGGCGTGCCTGCCGGAATGTTCGGGCGAAAGCAGGAGATCTGCATCGGCTACATGTCGGGCACCTCGAACGTAACCTTTTGGCTGAGCAGCCGGAACATCGAGCCGAGCCCCGACCTCGTACGCGCGATCCTGGAACGCGCCAAAGCCTCGCATCACATCTTGACCGACGCCGAAGTGTACGAAATCGTGGAAGCGAACGCCCCACGCTCGCAACATTTCTGAACTGCCCGCGAACCGGAGGAACCGCATGGCGCTGAACGCCTACGAAACGACCAACCTGTACCTGCAGCAGGCCTTCGACCTGTTGAAGATCGATCCGCGCTACAAAACCCGCTTGATCACGCCCAGCCGGGAGCTCCGTGTCGAGCTGGTGATCGAAATGGACGACGGGAACATCGGCAACTTCATCGGTTACCGCGTGCAGCACGATCACTCGCGTGGCCCCTTCAAAGGCGGGCTCCGCTACCACCCCGACGTCGACCTCGACGAAGTGCGTTCACTCGCCAGCTTGATGACCTGGAAGACGGCCGTCATCGGCGTGCCCTTCGGAGGTGCCAAGGGCGGCATCCAGGTCGATCCGGCCAAGCTGAGCCGGCGCGAGCTCGAGCGCTTGACGCGCCGCTTCGTGGATCAGCTCGACGACTTCATCGGGCCGGAGACCGACATTCCGGCGCCCGACATGAACACCAACGCGCAAGTCATGAGCTGGATCTTCGATCAGTACAGCAGGCGCAAGGGATTCAATCCCGCGGTCGTGACAGGCAAGCCGGTCGACTTGTTCGGCTCCGTCGGACGCGAAGCCGCGACGGGCCGCGGCTGTCTGTTCGCGATCCGCGAGGTGCTCGCGCAGGCCGGCCGACAGCTGCGCGGGACCACGTTCGCGATTCAAGGCTTCGGCAATGTCGGCAGCTGGCTCGCTCGACTGCTCCACGAACAGGGCGCCCAGATCATCGCCGTGTCCGACGTCCGCGGCGGCATCCGCAACAAAGCCGGCCTCGATATCCCGGCCGTAGCCGCGCACGTGGCCCAAACCGGCAGCGTCGTCGAGTTCGCGGGCGCCGAGGCGATTTCCAACGAGGCGCTGCTCGTGGAGCCGTGTGACGTGCTGGTCCCCGCCGCGCTCGGCCATGTGCTGACGGAGAGCAACGCGCGCGACGTGCAGTGCCGCTTCGTCCTCGAGGCCGCCAATGGGCCGACCGCCTGGGAGGCCGATCGCATCTTCGCCGAGCGCGGCATCGTGTGCGTGCCCGACATCTGGGCGAACGCCGGCGGCGTGACCGTGAGCTACTTCGAGTGGGTGCAAAATACCCAGAAGCTGAAGTGGACCGAGACGCAGGTGAACGTGGCGCTCGAGGAGCACATGGTCGCCGCGCATCGGTCCATCGCCCGCGTCATGGCGGAGCTCGGCTGCGCCATGCGCGCCGCGGCGTTTGCCCTCGCCGTACAGCGCGTGAAAGAAGCGACGGACATGCGCGGTCTGGGTTAGTAGTCACGGCGAATGAACAAGACGGCTCAGCCACGCCCGCGGAAACCGGAACGCCGGGAGCGTCGTGCCCTGAGCCACGTCGGTGGTCCCACCCGCGTGAGCGGCGACGACGCGCGCGAAACGGCGCTGCTCCAGCACGCGCTCGCGGTGCGCGCGGGCGAAGAGGACACCCTCCAGCACGTCCACGGCTTTCACAGCTATCCGGCGCGTCTGCACCCCGCCACGGCGGCGCGCCTCATCGAAGGCTTCACGAAACCCGCTGACACGCTGCTCGATCCGTTCTGCGGCAGCGGGACCAGCCTCGTCGAGGGCCGCTTGCTGGGCCGCCAGGTCTTCGGAGTCGACGCGAACCCGCTCGCGGTCGAGTTGTCACTGCTCAAGACGCGCAGCACGACCGCTGCCGAGCGCGCGACCTGGCTCGAAATCGGCGAACAGGTCGTCGCGCACGCCGAAGCGCGACGCGAGAGCCGCGCCGGTCCAACGAAACGCTACTCGGCCGTGGATCGCGAGCTCTTCGACGTGCACATGCTGCTCGAGCTCGACGGCGTGCGCGATGGCATCCGCACGCTCGCGGACGAGCGCACGCGCGCCGTGCTCAAGCTCGTGTTCTCGGCGATCCTCACGAAGGCCAGCCGCCGGCCCGGAGACACCGCAGAGCGTCGCAGCGAACGCCGTTTGCCGAGCGGCTTCGCGATCCGCCTGTTTTCACGAAAGCTCATCGACCTCGCGCAGCGCTCCTCGGACTATTCGGCGCGCGTTCCGAAAGGAGCTCCCGCGGCGCGCGTGTGGCTCGGCGACGCGCGCACGCTCGAGCCGATCCGTGACCGCTCGGTGCGGTTCGTGGTGTGCTCGCCTCCGTATCCGGGAATCTACGACTACGCCGAGCAACACGCCGATCGCCTGCGCTGGCTCGGTCTGGATGCCAGAGGCTTCGCGGCGCGCGAGATCGGCGCAAAGCGCAAGCTCGGGAGCCTCGAGCATCGCGCCGCGCTCGCGGAGTGGAAACGCGACCTCGGCCGCAGCCTCGTCGCCATGCGGCGGGTCTTGAAAGCCGATGGCCGGGCGGCGCTCGTCCTGGCCGACGCCGTGCTGGCCGGCCAAGCCGTGTACGCGGACGCGCTCTTGCGCGAGATCGCGCCGGAGGCGGGTCTCAGCGTGAGCGCATGCGCGTCGCAGGCGCGGCCGCATTTC
>DATDJP010000246.1:0-12740 GCA_036520475.1 Polyangiaceae bacterium | reverse complement strand
CTTGTTCATCTTTACGCGACTCCCTTGCTCAGCCCCCGCAGGGACGTAGGCGTAGGCCAGACTGCGAGCCTTGGTTACACCACTTTATGCATAACCAGATCGTAAGCGCTAGTCTTACTACGGCTCGGCGCTGCACCGAAGCCGCTGATTCATGCGGTTTTTGGCTGATATTCACCGGATCGCACGCACCGTTAAACGACTGAACAAGCGTGTTCAGTTGTTTATCAAAACAGCGCTGTTTGCGGCCGTTCCGATTCGATACTGCCAAGTTTGCCGGTCACAAGGCCGAGTTGCCGCAAGGAAACTACAGTGTGCGGCCGTATCCTACCCGGACCAGCGCCACTCGCCGATCCAGCAGGAAATCCGCGTTGTCAGGACGAACTTGCCACCGCCGAGACACCGCTCGGCCGACCGACCTCCCCGCGTGGCCCGGCGTCATCGCAAAAGCAGCCACGAGCTCGTGTACCGCGCACGAACTTCGTATACCGCTTACGACCATGAGTTATCGAGTCAGTGGTTGACCGCAGCGGGGCGGTCAATAGCAGCTCGAGCTCCGGAACGCTCCGGAGTCTTCGAACGCGAAACGCGGGCACCCGAGGAATTTCCTGCGCTTACACGCGCTGCCGCTCGCGGGCGTGTGCGCACCGTTTCGTCCCCATTTCATTTGTACAGAGGAAACGGTTCTTGTCTCATTCGCACGCGCTTGTCCTACATGCAGGATTCCCTACCACCTTTCGTTATGAAAGAGTGGCCTGTGGTGATGAGGCGAGCGATGAGCATCTGGGCAGAACTGCACGGAGCGCAGGCTTCTACGACAAATAGCGGCCCTGCACGCTCCTCTGCGGTCCGGGCCGTGGCCGCGGCAGGCCGGCGGTCCAGCTCCCCCCGTGGTTGCACCATCCACCCGGGGCGGTCTCACCTGCCCCGCGCGGCGCAGCGACCGGCGGCCGTATGCTGACGCGGCCCCGCAGCAAAACCCGCGTCGAAAGCATCGGCGTCTACCTACCCGAACGGGTGCAGTCGACCGCGGAGCTGATGAGCCAGATGGCGTGCGGGCCCGTCTTCGATCTCGAGGCGCTGACCGGCATCGCGAGCCGCAGAGTGCACGCGCCGGACGAAGACTCCTACGCGCTCGCGCTCAAAGCGGCCCGCAACTGCCTCAACAAGTCGAAGTACGAGGCGCACGAGCTCGAAGCGCTCATCTACGTGTCGATCACGCGCTTCAAGGGCGGCCTGTGCACGCAGTTCGATCCAGCGATCAGCCTGTTCTTGCGCAGGGAGCTGGGCGCGACCAACGCGCTCAACTTCGACATCACGAACGCTTGCGCCGGCATGTGCACCGGCATGCACGTGCTCGACACCATGATCCGCTCCGGCACGGTGAGGAACGGCCTGGTCGTCAGCGGGGAGTGCATTACGCCGCTGGCCGACGTCGCGCTCCAGGAAGTACAGGGCGTCGACGACCAGCAATTGGCGTCGCTCACCGTGGGAGACGCGGGCAGCGCGTGCATCCTGGAAGGCTGCGCGCCCAGCGAAGCCGGCGTGGACTTCGCGCGCTTCGTGACCCTCGGCAGCTACTCGGATCTGTGCCTCGCGATGCCGAGCGACAAGCGCCCGGGGGTCGTCATGTACACGCGCTCCGCAGCGCTGCACATCGAGGCCATCAAGCGCTTCCCGCGCTTTTTGGCCAAGGCGCTCGCGGAGCACGGCACGAAGCTCTCCGACTACGACTTTTTGATCCCGCATCAGACGGCTTCGGGCGCGCTCCGAGCCGGGACGCAGGCGCTGCAGAACTACTTCGGCGAGGTGCCGGAGGTGATCAGCATCGTCCGCGAGTACGGCAACACCTCGTCCACGAGCCACCTGCTCGCGCTCGACGCCGCCATCGCCTCGAAGCAGATCAAGCAGGGGGATCGCGTGTTGTTTCTGGTGATGGCCTCGGGCCTCGTGCTCGGGCTGGTCTCTTTCACCGTCGGTTTCCTGGAGGCGAACCATGCCCACGAAAATCGCTACAGTCAGCGTTTGCAACCAGGTTGGTCTGGACAAATCGATTGAGTATTCGGCGATCGCGGGTCAGGCCTGCATCGACCAGTCGCAAATCGACGCGTCCGAAATCGGCGTGCTGCTCAACATCGGCATCTACCGCGACCAGAACATACACGAGCCGGCGCTGGCGTCCTTGATCCAGGGCCGGATTGGCTTGAACGCCAATCTGCGGCCGGCAAACTCCGACGCCTGGGGGCGCGGCACGCTCTCCTTCGACCTGATGAACGGCGCGTGTGGTTTCTGGAACGCCGTGCAACTCGCGGCGAGCTTCATCGAGACGCGCAGCACGCGCGCCGTGCTGGTGGTGGCGAGTGACGTCCATCCGTCGTGCAAGCTCCAGGACGACTTCCCGTTCACGCACCTGGGCGCGGCCGCGCTGCTCACGCGCTCGGACGACGCCAGCGGCTTTCACGACGTCGTGTGCAGGACCTCCGAGGACGAATACGTCGGTGCGCGTTCGTTCACCGACGTCGGCGCCAGCGACCGCGCGCGTGACGAGATCACGTTCGATGTCGAGCCCGACTTCGAGGAGCGCCTCGGAGATTTCGCGCTGGCGGCGGCCGCTCAGTACATCGAGGAGCACGGCATCGACGTGCGGGCGTTGAAGCACGTCATCGTCTCCACTCCGCCCTACGACATTCGTCCCGCGCTGACCAGGCTGCTCGGCATCACGAGCGCTCAGCTCATCGACACGAGCTCGCGCTTCGGGACGCCGTTCACGTCCGTTCCCATCGTGGGCTACCAGATCGCCGCCGAGCTCGGGCTCGCGCCGGGCGACGAGCTTTTGTTTCTGGGCGCCGGCGCAGGCCTCACCTTCGCAGGCGGGATGTACCGCGCATGACCCGGCGAGCGAGCACCCCTTTCGAACAGCGGAGACCTGCATGCAACCGCGCCTGAAAATCCTGGGTACGGGTTCGGCCTTTCCCCCGCAAATCATCGACAACGACCGCATCATGGCCAAGCTCCGCGCGGAGTACACGGACGTGTGGTCGCGCGAGGATTGCGAGCGCACCTTCGGCGTCCAGACGCGCCGCTGGTCGGCCGACTTCGAAACCGGACGGATCCTGGATGGTTGCTCGGACATCGAGCTTTCCACCACCGCAGCCAAGAAAGCCATCGCTTCAGCGGGCATCGATGCCGCGGAGATCGATCTGATCATCCACACCACGATCACGCCGGACTACCTGGTCGATCCCGACCCCGCGACGGAGATCCTGCACAACGTCGCACCAGGAAGAGGCGCCGCGGCGCTGACGGTTCCGGTGACCTGCGTCGGCATGACGCACTCGATGATCATGGCGAACAGCTACATCAGGTCCGGCATGGCGCGGACGGTGCTGCTCACGGCCAGCAACGTCGCCTCCCCCGTCGGCGCGGGCATCCCCTGGCAGATGCGTTTCTTCGTGGGCGACGGCGCGGCGGCTGCCGTCGTGCAAGCGTCGGGTGAGAACGTGGGCAGTGAAGTGCTGGGCGCGTACTGGGGCACGCACCACGGCGAGCGCGGCACGTTCATGGACTACAACACCATCAAGAATCCCAACGTCGCGCGCCTCGGTGGCCAGTTCTTTCCCGACGCGATCACCAAGGAGGGCGGCCCGCTATTCGGCGTCGCGCTCAAGAAGATCAAACAGAACCACCCAAACTCGCGACCCGATTGGGTGATCACGCACCAGGCCAATCCGCTGTTCCAGCGCTTCGCGAGCCGCGCGTTCGAGCTACCGCCGGAGCGCGTGCCTTACAACCTGCAGGAGTACGGCAACACGCTCGACGCGTCGTGCGGCAGCGTGCTCGATGCGCAGGTCAGCGGTGGACACGTCAAGCGCGGCGATCTGGTGGCGATGATCGCCGTCGGCACCGGCTGGCACTGGTCCGCCTGCTTGTTGCGGTTTTAGCCAAGACGACACGAGAAGCACTGAAGCACCGGAGATGTCATGGAATTCAACAACGACCTGACGGAAATGGCGACGCAGACCGCGCACTCGTTTCACGCGCGCGGCAGAGCGCTGTCGACACACGCGATCAAGGCTCGCCTGTTCGCCATCAACGTCGAACGTATCCTTTCGCCCGTGGCCTCCATGTTCTCCGCGGAGAGTTACGAGCTATTACGTGAATTTTTCACCGATCACTTGTTCATGCCCGTCGACCGTGTGGCGCGCGACCATGCCGTCGAAGCCCTCTACGCCAAGATGAAGGGCATCACGGTCATGGGGTTCTCGCAGAACCTCAGTGAATCGGTCGAGCTCACGCGGCTCGCCAACTCGCTCGACGAGAGCCTGGTTTCCATCCTGCGCCGCCGCAATTACTCGTCCGTGGACCAAATCGGACACGCGGAAGTCGATTCGGCAATCCTGGAGGAGAACCGCCAGGCGGACCGCGAGCGTCAGGTCGAGCTGCTCGGCAACAACATGCGCTTCTTTCACAAGATGAGCCACGCGCCGCTGGCCGGGTTCATGCTGCCTTCCATGAAGAAGGTCGCGAAAGCCACGGGTGTCGGCTGCCTCGTCGACCAGATCGACATCGGCTATCGCGCCGCGCGAGCCATTCCCGACATCGACGCCTTCGTGATGGCGATCCGGGTCGACGAGTGCGAGCGTCTTGCAGCGCTCTTCGACCCTAGAAACGTGAACTGAAGGCGCGCCGGACACGACCAACATGAGCGACCACGAAGTTCAGAGCATTCTCGACCGCGTCGCCGACTTGAAACGCCGCGCCCTCGCTGATTCGTACATGAGCGTGGCCGGCGAGCTCGGGGACATGAACGCGTTTTTGAAGACGGCGCTCCCCCAGATGCCGCTGTCCGACGCGAGCCGCGTGATGCAGGCGTTCTACCCGGTCGTGTTCGAAGGCTTGATCGAGCTGGTCTCGAAGGACGAGACGCTGCGACAGCGGCTGCAGAATGCCGAGAACGTCACCTACCTGCTCGATGTGCCGCAGGTCTCGTTTGCGCTGTGCTTGATGATCCAGGGCGGACAGTTCAGTTATCGCTTCGAGAAGCCCGAGCAGCCCGACGTGACCATGCGCACCAGCCCCGAGACGCTCGTGCGCATCATGACGGGCCAGACCGACGCGCTCGAGGCGTTCATGGAGGGCCAAGTGGAAGCCGAAGGCTCGCTGATCAAGGCGCGCGGCCTGAGAGCGGTATTCGAGGCGATGGGAGACACGTTCGGTTTCCGGCTGATGGAGTTCTCCGCGTAGCCTGCGCGTCGGCTCGCGGCACGGATCCGGGCCCCGGCGCCCGCGCCTTTAGACGGGCTTTTGCCTCGGAAAGTAGCGGTTCATGAAGTACGTCACAGCCACCAAAAACGGCAAAGTCGGCGTGATCGCCCTGTCGAACCCGGACGGCGGCTTCATGACGCGCGACATGGTCAAGGAGCTCGATCGCGTGATTTCGGACTGGGAGTCCGGAGGCGAAGTGCGCTGTGTGATCCTGACGGGCGGCGCCGACGGCACGTTCGTCACCCACTACGATCTGAGCGAAGCCGAGCTGATCGCGGATTTGCCGCGCTGGGTGCGCATGCTGCTCAAGGGCGTCGTGTCGCTCCTCATGAAGGGCCACACGGCTCTCTGCCACGTCCCTCCCCTGCGCCGCGCCGTGGACGCGCTCGTGAGCGACACGCGGCTCGACAACCTGACCGAGCTGAACCGCATGCACGGACTTTTGACGCGCATGCAGCTCATGAACATGGTGTTCATCGCCGCCATCAACGGCGACGCCATGGGGGGCGGCTGCGAGCTCGCGCTGTTCTGCGACTACCGGCTGATGGCGCGAGGAAACTACGCGTTCGGCTTGCCGGAGGCGATCGGCGGAGTGTTCCCCGGCGCCGGCGGGACGCAGCGCATGGCGCGCATGATCGGCCCGCACAAGGCGCTCGAGCTGATCCTCGACGGCACCATGCTGAACGCGGAAGAAGCCGAGCGCATCGGTCTCGTGACGCGCGCGGTGGACGCACGCGAGCTCATGACGCGCGCGCAGGAGCTCGCCGAGCGCCTGGCCAAGCGCCCTCCGCTCTCGGTGGGCGCCGTGAAGCGAGCGATCGCGCTCGGCAGCGATTTGCCGATTCGCGAGGCGCTCGAGCTCGAGAAGGCCGGCTTCGTCGAGACCGGATTCTCCGACGACGCGGTGGCGTCCGGGCGTTACTATTTTTCGAACTACCGGAACGGCAAGAGCCCGCGCCAGATCTTCGACGGCTATCGCGGCGGAAGCGCGGTCGAGTTCCGTGGCAAGTAACGGCACACCCGCCCCGGCAGCGGACGCGCTGGCCGTGACGAGCCGCGTCGCGTTCGTGACCGGCGCCTCGAGCGGCTTCGGTCTGCTCACCGCGGTCACGCTCGCGCGCGCCGGGTTCCGCGTGTTCGCCAGCGTGCGCGGCGCGAGCAAGCAGGACGACCTCTTGCGAGCGGCCGTCGAAGCCGGCGTCGTGATCGACGTCGTGCACATGGACCTCGCCCACGCCGAGCAGCGGCAAGCGGCGGTGGATTATATCCTGAGCCGCACGGGTCGCCTCGACGTGCTCGTGAAAAACGCCGGCTACGGGCTCGGCGGCTTCGCCGAAGACGTCAGCGAAGACGAGCTGCGCCGCCAGTTCGACACGAACTTCTTCGGCACGGTCGAGCTCACGAAGCTCGTACTGCCCCAGATGCGCGCGCGGCGCTCGGGCTGGATCATCGTGCTTACATCGATGGCCGGTGTGGTCGCGAGTCCTGGCGTGTCGTCTTACGTCTCGTCGAAGTTCGCGCTCGAGGGATACTTCGACGCGCTAAACTACGAGCTTGCGCCGTTCGACGTGAACGTATCCTTGATCGAGCCCGGGCAGTTTCCCACGCCCGCGCTCACGGCCTACCCGCGGTCGCTGCGCAGCGACGACGCTTCATCCCCCTACTACAAGCTCGGCACTTGGATCAAAGAGCAGATCGACTCCCGCGTCGCGGGCCTTACGTCCGACCCGCAAAGCGTGGCCGATCTGGTGCATCGCATCGCGACCAGCAAGCGGCCGCGTTGCCGCTACGCCATCGGCGTCGATGCGCGCGCCATGAGCTGGCTACAGCGCGCCTTGCCGGAGGTGGTTTTCCGCGGCGCCATCCGCACCGGGCTGCGCTTCATGCACCGGCGTCTCGAGCGCCCCTGACCCCGACGGCGCCCACGCCAAAGTCAGCCGCGATTCGTTAGCCATGACTGCCCCGCTGTCTGAAGAGGAACTCCCGCAGAACCGTTTCTTTCGCGCCTGGGCGCTATGGCTCCTGAAGCTGCGCTGGCCGATTCTGATCGCCATCCTCGGGATCACGGGCTTCTTCGTGTTTCAGATCGCGACGCGCCTCGTGATCGACAACACGATGGAGGCGTACCTGAGCGACGAGTCCGAGGACAAACGGCGCCTCACGGAAGCGCGCGCCGACTTCGGCAACGACGTGTACTTCCAGATCGTCGCCGAGGGCGAGGTCTTCAGCCTGCCGTATCTTCACAAGCTGAAGCGCCTGCACGACGAGCTGGCCAAGCTCGACGTCCCGCTGCTCGAGGACCGAAAAACTGCGCGGCGGGTCGGCAAAACCGAAGTCCCGAGCGAGCTCGCCGGCTTCGGCGACTCGGCCGACTCCGGCTGGGGCGATGAAAGCGGCGGCACGCTGATCGAAAGCACCGTCTCGCTCATCAACGCGCCCCAGACTCACTGGCAGAACGACGCGCTCTCCGTGCGCGGCCTCCTGGAAGATTGGCCGCCGCGCGCCGAAGACTTACCGGCTCTGAAGACCCGCGCGCTCGAGGATCGCCTGTTGCGCGGCCAGATCGTCGGCCCCGCGGCGCGCCACTCGGTGGTCGTGCTCCAGACGGCGCAAATGAGCGAGCGCAACAACGCGCGCGTCGCCGACGAAATTCGCCGCGTGGTGGCGCGCCACCAGGCCCCGGGTTTTCAGGTGTTCGTCGCCGGCATGCCCGCGCTGACCACAGGCCTCAACGACCTCGTGATCTCCGACATGGCCCGCACCTGCGCGCTGGCGTTTCTGGCGGTGCTGGTCGTCCTGTTCTTCATCTTCCGCCACCCCATGGGCGTGATCGGCCCGATCCTCGTGGTCGCGATGGCTGGGGTGTGGACGGCGGGCCTGATGGCCGCCAGCGACGTGCCCTTGACGATGGTCACGAACATCTTGCCCGTGCTGCTGGTGTGCGTCGGCATCGGCGAGTCCGTACACATGCAGTCCGTGTTCCACGACGCGCGCGGTCGCGGCATGCCCAACCGCGACGCGGTCGTGTACACGCTCGCGACGTCCGCGGTGCCCTGCATCTTCACGACGCTGACCACGGCCTTCGGCCTCTTGAGCTTCCGCGTGGCGCAGCTCCAGGGCCTGCAGCACATGGGCATCTACGGCTGCTTTGGCGTGGTGATGGCCGGTCTCGGCGCGATCGTCGTGCTGCCGATCGTGCTGAGCTTCAGTCCGGAGAGCTTTTCCAAGCGCTGGGACGTGAACACCAGCAACGAGAGCTCGCTGGTGCGCTTCGTCGATCGCCTGGTGGTGTCCTGCGCGGGCCTGTCGAGACCCGAACGCAGCGCGGATGGGCGCCTCTCGTTCCGCCGGCGTAACTTCGTGCTCGCCTTCCACGCCGCGCTGCTCGCGCTGGGCGTGATCAGCATGGGGTCGCTGAAATTCTATCACAATCCCGCCGACTGGGTGCCCGCGAGCGCGGACGTCACGCGCGCCTTTCACGCGCTCAACGACAACGTCGGCGGGGCTTCGAACGTCGTGCTCCTGGTGGACAGCGGAAAAGTCGGAGGCCTCAAGGATCCGGATCTACTCGCGCGCATGAGCCGGCTCGAGGAGCACATCCGGACTTACCGTCACGGCCCCCAGCACGAGCCGATCATCGACAACACGACCAGCGTAGTGGAGCTCTTGCGCCGCGGCGCGCGCGCCATGCACGGCGGGGATCCGGCGTTCGACCGCGTGCCGGCCGACGCACAGTCGGTCGCGGACCTGTTCGGCTTCTACGAGAACGCCGCGCCCGAGCAGCTGCGCCGCTTCGTCACCGTCGACGCGCAGCGCGGCATGATCCTGGTGCAGGTGCGCTGGCTCGACGCGCTCGCGTACGACCCGCTCACCCTGCACATTCAGGCCGGCATCGACAAGCACATCGGCAGCGCCGCGGTCGTCAAACCCACGGGCACGGTCTTCAACATGTGCTCTGTCGTTCACTTTCTGCTGCGCGATCAGATCACGAGCTTCGGCAGCGGCATGGCCGCGGTCGCCGTGCTGATGGTGCTCGTGCTGCGCGAGCTCAAGCTCGGCCTTCTGGGCATGATCCCGAACGTGCTGCCCATCTTCCTGCTGCTGGGCTTCATGGGGCTCGCAGGAATTCCCCTCGATGCCATCACGCTGCTCGTCGCCTCCATCTCCATCGGCATCGCCGCGGACGACACGATTCGCTGGTGGCATCGCTTCCGCATCGAGTACCGTCACGGCGGTGACGTCGAACAGGCCATCTCCACCTCGCTCCGGCACACCGGGCGAGGCACGGTGTTCACGAGCGTGATCGTCGCGTGCGGATTCGGAGTCTTTCTCTCGGCCTCGCTCTCGAACGCGCGCTTGTTCGGGGCGCTCTGCAGCTTCGGCGTGCTGCTGGCGCTATTTGCGGACCTGGTGCTCGGACCCGCCGTGCTGCGGGCCGCGTACAAGAACCTGACGCTCAGCGCCGGCACCGAGCCGATCGTGACCGAACCCCATGGGTCGCCGCGGGCCGCCCCCGAAGGCTCCTGAACCGGGAACACCGGCCTGTGACGCGGCGGGTGGGCCGATACAGCGGGCGCGCGGCGCCGTGGGCCGCCTGGTTGTGTGTGTCTGTCCTGGCGTTGTCAGCGCGCGCGCACGCTCAGGATGAATCCGACGCGGTCGGCTTCGGCGACAGCGAAACCAAGTCCGACGCCGCCGGCTTCGGCGAGGCGGAGTCTGACGAAGCGGGCTGGGGCGGCGAAGACGAAGGCGAAGGCGAAGGCAACGACGACGCGGCCGGCTTCGCGGATGCACCTGAAGTGGCGCCTGTCGACGAGACGCCGAGTCCGTTCAGCCTGACGGGTTTCGCGCGCTCGCAGTGGGGCCTGTGGCTCGAGCGTCTCGAAGACAACCCGTTCGCCAAGGGCCGCCAGAACCTGGATCTGCAGCTCCGGTTCAGCACCGAACACTGGCGCGTGGTGGCCTCGGCACACGGTGAGTACGATCTCGCCTACCGCGTCGATCGGGACGACTACGACGCGGCGACGCTCGACGCCTATGAGCACCTGATCGACATCCGCGAGACGTACGTGAGCGGGACGCTCGAGCCGCTCGAGTTCACGTTCGGACGCCTCGTCATGCCGTGGGGCCAGGGCGACGTGGTCAGCATTCTGGACGTGGCAGCGCCGCGTGATTTCAGAGAGCCCGGCTTGAGCGATCTGGAAGATCTGCGGCTACCCGTGCTCGCGACGCGCTTCGGCTTCTTCTTCGGCTATCACCGCATCGAGACCGTCATCATCCACGAGGCCTTCTTCGGATATCGCCCGGCGCCGCTCGGCGAGTTCAGCCCAGTGCGCAGCCTGATCGCGGACGAGACCGGCCTCGACCCGGCAGCGCTGGCAGAGCTCAGCGACGTGCGCTTCCGTGATCGCGGCGGCGGCCTGCGCTTCGAGAAGCAGCAGTATGCGCTGACCTGGAGCTACAAGGGACCCGAGTTCGACGCGTCCATCTACGCCGCGTCCATCGTCGATCAGTTCGGCATCTTCGCCGGCATCGAGCCCGATCTATCGCTGACGCCGATCCCACCCGAGCTCGACGTGGTACTCGAGCACCCGCGCTACTACTTGTTCGGCTATGCCGGCGCTGCTCCCTTCGGCGACTGGCTCGTCAAATGGGAGTTCAGCGTCGTCCCGAGGCGCCAATACAACCTGCAGCCGCCGCGCGGTCGCGCCTTCGAATTTTTGATCGAGCCCGAGCGCTTCACGGAGAAAGGCACGTTCGCGGGCGCGATGCTCGGCATCACGTACAGCGGTCTCCCGAAGACCGTGCTCTTCTTCGAAGGCGCGCAGAACACGCCGCTCGACGCGACGGGAGACCTGCTGTTCGGCAGCAACGCGCCGACGTTCGCGGTCCGCTCCATGCACCTCTTGCTCGACGAAGACTTGCGCGCGGACCTCGCCTTCTACGGTATGGGCTACGCCCTCGAGTACGGATTTTTGGCGCGCGCGGAGCTCACCTACCGGCTGACCGACGCGTTCAAGTGGAGCGTCGGGGCGATCACGTACCACCCCGGGGACGAGCTCGGCCTGCTCTCCGGGCTCGGCATGCACGATCGCGTGTTCTCGACGCTGCGCTGGGATTTCCAGGTTTTCTAGAGTCCCTTTTCGAGGCGGCGCTCCGTGAAATCCGAATCATTGACGTTCGGATCCCCGTACTTCACTCCGCTCAAGCGCAGCACCGTCGTGGAGTCGACCTTCCCGCCGCGCACCGTGCGCACGGTCACCTTGTGCGCGGACCAGATGCCGTCGACGTTCCTGATCTCCTCGTACTTGGCGTACTTGAGCTTCTTGCCGTCGCGTACCCACATCTTGCTCTGCACCGGCACGAGCTTCTTCTTGCTGATCCACATCTCGGTCTTCACGTAGCCGGTCTCTTCACGCACCTTGGCGGTACGCGGTCGCGCTTCGATGCGCCAGCAGTCCTCGCCGTCGACCTGCGTGCTCGCTTCGAGCAGCTTGTACTCGTAGTGATCGACGTTCGGCCTGAGCATGTCCGAATAGCTGATGTCGCTGCCGAGAAAGCTACCGCTGCGGTCCGAGCTCGAGATGCGCGTCGTCTTTCGCAGGCTCGGCAGGTAGAGCCACTGGTCGTCGTCGCGCTTGCTGTCCTTGTAATCGAGCAGCAAAAATCCGGTGTTGCGCATGTCCGCCGGCTCTTCGAACATCATCAAGAGCTTCGTGCCCTTGTCGAACTTCAAGCGCCGCGACACGAGGCCACGCACGCGCTTTCGTCCCGAGCCATCCACCACCGTCATCGTCATGCGCGCGGATTGCCGATCGCCGTCATCCCGCTCCGCCGCGGCCCTGGCGATCTTGCGCGCGTCTTGCGTCTGCGGGTCGAGCGACTCCGCGCCCGCACCGCGGGACAAGAGGCTCGTGCCGAGGACGGCGAGTGCTGCGATCCAACCTGTTTTTCCGCTTGCAATCCAGCTCATTCGGCTCACTCCACTCGAGGTTGTGCGCGCGCTCCGCCCACGTTCGCCACGAGGCATCGACGGTGGCCCGCGCCGCTCGAAGCTTAGCTTAGCCGGGCGCCCAGGCCGCGAACGCAGTTGTATATTTGCCTGCACGCCTGCCCCACACTGGAAATAAAACACGTTCCACTACAAAGATTGCAGTGTGCAGAGATTCGCTCACGAGTGCCCGGCGAAAAGCGCGAATCCGGCCCGGAGCGTTTGCTATAAGACGCGCAGTGGAGGCCGCATGGCTGAAGGTCGAGACATCACGGCCGAAGTAAAGCGCATCATCAGTAACCAGCTTCGCGAAGACCTGAAGGTCCAGGAGAGCGAAATTCAACCCGACGCCACGTTCGCCGAGCTGGGCGCCGATTCGATGCACCGAGTGGAGCTGGTGCTCGCGTTCGAGGAAGCGTTCAACATCGAGATTCCGGGCGAAGACATGGAAAACATTCGCACGGTGCAAGACGCGATCACCTACATC
>DATDJP010000245.1:0-72166 GCA_036520475.1 Polyangiaceae bacterium | reverse complement strand
GCGAGGTAGACGCCTGCGCCGATGGCGGCTGCGACGCCGACGCCTGCGCCGATGGCGGCTGCGACGCGGCCGTAGACGCGCCCGCCCCGCGCTGCGGGGACGGCAACACGGATCCCGGCGAGGCCTGCGACGATGGCAACGCCATCAACGGCGACGGCTGCCAGAACAACTGCACGCGGAGCCAGTGTACGCTACCGATCCAGTGCTCCGATGGCCTGTTCTGCAACGGCATCGAGGTCTGCCGCGCCGGGACGTGCGCGGCAGGTACGCCGCCCGTACTGGACGACGGAGTCGCGTGCACGGTCGACAGCTGCAACGAAGGCGCGGACCGCATCGATCACACGCCGAACGACACGCTCTGTAGCTCTCTGACTACGGTGCCACGCTGCGCGACGTCCGGCGCGCACACGGGACGACTCACGCGTCAGATCGGCGTCTGCCAGGCTCGTGGCTGTGCCGCGGTCGAACAGCTCGTGGACGACTGCCTGGACGACACGAGATACCCGACGAGCTACCTGTGCGCGGCGACCCCGTCGCGCATTCTCCGGCGCGACGGCGTTTGTCTGAGCAGTCCGAGCCCTCGCTGCGGCTACGCGGACACCGTGCAAACTCAGTGTTCGACGGCGATCCCGTCGCCGCACCCGTACTGCTCCGGCACCGCGGCCGCGAACAACCTGACCCACCATTACAACGCGGTGGCGACGTGCTCGGGGACGCCGGCTGCGTGCGGTTACACGGAATCCACGACGGCATGCCGGCCGGGCAGCCCCACCTGCAGCGCCGGGCGACTCACGACGTACACGCCCACCTGCAGCGGCAGCGGCTGCTCGCGGCAGGCCAACACGGCGACGGCCTGCCCCGCTGGAGCGCCAGCCTGCGCGACGGTGACCGGGCGCCCCATACGACGCACGTACGCTGCCACCTGCAACACGGCAGGGACGGCCTGCGCGAGCCCGGGCACGCCAACGGACACCCCCTGCCCGACGTCGGGTGCGACGTGTGGCGGCACGCCCGCGACGCGCACCACCTACACGGCCACCTGTTCCGGCGCCGGTGTCTGCGGGCAAACCGCCACGCCAGTGCCTTGCCCCGACCAGGCTTCGGTGTGCCAGACGAGTCCGGCTTCGGGGATCGTGACCCTGACGTCGTACACGCCGGCGTGCTCGGGGGCTGCTTGCGGGACACCCGTCGCGAGCACGCCACGCGTTTGCTCGGGACGCCTCGCGTGCGTCGGGAGCACGCTGCAGCGCTACTCGCCGCTCTGCGTTGCGAGCACGGACTACTGTGGTCCGGCGTCGACTCCCTCGAGCACGGAGAACTGCGCGCTCGCCAACAGCGTCACGTGTGTGCCCGTCGATCGCTCGCACGATGACCTCGTGACCGTCACGGGCGCTTGCAGCACGACGAATGGGTGCACGCGAAGCACGGCCACGGCTCCCTGCCCCCTGGGTAACGAGTGTGTCGACGCGAGCCGGGTCCGAACGCATGCGGGTTGTCGCAACGCCACGTCGTGCCAGTCGTCGGTGCGGGTATGCAACGAGTTCTCCTGTTTCGGCGGCACTCAGCTCTGGCAGGAGAACGGCTGCTCGGGGAACTTCTGCACGTCAGCCTTTCTGCGCAACTGCGATCAACGCCGCTGCTTACCGAATGGCGATGCGGAGCAGGAAACGGGCTGTCTCGGCTCGGCGTGTACGACGACGATCATCCCCGGCGGCTGCCAGATCATCAACTGAGTAGTAGTCGCCCGGCCTTGCACGCGCTGATCGTTCCGTGCGCTAAAGCGCGGCAGTGACTGAGCGGTGCGTCCATGCGCGTTCGCCACTGCACGCATCGGCACACGCAGATCGCTTGACCACTACCGCGCCCAAGTCATACAGGTTGCCGTCGCGAATCCTCACCCTCGCACGGAGTTGTTGGTCATGCATGCGTCTCTACAGACCGTGTTTCGCATACCGGAGACGACACGTCGTCCGACGCCGCCGACGCGGTGCGCGCGTCGCCGGGCCTGGTGTGTGCGAGCCCGAACCGCGCGGCACTGGACGCACTGGGCGTCGCGTTGATCCAGCTCGAATTGTCGCGCACCGACGTCCCCACACCGGACGCGGCGCACGGGACGCTGCGGGAGCGCTCGCCCTGGCGCACGCCGCAGATCTCGAACGCCGCGGAGCTCGGCTTCGGCGTCTCTGGACCGAGCGCCGTGAAGCTGCTGTTCGACGGCGTGTCCGATGCCGCCGAGCTGAAGCGACGGTTCGAAGGCTGAGCTCGCGCGACTCATGCGAGCACGACAGCGGCGCGCTGCATGAGCGCCACGACGTCCACGCCATGCGGACACACGCGACTCGCGGCAGTGAAATCGACGCCGCCAAGCTGACGCGCTTCGGGTGGCAGCTCACTCCACACGCGCCGGGCCTTCTCGCTGTCCCCGTACGAGTCATGGTACATCAGGCTGCGCAAGGTGGTACCGATGCGCACGGGCGCGTCGACCGCCGGGTTGCACAGGTGATCGCAGCCGCGGCAGGCGTAGGGCCGGGTGAGCTCCGCGTAGCGACGCACGGCGTCCTGCTCGAGCGCGCCCAGCGTGCTCGGATCGAGCGCGGCGGCGATGTTTTCGCGGAGCTGTTCGACGCTGTCCATGTGTGAAACCGCGGCGGTGATGCGTTCATCCGCCCACACGGCCTTGAGCACCGCCTGGTACTTGTTCCACTTGCCGGCTTGCTCGAACTTCTTCCACGCGTCGCGGAAACCCGCCTCCGAACCCTGGGTCTTCATGGCGATCAAGCCCACGCCCGCCTTGTGAGCGGCATCGATCGCGCGATTGAGCTCGACATCCCCATAGTCGCGGAAGCTGTACTTGAACATCACCGCGTCCACGAACGGGCGTTTGGCCGCGGCGTGCAAGAGCTCCGCGACGTTACCGCCGTGGCAAGAGAACCCGAAGAAGCGGATCTTCTTCGCGGCTTTCAAGCTCTCCACCGACCGAATGAGCTCGCGATCGTCGAGCGGCCCGAGCTCGTCGAGCCCGTGCAAGAAGTACAGATCCACCCAGCTGGTCTTCATCGACTCGAGACTGATGGCCACGTCTTGTTCGAAACCACGCGCGCTCCACTTCGGCGTCTTGGACGTGATCCACGTCTCCTTGCGCGCCTTTTGCCGGTTCAGCGTGGAGGCCGCGTTTCGCTCGGACGAGCCACCCGCGTATTTTCGCGCCGTGTCGACGTAGTTCACACCGTGCTGCAGAGCGAGCCGGATGCGCGGGTCGGTTCCTGCCTTGAAACCCATGCCTCCGCCGAGCAAGAGGATCGGTATCGACTGCTTGGTTTTACCGAGCACGCGTCGTGGCACCTGCGGCGCTTTCGCCTGCGCTGACCCCGTGCCGATCAGCGCGGCGCCCGAAGCCGCGGCGCTGACTGTCAACAAGTGCCGTCGGCTCAGCTTCTGATCTTGGCTCATCGCTCTCCTCGCGCCGGATGCAAGAACGGATGGTAGCGTAGCACCGGCCGTGAGGGCGGCAGCGTACCGCATTTCTGAGGCGGGTTCCGCGCCGGCCCGCGCGTGTTACGGTGAACGCTATGTCGTCTCTCCGCGCGCTGACTGCCCTGCTCGCCGCACTGCTCGCGGCACCCCACTCCCTGGCGTGTGGTGGCTTCTTCAGCCCGCGGGCCACCGAAGGCAATCGACGTCCGTCGCTGGCCCATGAACAGACACTGATCGTGTTCGATGCGGACAAGAAGCGGGAACACTTCGTGCGCGAGGTCGTGTTCCGGGCCGCACACGACCCGTTCGGCTTCGTGGTCCCGACGCCCGCGCGACCGGAGGTCCGCGCCGTGAAGTCGAGCCCCTTCGAAGCGTTGCGCACCGATTTCCCATTCCAGGCGGCACCGAAAGGCGGCCTGCGTGTGGGCGCGTCGGGCGGCGGCGCCAGCAGAGGCATGGGCGGCGGCGTCGAGGTGCTCGAGATCACCAAAGTCGGGAGCTTCACGGCCTTCGTGCTCGCTGCCACCGACGATAAGGCGCTCGCGGGCTGGCTCGCGAAGAATGGTTTCGCCAGCACGAAGGAAACCGACGCGTGGCTCGCACACTACGTGAAGCTGAAGTTCTACTACGTCGCCATGCGCTACGAGCCACCCAAGCCGGACAAGAACACCAAGAACCCGCGCGAGCCCAGCACCAAGGCCGAGACCATCCGCATCTCGTTCGATACTCCGCTGCCCTACTATCCCTACTTGGAGCCGCTGCCAGCAGACCAACCGACGGTGCGTCCAGAGCGCCTGCTCGATGTTTGGCTCGTGTCCCGCGATCTGCTCGTACCCGTGGCGACGCACGAGCAGGATGGCAAGCTGCGCTGGGTCCGTCCGCTCGCCACCGGCGAACGGTATTCAGGGAACAGCCGCGCCCAGCTCCAGCGCGCGCTCGGTGCCGAATCGAAGATTCTTCCGCCGGCGGTTGCCGGCCGACCCGAGCTGTCCGTGCAGCGCTTCATGGATCAAAAGCGCACGCGTGGGGGCTTCGGCGACATCGTATTCGTGCCGGCCCATCAACGACCGCTCGACGCGGCGACGCGATCGCAGCTCGCCGCGCTGTTGCCGCTCTTGGACCCGCGCTTGCTGGAGGCCCAATGACGTTCGTGTCCCGTCGCTCTGCTCGTGAGCTGAGGCTGCTCGTCACCGCCGGTGCGCTCGCCCTGTCGTGTCAGCGTTCCTCGCCGTCCGATTCCATTCAGGCCAAGTCGTCCGCGGCTGCGGCCAATGCGGCACCGTCAGCAGTGCCCGCCGTCATCGCCGACGCCCATCCGCCGGCACCTGAGCCGGCGGCTAGCAGCGACGCCGGTCTCGATCTGGGTCCGAGCCCACACGCGGATCGGCGCGCACGCGAGCACGCGGTGTTGGGGCTTTTCGCCGGGGGAGAACGCGCAGAGTCTCTGCCCGAGCTGGCAACGGAGCCCAATACTCCGCTCGACCACGACCTCCGCGACCGGCTCGCGCCCGTGCAGAAGGGCACAGGGCGCCGGGGCGTGGCCTCTGTCGGGAACATTCAGGCACCAGAATCGCTCGATAACGCGGCGCGCGTCGTGGCCGGCATGCGCGCGTCGTTTCGCGCCTGTTACAATCGCGCCTTGCAAACCAATCCCGTCGCGCACGGCGTCGTGCGCGTCCGAGCGCAGATCGCGGCCGGCGGAGAAGTGACGGCAGCCAAGGCGACTCCCAGCGCGGCGTTCCCACCTCTGCTGATCCCGTGCGTGGAAGCCCGCGTGAGAGCCGCGCAGTTCGCCCCAGCCAACGATGCGAAGCCGTCAGACGTGAGCTTTCACGTGCGCTTCGAAGTCGAGGAGTAGCCGGCGAGGGCGCTGCGCTGTGACGCGAGGTGCTCGCCGAGCAGCGCGGCCAACCATTTGCGAAACTCTGGCACGCGATCGCAGCGAGCGGCTCGGCCCTTCACGGCCGTCGCGCTGCGCCCGTGCTCACGGCAACGTCGTAGCGAGCTCGACCCCAAAACCTCTCAGGGTCGGATGAATACGACGGTGCCGCGTTGCTTGTTCAGGACGCCGTGCCAGTCGGGAGGGACGTTCGGATCCGTCCATTCGAAGAGCCACGCGGCGTCGCGCGGCGCGAGGTTCACGCAGCCGTGGCTGCGCATCTTGCCGAACTCGTCGTGCCAGTACGCGCCGTGGAGCGCGTAACCTTTGTGAAAGTACTGCACGAACGGGACGTCCTGCAGCGCGTAGCCGTCGCTTCGGTCCTCCTCACCGTCCATCGTCGAGCTCACGTCTTTCTGGTAGATCATGAAGGTACCGCGCGCTGTCGCGTCGGTCTTCTCCGGGTCGGCGAGCCCGCTCCGTCCCGTGCTGACCAGCGTCGCGTACACGGGCTTCTTGCCGCTGTATGCCACCAGCGCTTGCTGATTGATGGAGATGTCGATCCATTTCCGGTCCCCCGTGGCAAAGCTGGGGAACGACGTGCGCGGCTGGATCACACGCATCCCATCGAGCAGCACCCAGAAGCCGTCGTGCGTCTCCCAAAAAACGCCTCGCCGTTTGCCGGTGAGCTTCAGCGCGGCCCTGTGCGGGAGCTCCGCACCGGCGTGCAGCTGATCGCTCTCGACGTCGAGGTCGTGGCGCCGCGCGCCGTGGCTCAGCGCGAACGCCACGGGCAAAGCCTGATCGGGACCAAGCTCGACACCGGAGAACGAGCTCGGCTTGACCACACGCGTGCGATCGAGCGCGATCAAATCATGCTCCGTGGTCAGCCCGTAGCTGCGTCCGTCGTGCTCGAACACACGCGCGACGGCGAAACCGCTATCGGGGGCGGCTCGGCCGGCGTGCACCGAGTAGTGCAGGCGCCGCGCGACGCCGTAGGGTTTCAAGATCACTTTCTGCTCGAGCCAGGCCGCGTCCGGCGTGCTAGCGGCCTCGAGCATGGGCAGCAGCCCCTGCGCCTTGATCCGCTCGCGCCACGCGAGCGCGCGGGGAAATGTCGCGTCCCCTTCGATGGCGCTGACTTGCGCGCGCGTCGCAAAGCGAAAATACAAATGCGGCGGACTGTCGCCGGCGAGCGCGTAGAGATACGGAAAGCCCTGGCCACGGATCGGACGCACGCTGGCGTTCTTCAGCAGCGGGTCGTTCAGGTCGAGCGTTGCTCCCTTGCCGATGCAGACGAAGCCGCGCGGGTTGATGCGGTACCAGCCACCGGCGCAGCCGTCGTTCAAGATCACCGGCTCGCGGCGCTCGACGGTGGCGCCAGCGCGCAAGTAACCGAAGCGCGTCCGCTGCGAGCCCGTGTCCGTGTACACCCACGTACGCCAGGCGACGCTGGCCAGCTTCTTGCCCGCCGGCACGAACGGCAAGTTGTCTTCGACGCCGCCGAGCGCCGCTTCCCGCTTCCCTCCTCCGGCGCCGGAACTAGCGCTCGCGGACGCCGACGCCGCGATCAATGCTGGCTCTGCCGCTTCCGAGCGCGTCGCGCCGGGCGGTTCCTCTCGCGTGCACGCGAGCAGCGTGGCAGTCGCGACCACGCACAGGAACGCGGCTCGGTTTCGAACACAGGACATGGCTCTCTGCGCCGCGGAGCCATATCATAAAGGGACGCCGCCGAGCCGCTCTTCGCGCGCCCGCCACGGTCCTTTCGGGGCGCGCGTGGCGCGAGAGCGTTGGGACGCGACAAGACTCCGAGACCTGAGGCATGCTCCGCGCGTGAGGATCCCCAAAGGTGTATGGCTTCTCATCAAAGAGGTCGCGCGACACCTGTTGCGCCGGCCCGTGGTCGGCATTGCCGCCGCGGCGCGCACGCCAGATGGCCGCTGGCTCTTGATCCGCCGCACGGACACTGGCGAGTGGGCGCTGCCCGGGGGTACGCTCGAGTGGGGGGAAACTTTGCGCGCCGCGGTGCAGCGTGAGCTCCTCGAGGAAGCTGGCGCCGACGTCATCGAGCTCGGTGGCGTCTCGGGCGTGTACTCGGATCCCGCGCGCGACGCCCGCTTTCATGCCGTGACCATCGTCGTGTTCGTGACTGTGGCCGAGCCGACACGAGCGCCGCAAAACCCGGTGGAGATCGCCGATGTCGCGCTGTTCGAAAGCGCGAATCTACCGACGCCCCTCGCGCATGGCATGACGCGCATGCTCGATGACGCGCGCGCCGGCCGCAGCTTTTGGGAATGACCGAGCGGAGTAACGTAGTACCTCGATTCACTCGAATCGAGGTACGTCACGACAGTCGGTGCTCGAGTCAGATGAGCCCATGGCGCAGGAATTTCGAGGCCCTTGCCCCGTCAGGGGCCTCGAAATTCCCATCGCTTCGATGGACTCGAGGCAGTAGTATGGATGGCCTCGTGACAGGCAAGCGTGCACTTTGGGCAGGCCGGCTCTTCCTGTGGCTGTGGAGCTACGCGGCGTTCGGTTGCAGCCTGCTCCGCGGCGTGGAGGTGGACAGCGTGGCGACGTCCGTGCAGAAGCCAAGCAACGTGGCGCTGTACGTGTCGGTGCTCGACGGAAAAAATCCAGTCTCCAGCCTGATGGTCGAAAACTTCAAGGTTTTCGAAAACGAGCAGCTCGTGCCCGCGGACCAGAGCCAGCTCACGCTGCTCGACCGAGATCTCGCGGCCGTGCACCACACGCTCGTGCTGGTCGACATGAGCCAGAGCAAGGACGACGAGTCGAAGCGCCTCATCGCGCGCGCGGTGGCGGGGTTCGTCGCCCGAACGCGAGCTGACCAGGCCGTCACCGTCTACGCCTTCGACGGAAGCCCGGACCTCGCGTTGGTCGGCGAGTTTCCACGCGCCGTCGCTGCGCCGGAGGCCCTAGAAGAGCTGGCCCCGCTCCGAAGCTACGCAGTGCGCGATCCCTCCCGGAACCTGTATGGCGCCCTGGGGCAAGGCTTGAAAGAGCTCGATACCCGCCTGATGCAGGGGCAAAAGCCAGTACGCATCGGCACGCTCGTCGTCTTCACGCGCGGCCCCGACGTCGCGGGGCGCTCGAACGAGGAGCAGGTGCGCGACCTTCTGGATCAGACTCCACATCACGTGGTCAGCGTGGGAATCGGGGAGACCGAGGGCGACTACTACCTCGACGACATCGGACGCGCAGGGGTCATCCGAGCTCAAGCTGCGAATACCGTCGGCGTCGCACTGGAAGAAGCCGCCACCAAGGTGAGCAGCCTGTACGACATGTACTACCTGGTCTCGTACTGCTCGCCGGCGCGTGCGGGTGCGCGCCGCCTGCGGCTCGAAGTCGCGTTCTCGACGCCCGAGGGTGACGAGAAGACGGGCGATGTCGAGCAGGACTTCGACGCCAACGGTTTCGGTCCTGGCTGCGATCCGACGACTCCCCCGCGCTTCGTCGTCAACACCGGACAGGACGTTCCGTCTGTCACGGTACCGGAGAGCACGCCGGCGCCGGCAACGCCCAGCGCCCCGAAGACGCAGCCGAGCGCCACGCCGGAAGCGGAGCCGGAGTCACCCGAACCCGAAGGCGACGAGATCGTACCGCCGCCCCCGAAGCCCGGGTACGCGCCCCAGAGATAACGTGGAGTCGGGACATGCGGCGGAACGAGTCGAGCTGATCGACGAGGAGAGCGTCGTCGATCATGGGACCCGGCGCGTGACGTGGTTCGTGCGCGTCGGCGACACCTGGCAGCGGTGCGGTTCGGTGGCCGGCGCCAAGAGCGAGCAACTGTCGGTTGGTCCGGGGACGGTGTGGCAGACGCGAATCGAGCTGGAGCTGCCGCGGGGGACGGCTGTGATGCGGCGTGTTCTTTCCCCGACGGCGCCCCGCCCGCGCGATGCGTTCAGTTACCTGACGAGACAGGCAAGCACGCATAGCCAAAAAATATCGCACACCTACTACAAGGTGCGCCGCCGCGGCACGCTGCAGGCGGTCGAGGCCCACGGGATGCACGATCCGCCCGTGACGGACGACGGTTCGGGCCCGGGCTCGCCTGGTTCAAAATTGCGAAATCGCTAGCCGCAATCGGACTTTGGTGAGGGCCTCCAGCATTCCTCATCATTGAGGGGTGCCATTTGCAACACCCGGCTTGCCCCGAGAGGCTGCGGCCTGCATGATCCCTCTGAGGGCCGCGCCGCAAGGGTATGTGGCGAAAACAAAACGCACGCTCATTACGACTCACCTTTAGGGGTACGGAATCTAGCCGTTCATCTTCGACATGCAGCCTCCTTCCACAGGCGAAGCGACCGAGACGGACGCCGGAGAGCGTCCGCCCAACGCTGCACACGAGCCAAACGAAGCCGGCTCGATGACCAAGCTGCGAGCGCTCGAAGCCGTACAAGGCGGACGCCGCACGGCCAGCAACGGCGCGCTCGCCGCCGCGCCCGCCACCCCTCGGCGGATACTCCTGGTCGACGATGATCCGTCGCTGCTGCGCAGCCTGGCGCGCCTGCTACGGGCGAGCGGCTACGATATCTCGACGGCTTCCAACGGGCGCGATGCGGTCGAGCAGGTGCACGGCGGCAACTTCGACGTGATCGTCAGCGACATCGCGATGCCGAACATGGACGGCATTCAACTGCTCCGCCAGGTGCGCGAGCACGACTTGCTCGTCCCGGTCGTACTCGTCACCGGCGAGCCAGCCGTGAAGACGGCCGTTCAGGCGCTCGAGCTCGGCGCTTTTCATTACCTCACCAAGCCTGTCTCCACGGAGGAGATGCAGAAGGTGATCGACCGCGCGGTGCACATGCATCGCATGGCGCGTATCAAGCAGCAGGCTGCGGAGCTCCTGGGTCTCGCGGGCGCGCTCGGCGCCGATCGCGCCGGCCTGGAGGCTAGCTTCGACCGCGCGATGGATTCACTCTGGATCGCCTATCAGCCGATCGTGGATCTCCGGCACAAAACTATTTTCGGCTACGAGGCGCTGCTACGCAGCGAAGAGCCGAGTTTGCCGCATCCCGGCGCGGTGCTCGACGCCGCGGAGCGTCTGGGCTGCCTCGACCTGCTCGGGCGCGTGATCCGGGAGCTGGCGGCCAAACCGTTCGCCGAGAACGCCACGGCGGGGTCGCTGTTCGTCAACCTCCACGTCACCGATCTTCTGGATCCGACGCTCTCCTCCTCGGAGTCGCCGCTCTCACACGTGGCGGACCGCGTCGTCCTGGAGATCACGGAGCGTTCATCGCTCGACGAGGTCAAAGATGCCAGGGTGCGTGTCGCTGCGCTGCGTGAGATGGGGTTTCGCATCGCCGTGGACGACATGGGGGCGGGATACGCCGGGCTCACCAGCTTCGCCCTCCTCGAGCCCGAGATCGTCAAGCTCGACATGTCTTTGGTGCGCGACGTGCACCGAAACATCACCAAGCAAAAAGTCATTCGCTCGATGACCTCGCTCTCGAGGGACATGGGCATGCTGGTGGTCGCCGAGGGCGTCGAAACCGTCGAAGAACGGGACGCGCTCGTGGATCTCGGATGCGACCTGCTCCAGGGCTATTTCTTTGCGCGGCCAGGCAAAGGTTTTCCCGCGGTGAGCTGGTGACACATGGGGCGCATCGTCCCGGACTCTGCCACGCCCCCGCGCACCCCGTCTGATTCACACGAACGGCCGGCTCTGGTGCCGCCGCGTCCCAATCCGCTCGAACCCGGCAAGAACACGCTGCCTGCGCCGGGCGAAGGCACCGGCTACTCCTTCTCCGGCGCGATGACGCAGCCGGCGCAGCTGCCCACGAAACTCTTGGGGCAACCACCGCCCGCGCGCATCGACGCGAGCGGGCGGCCAGTTCCGAGCACGGCCACCACGTACCCCGAGATGCCCGCGGTGCGCATCGACATCGAGCTCGACTCGAAGGCCGGGCGCATGCCGATGCACGAGGCGCTGCAAACGCCCAGTCAGCTGCCACCACGGCGCCGTTCCTTGATTTCGGATCTCGGACTGTTCGAGGACGACGAGGAGATCGTGACGGAAGTCGGGATGCGCAGCACGGACTACGGGAGCCGTCCGCCGGTACCGTCGGTCCGCGATCGCGCCGTGCTCTTGCGCATGGACGGCGTGCACGCCGGGCAGGTGTTCGTGGTCGGACCGGGTCCCTGTACGCTGGGCCGCCATCCGACCAACTCGGTGCGTCTCGACGACGCCGGCATCAGCCGCTTCCACTCGCAGGTAGTCGCCGAGCACGAGCAGTACTGGGTGGAAGATCTCGGCTCCAAGAACGGCACGTACGTCCAGGGACGTCCCGTGCAACGCGCCGCGATTCAGGACGGCGACTGGGTTCAACTGGGGCCGCGCGCCGCGTTCCGGTTCTCCCTCACGGATACCCGGCAAGAGCTGCTCCTACGGCGCCTGTACGAATCGAGCACGCGCGATGCGCTCACCGGCGCGTACAACCGCAAGCACTTCGACGAACGCCTGCGTACGGAGATTGCCTTTGCGGCGCGCCACCGTGCGGAGGCGTCTCTCGTGCTCTTCGACATCGATCACTTCAAGAAGGTGAACGACACGTTCGGGCACCAGGCGGGCGATGCCGTTTTGCGCCAGGTCGCGATGCTGGTCAGCCGGCGGCTCCGCGCAGAGGACGTGTTCGCGCGCGTGGGCGGCGAAGAGTTCGCCGTGATCCTGCGGGGCATCGACCGCGCCGGTGCGGCCCGCGCCGCCGAACGAATCCGCACCACCGTTGCGACGCTGCCCGTGACGTTCGATGGCAAGCCCATTCCGATCACCCTGAGCGCCGGCTGCGCCTCGGTCCGCTGCTCGACCGAGCGCACACTCGAGGACATCGTCGGGATCGCGGATCGCCGGCTCTACGCAGCCAAGAACACCGGCCGCAATCGCGTCGTGGCCGTGGGCTGAAGCGGCCGTTCCGGGCATTTCAGCGTTTACGGGTTGAACTCCGCGACGTTCTCCCATATCTCCTCGGGTCTCGAGGAGGGCGCCTTGCCCATTGACTTGAACAGCCTGAAATCCGAGCGCGACAAGCTGAAGGAAAAGCTCCGAGAGCTGGAAACGGAGCAGCGCAAGGTCGAGGCGGACCTGAAAGGCCTCCGGCAGCGCGAGATCCAGGGCAAGCGCGAAATCGAAGCGCTGACCACGCTGATCGACATTCAGGAGAGTCGCGACGAGAAAAAGCCCGGTCCCTGAGCGGCTCGATCAGAGCTTGGTCTTGCCCAGCGCCAAGATTCGCTTGAATTGCGCGGCAGAGACCGGGACGACGCTGAGCCGCGAGCGCTTCAGGAGCACCATCTCCGAGAGACTCGCGTCGTCCTTGATGCTCGTCAGGGTTACGGGCGAGCTGAACCCCTTGACGGGTTCGACGTCCACCGCCGACCAGTCTTCTCCCTCCGCGCCCGGATCGGGGTACGCCTCTTTCACCACGCGCGCCACGCCCACGACCTGCTTGCCGGCACCCGAGTGGTAGAACAGCAGCAAGTCGCCGGATTTCATGGCCCGCAGGTTGTTGCGTGCCTCGAAGTTGCGCACCCCATCCCAGCGCGTGCGCTTGTCGCGAACCAGGTCGGCGAACGAATAGGTGTCGGGCTCGCTCTTGACGAGAAAGTAGGCGGGCATGCCGCCCGCGAGCATACACAGATCAGGCCCGCCAGCCCTCAGTCTTTGTCGCTCGCATCGAGCTCGACGACGACCGGACAATGATCGCTGAGGCGCTGCGCGAACGCGCTCCGCGTCTGCGCGCGCGGGAGCGAGCCACAACCGTGATCGGCGCACGGCCCGTACACCGTGGCTTTTCGCGAAGCGGGTAGCTCGTCGAGCGACGCGGCAACGAAGAAGTCGAGCAAGGTGGCGCGCACACCGAAGTAGTGAGAGCACGCGGGCTCGTCCGCGAGGCGGCGCAGCGGCGTACGGAGCGCGGAAAGATCTGAATCGACGCGAGTCAGCTCGGCTTCGGCCGAAATGCGCGGCGAGCACCGAGCGCACCCCATGCTGTTGAAGTCGCCAGCGAACAGCACATCGGCGTCGGGGACGCTCCGTTGGGCCTGCGCGAACGCGGCGTCCAAGCCGGCGAACGAGCGCCGGCGCAGCTCGAAATCGCGCCGCTTCTGGCCGCTCTTCCAGTGCACCGCGACGAGGTGCAAATCGAGCCCAGCCTGGAAGCGGAAGTACGCGCCGAACCCGGGCCGTAATTGGTCGCGACAGGCGTCGCCATGCGGGTTGAGGCTTTCGTACGTCTGCCAGTGGCTGGCGGTCACGCGCCGGGCATCGAACACGAGGCCCACGTGCTGGCCGACGGGGTGCGGACACGGGTCGAGCTCCGCAGCCCAGCGACCACCCGTGGCGGCGTCGAGGCGGCGGACGAGCTCGGCGGTCCGTGCGCGCGCCCGCTCGTGAGCCTTGAACTCCTGCACGACGAGCACGTCGAGATCCAGCCAGGCGATCGCGCACGCCAGCCAGGCCACGTCGAGCCCTTCCGGCGCGGGCTTCTTTCCGGGTCTGCCGTCAGGAAACCAACGGATGTTCCAGGTGCCAATGCGGACCCTTTCCGGCGCCCGCCGAGCGCGCTCGCCGCGCGCCAGGGCGCTCGTGCAGGCCTCGCGGGAGAGCCACGGCGACAGCTGCGCACGCGGACCTTTGGGGCCCAGCTCGGAGGGCCTTCTGGCGTTCGCGGCCCGCGCGAAACGGCCCGAAGCGACACCGCCTGCGCTCGCGGGTACGCTCGCGCGCGGCTCCCCGCCGCGACAGGCACCGAGCTCGGCGAACAGCACGAGTGCCGGGACGAAAACTCGCCGCGAGACGAGACCTGCGGTCACTACTTTCAAGAGCACGTTCCGGGTGAGCTCAACCGCGCGTTCGTTCCACGCGAATCGCGGCCTCCACGTGCCGGCCAGAGCCCAACGTGAAGAACGCTTTACCACGGCCGCGTGCATCGGGCGGCTCGAAACCGAGGCGCACCACCTGCCCTGTCTCGAAGCCCTCGGCGGGCTCTCTCATGGAAACCTGCACATCGATCCGGAACACTTCCAGGTCGCCAGCCGACACTCCACTGACGGCGAACCGACCGCTTTGAAGTAGCAGCACGGTGCGCTGTAGCAAACGCGCCAGGTGCTCGGCGGCAGGCGTGGGACCAAGCGTCTCCGTGTGGACGATGTGACCCACCTCGTTGACCCGGACCTCGACGCGCACACTGCCCGCGTCTCCCACGGGCAAGCTCGACCAGATCGGGTCTCGGCTCGTGGCGGCAGGGACGGCGCGGATGAACGCGATCGCCAGGCGGCGGACGCCGCTGGGCAAGCCTTCAGCACCAAATTCGCCGCTCGGCTCGCGGGGCACCGTGGGCTCGCGCACGGCCACCGGCTTCTGCTCCTCACCACTTTCACGAGGCGCCATCGAGCGCGGTTGCGACGGCGCGCGCCTTTGCACCGCGCCCTGTGACCGGCTCGCCGGAGCCGGCTCGCCGCCCCGTGCCGTCAGCGGGTCCGGTGCGGCCGGAGGTAGCGTGGGGGGCGGCGGTGTGTGCGTCGCAGGCGCCGTGTCGGGCTCGCTCGAGCGCGCGCCTTCCTCGAGCGTTTCGACGGACACGCTCCGGCCGAGCCAGGCGTCCGGCGCTGCCGGCGCGGGCCCCCGCGCGGAGCGCACCGCACCCGACCAAGAAAGCACCGCCACGGCATGGAGCAGCAGCGAGGCCCCGAGTGGCCAGAATTGCCAGGTGCGCGAACGCATGACGCCGACGACGAGTTTGACACCATCGGATTGACGGCGCTGGGTCACGACGAGAACTCGGCATTCTGCCTAAGGATCCACGGCCGTCAGCCGTTCGAGAGAGTTGCATGCCGCCTGTTTCTACCGCGCCGCGAACGAACCCTCACTCGGGCACCTGGCCGGCAGTGAGCGATCCACGCCTGGGTGCGGCCTATAGCCGCGCCGGCCGCTCGCTACCCGCCGCTGCGGCGCTGGTGGCCGGCCTCAAGCCGTTCCCTTCCGCGGCCACGGAGCTCATGACGCTGCTGTCGAATCCGGAGACGCCGATGTACCGCATACGTGCGGCGATCGAGCGGGACCCGGCGTTCGTGACGCGGCTCTTGCACGTCGCCAACTCGGCCGCGTACCGCCCGACCCGCGCGTGCTGCAGCATCGAAGAAGCCGTGGCGCGCCTGGGCAGCAAGAACGTGTTCGACATCGTGGTCGGTGTGGCTGCGCTCGGGACGTTCGACTCCCTCACCAAGAGCGGCAAACGCATCCGCGATCACTCGGTCGGCGTTGCCGCCATCGCGCGCCTGCTCGGCGTGGAGTGGGGCGGTCAGGCCGGCGCTGCGTTCACGTGTGGCCTGCTCCACGATATCGGCAAGCTCTTGCTGCTTCAGGTGGGTGAGGTCAACTACGACGCGCTGCCGACGGAGATGCTCGAGCGGGCCGACCGCAGCCATCTCTACGAGCTCCCGTTGCTCGGCTACGACCATGCGACGCTCGGTTGCTACGTGCTCGAGCACTGGCGTCTGCCCGACAGCGTGGCGAACGTCGTGCTCTCGCATCACGATCCGGACTCCAGCAGCCGCTTTGCAACCGATGAACGCCAGTGCGTCACGGTGGTGCGCGCCGCCGATCAGCTCGAGTATGCGCTGCGCCAGCATCCCGTGGCGAGTGACCGCGCGCTCGCCGAGGTGGCCACCGAATCGGCGATCCTGCGGGCTGGACTCGGCGAAGGCGAGCTGCGCAAGCTCTGGCCCGCGTTCGTGAGCACCAACGCGGATCTGCGGCGCGCGCTCGGCTGCTGAAGCGCGCAGAGCTCTTCTGCGCCCCCGATACGATTCGAACGTACGACCTTGGCTTTAGGAAAGCCCTGCTCTGTCCAACTGAGCTACGGGGGCTCGGGCCGCGGAAGGTTGCACGGCAGACCGGCCCCCCGCAAGCCGGTGCTATCCCGGGCGGCCTGCACAGCGAGGACGGGCAATCAACCACAGCAGTCCGAATGGCCCGTTCCTTCGGGCGTCGTGGGCGCGTCGGTCAAGGACCGAGACGGCGAGACGGCCCAATGGAAGCGCGAAATACCTAACTTTCTGCGGTCCATGGCGCGGCGCTCGGCGGGCCCGAGGCCGCTCGCCACGCTGTCGGTCAACGTCGGGCGGGCGTTTGGCGGCGAACCGCGGCGCCCGTGAGTCCTAAAAAAATCTTGGCGGAACGGCAAACCGAGCCCATGATCCATGTCTCCGTTTCTCGCAACGCGGAGACGAGCCCCCTCGGAGCCACCAGGACTTATCTGAGGGGGTTCGCTATATGCGGGGGTCTCGAGGCACGGCGCTCAGCGGACGGCGATGCTGCCCTGTTGCAGCAATTGCAGCAACAGCCGCAGCGTGTCCTGACGAGGCAACGGCGAAATGTCGAGCGCTTCGTCGAGAGTGATGCCGTCGAGCCGCGAAAATAAAAAGGCGTGCACCGGCGAACCGGCTCCCGGCGTGGACGAGGACGGCATGCTGCGCACGGAGATGCGACGATCGCGCGGTCCGAGCCGCTGCTCGTAGATCAGCTCGAACAAGGTGCGCGCGCGCTGGAGCAGCTCGACGATCTTCGGTTCGGTGTGCTCCTCGGCCAGGCTCAAGGCCGTCTCGGCGTAACGTACCGCCCGCTCCATATCTTCGAAGCCGAGCGCGAGCCGCGCCTGCTCGATCGCGGCGATCAGCTCGCGTGAGACGCTGTTTTCGTCGGGGCCCGGGGCCTTGGAAGAGCCCGGAGACGCGCTCGCCGCGATCGTGACGGCCAGCGGCGAGTGCGATTCGCGTTCGGAAGGGGCGTTGCTCGGTGCGGGAGCGCGCTTCGAAAGCAGCACGGCGCGCGGCATGACGCTGATGCTGCACGAAGCTGCGCGTGCGAGCTCGTCGATGAACACGCTCACGTCCGCAAAACGATCGGCCGGCGACTTGGCCATCGCCTGCAGCAGCACGCGGTCAACGTCCGCTGGCACGTCGATGCCGCGCTCCCTGAGCGTGAGCGGCGTATCGTTGATCACGCGCCCGAGCACGCTGCTGACGTCATCGGCCGCGAACGGGGTGTCGCCGGCCAGCATTTCGTAGCTGATGGCGGCCAGGGAGAACTGGTCCGCGCGCGGATCCACGAGCGCCGTGCGGCCCATCGCTTGTTCCGGTGCCATGTAGTCCGGGGTCCCGAGAATGTCGAACTCACCCGTCAGCGCCGCCGAGCTCGCGTGTTTGCTGATACCGAAGTCGAGCAGCTTGACGAAGTTCTGCTCTCCGCCCACGTTCACGAGATAGATGTTGGCGGGCTTGAGATCGCGATGCACGATGCCGGCCGAATGCGCGCTGGCGAGCGCTGAAGCGACCTGGGCGGAGATTCGCACGCACTCCACGAGCTCGACCCGGCCGCGCGTTGCCAAGCGCTGCGCCAAGCTCTCGCCTTCCAGCATCTCCATGACGATGTACGGAGCGCCGTCTTCGGTGGTGTCGAAGTCTAGTATCTGGACGATGTGCGGATGCGCCAGACGGCTGATGATGTCCGCTTCGCGCTGAAACCGCGCGAGCGCGCTGCCATCCGCTGCCAGGTGTTGGGCCAGTACCTTGACGGCCACACGGCGCCTGAGGCGTACGTGCTCTGCACTGAACACGACGCCCATTCCGCCGCTGTCGAGCGACTCCAGAATACGGTACGAGCCGCGCAGCGTTTGTCCGATCAGGTCGCGCGGACGCGCGGAAACAGAGGGGTCGGAGCTGGGCCCGGAAGCCACTCGCTAAGACTACACCGGAGACCACTTGCGTTGATTGCGATTTTCCCCGGGCCCCAGCGGGGTGAGGTCGCGGAAAATGCGCGAACGCTGGCGACATTTGTCTCCGGTGCTTCCTCTTGTTCATCACCGCAACTGCGTTGCGGTGTAATACCGGTCCGCGGTAGGCCGAAGCCTCATGCGCAAAAACCGTAATTTCTGTGTGCGACGACCCGAGGTCGGAGCCCGGCACACACGACGAAAATCGGCTCGAGGAGGCTTCAAAGAGCGTGATATGCTGCCGCGATGTGGCGCAGCGCCTGCGCTTCCGTCGGGCAAAGCTCGTGCGAGATGGGGCGTCAAACGCTGGTTTGAGGCTAATACGTCGCACGCGGCTCTCGTGAGAAAGGGGCGTCATGCCTGAGCACTCCTCCCATGGCTGGTCATCCGAGTTCTTCATGCCCCATGGGCATTGCTATTTGTGGCAGCCGAGCCTGCTTTGGGTGCAGGTCAGCTCGAATCTGTTGATTGGTCTGTCGTACGTGGCCATCGCGACGACGCTGAGCCTGCTCGTGTTCCGCGTGCGCGACATCCCGTTCAAGACCATGTACCTGGCCTTCGGGATCTTCATCATCAGCTGTGGCATCACGCACTTCTTCGACGTGTGGGTGATCTGGACTCCGGACTATTGGATCGACGGCGGCGTACGCATCGTCACTGCCATCGCGTCCGTCGGCACGGCGCTCGCGCTCCCGCCGCTGGTGCCCAAGGTGGTCGCGCTGGCGCGCGGCGCCAAGGCGGCGCACGATCGCGGCATCGCACTGGAAACGGCCGTGGCGGATCTGGGGTCGCTGTACGAAAAGACGCGCGAGCTCGAGCAGCTCAAGACGCAATTTTTCGCGAACGTGAGTCATGAGCTGCGCACGCCCTTGACGCTGATCCTCGGCCCCATCGACAAGCTGCGCCAGGAACCGGACTTGAGCGAGGCGCAGCGGCGCGACCTGGACGTGGTCTATCGCAACACGCGTACGCTCCTGAAACACGTGAACGATCTGCTCGACGTCGCCCGTCTCGAAGCCGGCAAAGTGACCGCCGACTACGTCAACACGGACGCCGCTGAGCTGCTCCGACTGACCGCCGCCCACTTCGACGTTATCGCCGAAGACCGAGCCATCGACTACGAAGTGATCGCACCGGCGTCAGCCCCTGCAGAGCTCGATCAGACGAAGATCGAGCGCGTCCTCTTGAACCTGCTGTCCAACGCCTTCAAGTTCACGCCGGAGGGCGGCCGCATCGTGTGTGAACTCGAAAATGCGGTCGGGAGCGAGGGCAAAGCGCTCGTGGTGCGGGTGAGCGACAGCGGACCCGGCATCGCGCCGCACCTCCGCAGCGCCGTGTTCGAGCGCTTTCGCCAGATCGACGGCAGCACGACGCGGTCCTTCGGTGGCACGGGCCTCGGCCTCGCCATCTGCAAAGACTTCGTCGAGCTGCACCAGGGGACAATCGAAGCGGGAGAGTCGCCCGGCGGCGGCGCGCTCTTCACCTTGATTCTGCCGGAGTGCGCGCCCGCAGGCATCCCCGTGCGAGAGGTCTCGTCCGAGCACGAACGCGTGTCGCAGCACATGGCCACCTTGGCGGTGAACGAGTTCAAGTCTCAGGTCTCCGCGATCGTCGCCAGCCGCGACGACGACCGTCCGCTCGTGCTCGTCGTGGAAGACAAGCAGGAAATGAATCGGTTCATCTGCGAGACCCTGTCCAAGCGGTTTCGGACCTTGTCCGCTAGAGACGGCGAAGAAGGCGTGCGCACGGCGAAGGACACCCTGCCCGACGCGATCCTGACCGACTTGATGATGCCGAAGCAAAGCGGCGAAGGGCTGGTCAAGGAGCTCCGCAAGGACCCGAGCTGCCGTGACATTCCGATAATGCTGCTGAGCGCCAAGGCGGACGACGAGCTGCGCGTCGAGCTCCTGCGGCACGGGGCCCAGGACTATTTGCTGAAGCCGTTCTCCTCGGAGGAGCTGCTCGCTCGCATCGGCAACCTCGTGAGCATGAAGCGAGCTCGCGATGTCCTGCAGAACGAGCTCGACGTTCGGCAAACCGATCTGGAGAGCATGGCTCGCGAGGTCGCCATGAAGAAGCGCGATCTCGAGACCGCCTACGACGCGCTACGCGTGGCGCGCGATCACGCCGAACGCGCGAGCACGGTGAAGTCGAATTTCTTGCGCCTGGTCTCGCACGAGCTTCGCACCCCGCTGACCGTCATGCGGCTGCAGATCGACCGCCTGAACCTCGACACCAACCTGGCGCCGCCGCAGAGGCAGGTCGTCAGTCGCATGGCGGCGTCGTTACTGCGCCTGTCCGATCTGCTCGAGGCGGTGCTGGAACACACTCGTATCGAAAGCGGACGGCTGGTCGTGGCCGCCGAACGATTCGATGCCTCCGAGCTCGTGCGTGAGGTGGTCGAGGAGTACCGGCCCCAGGCGGAGCTAAAAGGCTTGCGCATGAGCTGCATGAGCTCGCAGGCGCTGCCCGCCATGGTGAGCGACCGCCGGCTACTGCGTCTGATCCTCGGCAACCTGGTCGGAAACGCGGTGAAGTTCACGGCGCAAGGCTCGATAGACGTCGCAGTGGACCTGCGCGACGACGAATTCCAGGTCCATGTTTCCGATACCGGCCCGGGCATCGCGCCGGATGTTCAAGGCAGCATCTTCGAGCCGTTCTATCAGCTCGAGCCGACGCGAAACAAACACACGCCGGGCGTGGGCCTGGGCCTGTCGCTCGTGCAGGAGATGCTTTCCGCACTGGGCGGACATGTCGAGCTGGTCTCGAAAGTGTCGGAAGGCAGCACGTTCAGCGTGTGTTTGCCGCGCCGCCCCCTGCTCGCCCAAGCCAGCTAACTTCCACGCTTCGTCGTATCCCGCGGCAAGCACTGAATATCCCCGGCCCTGCCCGGGAGCTCCTCGGGGATCGACAATTCTTCTGGCCATCACTACGTTGCGATCGTCCATGCCAGAGCCTGCAGCCGCACCCCGGCCATCCTTACCGCCGAATTCTCCAGAAAGACCAACCGCCACGCCCCCTCGGCCTTCGTGGCGCGGCTGGGTGCTTTTGGCGGTGATGTTGGCGAGCTTCTCGGCCTGGCAGTACCTGGGCCCCAAGGAAGAGAGCGAGCCCGTCGTTTCGTACACGAACTTCTACGAAGCGGCGCAGAAGAACAAGGTCGAGTCGGTCACCCTGCGCGGGCAGGTCGTGACCGGAAAATTTAGAGCGGAAGAGTCCATCGAGGACAAGAAGCTCAAGGTGTTCCGCACCATGATGCCGTCGCAGGAGGACCGCGACCTGCTCCCGCTGCTGCGCGAAAAGGGCGTTCAGATCAACGTCAAGAGCGAAGAGCAGCCGCTCGCCCTGCAGGTGATCCTGACGCTCTTGCCGTGGATACTCATCATCGGCGTCTGGGTTTGGCTGAGCCGCGGCGCTCAGCGCATGATGGGACAGGGCGGGCCGCTCGCAGGCATGCTCAAGGGCCGCACGCGTCGTTTCGAGAAGGAGGCGCAGGTCTCGGTGCGTTTCGAGGACGTGGCCGGCCTGCGCTCCGCGAAGCAGGACCTCGAGGAAATCGTCGAGTTTTTGAAGCACCCCGAGCGCTTTCGCAAGCTCGGCGGCAAGGTGCCACGCGGCGTGCTGCTGGTCGGTCCGCCCGGCACCGGCAAGACCCTGCTGGCACGCGCAGTGGCCGGCGAAGCCGGCGTCCCGTTCTTCTCGATCAACGGCTCGGAGTTCATCGAGCTGTTCGTCGGCGTCGGCGCGGCGCGCGTCCGCGAGCTGTTCGACGAGGCGAAGAAGGTCGCTCCGGCCATCATCTTCATCGACGAAATTGACGCGGTCGGACGCTCGCGCGGCGCCGGCCTCGGCGGCGGCCACGACGAACGCGAGCAAACGCTGAATCAGCTCCTGTCCGAAATGGACGGCTTCTCGCGCAACGATCTGACCATCGTGCTCGCGGCGACCAATCGCCCGGACGTGCTCGACTCCGCGTTATTGCGGCCTGGCCGCTTCGATCGCCGCGTGATCATCGATCGCCCCGAGCTTCACGCGCGCAAGGCCATCTTGCTGGTGCACACGCGCACGAAGCCGCTCGACGCGGACGTCGATCTCGAGTCGCTCGCCGGCAACACGCCCGGCTTTTCGGGCGCCGATCTGGCTAACCTCGTGAACGAGGCCGCGCTGAACGCCACCCGCCGCGGCGCGGACGCGATCCACATGGAGGACTTCACCTCGGCGTACGACAAGATCGTGCTCGGCGATCCGCGCGAAACCAAGCTCGACGCGCAGGAGAAGCGCCGCGTCGCCATCCACGAGTCCGGACACGCCGTGGTCGCGCATTTTTCGCCGCACTCGGAGCCCCTGCACCGCGTGTCGATCATCCCGCGCGGTATGGCGCTCGGCGTCACGCAACAGACGCCGACCGCGGATCGCCACATCATGACGCAGGCGGAGCTCGAGTCCCGCTTGCGGGTGTTGATGGGCGGCTACGCCGCTGAACGTGTCATCCTCGGGGACACCTCGTCGGGAGCGGAAAACGACCTGCAGAGGGCGACCGAGCTCGCGTTCAAGATGGTCGCGCACTTCGGCATGAGCGAACGCATCGGGCCCGTTTTCCACGAGCACAAGACCGAGCATCCGTTCTTGGGTCAACGTCTGGCGACCGAAGGCGGGACGAGCGACGCCACCGTGCACGTCATCGAGGAGGAGACTCGAAAGCTGTTGAACGCGGCCGTCGAAAGCGCGAAGCGCACCATCGCGGAACAGCGCACCAGGCTCGAGCGCCTGGTCCAGGCGCTGCTCGAGCGCGAAACCATCGAGAAGCAGGAGCTGCTCGAGCTCTTGGGGCCCGCGCTCACCCTGCCCCACGCCGTACCGGCCGAACCAATCCACGCCAACGTCTCGCGTTGAGACGCGGCGTCAACGGAAACGCTTACATAGGCCGGAGGGACGGTCGGGAGACGCGGGCGTCCGTCTGGGCGTGTGGCGGTCTTGCTAGCAGGACGATACCTTCTCGCTATTGACCGAGGGACCCATAGGCCTGACCCGGCATCAGGGTGCGTACCGCGCAGCCTGGCTCAGAGTGGTGCTCGGCACGATCGCCATTGGGTTCGCCGAGTTCGTCTTTCCCGAGCTCGCGGCCTACGTCCCGGTGCTGATCGCCTACATCGGGAGCTCGCTCGTGATGCAGGTGCTGATCGCCCGCAGCATCGGGGGCCGGCTGCGCGCGTTTCTGTCCGGCATCGTGGACGTGGCGGTGATCACGTTCATCGTCCAGCAGCTCGGCAGCGTGTCGACCATGATCTGCTCCATCTACGTGCTGCTCGGCATCATGATGGCGCTGGTTCAGGCGCCGCGCGTCGCCAACGCCATTGCGGTCCTGAGCACCGTCGCCTACTGCGGCATCATCCTGGCAGAGCAGCTCGACGTTCTGCCGTATGCCCCCGCCGCGGTAGGCTGGGGCTTCGTCAAGCCCGACCTGCGAGGCGCCATGATGGGCGGCATGGTGATGGCGACGATGACTTTGAGCTCGACCTATCTGGTGAGCCAGGTCGTCGCCGCATTGCACCAGCGCGAGGAGCAGCTGCGCGTCTTGAACGTGCGCCTTCAGACCTTGAGCCAGCGCGATCCGCTGACGCAGCTGTACAACCGGCGCTACCTGCTGGAGCGCATCGAGATCGAGCTCGGCCGAGTGCGGCGCGGCCGTCCGGCGGCGCTATTGATGATCGATCTCGATCGCTTCAAGGCCGTCAACGACGCGGAAGGGCACTTGCGCGGTGACGAGTTGCTCTGCCAAATCGCGAGCGCCATCTCGAAATCGACGCGCGAGGTCGACGTAGTGAGCCGCTACGGCGGCGACGAGTTCGCGATCTTGCTGACCGACGTCAACCCGGAGCAGGTGGCCACCGCCGCTCAGCGCCTGCTCAGCGCGATCGCGGATACGGCGCGTGCCTTTCGCGCTCACCCCACGGTGACGGCCAGCATCGGCGTCGCGATCGCCGAGAGTGACGATGACTCGACGAACCTCTTGAAGCGTGCGGATCAGAAGGCCTACCAGGCCAAGGAGGGCGGCGGCAACCGCGTCGCGGTTTGAGGGAGATCGCGTTCAGCGCCGAAGAACTCGTAGAAGATGCAGCTGAGCGATCGTACAACGCTGGCGCGTCCTCTGCGCTCCGATCTATTCGCGTGTGCGTTCCATGTGTAGCGCGGCATGTTGGACCGCGTCCTCGGGCGTCTTGCCCTGCTCGCGCGCGACGATGTACGCGGCGTACCAGCCCGACCAGTGGTGCTTCGGAGCAGCTCGGGTGTACTCGCCGTGGCGTGTCTCCGCTTCTCGGAGAAGTCCCGTCAATGTCGGGACGTCGAGGCCGCTGAATCCTCGTCCGGGACGCCGCGTCTTGACCTCTTGAACCATCCAGCCGTTGCCGTCTGGATCGCTGAACGAGACCCAGCTGCTGTAGGACTCACCCTTGGGATCCGGACCTGGCGCGCGGCCCTCCGTGCCGCTGACTCGCAGGGGACCCTCGAAATGGAACACCTCACTCACATCGACCTCGCGTCCGATGAGCTCGGCACGCGCTACGGCGATGTCGTCGACGACCAGCAGAAGTCCCTGAACGGAGCCAGGGTCGGCGGTCGTGAGTCCCTTGCCGATGAAGATCGAGCACTGGGAACCGGTAGGTGTCAGTTGCACCACCCGCCACGAGTCACCATTGGCGAAATCCGCGTCGAGCCGCCACCCCAAGCTCTCGTAGAAGCGCTTGGCACGCTCGACGTCGGTTACCGGAACGACGACGACCTCGAGCCTCGTATCTATCGCTTGTTGACTGGTCATTGGGATGTCCTTTGTTCAGACGACCTTCCGGGCGAGCTCGGATAGACTTTCTCCGAGGACGCGGTTGAAGGCTGGGAAAGGATGGATGACGTCGGCGAGCGACGTCAGCGAAATGGCCTGCTTTATCGCCAGCACGAGCTCTCCGAGGATCTCACCCGCGCGCGGAGTGACCAGCGTGGCGCCGACCAGCACGCCACGTTTGCGGTCGCCGACCAGCTTGAGCGTGCCGCCGTGAAAGTCGTGGATGTAGCCTCGCGCCGTTTCCGCCGGATCGGCCTTGGTCACGATGACGTCGATGCCTCGTGCGCGCGCGGCCGCCTCGGAAAGTCCGACCGAAGCAATTTCGGGATCGGTGAACGTCACCCGGGGGACCGCCGTGTGGTCGGCCTTCGCGTCGATGCCCTGGATGCGACGCGCTACCACCTGCCCGTGATAGTGCGCGAGATGGGTGAAGCCACCGATTCCGGTGACGTCACCGGCGCCGAAGACGCCGGCCTGGGCTTCCAGCGTCTCCGGGTCCACCTTCAACCAACCGCGCTCCGTCTGTGCGATCCCGGCTGCGCTCCATGCCTCTGCGTTGGGGCGCCGCCCCGTGGCCACCAGCAGCCGGTCGGCTGACACGACACCTCCCGACTTCAAACGAACGACGACGGATCCGTCAGCTCGGCCGTCGACGGCGACGCAGGGATCTCCGATCAAGAGCTCGATACCGTCCGCCTCGAGGTGCGGACGCAGCGCAGCGCCGGCCTCCGGCTCCTCGAGGCGAAGAAACGCGGTCGCCGCCTCGATCACGGTCACTTTACAACCGAGTCGTGCGTAAGCCTGCCCGAACTCGAGACCGATGGCCCCCGCGCCGAGGATGACGAGCGATGCCGGTAGCTCACCAGGGATCGCCGCTTGACGGTTGGTCCAGAACTCGACGGTATCGAGACCCGGGATGGGGGGAACGACCGCCGTGCTGCCGTTGGCGATGACGATCCCGCGGCGCGCGACGAGCGTTTCGCTTCCGACCTCCACGGTGCGAACATCCGTCAGCTTCCCGTCACCGCGAAAGAGCTTCGCCCCGGTCGCCTCCAGCGCGGCGGCGGGCCGAGCGTCGTCGAGGTTTCTCGCCATCCAGAGCACGCGGTCTTTGATTTTCGGAAAGTCGACGCTCCACTCCACACGCGAGGCGGCGATGTGACGCGCGCGATCGGCCTCGCTCAGGGTTTCGCCCGAGCGAAGCAGCGTCTTGGATGGCACGCAGCCCCAGTACGGACACTCTCCTCCGACGAGCTCTCGCTCGACCACTGCGAGCGAAAGCCCGCTGCCTTGCAGACCGACTGCAATCGCCTCGCCGGCGACACCACCGCCAAGGCACACCACGTCGAACTCCCCCTTCATGACAAGGGGAGCTATGCACCCCTTCGCACTCGAAAGCAATTGAACGATTGATATGGATCGGCGCGTCGATTGCTTTTTCGCGGGCGGGGCTCACAGGGTTCCCGCTAAGGGCTCGACGAGGATACTACTTCGTCTCCCATTAGAAACAGGTTCGTAATGAGAAGAATCAGCTTACTAGCGTTTGGTATCGTCGTGCTCGGCGGCGTGGCCGCGTCCGTGATTCCTGCATTCGGACAAGCCAATGGAGAACCAGTCTTCCTCCAAAAGATCCCCCCGGGATACCGCGACTGGAAGCTCGTCTCCGTGGCGCGCGAAGAAGGCCCGCCGCTCGACGATCTCCGCGCCATTCTCGGCAACGACGTCGCCATCAAGGCGTATCGGAAAGGGAAGCTTCCGTTCCCGGACGGCACGTTCATCGCCCGACTCGCCTGGAGCTACGACGCGAGCGAGGAAAACAACAAGGCATTTGGTCGTCGTCAATCGTTCGTAGCCGGACACCCGAAGAACGGCGTTCAATTCATGATCAAAAGTTCGAAGAAATACGCTGCCACGGGCGGCTGGGGATACGGCCACTTCGAAGACGGCAAGACCGCCGACGCTTCGATGCTCAAGACCTGCCACCCCTGTCATCAGGCGATGCAGGCTCGCGATTTCGTGTTCACCAAGTACGCGCCTTAGAACCGAGAGGGAGCCTGTGCCACTTCGTACCCATGCTCTGCGACGCGTTACGCCTGCCGCCAGCGCTCAACGTGTCGTTCCCACGCTCGTGCGAAGCGGCTCTTCGTCTTCGGTATTTTCGCTCAGGAGCCAGGGTAACGCCGCGCGGGTGCGGTCTTCTACCGCGCCGCCCGGCGTGTGCCCCGCGAAGGGTGCATGCTCCAGGCGCACCTGCACGCCCGCGCCGCGCAGCCATGCCGCAGTTTGGCGTGCGCCGTTCGCACACCAGGCGGTACCGCATACGAACAGCACGCGCTGTCCGCCGTTCCGCTTGAAGCGCCGCGCCCGTGCGATGTTCCAGTACTGAAATCCGCCCTCGATCAACGCGAGCCGTGGAAACGCACGCGCATGGTCCACGATCATGATCGCCCCCATGATCGCGCCCTGCGAAAATCCGGCATACACGTGCGCCCCTTCCGCGATCTCCACGTCTGGCGCCGCACGTACAGCGCGCATCGCCGCGCGCAGCTCGCGCCCCAGCGCGATGTGAGTCGGGTAGTAGTAGCTGCCAGAGTAATAGCGGCTGATGCGCCGCCCGCGCAGACACAGCACGACACTCCGCCCGTGCGTCAGTGCGCGCCAGTACTCGCACTCACCCTCCGGGCTCCCCCCCGCGCCATGCCCCGCCACCACGAGCGGCGCCCCTGCGCCCGATCGCGGCACGTACAAGACCGCGGGTAAGTATCCCGCCACCCGCAGACTCCGATACTCACCCTCTTCGACGTCCGCGTCCCTATCGCCGTTTACACCCGCGCCTACGTCCACGTCAGTCGCGCGTTCGTGCTCCGGCGCTGGGGATGGCCATTCATTTCCGCTGCCGTGATTCGCAGAACCGTGCTCAGCGCCGCCGCGTGCGGCGCAGCCCACGCTCACGAGCGCGGTGGCCATGATCAACTCGAGTGCGCTGAGCCGGACAGAAACGACCACCGACGTAACCTAAGCACGGCGGGCAATCGGGCGCGGCATGCTCCCTCAATCGTCAATTGTAGTAAAGCGGTGCACCGTGGCAGAGTCCGGCCCGCATGCGACCATTCAAGCTCCGCGCCGGCATCTTTCTGGCTCCTTTCCACGCACTCGACGAGGATCCGACCCTCGCGCTCCACCGCGATCTCGAGCTCGTCGAATGGTTGGATCGCCTGGGATACGACGAGGCCTGGATCGGTGAGCACCACTCGGGAGGCTTCGAGATCATTGCGTCCCCCGAGCTCTTCATCGCTGCGGCCGCCACCCGAACCGAGCACATCCGGCTCGGCACGGGCGTCGTGAGCTTGCCGTATCACAACCCGTTGATGGTCGCGGACCGCATCCTTCAACTCGACCACATGACCCGCGGTCGCGTCATGTTCGGTGTCGGACCGGGCCTCTTGCCGGGTGACGCTTCGATGCTAGGAGTCGAAGTAGCCAAGCAGCGTGACCGCATGCTGGAGGCGTTGGACGTCATCTTGCGACTGTTCCGCGGCGAGATCGTCACGGAAAAGACGGAATGGTACGATCTGCGCGAGGCGCGCTGTCAGCTCCGCCCCTATTCGTTCCCGATGCCGGAAGTCGCCGTCGCCAGCTCGGTGACACCATCCGGAGGAAAGGCCGCCGGCAAGTACGGCCTCGGCATGCTCTGCGTCGCGGCGACGGTCTCCCAGGGGTACGACGCGCTCTCGACCAATTGGCAGATCGCGAACCAGATCGCCGCGAGCCGCGGCGGCAGCATGGATCCAAGTCGCTTGCGGCTGGTGGGACCGATGCACCTCGCAAGCACGCGCGAAGCAGCACGCGCCAACGTGCGCTTCGGTCTCGAAAAGTGGGCGGACTACTATTTCAAGGTCAACCCGGTGGCCGCCCAAGAAATCCCGGGCGAAGGCGACCTGGTCGATCGCCTGATGACGTCCCGGCGCGCCGTCATCGGCACGCCCGACGACGCCATCGCCCAGATCGAGCGACTCGAAAAGAAGCAGGGACACTTCGGCGCGTTCCTGCAGCTCGCGCACAACTGGGCTGATTTCGCCGCGACCAAGCAATCCTACGAGCTATTCGCGCGCTACGTGCTGCCGAGGTTCAATGACAGCAACCGCGGACGCGTTGAATCGCTCGATTGGACCGTGGCGCATGGCGACGAGCTCGGCGGTGCTGCAGTGAGCGCGGCCGTGGCCACGATTCAAAAGCACTACGAGGACATGGCGAAGACGAAGTGAGCCGGCGAACGGCCGACTTCACTCGTCCGTCACGCTCGCACGCGCCAGGTTCGGGGCGTCCCAGTACGCACGCCACGGCTCGCCCTGTGACCGCAGCCGTTTGACGACGCTCGCCACGTCGAAGCGTTTGGGGCGCGCGCCGGCTTGGAGCTCGTCCCAGGACAGGGGCACGCACACCGGCGTGCCGGGGCGAGCGCGCGTGGAGTACGACTCGATGGCCGTGCTGGCGCGCACGTTACGTAAGACGTCGAGGAGCACCTTGCCTTTGCGACGCACGGCGCCGGTTTGCGTCACGAACACGCCGGGCTCGGCGCGCTGGACGTGGGCGGCGAAGGCCCGCGCAAACGACGAGCACTCTTTCCATGTCATGTTCGGCGTGAGCGGCACCACGACGTGAATGCCTTTGCCGCCCGTCAAGCGCGGCCAGGACGACAGCCCCACGGCTCGTAGGTGCTGGCGCACGCTGCGCGCGGCGGCGACGACGTCTTTCCATGGCAAGGCTTCGTCGGGGTCCACGTCGAAGACCAGTCGATCAGGACGCTCGAGATCGTCCAGGCGGCTCATCCAGCCGTGCACCTCGATGATCTCGAAGTTGGCGAGCGCGACGAGGCCCGCGACGTCCCGGACGATCAAGTAGTGGCCCGTCTTTTTCTGCAGAGGGATACGCACTCGTTCGAGCTCGTGCGGGCCGAACGCCGCGTCGTGCGGGAGGTACAGCCCGCGCTCGTGATCTCGCCGGTGCTGAACGAGGCCGAGCGGGCGATTTCGCACGTGCGGCAACATCCATTCGGCGACGGCGGCGTAGTAGCGCGCCAGCTCGAGCTTGGTGAGCGAGAGGGGGCCGAGCACGCGATCCGGGTGCGTGATGCCGACGCCCGCCACGGAGACAGCGTCGGCTGCCGGCCTCTGCCGCGGCGCAATCGGCGCTGGGGCAGCCGCGGCGGGGACCTTGGGCGCCACTTCACGCACGCATTCTTCGGGTTCTTTATCCGCGCGCAGGCCGCGGAACGAGGGATGGCGCACGTGACCGCCCGCGGTCCATTCGCTGAACTCGACCTCGCACACGTACTTCGGCCGGCAGTAGCGCACTGCCCCGGCCGCGCTCGGCACATCGCGTACGCCTGCCCGCGGAACGCGCTCCGCCTCGAGGCGCTCCGCCAGCTCGTAGCGGGAAGCTTCGCTGAAACCCGTACCGACCTTGCCGGCGAAGTAGAACCCCTGCTCGTCGTGGAGCGCGAGCACGAGGCCGCCGACTGCCCGTTTGTGCCCGAGCAACGGGACGTAGCCGGCGATGGCAAATTCCTGACGCCGCTTGCACTTGATCTTGAGCCAGGTCGTGGCTCGCAGCCCCACGTATTTGGAGCCGCGCTGTTTGGCGATGATGCCTTCGAGGCCCTTCTCGCACGCGGCGCGGAAAATCGGCGCAGGGTCGCCTTCGAATTGTTGCGACAGAATCACCGTCCCACCGCGCGCCGATCCCAGTAGCGCTTCCAGAGCCGCACGCCGCGCCTCGATCGGCAGGCTTCGCAGGTCATCGCCCGCTTGCCAGATCAGATCGAAGACGGCGAAGATCATCTGAGAAATGCCCCGCCCACGCTGCTGCAAGCGCTGAAACGAGGGCATGCCGTCGTCGCCAATCGCGCACACTTCGCCGTCGATCACGCACTCTTCGCAGTCGAGCTCGGCAACGGCCGAAGCGACACCGGGGAAGGTGTCCGTAAAGTCCTGCTGACGGCGGCTGATCAGACGCACGTTTCTCCCGGATTTCACCGCCAGGATGCGGTAGCCGTCCCACTTCAGCTCGAACCAGAACGCGTGCGAGTTCGCGGGAAGCTCGTCCACGAGCGTGGCTTTTTGCGCGCTCATGCCCTTGACGCGTGCAACGAGAACGTCGATGCCTTCCCGACTCAAGGAAGGGCGCTCCGCCCAGTCCCCCAGAACGCAAACGCTTCGTCGAGGTACACCTCGTGCGCCCCGTGCCCGACTGCATGCGCGGCCATGTGCACAGGCCAGCCCCGCGAAAGGAGCAAGTCGCCGAGCGCGCGCACTGCCGGGCCGACGCTGTCCTGCTTGCCGTAACCGATGTAGAATGGACGCGTCTCGACCTTCAGCGAATCGTCGATCTTGACACGCGCTCCGCCGGAGAGCGCTGCGTAACCATCCGCGACGAAGTCGCCGCGGAGCGCCAGCCGCGTGACGAAGTACGCGCCCGACGACGAGCCTGCCAGGTACACGCTCGAAAACGTCGTCCCCACCCCCTGCTCCAGCTTGCGGCGGGCCTCCTCGAAGCGGCGGGGGAGCGCCGGAACGTGGCGGGTGTACGCCGCATCTCCGGTAGGCCAGCCCCACCAGCGTTCTTGTCCGCGCGGCGCCAGCCCCTGCACGCCTCGCGGTAGAATCAACGCGACCCCGGCGCGTCGCGACGCGTTCGAGACTACCTGTTGCAGGTTGCTCTTGAGCACGCTCTGCTTTTCGGGCGGCACGATGCCATGCAAGTGCACGACCAGCGCGCTCGAACGCTTGTCGGGCAAGACGTAACACGTCTCTTCGTCGAGTGCGCGCATGCCGCCGCCGCACCAGTCGCTGACCAGAGCGGGCGGCGAACGCGGCCAATCCAAGGGCGCCGGAACTGGCCGTGCTGCCGCCTCTGGACTCGCCGGAGCGCTGCCCGCGTCGGCGCGTGAAATGACGCTGCTCGGTCGCGCGGGCGCCTCCGACGTGGAGCGAGCACCGTCCGGCGCGCGACAGGCCGAGCATAGAATCGTGCACAGGACCGCGAGACGCATACGCCTGCTACTCTAATCGCTCGTGCTAGGCTCCGGAATCGATGAAACGCGCGCGACGATGCTTCATTGGCCTGCTCGGGGCGGGGCTCCTCATCAGCTGCGGTTCGCGCTCGAACACGGCCGACTCGTCAGACGTGGCCAGACGCAGCACCCAGCAGCGGCTCCAGGGCCGGTGGGTGCTCGTCGATTTTCGGCCCGAAGAGCAGCTGGAACCGATGCTCGCGGCGCTCCTGGCCGCACAGTTCAATACCTTGACCGTTACGGTGGGCCCCGCGCATCTCCACGCGATCGGCGCGGGCGTGGATACTCAGAGACGCTACCAGCTGCAGTGGGCAACCGGCGACCAAGCCGGGCTCAAAGTGCTCGACGAGAGCGGCATCAGCTACGACGTGGCGATGACCTTCGAACGCGACGGCACCTTGAGCTTTTCGTCTCGCACGTCCCCGTGGCGCGGCGTCGGCCGCCTGCGCCGGGTGCAGTGAATCACCACGTCATTTCCGGAAACGCACGGCCCGGCTTTGCGAACAGGTAGCCTTGCAGCAAATCGCAGCCGAGCTCGACGAGCGTGTCACGCTCCGACGCCGTCTCGACGCCCTCGGCCACGATCGACAGACCCATGTCCTCGCACAGCGCCGTCATCGACAGGATCAGCTTCTGCTTCACGGGGCTCGTGTCGATATCGCGCACCAGCGAGATGTCGAGCTTGACGATTTCGGGCTCGAGCAGCGCAAAGCTGTTCAGTCCGGCGTAGCCGGCGCCGAGATCGTCCACGGCGATGCGAAAGCCGCGTTCGCGCAGGAGCGCGAGCTTCGTGCGCATTTCCTCGATGCTACCGACGGACGCGCGCTCGGTGATTTCGAGCACGACGCGATCGGCCATGCGAGACAGCGGCGAGCTCTCGTCGAATAGATCGGGGTCCATCAGATCTTGTGGATGCAAATTCACGAACAGCGCCGGCGCGCGATCGCTCGCGCGTGCCGCGCGCTCGCGGACCGCACGCCCGAGCCGGGGCAACTCTCCGAGACGCTGAGCCGCGTCGAGCACCTGGTGAGGATTCGGCAGCGACGGCTCATCGCTTCGCAAGAACGCCTCGTAGCCGTACACCGAGCGGCTGGCAGCGCTGACGATGGGCTGAAAAGCGATCCACATGCCATTCAGCGCCCGCTCGAAGCTCCCCTCGAGACCCGCGCGATCCGACGCGCCGCCAGACATCCCAAGTAGCGCCAGCGCTTGACGTTTCGTCTTCGCCAGGCGGTACAGGCGCGCCGCACGGCTGACCGTGCTGCGCAGCGCGTCTCGTTCGACGGGTTTCATGAGGTATTTGAATGCGCCGTATTCCACGGCCTGCGCGGCGCTCTCGACGGCGGGCAGGCCCGTGACCAGCACCACCGGCAGGTCCGGGTCGTACTGGCGCACGGCACGGAGCAGCTCGAGGCCCGACATACCCGGCATCGAAATATCACTGACGATCACCTGCACGTGGCCGCGCGCCACGCGCTGTACGGCCTGCTCCGCCGAGCCGAAGGTCTCGACCGTGAACTCACAGCCCGAGAGGTTTCGGGCGAGCGATCGCAACACCTGCGGCTCGTCATCGACCAGCAGCACCGCGCCGGGTTCGGTTGAGATGTCTCCATCGGATTCGGACGTTGCTCTCACGTGCGACTCCTTACGCAATCCTAGTCACGAATATAAGGCTTACGCCTCTTGACTACTCAAGACCACGATAAATGTCGGCTGCCTCCGTAACTCGCGTCTCAGACGAGCACGGAACCTTCGCCAGCGCGCGAAAGCGCGCAAATGATGCCATGTCGAAAATCCGCTCCGAATCGAGGCTCAGCTCGGTCGCGAGAGCAACCGATGCGAGGGCGCTACCGCGACGCGTGCTTGTCGATCCACGCCCCGAACGCCTGCATGAACTTGGCGAAAAATTCGCGCCGCTTGTCGTTCGTCAGCCTACCCTGCTCGTCGAACAACTCGCCAGCGTTGCCGATGTACGCCTCGGGCTGCTGCATCGCGGGCACGTTCAAACTCACGAGCGACTGACGCAGGTGATGATTGGCACCGAACGCGCCGATGGCGCCCGGTGAGACGCTGACGACGGCGCCAGGCTTGCCCTCCCACGCGCTTTGGGCGTACGGACGAGAGCCGACATCGATGGCATTTTTCAGTACGCCGGGAACCGAGCGATTGTACTCGGGTGTGACGAAGAGCACGGCGTCCGCGCCCTTCACGCGCTCCCGAAATTGCCTCCACGCTTCCGGCGGGTTCGTGTCGGCGTCCTGATTGTAGTGGGGGAGCTCGCCAATCTCGACTATTTCGAGCTTCAGATTGGCCGGCGCGAGCGAGGCTAGCGTGAGCGCTACCTTCCGGTTCAATGATTCCTTGCGCAGACTGCCTACGAGAACGGCAACGTTGCGAACGGCACTCATGTGTCCTTTCCGAGATCGCGACCCGGTGGCCCCACTCTGGGCCCCGTCCGCGCGGCTCTCAATGAGAGCCAGTGACTTAAGCGCCGTCAATGAGGTCGTCAACGATCGCGCCAGATCGTCGCACATCTCGACCATACTGGTGTCCGCCCGCTTGTGAGAGCATGATCTAGCATTCTGGGTCGCTGCAGCGCAGCCACCGGGACCCGTTCGTCAATTCGAGTGGTGATCGGCGCGGGCGTAGAGGAAGGTCGATGAGGTTCGAGGACAAGCTTGCCCAGAGCGAGCAGCTGCTCCGCATGATTTTCGAGGGCGCCCTCGATGCGATGCTGCTCGTCGACGGCACCGGCGCCTACGTCGAAGCGAACCCCGCCGCGTGCCAGCTGTACGGCCTTCCGCGAGAGCAGTTGATCGGTAAGCGCATCGAGAATTTCACGAATTCGAGCTTCGACGCGGCCAGCGCGCGCCAGCGATTTCTGCAAGCCGGCGAGCTACGCGGAGAGTTACAGCTGGTGAGGCCCGACGGCACGCGCCGGGACGTGGAGTTCAACTCCAGAGCGAACATCGTGCCCGGCATGCACCTCACGGTGCTGCGCGACATCACGGAGCGTAAGCGCACGGAAAATGCGCTGCGCCAGAGTCGATACCTGCTCGAGCAAGCGCAGGCCGTCGCCCACGTCGGCAGCTGGGTCTCCGGTCTGGGCTCCGACGAAGCGCTGCTCTGGTCGCCCGAATGCTACCGCATTTTCGGCGTCCCCGAGACCACGCCCGTCAACGTGCAAGTCTTTTACGAGCACGTGCATCCCGACGATCGAGCGATGGTTCAAGCCGAGAGCCAGCGCGCGATCGAGACGAATGCCGCATACGAGCTCGAGCATCGGATTCTGCGTGAAGATGGGGCGATCCGCTGGGTGCTCATCAAGGCAGAAATCGTGAGGGACGCGGACCCGCCGTACCTGGTCGGGATCGTGCAGGACGTGACCGAGCGCCGCCGCGCAACCGAACAGCTGCGCGCGAGTGAGCAGCGCTACCGCCGCATCATCGAGACCACGTCGGAAGGTGTGTGGCTCATCGACGCCGACTCGAACACGGCGTTCGTGAACAGTCGCATGGCCGACATGCTGGGCTACACCCGGGAAGAAATGCTCGGCCGCTCGGTGTTCTCCTTCATGGATCAGGAGCGGGCCGCGCTGGTGCAGCTCAGCCCAGGCGAGAAGCTTCGCAGCTTCAGCGACGGACGCGACTACCGGTTCAAGCGCAAGGACGGCTCCCTGCTCTGGGCGTCACTGGCCACCAATCCGATGTACGACGAAACTGGCCGCTACGAGGGTGCGCTGGCGATGGTCAGTGACGTCACCGAGCGGCGCCGCGCCGAAGCCACACGCAATAAGCTCGCCGTGATCGTCGAGTGTTCCGACGACGCGATTTTCTCCGGAGATCTCGAGGGCATCATCAACAGCTGGAATCTCGGCGCGCAGAAGTTGTTCGGCTACACGCCCGAGGAGGCGATCGGCCAGAACGTCACCATGCTGATCCCCCCGGAGCGACGCGGAGAACCCAAGACGAACCTGCAGAGCATCCTGCGCGGCCACAGCGTCGATCACTGGGAAACCGTGCGCATGCGCAAGGACGGCACGCGCGTCGACGTCTCGATCACGCTGTCCCTCTTGAAGGACGCTCCGGGCCGCGTCATCGGCGTGTCCGCCATCGAGCGCGATCTGACGGAGCGGCGCCGCACCGAGCAACAACTCAGAAAGACCGAAGAGCGACTCCGCCAGGCACAGAAGATGGAAGCCATCGGCAGTCTGGCCGGAGGCGTGGCGCACGATTTCAATAATTTGCTCTCGGTGATCGTGAGCTACACGAGCATGACCCTCGAGGGGCTCCAAGCCGGCGATCCGCTGCGCGCCGACATGGCAGAGGTGCTCCGGGCCGGGGAGCGTGCGGCGGATTTGACTCGCCAGCTCCTGGCCTTCAGCAGAAAGCAAGTGCTCGAGCCGCGCGTCTTCGATCTGAACGAGACGCTGCTCGGCATGGAGCGCATGCTGGGCCGCCTGCTCGGCGAGGACGTCCAGCTGTCGCTTCTGCCTCTGGCTCCGGTCGGCAAGGTGCGCGCCGATCCCGGTCAAATCGAGCAGGTGCTCATGAACCTTTCGATCAACGCGCGCGACGCCATGCCCAGGGGCGGCAAGCTCACCATCGAAACCGGCAACCTGGATATCGATGCGTCTCAGGCCTTCGAGCACCTCGAGCTGCAGCCCGGGTCGTACGTGATGCTGGCAGTGAGCGACACGGGCGTCGGCATGGACACAGCCACCAAGGCACGCATTTTCGAGCCATTCTTCACGACCAAGGAGCCGGGACGCGGAACCGGGCTCGGCCTCGCGACCGTGCTCGGCATCGTGCAGCAGAGCGGCGGGACGATCTGGGTGTACAGCGAGCCCGAACAGGGCAGCACCTTCAAGGTGTATCTGCCGCGCACGGACGCCCTCGCCGATAGCACCAGCACGATCGTCACGCCACCCGGGACGTTGCGCGGCTCGGAGACGATCCTGCTCGTCGAAGACGACGATCAAGTGCGCGCGCTGACGCGGACGATCCTGCGCCGCAATGGTTACACGGTGCTCGAGGCGCAAAATGGCGGAGAGGCGTTTCTGATCTGCGAGCAGCAGCACAGCACCATCCACCTCATGCTCACGGACATCGTCATGCCGCGCATGAGCGGGCGGAAGCTCGCCGAACGGCTCCTGGCGATCAAGCCCGACATGAAGGTCCTGTACATGTCCGGCTACACCGACGGCTCCATCGTGCACCACGGCGTGCTCGACCCCGGCATCGCCTTCCTTCAGAAACCCATCACCCCGGACGCGCTCGGCCGAAAAATCCGCGCAGTGCTGGACGGCACCCTGGGCCATTAGAGCCCTGAGTTCGTGAACGTGAAAGTCACCTTCATGTCCCAGAAGAGTTTGGATTCGGCAACATGCTTTCGCCGCTCATTGATTCCGGGCAGCGTCGCGGGCGTGGCGGGTACTTCCGCGTCCTGCCCATCAACATCTGCCGAGTGATTCATTCGTCAAGGTTCACTGGACGGGGAACCGTCGCACCCGGTGCCGAGCATCCTCGACGAGCACTATCGCACCATCATTTAAAGCATCACCCGACGTGGCCAGCACGACCCGAAGCCGCCGAATCACAGATCCGTACGAGTATCGCGCAGCCTAAATACCACCACGCCCGTCCGATGGTTGCCGCTGAGCGCCACAATCTCCGCAAAATCGAGATCAAACGTCAGAATGAATCGATTCTCGGCTGCGGCCTTCGCGAAGATCTCGCCATTCGGCAAGCGATGGAGCTGCTCATCGCGCAAATGGACCGCGTCGTGGCCCACACTTCGTAGCCACTCTACTACCCTCGGACTGACTCCCATGTCCGCGAGAAACCGCACGGTGGACTACGTGGGGTGGACGTCTTCTGTTGTCAACCAGGCTGCATACTCGAGCGCGTGACGAACGTCTTGCTCCTCGAGATCCGGATGGTCGACAAGCACCTGCTCAATCGTTGCTCCGTGTGCGATCTGGCCGACGATGATCGAAACGGGAATGCGCATACCCCGGATGCAGGCACGCCCGCCCATGATCTTCGGATCGAAAGTAACGCGTTCGAACATGACTCTCCGATTGTAGCTGAGACCGAGATTCGTGCCGCGGCGCGTCCGTTGGTCACGCTCTCACTCGAACCAATAAGGGAAAAGGATTGAACTTTTTGCACGTCCTCCGTCAAAGATACATTTCGACTTCGCTCGTACTGCACGTGGCTGCGTCCCCAACGGCGTCCGCGGGCGCCGCTGTCCTCCGCGAACACCGGGCACCACGCGTCGTGTGCCCTATCGCTGGACAAGGCGGCCAGGTTCGCACATCTTTCCGTCAGTCAACACCAAGCACGCTGCGAAATTGAGAATAACCACGAGCGCCGAGGTCATGTACTACTTGTCGCGCCGCCTCCGATGCCTCGCTATTTAGACCTGCAGTAAGGACGGCGCGGACATGATCTTCTGCGCCCCGGATTTCCCACCCCTCGCGGTCGGCTTTGACGAGTTCCCGCACGACTGCCAGTGCGTCTGGGTGCAGATCCAGTCCTGACGCGGCGGGCGGCGGGAATCCATGGGGATCTCGCGTGTTGATGGCGGCATGAGCAGCACCTCCATTGTCCGTTCCACCTCCGCCCAACGTCACGACATCGCCCGCGTGCTCGGCGCGACGGAGGCCAGAGCCGCCTTCCACGAGCGCGTGCTCGAGGGAGATCGTTCCCTCACTGGATTCGTCTCCACACGCTGACATCGGCACTTTGAATCATTCGACCCGCGGGCCCCCCCTCGGTCCACGCCGTCAACTCTGAAGGGGAACGGATTTGCGTGCGTATCAGGTGGCGCCGCTGCTGGCGGTGACGGTCACCGGGATGCCGTTGAGCACGGCGTTGCCGGACAGCGGATCGAGGCACTCGGGGTCGGTGAGCACGTTGCTGTTCACGCCGGGACGCTTCGCGGCGACGCTGAGCCGTGTGTTGGGCGCGTCGTGACCCCAGCCATGCGGCAAGCTGACCACACCGGGCATCAAAGTGTCCGTGACCTCGACCGGAGCGACGATCTCTCCGACGCGTGAAGCGACGCGCGCGCTCTGGCCCTGGCTGAGTCCGAGACGAGCGGCGTCCTCGGGGTTCATCTGCAGCGTGCAGCGCTCGCGCCCGCGCACGAGCACCGGCACGTTGTGCATCCAGGAGTTATTGGAGAGCAGGTGCCGCCGTCCGACGAGCAGCAGCGCGTCGGGCCCGGTCTGCTCGAGAGCGGCGCGCAGGCGCGAGAGATCGCTGGCGATGAGCTCGGGTAGGAGCTCGATGGTGCCGCTCGGGGTCTCGAGCACCTCCGGCACGCGCGCGGCAAGCGGGCCGAGGTCGATGCCGTGGGGCTGGTCACGCAGGACGTCGAACGTGAGTCCGCCTGGAGCTCGCCCGAACGCGTCGCCGTAGGCGCCCGCGCGGATCATGATTTCGACGGCGCGATCCGTGGGGCTTTGGGCCACGAGCGCGGCGGACAGCGCTGCCGTGTCAGCGCCCGCCAGGAGCGGGTTCTCCAGAACGGCGCGATCCAGCAGCGTTTGCTGTACCAACCCGTGCACGACGTTCACGTCGGCAGAAGCCCCCTGCCCTGCCGCGATCAACGCGAGCTTCGCGAGAATGTCCGCTTCGCTCGGTCCCTCCGGCGCGTACAGCGCGGGCGACCACTTCGCGATGTTGCGGACTGCGAGTCCGTAGAACGCGAGCTCGTACTGGCTCCTGCAAAGCTGAGAAGGTGGGGGCAGGATCACGTGCGCGTAGCGCGTGGTCTCGTTGCGGTACGGGTCGACGCTGATCACGCATTCGAGGCCGGCGAGAGCGCGCTCGAGGCGGCGGCCATCGGGAGTGGACAGGATTGGGTTTCCGGCCACCGTGATGAGCGCGCGAACTTGGCCTGTGCCTTCGACCTCGATCTCGTCAGCCAGCGTGGCCACCGGGAACTCGCTGCGCACCTCCGGGTAGCGTTTCACTCGGCTGAGATGACGTCCTGTCCGAAAGCCTTTGCCGGGCTTGCCCGTGCCGCGCGTGGCGTGCGCGGGCAAGGACCACATTGCGCCGCCCTCGCTGTCGAGGTGACCCGTGATGCAGTTGAGCGCGTCCACGGCCCAGGCGGCGATGGTGCCGAACTCGGCGGTGTGCGTGCCAATGCGGCCGTATACCGCGGCACGCGGAGTGCTGGCGAGCTCGCGCGCGAGGCGGCGCGTGGTCTCTGCCGGGACTCGCGTGATCGGCGCCACGGCATCGGCGCTGAACGGCGCGATCTGCGCGCGCAGCTGAGACAGCTGGCTCACGTACTGCTCGAGCCGGCCCAGTTGCACGCGATTCTCTTCGAACACGACGTGCATCAGCGCCAGCAAGAAGTGCGCATCCGTGCCCGGGCGTATGGCAACGTGCTCGTCGGCGTGCTGCGCGGTGCGCGTGCGGCGGGGATCCACCACCACGCAGCGGCCACCGCGCTGCTGAATGGCGCGCATCCGTCCCGGAAAGTCGGGCGCCGTGCACAGGCTTCCATTCGACTCGTAGGGGTTGGCGCCGAGCATCAACAAGAAGTCCGTGCGATCCAGATCCGGTACCGGGATGGCATTGGCGTTGCCGAACAAGAGCCCCGAAGAGACGTGCTTCGGCATCTGGTCGACGGTGCTGGCGCTGAAGACATTGCGCGTGCCGAGCGCTTTCGCGAGCGGCCGGGCGTAAATGGTGCCGTCGACGCTGTGCACGGTCGGATTGCCGAAATACAGCGCGACCGCGTCACGCCCGTGACGCTCGAGGATCGGCGTGAGGCGGCGTTCGACCTCCGCGTAGGCTTCGTCCCAGCTCACGGCCTCCCAGCGCGCGTGGTCCGGATCGTCGCCGCGGCGCACGAACGGCGAGCGCAGTCGATCCGGATCTTCGTGCAGGTGCTTGAGGGTGGCTCCCTTGGGACACAGAAAGCCGCGGCTGAAAACATCCGCTTCATCACCCCGGATGCGCACGACCTCGCGATCCCGGAGGGTCAGCTCGAGTCCGCACGTGGCTTCGCAGAGCGGACAGGTCCGGAAGTGGGCAGTGGTTGGCTCGCTCATCGGCGCAGTATACGCGCCCGATGGGGGCTTGCGATCGCCACCACTCGGCTGAAAAATGCCGTCGCGCAGCGCGTCATCCGTTACTTCACCGTACTTGGGGCTGACCCCGCTTCACGAACCGCTGCGGAGGTGCTCGATCAGCACTTTCACGCCGATCAAAATCAGCACCACGCCGCCAAAGCGGTCCAGGCGCCGACCGAGCGCCGCACCGAATCGGCGTCCGGCGAACGCGCCTACGAAGCTGAAGCCCGCGGTGATGCACCCGATCGTCGCAACGGCGGGACCGAGCTCGGCGCCCAGCATGGGCAGCGTAACGCCAACGGCCAGCGCGTCGATGCTCGTGGCTATGGCGAGAGCAAGCAGCGCGCGCCAGGCGAACAGGTCGCGCTCGCGCCCCTCTGGATCCGTACTTGCGGGCTGCTCACCGCGCGCCTCGTAGAGCATCTTGATGCCGATCGCTCCGAGTACCCCCGCCACGAACCAGTGATCCCAGGCGGCGATGATGCCCCCAAAGCGCGCCCCGATCGCCCAGCCGATCAGCGGCATGAGCGCCTGAAACGCGCCGAACCACAGCGCCATCGCGACTGCGTTCTGCCAGCGCAGGATCGGCGCGGCGAGGCCGCGAGCGGCCGCCACGGCCGTTGCGTCCATGGCTACGCCGACCGCCAGGAGCAGCAGCGATCCGAACGTCATTACCCGGGACTCTAGCGCGAAAAGCCAAGTCAGTCTTCTTGCGCCAAGCTCGTCGAGATCGATGGCGGCAAGTTGTTCGTACACGACGAGCGCCCGCAAGCGTTCGCGGAGCACACGCGCTCATTTCTCGAACACGCGGTAAAGATAGACGAGCGCGGGCACCAAGAGCAGCGAACCGACGCCTAACGCGGTCGCCAGCGCCGGCATGATCGCGGGGTTCGTGCTGGCGCGCGAGAGCGTCATGTCCGGCAAAATGAAATGTCGATCCATGGCCAGGCCGAAGCCAACGACCACGCACGCCACCTGAGCGGCCGCAGCGTACCGGGCAGCGCGCGTGCTACCTCGAAGCAAGAGCAGGATCGACGCCAGGGCAAACGCCGCGGTGAGCAGCTGAATGGGCCACGTCCACGCCGAATGAGCCAGGTTCGCATAGAGCAGCGGCGCGTACCGTGCCGACAGCGCCAAGGTGAGCGCGGCTAGCGCCGCGGCGATGCCCTGCATGGTGAGCGCGCGCCGCGTGAAGTCGCGCGCGAGCTCGCCCGTGTTCTCGGCAGCCAGATAGGCCGCGGACAACATCGCGAACAGCGCCACTGCGAAGCAGCCGACAGCCCACGCAAACGGACTCGTCCAACCCGCGAAAAATCCGGACGTGACGACGCCCTGACTGATGCGGATCTCGCCGCTGGCGACGCCGGCTAGCACCATGCCCAGAAACAACGGAGTGATCAGGCTCGACCACGCGAACACACGCTCCCAGCGCTGGCCGGCGGCAGCGCTCTGGATACCATAGGAGCGAAACGCGTAGGCCGAGCCGCGAAACACGATCCCGACCAGCGCCAGCGCCAGCGGAATGTGCAGTGCGGTCGCGAGCGCGCCGAACGCGCGCGAGAATGCCGAGAACATCAGCACGATCACGAAAATCAACCAGACGTGATTCGCTTCCCAGATCGGCGCGATCGCGGTGCGTACCGCGCGCTGCTGCGCCTCGGCACGCGGCCCCCGCGCGAGCAGGCTCCAGAGCCCTGCCCCGAGGTCCGCTCCGCCGGTGATCGCGTACACCACCAGGCCGAGCCCCAGCACCGCCCACAGCAGCACGGCCCAAAAGCTCGGCTCAGTGGACATCCAGCTGCCCGCGCTCCTGCCCGAGTACGTAGCGAACCAGCAGCACGGCGACCACCGTCCCCAGGAGCAGGTAGATGAGGCACGACACCAGCAGCGAAACCCAGAGCTGGGGCATCGGGGTCACTGCGTCGGCCGTGCGCATCACCCCACGGATGATCCAGGGTTGCCGTCCGAGCTCCGTCACCATCCAGCCCGCTTCCAGCGCGATCAAGCCGAGCGGGCTGGCGAGTGTCGCCGCGAGCAAAAATCGGCGCTCGGCCGCGAGCGGCCGCTTTCGCAGCGACAACCAGGCCGCCCATGCGGCGAGCGCGACGAGGGCGAAGCCGCAGCCGACCATGAGCTGAAACGAAACATGGACCCACGGCACGAGCGGCCACTCTTCACGCGGCACCGTGTCGAGCCCCTGCACGACCGCGTGCGGATCGCCCTGCGCGAGAATGCTGAGCGCATAGGGGACGTGGATCGCGTAGCGCAGGCTTCGGGTCTCGACGTCTGGAATGCCGCCGATGGCGAGCGGCGCGGCCGCGCGGGTTTCGAACAACGCTTCGGCAGCTGCCAATTTGACGGGTTGATGATCGGCGAGGTGCTTGGCCGCGAAATCCCCGCTCAGCGCCTGCAGGGGAGCCGCAAGGATCACGACCGGCAGCACCACTTTCAGTGCCGCCTGATGGAAGGCGGAGTTCGGGTAACGCCTGAGCCTCCAGGCGTGAATGCCCAGCACCGCCACGCCCACGCTGGTGTAGGCCGCCAGCGCCATGTGTGTGGCCTGCGTGGGGAAAGCGGGCGTGAAGAACGCCTGCCACAGGTCGACGTCCACGAGCTCCCCGCTCGCGGAAACGCGAAAGCCTTGCGGCGTGTTCATCCAGGCGTTGACCGCCACGACGAACACGCCGCTCAGAAGGCCGCTCACCGCCACCACGACGCCGCTCGCCAGGTGCACGCGGCGCGGCACGCGATCCCAGCCGTACAAGTAAATACCGAGGGCGATCGCCTCGAGAAAGAAGGCGAAGCCTTCCAGGCTGAACGGCATGCCGATCAAGGGTCCGGCGTGCTCCATGAAACGCGGCCACAGCAGACCGAGCTCGAAGCTCAGCACGGTGCCCGACACCGCTCCCACCGCGAAGAGGATCGCCGTCCCTTTCGCCCAGCTCTGGGCCAGCTCCCTGTAAACGGTCTGGCCGTTCTTCAGATAACGGGCTTCCGCGAGCACCATCAAGAGCGGCATGGCCATGCCGGCCACGGCGAACAGAATGTGGAAGCCGAGCGAGATCGCCATCTGCAGGCGAGCAGCCAAAAGCGAGCTCAAGTCACTCTCCGAGCTTCATGTCCCCGGCAATGTCTGCTGCCGGCGCATGCCTCTGTCAATGCGTTCTGCGACGCGTTCCGACACAGCGGGGACATTCTGCTACGCGCGCCGCCCCGCTCGAGCGCCGCAAGAGTTGCGCGCAGGGCAGCGGGCGCCTGAAATTCCGCAGTGGCCGCGTCACTTGCCGGCCCAGTCGCAGAGCGCGCCGCCCGCTTCGGCCCGATGTTTGCTCCCTGCGAAGCGAGACTCTCACGCGCAAAGGGTAAAATGCTTGGCGTTCGCTTCGGCTTCCAATCAATTCGCGTCCTGATAACTGCAGCGGCCACCGGTCTGACGTTGCTCGGTGCTTGCGCCCGCGAGGAGTTCACGGCAACGCCGGGGCTGGGCGCGGAAGGTGGCACCGGCGTCGACGCCGGCGGGGACGGCAGCGCCGTGTCCGTTAGCAACCGCGCCTGTTCTGGTCCGGAGGACTGCGACGACAAGAATCCCTGCACCCTGGACGCTTGCGGCGTCGGCGCTCGTTGCCAGCACACTCCGAAGTGCGGGCCGACCGAGAAATGCTGCGCCGGTACCTGCGGCCAGTGCTGCGGGGACGCCGATTGCGACGACGGGCTGGCCTGCACGGGCGATCGCTGTGTAACTGGCGTTTGCAGTAACGTACCCGATCACACGCGCTGCGAGGACACCGAGACCTGCTCGCTCGACGGAGGTTGCAAGGCGAAGCTCGAATGCACCGGCGCTGCCCAGTGCAATGATGGCTCGCCCTGTACCGCCGACCGCTGCAACGCGGGCTTCTGCGCCAACGACTTCTGCGCCGATGGCAAGCTGTGCTGCAAGGACAGCGGCTGCGCCGAATGCTGCGCCGACTCGCAGTGTGAAGACGGCAATCCCTGCACCGTGGACAGTTGCAACGCCGGGAAGTGCGTGCGCGCGCCCAAGACGTGCAAGGCCGGCGAGCAGTGCTGCGCAGGCAGCGGACAGTGCAGCCAGTGTTGCAGCGCCGAGGCCTGCGACGACGGCGTGAGCTGTACCAAGAATCGTTGTACGGGCGGCGTGTGCGCGTTCGATACGGCAGACAACGCCTGCGGCCGCGCCGAGGTCTGCGATCGCGCACGCGGCTGCCACACGCCACCGCAGTGCACGACCGCCGGGCAATGCGACGACAAGGACTCCTGCACCACCGACACCTGCAGCAACGGGGCATGCGTCCGCCAGGACTGCCCTACGGGTACACGCTGCTGCAAAGGCTCGGGATGCGCCGTGTGCTGCGGGAACGCCGAGTGCGACGACGGCATCGCGTGCACCGTGGACGAATGCACGGCGACGGGCTGCCGGAGAACGCCCAATGATGCGCTGTGTCCCGCCGGTTTTTCCTGCGATCCTGCGCAAGGCGGCTGCATCCAGTGCACGACCAACGCCCAGTGCGACGACCGTAACCCCTGCACGACCGACGTCTGCCTGCCGAACAAAACCTGCGTGCACCAGCCGAATGGCTGCGGCGCGGGCACCCGTTGCTGCGGTGGAAACACCTGCGCCGCCTGCTGTGCGGACGCCGACTGCAGCGGCGCCGACCCGGCGCTGTGCCGGGTCGCGCGCTGCGCGGCCGGGCAATGTCAGGTGGTGAGCACGTGCACCGCCGGCCAGCACTGTTGCCCGGACGGCACGTGCGCGGCGGACTGCGGCGGCGGCACCGGTGGCAGCGCGGGAACCGGCGGCAGCGCGGGGACCGGCGGCAGCGCGGGGACCGGCCCAGATGCCGGCACCGGCGGTGATCCGGGTACCGACGCGGGTGATCCCAGTGCAGCCGACAGCGGCGGCCCTCCGGCGCTCGAGCTCGAAGATGCCGCCGCGTCGCCCCGGCCCCGACCGAAGCGCTAACGCGTCGTTCCCTGACAGCGATCGACTGCCGCCAGGATGAGCTCATTGCGCGCTTCGTTGCCGAAACCACGCAAATGCAGCTGGTCCGGCTGGAACCAATCGCAGAGCTTGTCTTCTGCGGTGAGCCAGTCCGGCCCGCAGTGCTCGCGCGCCGCTGCATCGAAGTCCGCGATCTGTATCTTCGCGTTGGGCTCCGCTGCCGCGTCACGCAGCAGCTTGTTCACGAGCTCCGCCTCCGGGACGTAGTCCGGATGGGACTTGTGATGGTTGGGCAACCCCTTACCCGAGGCCGTCACCAGGACGATGCACGTCTTCGGGGAGATTTCGCGAATCTCGCGCAAGCTCTGGCGAATCGCCTGCTCGGTCTCGGCGCGTCGCTGCGGGCGATCCCCGGGGGCGGCCTTGGCCTGCCTGCGGACCGCGTCGTTGGTACCGAGCGCCAGCACGTACGTGTTCGGCTCGGTCGTCGCCGTCTCGCGCACGACGGGCAGCCAGCTGTGAAATCCCTGTCCGGAGTTCGCTTGACTGAAGACCCGCATGCCGCGCAAACGCAGGCGATCCCCGAGCGGCGTCGAGCAAAAATCCGGCTTCACCGGCTGGTTGTCGATTCCGCACACTTCGTCGAACAGCGTGAGGCTGTCGCCGGTGATCGCCACCTTGGCGCCCGTGCGGTCGTAGTCGTAGGTCGCCTTGCAACCGCTCAGCGGAGAGAACAGACACTCGCCGCCGGGACAGGTGAGCGACGTGATCACCATTTTCCCCAGGGGGAAATACAGCGGGACCGACGGGATCGACCTGGTCTCGAGCCACGTCTCCGTGATTTCCGCGCCGCTCACGTGCACGTCTGACGCCATGTAGTCGCTCGCAGCCCCGGCGGGGCGATAGTGCAACCGCCAGCCGTCGAGCGACTTCGACCAGTTCGGAGCGCGTACTTCTTCCACGGCAAAAGCGCTGCCATCCGGCTTGCGACGCCACTTCACGAGCGCGCTCGCAATGCCTTGCGCGCCCTTGCAATCGGTCGTCGTCAGCTCGGCGTCACTGCTCGCGAGGAGGCGACCCCGGATGCCGACGCCCACCGCCGCGACCGCGACGAAGATACCCAAACCAATCAATAGCGTGCGCCGCCCATGCTTCGGCGCGCGAATTGTCGCAACACTACCGTCCAACGGTTCCATGACCACAGGCTTGCAAGCACGCATGACTCGTCCCCATCGGCTGCGTGCTCGCCGATGGATCGAAACGCGAGTTCGTTTAGCAGACTGATATCACGCGGTGTCATCGGGGTCAGACGAGGTGCCATGATGTTCCCCTCTTTGGCCACGCGGGTACACGCGCAGTCAGCGCGCCTTGACCGACGCGCAATTAGTGCGCGCTATTGACCGACGCACCGCCAGTGTCCGCGCTCACAGCGCTCTCCAACGCGTTTGCTTCGAATGCGCCGCGCACCAAACGGCCCGCGAGTAGCTGCTCGAGCTCCGCGCGAGTGATCCAATAGTCGCGCAGTGTCTCGACGTAGGTCCGACCTGTTTCAATCTGGTCACGTTTGGCCTGAAGCAGCTGAAAAACCCCCACGGCCATCGCGTTGAACTGCAGCTGCGTTTCTTGCACGATGCGTTGTCGCAGTGGAAGCAGCACGGTTCGGTAGTAGTCGGCACGCTCGCGGACCGCGAGCAAGCGGTTGGTCAAGAAGCGCGCCTGTGTCCGGATCTCGATCGCAACGCTCCGGTGCACCTGGCGCTGGCGGCTCGCTTCGGCTTCGCTCCGGGCCACTGCGCCTTGCCCTTGATAAAACAGCGGCAGCTCGAGCTCGACCACCGGCCCTACTTCCCACTCCTCGTCCTCACGCTCCGCGGCGACGCCGGCCCGCAAATCCGGCAGAAATCCGGCCGTTCGGGCCGCGTTGATGCGTCTGGTTTCGGCGGTGAACCGTCGCTTCGCGAGCTCGAGGTCGATGCTGCGCGCGACCGCCTGCTGCTCGACCCGCGCGAGCGACGGTTCCGGCGCTGCCGGCGCGACCAGACGGCCGCGCGTCTCCCAGCGCACGGCGCTTCCCCAGACGCCCATCAGCGCGCTCAAGCGCTGTCGCGACTCCACGATCTCGGTCTCCGAGCGAGCCGTGTTCAGCCGTGCCTCTTCGTAGAGAGCCTGCTCATTGGCCAGGTCGAGCGCGGTCACGTTGCCGGCTTCGCGCAGTCGCTGAGCGGCGTCGAACGACGCGCGCGCCGCGCGCAGCACCGTGCGTCTGAGCTCCAGGACTTGCTGGTTGGCCTGATACCTGTAAAAGGCGGTCCGCGTTTGCAGCGCGAGGTCGAGCGCCGCAATGCCGACGCTGAGCTTGGCCGCGTCGAGCTCGGCATGCCCCGCGGCGTTTCGCACAGGCAGCAGGAACAACTGCGAAATGCTCTGCGTGATGCTGAGCTCAATTGCCGGATCGTCCCGGCCGGGTCCAAAGCGCAAGCCGGCCTCCGCGGTCGGGTTCGGCACCGCGAGCGCAGTGACGAGGTTGGCGCGTGCCACGCCGAGCTCCTCGAACGCCGCCTGCAAGGTGGGGTTGTTCAAGAGCGCGAGCTGCGCGGCGCTGTCGGCAGTGAGCGGCTTGGCGAGCAGCGCGCGCGTCGTCTTCTCCGACTCGGATCGCCCCGCCAGACGCTCCCAGTGGACGTCCTGCCCTGCACGGGTCGAAACGAGCCGTTGCACATCGCGATAACCCGCGTCCTTGGAGACGCAGCCGAACAGGGCCAGCGCCGAGATCACTCCCGCCATGGCCAGCCAGCGAGCGCTGCCGAGCTCACGCGGCGCCATCAGTGATGCCCGTGCCCCGACTGATCACCGTGCCCGGAGCCGGAGTCCTTCCGGTCAGCGCCGTCAGCCGCTGGCGCCGCGCTGCTCTCGTAAGGATCGAACCCAGGCGCTAACGTCTCAGGAGGCTCCGCGACCGCAGCGCCGGGGACCCGCGCATTGCCCGGATCGTGATCGGGCACGCGCAACGTCGTCGATGCACAGCTCGCGCCGAACAGGACGAAAACCAGGGCGCAGGCGCTGCAGAGCTCAGCTCGTCTTGATGCCATCGCGCGTGAGCTCCTGCTGTTTGGCGATCTCCGCGACCGTCCCTGCCGGATGCTCGTACCAACCCGGATCGTCGTAGCTCTTCAAATTCTCGCGCACCTTGAGCAGCGTGAACATGCCGCCCATGGTGATCGTATCGAACGGGCCTCGGCCGCCCTTCATGGGGATGCTGTTGTCAGGGACGGGCATCTTCATGTCAGCCATGTCGCCCATGCCGGTTTGCCCCATCGTCATGTAGTCCGGCAAGAGCCGCTGGACGCGCCGGTCGAGCTTGCCGGGGCGGACGCCCACCATGTTCGGCGCGTCGTGTCCCATCTGGTTCATCACGTGATGAGTCATGTGGCAGTGCAGCGGCCAGTCCCCGGGCGCGTCGGCGATGAGCTCGACGTCGCGCGTGCTCCCCACCGGAACCAGTACGGTGCTTTCGGGCCACTGCCCGGCCAGCGGGATCTGACCGCCGTCGGTCGCGACGACCTTGAAAAAGTGACCGTGCAAATGCAGAGGATGGTGATCCATCCCGCTCAAATTTCCGAAGCGAATGCGCACGCGATCCCCCTTCTTGCAAACGAGCGGCGCGGTGCCGGGAAACGCCTTGGCGTTGATGGTGAGCAGATTGAAGTCGTTCATCTCGTTCGGGTTCGGGCGAGACGTGCCGGGCGTGATCGCCCACTCGCTGAGCAGGAGCACGAAGTCCCGATCCACGCGGTAGCCGGGACTCGGGCGCCGTGGATGCACGACGATCATCCCGATCAGACCCATGGCCATCTGGGTCATCTCGTCGTGATGCGAGTGGTACATGAGCGTGCCGTGCTGCCGGAACGTCCACTCGTACTTGAACGTCTCCCCCGGCTGAATCACCTCCTGGGTGAGGCCACCGACGCCGTCCATGCCGTTCGGCAAGAACACGCCGTGCCAGTGCACGGTCGTGGGCGCGCGCAGTCTGTTGGTGACGTAGACGCGCACGCGATCGCCCTCCACGGCTTCGATGGTGGGACCGTGCACGCGGCCGTTGTAGCCCCAGCAGTGCGCCTTCAGGCCGGGCGCCAGCTCATGAAAAACCTCCTCGGCTACCAGGTGGTACACCTTGACGCCGTCGACGATCTTCCAGGGGAGCGAGACGTTGTTCGGCGTCACCACCGGTTGGTAGTCCTTGCCCGGCTGTCCCGGAGGCAGCGCGGGACCAGCGTCAGTGCCGCTGTAAGAGCGGAGCCAGGCACGGCCGCTGGCGTCGATTTGCGCGGCTTCCACGGGACGGCTCGCTTTCAGCACAGCCGCCCCTCCCGCCAATGCGGCGCCGGCACTCATGATTTCTCGTCGCGTGACCATGGTGGACTCGGATGTAGCAGATGGCGGAGAAAAACGTGACTCACGCGGCAGACGCGCCGCTCCCGCCGCCATTACAGGGGCATGCGAGCTCGCGTGCGCGTGTTGGCGCCCGCACGTGGAGCGCACACACGTACATCAGCGCATATCTTATGGAGATCGGGGCGACTCGTTCTGCATGTCCGCCGCGTTGAATGCTAATCTCAGGCGAATTGCTTGTTGATGGACATGCGCGTCGCACGACGCGCGTGGCATCAAAAGGAGAATTTCCGATGCTCGTACGTGTTTCGCGCTTGGCCCTGTTCGGAAGTCTGGCGGGGATTCCTCTCGCCTTGTTCTCATGTGAGGGCGAAGATCGAAAATTCGTCGAGTCGTCGGGAGGGACGAGCGGGGGCGGTGGACAGGCCGGCGACGCATCCCTTGGTGGCAGCGCAGGTCAGGGCGACGGGGGCCCGGACGGAGGAACTCGCTGCACGCAGCCCAGCGATTGCAACGACGGGGACAGCTGCAACGGCGTCGAGACGTGCGTCGGGGGCTTCTGCCAATCGGGGACAGCGCTGGCGAACGGCACCTCTTGCACGCCAGTGGTCGGCAGCGTGATCAGCGGCGGCGACGCGGGCGATGCGGGCGACGCCGGTGGCGTCTCGGACGCCGGTGACGGCGGTGGCCCCATATTCATTTGTGCGAACGGAGCCTGCCTCGCTCGCTGTGAGAGCGATGACGAATGCAACGACAACGACGTGTGCACGGGCAACGAGATTTGCAGCCCGAGCACGGAAACCTGCACTAGCGGCACACCAAAGCGTTGCGACGACAACAATGCCTGCACCGAGAACAAGTGCGATCCGATCAAGGAGTGTTACTACCCGCTCATCGACGTGGATGGAGACGGTCATGCCGCCCAAACGCTGGGTACGTGTGGCGACGATTGCAACGACAACGACAAGACCATTTACAAGGGCGCGGCAGAGCTCTGCGACACCAAAGACAACAACTGCAACGATCGGACGGACGAGGAGGCGCCGACCTGGTATCCCGACTGCGACGGCGACACGTTCGCGCCAGCGGGCACCGCGGGCGTCATAAAGCACTGCGAGAAGCCAACCACGCGTCACGCATCGTGTGAGGTCGGTCAACCCGGCGGCTGGACGTCGACGGCTCCCTCCGACGATACGACGGATTGCTGGGACCGCGACGCGCGGGTTCGACCGTTCACCGCGGCGGATAACAACAGCGCCTGGCAAACCGGACTCATCAGTGGCAGGGTAGTCGGCGTAGAGGCGGACTGGAACTGCGATAGGCGCGAGGAGCAGCGCTACACAGTGACCAACGTCGCCGGCGACGCCTACTGCGGTTCCCGCCCTCCCTACGAATTCGACCCAGTGAACGCGACGAGCACACTGGGACCGGACACCAAGATGATCGCGAACCAGATCATCATCATTCCGCCCATCACGACGTGTTGGGGAACCAACGGTTACTCCGCAGCCACCGAGCCGGCGTGCAACAAGTCGGACTGGTATTCGGCCTGCGAGTATGACGCCAGGCAACGCAAGTGCGTGCGCAGCCCGACTTGGAAAGCCCAGGAATGCCGTTGAGCCATCGAGGGCGAAGCGTACGGAGCCGCCGTTCCGTACGTGCCGCTCCCACCGTTCGCGAATACTGACATGCCGTCACACGCCTGATAGCCTGCCACGCCATGAGTCTTGCTTCGCGAACGCTGCGCTCTGCCACCCTCCGTCTCGGCTTCGTGTCGGCTCTGGCCGGCGTCTTGCTGCACGCTCCGGACGCCGCCGCGCAGACGGACGAGGAGCGCGCGGGCGCCCGCGTCGCGGCTACGAAAGGAGCCGAAGCGTTCAGCGCACAACGCTACGCCGAAGCCGTGGACTTGTTCACCCGCGCCGAGTCCCTGGTGCACGCGCCGACGCACCTCTTGTACATCGCGCGCGCGCAAGAGAAGCTCGGCAAGCTCGTGCGTGCTCGCGAGGCGTACCTGAAGATCGCGCGCGAGCGCATCGAACCGAACGCGCCGCCAGCGTTTCGCGCGGCGCAGGCCGAAGCGCAGAAGGCGCTGACGGCGCTCGAGCCGCGCATCCCGTACCTCACGATTCAGGTCGAGGGCGCTGGGGCGGAGTCCGCCGGCGTGACCATGGACGGCGCGCCGATTCCTCCCGCGCTGGTCGGCCTGCCGTACCCCGTCGATCCCGGAGAACACAAACTGCAGGCGACCGCCAACGGCATGGCGAGCGACGAACGAGCGGTGAGCGTCCAGGAAGGCCAGCGCGACACCGTGCTGCTCAAGCTGCAGCCTTCGTCCGCAGCGGCGGCACCGGCGCCCGCGCCCGCGATCGGTGAGGCCATGCCCGTCACGACGACGGCGCAGGCCGACACGTCGACGGCGTCGTCTGGCCCGAACGCGATGCGTATCGGTGGCTTCGTCGCGCTCGGCGTCGGCGTCGTGGGCCTCGGCGCTGGTACGTTCTTTCTACTGCGCGCGAACAGCAAGAGCAGCGAGGCGGACGATCTGTGCACGGAAACCGGGGGCGGCTGCTCGGAATTGGTGCGCGACGAGGTCAACGCGCTCGACGACGACGCGGACAGCGCACGCACGCTCTCCACGGTCGGCTTCATCGCGGGCGGCGTCGGCGTCGCCGCCGGGGTCACGCTCCTCATTCTCAGCGGCAAGAGCTCGAGCCCGAAGGAACAGGCGAGCCGCTACCTGAAGCCGGGTGTAACGCCCTTCATCGGGTACCGCGCAGCGGGCATTCAAGGCCGCTTCTGACCAAGATCGCCGATGACTACAACTACCTACACGAAGAGATGATGCCGGTGATGTCCGGCGGTGAGTTCGTCCTCGAAGTCGCGAAACAAGCGAAGCTGCGCACCGTGCCCATCGTCGTCATCTCGGCACATCTGGGCAACTTCGCTCAGCGCAGCGCATACGAATGTCTGCCGAAGCCGTTCTCGACGCAGCGCCAGGGTGAAGTCGTCGCGCACTACTGCATGCGGCCGCGAGCAGCGTCGAGACGCTGAGCCCGTTTACCGGTGATGCCCTCCTCCGAACCGCCGACTCTGCAACCGTACGACACAGCAGAGGCGGGCCGGTTTCGCTGCACCGAGTGCGGCGACTGCTGTCGACGTCACCGGGTCCCGATCACGGCGAGCGACATGGCTCGCCTCGTTCGCGCGACAGGTCTGCCCGCGCGCGCCCTCGTGGACTGGCTCTCGCCAGACGACGTGGACATGAGCGGGGAACCCGAGAGCTTCGTGCTCCTTCCCGCGGGCCGTCGCCTGCCCGTGCTCGCGCACGTCGCACCGGCCGGCGAGTCACGGGAGAGCACGTGCCGTTTCTTGGATACGAACCGATGCACGGTCTACGCCGCTCGTCCCGCATGCTGCCGCTCGTTCCCGCTGGAGCTCGCTGACGATGTCGAGTCCGGCAAGCGGCGCTTGATTGTCCTGCCCGATGCGCAATGTCCGGGGAGTTTCGACGGCTCGGACGTCTCCGGCGCAGCGCTCCGTCGGCTAGACGAGCGCTGCCGCGAGCTTCGACAGCATGTCCACCTGGTTGGAGCGTGGAACCACCGGCAGCGGCGGCGTCGCCTCGCGAACGGCCGAGTCGAGAGCGCGGATGCCTTCCTCGCGTTCGTGGTGCTACGCGCCAGCGAGACCGCGCTCCTCTGAGGTAAAAAATGCCCCGCACCGGCTTTCACCGATGCGGGGCTGCTTCCGGGATAGAGCCGAGATTACTGACTCTTCAGAGCGTCTAGTCTGGTGTGGCGCAGCAGCAGCAGCTGGCCGTCTTCGACGGTGTTGGGCGCAGGAGCGCGCGTCGGTCCGTGAGCCTGCACGTTCACGAACCAGGCATCGGCACCGAAGCCCGGCGCAGGAACGATGCCCGTCGTCTCCCAGGTCCCGGACACCGGAATATCCGTCGCGTCCCGAGCCGGCGGGTTGAGCTCCGCGATGCGCGTCGCCACCATATCTATCTTGGCGAAACGCCAGATGCTGGCTTCGCGGCCCAGGCGCTCCATCTGTGCGCGGCTCTGGGTCGTGCCATCTTCGTTGATCAGCACGTGATCGCGACTCACGCCGACGTTGTCCGGACTGATGGCGGTGTCGCCGCCCGCAGCGATCACGGCGTCCGCGTTGTAAAGGAGGTCGATCACGGTGTGTCCAGTCGGATCCTCGCTGTCGAGCGTCATTTTGTAGGCGCGGCCGAGCTCGTTGCCCGCGCCGCTGCCCGTGGTCACGAAGTAAACGACGTCCGGGTTCTCGGGGTCGAAGGCCGCGTCTTCGGTGCGGATGAAGCCGAACGCACCGAGCGCGTCCGAGGCTTCTTCGAGCTCTGCATCAGTGAGCGCTTCGGGCTCGGCGATCTCGACCCAGTGTCCTTCGATCTGACCGGACGTGAACTCGAGCTCGGTGGTGACGCCGGGCGTGTCGGACACGAATGCGAACATTCTGCCGTTGTCGAGGCCGTTGCGGCGCATGGGCGTCGCGCCGCGCCTGCGTTCCTTGTGGCCGACATACAGGTAGAGCTGGTTGTCTGTCGTAGCCGGACCATCCTCCATGCCGAGCAGCACGGTCCTGGCACCGGGCTTCGGTTGTGCGAGCGTGTTCTCCCAGGAGAAGCGCCCGAACTTGGGGAGGGTGTGTAGCTCGTTGTCGAAAACGGCGATCGCGAGCCCGCCCAGGCCGTCGAAGGTGCCCGCGCCGGTCGACTCCTCGCCCGCGAAGAAGATGGGACGGTCGAAACCCGATTCGCGGTACGAGAGAGAGGCCGAGCAGAAGCGCGCAAAGCTGGGCGTCGTGTTGGTGACGTCGGCCGCAGGTCCCACGAGCGTATTTTCGCTCCAGACGCTGGCGTAGGCACGGTCACCCGACGTGATGCGCCCGTCGCCGTCGAGGACGAGTCGCGACACGATGGCGCCGCGGTTCAGCGGCCGCCCGAGGATCGGCTCGGACAGCACCGTGTTTCCGAACTCGTGGCTCATGTACAAGAACGTCGTGTTGCCAGGGCCGCGGTACGTGCCGATACCGTCGGGGATGCCGACCATCTGAAAGGTTTCACTGGGGTCGCTCGTGCGCGGCACGCGATCGCCCACGCTGAGCAGCGGCTGCAGCGCGTACTCCGGTGAGAGCGACACGGCATAGGGTTTGATCGAGGTCACGTAACCGGGCAGCGTGCCGGAAGCTTGCTCGGCAAGGCCGGTCGCCTCCGTCTCGTCCTCCGCGTGCGCGGCGCTGCATCCACCGAGCAGCGCAGGAAGCGCGATCACGAGCGCGGCCACGTTCGAGGACGCGAGGGCGAATGTCCGGAGACACAGTTTCATGTAAGAAATTTTCTTGGAGTGCGCAGAGATGGTGCGCGTCGAGCGCTCACTGTCTTAAGCCAAGTCGCACAGCGCGTGGGTGAGGCTTCGGGGAAACCTCGGTGACGATACGGCGAAGTCACTCGCGGCTGGCGAGCGCCTGGGGCAACAGCGCGGGCAGGGCGGGCTCGCGCACGCCCGTTCTTTGCCCTTCACTCACGCTCCGGTGCACGTTGCGCGCACCCTCGAGCACGATGTCTCGGCCGAAGCGGAACGATTGCTCGGAGACCAGCAGTCGATACGCCTTGTTCAAGGCGAGCGCGCGCTCCGGGCTCGGCAGCAGCACTTCACTGACGTCGCGCTGCAAGCGCGCCTTCATCCCGGGTTCGAGCTTGCCGTTCTTTCCGAAGAAACGCGCGATGATCTCGGCATTTTGCCGAAACTCATCGCCTGCGCCGTTGCGCTCGAGATACGTGACGTATTCGGTCGTGCCGTCGCCGAGCGCGCGGTCTCTCACGCCCTCGAGCCCGCGCTGGCTCCAATGGTACCAACCTTGCTGAAAAGCATCCGGCGGGAGCCGGCGCGAAAACGCGAAGATCGAGTCGTCGGTGGCCCCGACACCGCCATGGCAGCCGATGCAAGCGGCCGTCTCCTCGAAGCTTTGAGGACGCAGTTTACCCGCGCTGTCTTCGATGAAGCCCTGAAATGTCCAGCCCTGGTTGTTGCTCACCCCGCGCTCGATGTCTCCGCCGAAGTTCCGGAGCTCCGAGGGCGAATCTTGCTTGGCGATCGCCTCCACGCGAGCTCGCTTTTCGAGTCGTGCAGCGCTCCACCATTCGACTTTGCGCGCGTACCGCAGCTCCTTCAGGCGCGCCGCCATGCGCACGCCGCCCGGTGTGGGATCCAGATACGTCAGGGTGTGCAAAAACTCCGTGCCCTCGGGATAAAGACCCGCTGCTAGATGGATCGCTCCCCGCTCCTGCTCCGTGCGAGCCTTGCCCACGTAGCGCATCCGTGGAGCGGAGGAAAAAGCGATACGCGCCGCCACGCCGAGCTTTCCGTCCTGGTTCAGATCGACACCAAAGCGCGCTTCGTCGGTGGCATCGATACGGACCTCCCGCTGCGTCACGATCGCTTCGACTATCGCCAGGTTCAATGCGTAAACGGCGAGCTCCGGCCCGCGCGCCTCGTGCTGCCGGAACGCCTCGGGCAGACGGATCAGCACGTCGCCAAACGCGCCGTTGGTCGGCCAAAACGTGCCGGGAAGCGGATAGTACGCAAACGCGCGCCAGCCCGTGTGTGCGCCGTCCGGGCGTCTATCGAAGCCCTGCTCGTCGAAGGCGAAGTACGCATCGGGCACGAAGCCGCTCCACTTACCGTCGTCGCCGTGATCCCAGTGCGCGGGCGGTTTGGCGAGCTGCGCCGCCAGCACGATCGTGCCGTTCGCGTCGAAGTAGTTGCTCGTGCGCACGTAGCTCAGGATTTCGTCGTCGCTGACGGTAGCGATGCGCGCGGTCCAATCGACGAACAGGTTGCGCCAGGGATTGACGCGCGCGCGCGGCACGAACGCATACGCGAGCTGAACGTCGCCGTCGTCGATGTAGTTCGGCTCACGGGAAGAGACGTGGCACGTGTAGCAGGGGTTGTGCACCCGGCCTCGTTCGTCCTCGGTCTTCGTGTAGCACTGGGGCGGGATGAACGCGTTCTGGTTCAGCGTGTACACCTGCTTGAGTCGAAGCTCCGCGGGCATTGCCGGCGCGTGGTCTTCGGTGCTCGTAGACGCTCGCGGCGCGGGCGTCGCGGTACGTGCTGGCGCAGGCGAGACCTCTGGGTTCGCGGCGTTGCCGCGGAGCGCCAGAACGGCAGCCCCAGACGCCAGTACAGAAGCTGCGAGCAGGAGAGGATAGAGCTTCTCTTTTGCCATGTGTCGTGGCCTGCACTAACAAGCCTCTGCGACGCTGCGATGGCGTTCGAGGGAAATCGCGCTCAGCTCGTCACGACACTGGCACGCGGGCGGAAGCTGGCTGCCACGAGCGCACCCGTGAACGCCCAAAACAACTGCGCTGCACGAAACACCAGCGCCATGCTGAGGGCGGTGGCGGCGCTGATTCCAAGGTCCGGAGCTGCAGTCATGAGCGCGTACTCCGTCGCGCCCATTTGAGCGGGCACCGCGTCGGCCACCGTCGCGGCAACCAGCGTCAGGCCCTGGGCCAACAGCGCGTACAGCGGGTTCCACCGGTCCGCGAGCGCGGCAAACAGGACGACGAACAGCATGACTTGGGCGAGGCGCCCCACGATGAACACCAGGGCGGGCCCGAGAGGTACCAGGGAACCCAGCGACGCCGCGCTCTGAAAGTTCGCCGCGGCCGCGCGCACGCGCGGAAAACGTCGGGTCAGGCGCTGCACCCATCCGCCGCGCGCCGCAAGCTGGATGAAGACGGCGGCGGCCACCAGGAGCGACGCATTGACCACGAGCGCCACGGCGATTTCGCGGCGCGGGCTCAGAAGCAGCGCCGCAGCGGCGGCCGTAAGGCTCACGATACCGCTCGCCAGCAAGCTGAGGACCTGATTGACCACGCCGATGGCAGTGGCGCGGGCGGAGCCCACGAGTGGCGCGAAATTGGCGACTTTCAGGGCCTCTCCGGCGAGACGACCGGCGGGTAAGATCGCGCTACAGGCATTGCTGACCAGCTGCAGACGAACGACCAGTGACAGCGGGATCGACTCGGAGCGGATGAGCAGCCGCGTCGCGTAAGCTTCCGACAGGATGCGCAGGCCCTCCAGAGCCAGAAGTAGCGGCGCCCAGGGCAGTGCCAGACGCGTCGCCTCGAGCAAGGCCTGCGTGTCGATGCGGTGCACGCAGCCGATCACCAGCGCTATCCCGGCGGCGGCGCCGAGAAGCGGCATTGCCTGGCGGACGGCTGTGGGTTTGCTTTCATTCGAGCGCATACTTCTCCTGCTCCATCGCTCCCGCCAAAAACACTTCGTTCAAGACCCGGCCCGCGCCAGACGAGCGGTCGGCCGGCAAGTGCGAAAGGCTGCGGATCGTCGGCGCAATGTCGCTCAGGCGACGCGCACCGAATGGCATCGCCGGATAGCCACGCGCCGTCACCAGCGTTCCGCTAGCCACCAGCCACACGCGAGCGGACTCCGGGTGCGCAGCGCCGTGATGACGAAATCCAGCTGAACGGCCATGATCGGTCGCCACGATCAGCAGCGTTTGCCGGCCCGATGCGGCGAGCTCAGCGAGCGCCCGGTCGACCTCGCCGATCACGCTGTCGGCGGAGCGCAGCGAGCGAAGATAGCTGCCGTAGTCGTCATGATGCCCATACTCGTCGGGTTCGCCGAGGCCGAGGAACAAGAACCGTGGACGCCTCTCACGCAAGTAGTGGAGCGCCAGGTGCGCCGTCGCCGCATCGCGCCGAAAGTCCCCTCCGCCCGGCCCGGGACCGGCCTTGGTGCCAGCCAGCAGTAGCCGCGCTCCCTGGGCGCTGCCGCGTATTACGTCGTGATTGGTACCGTGCGTACGGCCCACGGACATGACGATGTGCGCTGGCGCGAACGAGGCTGCCTTCTCGATGCCCGGCCATGAAGCGAACACGGCGACATCCCCGAGCCGCGCGCCGGGCACTGCAGCAAACTCGTCTACCAGAGTCGGTTCGGTGATGGTCGGGCAGTCGTTGGCGCGACAGTGCGGCTTTCGTCCCGTGAATGCTTCCATGTAGCCCGGCACGGAGACGAAATTGGGGCCGCTCGCGGCGATCGCACCTTGCCGCGGCGCGCCCAACGCCACCCCGCGCCGGGCGATAATCCCATGCAGATTGGGCATCAGCGCAGCCGCGCTCACGTGCTCGCGCGCGCTCAGGCCGTGCTTCCGGGCCAGAGCGCGGTCCACACCTCGAAACACGTCCTGCCAGCGCACTCCGTCGATCATCAAGAGCACGACGTGGGTGTCGGCGACTCGGGCCGGCGTATCCAGGCCCGTCGCCCGCCGCGCTTGCTCGAAACGCCACGCGTCCGGATCGATGCTGCGTTCCAGAGCGCGCGGCTTCTGCCCTGCACAGCCGAGGACGCACGACAGAGCGACGCTCAGGACAATCATGAATCCGAGCAAGAATTGGCGTTTTGCGCCGACGATACCGAGCGACCCCATTGAGCTTCCTCCTCCAGCGGGTGCCGGATCGAAGAAGACTCATTGCAGGTGGCACGCGGCGCTCGCTCCGGTGAGTTTCTTGAAACGAAGCATTGAGCAAGCGCGAGCGCGCGCTCAAGGGCAGACGTTGACCGCGCCAGGGCTGGGCGTCATGGCGACGACGGGGCCCGTGCCGTCTGGACAGCGTCCCTGCGAGCTGACGTGCGCGGTCCAGCTGTGCTGATCGACGACCGCACCCGCCGGATCACGCAGGATCGCGGAGTCTGCGCTGCCCAAACCAAACGCGAAGTTCGGTCCCTCGCGGAGCACGAGCGATCCCCCCTGCGGGATCGTGGTGCCTACCGGCAGCGTGTACACGTGCGTGGGGTCGTTGTCGCCGAAGGTCCAGCCGCCGACGTCGACGGCGGCACCGCTCACGTTCAAGAGCTCGACCCAGTCCGGGTTTGGGTTGGAAGAGACTTCGTTGATGACGACAGTCGCAGTCGGCACGCCGCCGTCTCCACTCCCGCCGACGGGCACGCGCTCCCAGCTGAAAACGTCCGCGCTACCCGGCGCGATGCTCAATCGCAGCCACTCGCCGACAGTCTCCCCTTCCACGACCAAACGCGTCAGGTTCGGCACCGGAGCGCCAATTTCGTACTCGGCGCTGCCAGTCGCGAGCGGTGCGTCGACCAGGTAGCGGTGAGAATCCCCCTGCACGAGCAGCACCGGCTTGCCGAAAGCTCGGCTTCGTTCGGCGATGAGCCGGATGATCTCGACGAACCCGCTCGTCGAGCCCTGAAATGTATCGGCCTGCATGAACACCACGACGCCCGGCGCCGACGTGCGCTCAGCCAAATCGAAGGTGCGCGAGATCCACTCGAGGGCTGCGCCGATGCGCGCTTCCACCTCCGCGATGCGGCGCTCCGGGTCGTCGTGTTTGGTGCCGGTCGTGTCGTTGCCGAACCACGGCGCGTACCCGTTGCTACTGCCAACGACGTGCACCGTCGACAGCACGACGTAAGCTTCGATCCACAGCTGATTTTCCACGAACTCGGAGTGCGCGGGCACGCTCGCCTGGCTCAGCACGGCCTTGGCGGCGCCGAGCGTCACGCCCGGCTCCGGGTAGAAGATCTGTCGCAGTACGCTCAAGCGCTCCAGCGGGTCGTAAGCGCCATTGTTGGCGCGGTGACAATCGGTCCACTCGTTGTCGCCAGGCGTGTACACGAGGGGGCTGGCGAGCTCGGCGAAATGTCGGGAAATAGTCTGGAAGTACGCGGTATCACAGGACGTGCTGCCGTTCTTGACGTCGCCCACGTGCACGACGCTCGAGACCCCGGCCGCGTTGATGGCGTTCACCAGCGCCGGAAAGGCCGCGAGCTGATCACTGCCGTAGGGCGTGTCGCCGATGACGGCTAGATTTACCGCGCCGCTCGCGCTGGTCTCCTCGAACTCGACCTCCAGCCCGATTCGGCCATTTCTCACGAGCTTCAGGGAAAGACGCGTGGTCTGGTCGCTACGCAGCTGGACGGTCTCGGGAGCCTGCAAGGCAAAGCTCGGCACGCTGCTGGAAGCCACGCTCTTGCAAGCCAGGGGGAACGCCTGGGCGTCCACGTTCACGAGACCGACCGGCAAGCGGTCCAGCGTAAAGCTCGCTGGTTGGCCCGGAGTCAGGGACAGCAGGCGGGTGACGTCGCGAGCGCCGTCGAAGGTGACGCGCAGACAGCGCGCGTCCTCAGGAGTCTCGGCGAGTGACAGCTCGACGGCCGCCGCGGGCGCTGCTGCAGGTGGATCGGATTCATCGGAACACGCCGTCAACGCACTCAGCGCGACGCCAGCAACAGAAAGCACGAATGATACGGGTTTCATGGCAAAGCTCCTCGAGCGCTGTTCGCTATCGGAGCTCCCGAGTACCGCCATCGCGAGGCAAGCCGCGTGACACTTGTTCGAACTCCGCGCGACCTTCTGGCGACCACGGCGCGGCGCGATCGCTTTGAGATTGTTGCCGAGCTTGCACCGAGCCGTGACAGAAGAGCGGCTATGAAGGCCCCCTCGCACGACCGCACGAAGGGAACTCGATATGCCGCCTACATGTGTTCAACATCGCCTGGTTCGTCACGTCTGCACGCTGTCTCTGCTGGCAGGCGTCGCCTGCAACAGCTCCGACGAGCACGGCTTTCAGCCCGAACAGTCCAACCGTCAGGCGCTGACCGCCGCGGCGCCGCGTGCTCTGGAAAAGGGCTTCGTGGCGTCCGCGCGGCGGATCAAGATGAAGATCAGCGTCCAGTTCGGACCGCGTCCCTACTACCTCGTCTTCGACATGGACGAAGGACCGCTCAAGGACAAGCTCGCGGCTTGCTCCGAACAGCGGGCGGAGCGCAGCGACTTTTCCATCGGCCACCGCGGCGCGCCGCTGCAGTTTCCGGAGCACACCAAGGAGTCCTACGAGGCCGCGGCGCGTATGGGCGCGGGCATCGTCGAGTGCGACGTCACGTTCACCAAGGACCGGCACCTCGTCTGCCGTCACGATCAGTGTGACCTGCACACCACTACCAATATCCTGGCAAACCCGGCGCTCGCCGCGAAGTGTCGGGTACCGTTCACGCCGGCGGACCCCGCCGCGGGCACGCCAGCCAGCGTCGAGTGCTGCGCGAGCGACGTCACCCTCGCCGAGTTCAAGACGCTGTGCGGCAAAATGGACGCCTTCAACCCCAATGGTCGTACGGTAGAGGAATACATGAACGGAACGCCGCGCTGGCGCACCGACCTGTACTCCACGTGCGGCACGCTTCTGACGCACAAGGAGAGCATCGAGCTGATCGGCGGCATGGGCCTCAAGTTTACGCCCGAGCTCAAGGCGCCGAGGGTGAGCATGCCGTACCAGGGCGATTACACGCAAAGCGCATACGCGCAGCAGTTGATCGACGAGTATGCGCAGGCGCGCATCCACCCCGGCCGCGTGTTCGCTCAGTCCTTCAATCTGAACGACGTGCTCTACTGGATCGAGAACGCGCCCGCGTTCGGCAAGCAAGCGGTTTACCTGGATGACCGCGTCGATCAGCCCGGTGGCGTCGAGGTCGCGACCGCCGGCATGCGTGAGCTTTCGGCGCGCGGAGTGCGGATCATTGCCCCACCCATGTGGGCGCTGCTCACGCTCGACTCGGCAAACCGCGTCGTGCCGTCTGCGTATGCCCAAGCCGCGCGCGCAGCAGGCCTCGATTTGATCACCTGGACTCTCGAGCGATCGGGCCCACTCGCGACCGGCGGCGGGTACTACTTTCAGTCGCTGACACCGGTCATCGACAACGATGGCGACGTGTTCACGGTGCTCGACGTGCTCGCGAAGAAAGTCGGTATTCGCGGCATCTTCTCGGATTGGCCCGCGACCGTGACCTACTACGCGAACTGCATGGGCCTGAAGTAGGCGATTCAGCGCTGGAGCGGCCAATAGACGCGCAGCAAGGTGCGCGGCGGGCACTCTGCGTAGCTGGCGTGCAGCTCACCCGCCGCGTCGCGCCGGAGCGCGAGCGGCCGCTCGAGACCCGTGCCCAGGTCCGTGGCGCTGGCAAAGGCCGTGATCGCGTCATCGCCGAGTCCGCTCACGGTCAGGCACGCCTCTTCGCTGTGGTAGCGGTTCATCAAGCCCACGGACGCAAACGGAGTCATGCGATCCCCGAACAGCTCCTTCGCACGCGCCAACGTGCGACACAGCCCTGCGGCTACGCGAAAATGCACGACGCCCCCGACGTCGAGATGCACGTGCGTGGGCAGCGGCACCTCCGTCCCCTTGTCGTTCATGATGCAGCGCGCGCCGGCGATACCGGACACGATTTCCACGTAGCGAATCAACGGGGAGTCGGTAGCTGGCAGCACCGTCCGCTCGCACGTGTAGCTCCAGTGCCGGCCATCGGCCGTGGCCTCGAGCTGAATGCGTGACCGATTCTGAACCAAGCGTGGCCCTGGATCGGCGTAGTCGCTCGGCACCGGCTCGACCAGCCATTGTGAGCCCTCCCGCCGCGCTCGCACCAGGGGCCGACGGGACTGCGTGGCCGCCGTCTTCCAGGCAAACCCCCAGGTATCGACGCGCAAGAGATCGTCCGTGAGATCGATCACGTTGAAGGACGGCCAGAGCCGCGCGGCGTCCTCTTCGCTCGTGTCGTGCCAGGCTTGTGCGACCCCCGCGCTGCCGGCAGAGACGAGGATCACATCGCCCTGCCCTGCAATCGTCCCGTTCAGCATGCGTGCCGTCGCGTAGTGCTTGTGCCCGTGGAGTACCAATACGGCGCGGCCCATGCTGTGGAGCGTAGAGAGTGCCGTGCCCGCGCCGAGCGCGGTCATGGTCAACTCCTCGCGGTCGGCGTGGGCGATGATGCCGGGCAGCACGCGCTCGACACCCCAACGCAAGACGGCGTTCGTGCGCGCTCCCAGCTCGATCGGGCCCAGATCCGTGAGCGGCGTGGGCACCAGGTGGTGGTGCAGCAGCACCAGGATCGGCCAGTCCGGATGTCGGTCCCCGATGCGCGCCGCGGCGTGAAGCAAGTCCTCCTGGCGAAACGCTCCGCCCGCACTCAGTAGGCCGTGCGGCAGATAGGTCGTGTCGTACGCGATGATCCACAGCGGCATCGGCACGATGCTCTCCGGCATCAGCTCGGCGAGAAACGGCGTGTTGCAGCCATGCACCCACGCTTCTGGGCCGAGCGCGTCGCGCAGCGCCAGAAACAGCCCTTCGCGGTGCGGTCCGATGATACCGGCGCGCCGGCGATCGTGATTACCGGGCACGATGATGGTGGGCGCGTCGAGGGCGAGCGCGCGCCGCAGCTCCCGGTGCAACTCCGCGAAGCGATGCGTCGCGAGACCCGTATCCACGCTCGCCGTGTCGAACACGTCGCCGGTAATCACGAGCAGCTTTACCGGACCACACTGCTTGTTCACGTGCCGGAGCGCCGTGACGAGCTCGTCGAAGATGTGCACCTGCTCGCTGGGATTCGCGAACAGGTGCAAATCGGAGAGTTGAACGATGACTGCCACGATCCCGTGCCGGCTGGGCCCGAGAGTCAGGTCGCCCAGCGCGGCTGTCAAGCCAGCGCTAACGCACCTGAATCGTGAACTCGTCGGCGAGGCGACCGTTCACGTCCTTGAAGTAGGCGCGAGCGCGCTTCGGATCTCCGTCCACGTTGAAGCGCACGAACAATGCGCCGTACCTGGCCGTCCCGGACATGAGGGTGCCGTTTTTGACCCAGCGGTTGCTGGCGTAGTACGACGACCACCACGTGTCGTCGTCGTGCGAGGAGGCGACGTAGTCGCGAATGCCCACGCCGGCGAGTCCCGAAACGAACACGAAGTTTCGGCCCGCTCCGAGCTCGACGAGCGTGTGCGCTCCGACGGCGCCGTGGCCTGCGCTGCGATTGCCCACGTTGGTCATCGTCAGGGTGCGCGAATAGGAGTGTTCATGTCCGGTCGCGACCATGGCGCCGCCGGTCATGCACTCCCGGTACGCGTTCCAGCCGACCTCGTCACCCTTGCCGCCGACCTGCATGTCGTTCTGATTCTTGTGCCAGTTGCACACCGTCCACACGGAGTTGTCGGCCGAGAGCGCGCTCCGGATGAAGCCCACCTGGTCTGCCGAATCCTTGCCACACGACGAGCGCAGCTCGCCCGTGCCGACGCACGACTGAATCAGATACAGGCCACGGAAGCGGCACGTGGCGCGCACGCCGAGCTCGCCCGTGCAGCTCATCTCGGGTACGCGCGCGTGCCGTGCGGCGATATAGCTGGCATAGCCGTTAGTTCCTCCCCACGCCGCCGCGTCGTGATTGCCGACAACGGCAAAATACGGGTAATTCGCGCCCAGGATGCGATCGATGCGGCTGTTCCACGCCGCAGGGTTGCTCGCGTAATCGAAATCCCCGTTGTGTACCGTGGCGGCGGCGCCTTCGTTCTTGATCAGGTTCAAGACCGCGTCCGAATTGCCGTTGTTTCCCTGATCGCCGATGAACGCGACGAGCAGGTTGGCTTGCGTGGAGCCACCGGTCGCGCCGCTGCCACCCGTGCCGCCGCCGCCGGTGCCACCCGTACCGCCCGTACCGCCCGCACCGCTGCCACCGGTGTCGTACGTGATGGCCAACGTCGGCCGGTACGACAGCGTGGCGTGCTCGGATGACGCGAAATCGATGCCGTTGGTGTTCGTGGTGCTGGCGACGATGATGCCGCTATTGGCCCCTCCGTTGACCCACGATTGCACGAGGGCGATCCCCGCGGCGTTCAAGGTGATGGTGAGGGCGCCGGTTGCGCTGCCCGTCGCGGTGCCGATCAACGCGCCGCGATCGGTGGAACCTTGTGCGCCTGGAGAAGCCCAGGCACTCGTAGACGTCGCGTTGTTCCAGGTGACTTGCGACTCGGTCCAGCCACGTCTCACCTCGTAGACATTGTACGTGTTCGACGACGCATCCAGGACGCGGAGCCGCACGCTGGCGGAAGTGACGGCGCTGCCGGCGGGAATGCCGCTCAACGACCAGCGCAGGATGCACGACTTGTCCACGCCGCTGCCGTCGTCGCCGTCCGCCTCGCAGGTCGTGGCGCTGCCGTAGTTCGTGGTAGCACTGGCCTGACGAATGGTGGCGTCCGTACTGCCCGCGTACGCCGCGCTCGGCAACACGCCGTTCTGAAACGAGGTCGTGACGCTGAGCGCGTGCGCCGCAAACGCGTTCTCGCCGGGGTCCCCGGAGTCCACACCGCAGCCACTGGCGACCAGGACTGGCAGCGCGGCGCGCGCCAATTTGCGCCGTTTCCGCTGGAAGCGCGCCGCATTGGCTCGCGGTTCAGGGGTCTGCACGTCCGTTGTACGAAGCTTCATCATTTTCGCCCTCCATGTCGTCCACGACCAGCAAGTCGGCGTGGACGCGGCGCATGTTAGAGGGAGTCGCTCGCGACTTGCGCGCTTTGCGGCATGAGTCGCGCAAATGTTTCGCGCTCGCTACATCGTTGAACGCGAGCGCGGCACTTACCTCGGAGGGAATTGAGGGCGCAGGCAGCGCGCCCCACAGTCTCTCTCGCGAGCGCAGCGTGCGTCTCGCCGCGAGGAGCGTTCACATGACAATCAAGATCTACGGTCACCCCTGGAGCATCAACACCCGCAAGGTACTGGCGGCGATCGCCGAAAACGGCCAAGAGGCGGAGCTCGTGCTCGTGATGGTGCCAAAAGGCGAGCACAAGGCAGCCTCGCACCTGGCACTGCATCCATTCGGCAAGGTGCCAGTGCTCGAACACGACGGCGTGGTCATCTACGAGACCCGCGCCATCCAGCGTTACCTGCAACACCTGGCGCCGCGCTCGGCGCTGGTGCCAAGCGAAGCGGTCGCTGCAGCGCGCGTCGAGCAGTGGATGAGCGTGGCGGATTCGTATTTCATTCCGTTCGCACACCCGCTGCTCGTAGAAGTCCTGTTTCGGCGCTTCATCGGCGGGGAGCAGCAGGCAGAGGTGATCCGCGCCGGGCGCGAAGGCATGGGCTTCGCGCTCGACGTCGCCAACGAACACCTGAAAAAGAGCGCATTTTTCGCCGGCAACGGCTTCTCGCTCGCCGACATCCACTGGATGCCCTACCTCGACTACCTGACGCAAACGGGCGAAGCCGAGCCCATTCGCGCACGGGAGCACCTGTTCGCGTGGTGGGAACGCGTGAGCGCGCGTCCCTCCTGGCAGCGCGTGGCCAGGAGCGGCCCGCAGCCGTACGAGCGCGGAATCACGGCGGACGTGATCGAGAAGCTCTACCCTGGCTGACCGGCGCTTACCTGCCAGGTCATTGTCGGAGGCCTCTGCCCGTGAATAATGCGAGACATGGCCGCGCTCGACCTGCCTTCCCTGCCTTCGAACAGCATCGGTAGCCTGCTTCAGTACTGGCGCAAGACGCGAAACTTGAGCCAGCTGGCGCTCGCGAACGAGGCCGAGGTTTCGGCCCGCCACATCTGCTTTCTGGAGAACGGACGCGCGAAGCCGAGCCGTGAAATGATCGTGCTGCTCGCGACGGTGCTGGATGTGCCGCTCCGGGAGCGGAACGACATGCTGCTCGCGGCTGGCTTCGCGCCCGTCTACAAGGAAACCGCCCTCGACGCGCCCGAGCTTTTGCCGGTGCACGAGGCGCTCAAGGCGATCCTGAGAAAACAAGAGCCTTTCCCGGCGGTGGTGATGAATCGCCGCTGGGACGTGCTCGAGGCCAACGCTGCTGCACAGCGCTTCTTCGGCTTCTTGCTCGGCGAGTCCGCGGGGGCGGCGCCGAGCAACGTGCTGCACATGATGTTCGATCCCCGCGCCGTGCGTCCGTACGTGACCAACTGGGAGGAAGTCGCGGAGAGCCTGCTGCGGCGCGTGCAGCGGGAGGCCGTCGCCGGGGTGAAAGATGCTGCCATCGAAAAACTATTGAGCTCTTTGCTGAGCTATCCCGGCGTACCGCGTCGCTGGAGCAAACCGAGCCTGGAAGTCGCGCTCGTGCCGGTCATTCCCGTCCGCTTCTGCAAAGACGACAACGTATTCAACTTTTTCTCCGCGATCACCACACTGGGCACACCGCAGGACATCACCCTACAGGAGGTGCGCATCGAGTGCTTCTTTCCGGCGGACGAGGGCACGGAACGCACCGCTCGCGAATTGTTGCAGAGCGGGCGCCACTGAAATGTCACGCGCGCGGAGCACGAGCGGCACGCACGGCACGTACGCTTTTCATGCGTGCACACCGAGCGGGAAAGACGGTTTCGGTTTCTACCCTGGAGCCAGCAGGTCGCCGAGCTCGAGAAGATTCGCGCCCTGAGTTTCGGCGAGTTCGCCTGCGGCGCGCCAGCGGCTGCTCGCCTGGTCGAACCGCTGCCCGGAGTCGAGCGTCCTTGCGTCGTATGCGGCGCGCCCAGCGCCCGGCTGTGCTCGGCGTGTTCCTGCGTGAGCTACTGCTCCGAAAATCATTGGCAGAAGGATCGACCCTGGCACGCGCGAGTCTGCGCTCGGCTGCGCGAGATCGCCGAGGACCGCGCCGTGCTCGCGACCTGGACACCGGAGGATCTGGCCGCAGAGCTCGTGCTGCTCCGGTCGTCGGCGAGACCAGGCCACGCTCCGTCGGACCTGCAGCACTACCTCCTGGATTTCGCCGGAAAGGCGGCGGCGTGTAGGCGCGTCGCGGGAGCGCTGGCCTCTCGACCGCTCACGCTGGCGTACGCCCTCCGGCACCTGTCCCTCGTGCCGAAGCAGCGCCGCCTGCGCATTCATGTCGTCGCCAGCGCGGAACGTGAAGCCCAGGGCCCGCTGTTTTTGTATGCAGACGCCCTCGCGTCATGGCCAGACGCACAAATTGAAATCGAATTGTTCGGTCCTGAGCTCCCGCTCGAGTCGTGCGCGAAGCCGCGCAACACGGGTCACCTCAGCTGCCGCTTCCATCGCGCCGAATATCGCCAGAGCGTGTGGCGCAGCACAGGGGCTCCCGATCTGATCATCGGGTTCAACTGTGGACTCTTGCTCTATCCGTCCTGGCGGAGCACGCTGCTCGACTTGCGCGGTCAGAACGTCCCGTGCGTGCTGACGAGTTATAGAGAGTGGGAGCAGGTGGCCGAAACGGAGCTGCTAGCTTCCCTGGGTGCACGGATGCTCATGACGTCCCGGCCCAATCCCTTCGCGTCGCCGTCAGCCGACCGCTCGACGACACTCGTGAACGACGTGAGCTACGACAATGCCCACGTCATGGCCGTGACATTTCCGGCGCGATAGCCGCAGCCAGCGACTGCGAGTCTTTCTGAGTCGAGGTGCGCAGCGCTCTCGGGCGTCTGCGACCGAAATTAGTTGCCTGCTCGCGGCTTGCTTTCGAGACCGGCTCGACGGCATCACGAGCGTGCAGCCCGTCCAGGCTTGGACTGGGCAGTGATGCACAGACTCCACTCGCTGCGCTTCACCCGGCTCAAGCTGCACCTCGGGTGTTACAGCAGCGTGAGGCACGAGTGACGTTTGCGTAAACACAGCGCCCGCGACGCGTTAGCCTCCCTCACGCGGCCAGAAGCGCAGAGCGCGGCACTGTTCGACGAATTTTCCGGCGTCAGCCGGGGCGGCGAGCAGTACGCAGCCGGCATCGAGCGGCGCGGCGACGCCGGCCTTCTCGAACAACGGACGCGCGGCCTCCACGAAACCGATGAATTTGGCGTGCGCGAACGCATCGGCGATGAAGTCGCGTACCGCTGGATCGCTGGCGAGAGCCGCAACCTGGTCGGCCCCGGGCAACAGCGCGACCGCGTCGTAGAGCACCGACGGTCCACCCGCGATCGCCTGCTTCGCCGGCAGCCGAGCGCCGTCGCTCGCCGTGACTCCGCCGACGGTGGGCGCGATCACTTCCACGACGGCGCCTTCTTTCGCCAAGGCCTGGGTCAAGGCTTGGAGCAAGCTAGCGTCGACTCCGTCCGTGAGGAGCAGCCCCATTTTCCGACCCTGGAAGCTCTTCGGGCCATTGCTCAGAATGCTGAGCGCCGCCGATGGTGGCAGATCGGTGATTGGGGTGCGCGCAGGGTGTGCTGGAGCGGGCAGCTCACTCAGGCCGAGACCCGCGGCCACGCCCTTCGCCAAGCCTTCGTCGATGTTGCGGAGGTGCGAGACCAAGCGTTCACGAATCGCGGGGGTCTCCACCTTTCCGAGCTCGAAGACGAGCGCGTTCTGAAGGTGCTGCTGCTCGACAGCCGTTTGGCTGACGTAAAATTGCCGCGCTTGACTGTAGTGATCCGCGAACAGCTCGGGCCGAATGCGCAGCTTGGTTCCGGACTCCTGTGTTTCTGCGGAGCGGTAGCCGTGTTTGGGGTCCTCTCGGGGACCGCCACCGTGACCCCACGAATTGGGTTCGTAGTTGACGCGTCCACGCGGGTTGGTCATCGCCATGTGCCCGTCCTGCTGCAGATGCGCAAAGGGACACTTGGGCGCGTTGATGGGAATTTCCGTGAAGTTCGGGCTGCCGAGGCGCTTCAGTTGAGTATCGAGATAGGAAAAATTTCGACCCTGCAGCAATGGATCGTTGCTGAAATCGATGCCCGGAACGACGTTCTGAGTGCAGAACGCGACCTGCTCGGTCTCTGCGAAGAAATTGTCCACTGTGCGATCGAGCACCAAGCGACCGACGCGTCGCACGGGCAGCAACTCTTCCGGAATGAGCTTCGTGGCATCGAGCACGTCGAACGGGAACTGCTCGGCGAATGCTTCGTCGAACACTTGTAAGCCTAGCTCCCACTCTGGGTAGTTGCCGGATTGAATGGCGTCCCACAAATCGCGCCGATGGAAGTCGGGGTCCGCGCCGTTGATCTTGACGGCTTCATTCCACACCACGGACTGCAGCCCGAGCTTGGGCTTCCAGTGAAATTTCACGAAGCGCGACTTACCCCCAGCATCGACCAACCGGAACGTGTGGACCCCGAAGCCTTCCATGAAGCGAAACGATCGCGGGATGGTGCGATCGGACATGATCCACATGACCATGTGCATGCTCTCGGGCACGAGCGAGATGAAGTCCCAGAAGTTATCGTGCGCCGTCTGCGCTTGGGGGAAGCCTCGATCGGGTTCCTGTTTCGCCGCGTGCACGAAGTCCGGGAATTTGATCGCGTCCTGAATGAAGAATACCGGGATGTTGTTGCCAACCAGATCGAAGTTGCCCTCTTCGGTATAGAACTTCACTGCGAAGCCGCGTACGTCGCGCGGCAGGTCGACCGAGCCGGCGCCCCCGGCTACCGTGGAGAAGCGCGCGAATACAGGAGTCTTCTTCTTCGGGTCCTGGAGGAATGCCGCACGCGTCAAGTGAGCCATCGACTTGATCGGCTGAAAGAAGCCGTGCGCGCCGCTGCCGCGAGCGTGAACGACGCGCTCGGGGATCCGCTCGTGATCGAAGTGCGTGATCTTCTCGCGCAGGACGAAGTCTTCGAGCAGGGTCGGTCCCCGCAGTCCGGCCTTCAGCGAGTTCTGGTTGTCGCTGACGGCCACGCCCTGGTTTGTCGTTAGCGCCTGGCCACCGGCATCGGTACGCACGCGGTCGAGCGAGCCAGAGCCGGTTGCGATGTCGCCCGTCGGCGTGCCACCGGTCTTGGCGGAGCGATTGGTTTCGCTGACGGTGCTGGCGGATGCCAGGTCTGACGAGGGCTCAATTGTCTGACCGGCCGATGGCGAGGCCGCATTGTCACGCCCGAATTCCTTGCGCTTGTT
>DATDJP010000244.1:0-14871 GCA_036520475.1 Polyangiaceae bacterium | reverse complement strand
GCCGCTGAGCCGGGCCACGACGGCTTCTTTGATCTTCTTGTAGGAGTCGTAGCGCGCCTGCTTTTCCTTGATGACGCAGGCCACGCGAAACTCCGGATCCGCGAGCTCGCCCACCTTCTTGGCGATCTCCGCGTCGAGCGTCGACACGGAGAATTCGCGCTTGGTGCGGCCCACGGCCGCGCGCATCCGCTCGATCAGCTCGAGAATCGGCTGCGCTTCGCGGTGCGCGAACATCAGCGTGTCGATCAGGTCGGTTTCGCTGCACTCATCGGCGCCACCTTCCACCATCACGATGGCGTCTTTGCTGCAGGCGACAGTGAGGTCGATGTCCGCCTTGTCCGCCTGTTCGAACGTCGGATATGAGATGAGCTCGCCCTCGAGACGCGCGACGCGAATGCCGACGATGGGCCCGTCCCAGGGAATGTCGGAGATGTGCAGCGCGGCGCTCGCGCCGGTCATCGCCAGCACGTCCGTCGGGTTGGTCTTGTCCGAGCTCAGGACGGTCGCAATGACCTGCGTGTCCTTCTTGAACCCCTCGGGAAACAGCGGCCTTAGCGGACGATCCATCAAGCGCGAAGCGAGTACTTCGTAGTCGCGCAGGCGGCCTTCACGTTTGAAAAAGCCCCCCGGGATCTTGCCCACGGCGTACGTCTTTTCGACGTACTCACAGGTGAGCGGAAAGAAGTCGAGCCCCGGACGCTCGTCGGTGGAGGTCGCGGTGACGAGCACCATGCTTTCACCAAAGCTGACCAGGATGGAACCGTGGGCGAGCTTCGCCAGCCGACCGGTTTCGAAGGTGAGAGGCCTACCACCCACCATCACGGATTCGCGAACGAACATTGAGATGCGCTCCTAGCGCCAAAGCCGCTTCGTGCGGCATTACGCCGAATGCGAGCGCCTCCCTTCAGCCTCGATGCCTGCGCAAGACCCCCATACCGAGTGATGCGCACGAAGCGAAGTTGAAGTGCTGGACGCCTCGCACTCGGAAAAACGAGACGGAACCGGCGTTACTTACGCAGGTTCAACGCGCTGACCACTTTGCGATAGCGGTCAACGTCAGACTTCTTGAGAAAATCGAGGAGGCGGCGCCGCTTGCCGACGAGCTTCAGCAACCCGCGCCGTGAGTGATGATCCTTCTTGTGAGTCTTGAAGTGCTCGGTCAGGTACTCGATGCGTTGGCTGAGTAGCGCGACCTGGACCTCCGGAGACCCCGTGTCCGTGTCGTGGAGGCGGTACTGGGTGATGACGCGCGCCTTGGCGACAGTTTCAAGCGACATAGTGATTCGATCCTCTGTATTTAGCTCGGCGGAGTATACGCGCCGCGAAGATCAGGTCAACCGAACCTTTCCACCACCGTCACACGAGCGCACCGGAGCTGGCACCGCAGGGTTCGCGTTGGAAAGGCTCGGTTTTGCGTTTTCCGAAGAAATCCGAAACCCTAACGTCCCCGCGGGCCCGGAGCTGGGCTGGGCGATAAGGCGCTCCAGACCGGCTTTTCTGCGCGGCGGCACGCGCCGCCCCGCCCCACGCCGCACCGATTGCGTCGGGATCTAAGCGCGCTTCTCACTTTCCCAAACCGTTCCCACTCTAGAAGCGTACGGGCTCCTGCCCCTGTTCCCGCGGGATGGGCCGAGCCTGCTTGAAAACTTCGCGGCGCGGGTCGAGCACTTGTTCGGAGATGAATTTCTCGAGGCGGAGGGCCTGCAGCGGAAACTCGTTGTCCATGAACACTGCCTTCTTTTGCTCGTTGATCCGCACCTTCACGAACCACTGAGAGCGCCCCGGAGCCTGCGCGCCCTTGTACTCGTCGTTCAGCGAGAAGAACGCGATCTCGTTCAGCTCCTCCTTGAGCGCCGTGAGCGTCGCCTTCGGGACGGTGAACGATGCCTCACGCCACACCACCTGCGCGCTTTCGCTATCGAGCTCGCTGAACGTGTACCAGCACTCGCCTTTCGAATTGATGCGGATGACGTCGTAGCCGTGCCACGAGCTACCCTGGCCCATCACGAACGCGAAGCGCCCGTTGGTCAGACGCGCGTCGAACGCCGTCCGCGGCGTTGGGGAGCACGCTCCGAGCAGCGCGCACACGAGCAAAGTCATCAGCCCGCGCCGGCTTGGCGCGTGCTTCATCGCATTCATCGAGATCATGGCAAGTCGTCCGCGTCCAAGAGGTCGGCGATCTTTATGCCGATCGCGCCCGTCACGCACTCGACCACTTCTTCGGCCGTGACGCAACGAAACGCTTCATTGGCGGCGGCTTCCGCTTCCTTGACGGTAATGCGGCCGATCGCTTCCTTGACGCCCGGAATGGCCGACGACTCCATGCTGAGCTCGCGGAGTCCCATGCCCACGAGCAGCACCGCGGCTAGCGGCTCGCTCGCCATCGCGCCGCACACGGCCACGGCCCGCCCGCGTCGCTCACCTGCTTCGACGACCGTACGCACGAGCCGCAAAATGGCCGGATCGAAGTGCGACGCGAGATAGGCGAGCTCGTTGCTGGAGCGATCGACCGCGAGCGCATACTGGACCAGGTCGTTCGTGCCGATGCTCAGGAATTCGGCGTCTCCGGCCAGCTCGTACGCCATGATGGCGGCCGAGGGCACCTCGACCATGATGCCGAGCGGCGTATGGCTCGCGCGCGGCTGTCCCGCGTCGTCGATTTGCTGCCGCGCCAGCGCGAGTAGCTCGCGAACCGCGCGCAGCTCGCGCAGCGCGGAGATCATCGGCACCATGATGCGCAGGTTGCCGTGCACCGACGCGCGCAACATGGCGCGCAGTTGCTGGAGAAATATCTCGGGCCGCGCCAGGCCGAGCCGCACCGCGCGCAGGCCGAGCGCCGGGTTCATTTCCGGAGGGGCCTGAAAGCTCGACACGAATTTGTCGCCGCCGATGTCGAAGGTGCGGAGCGTGACGGGCAGCGGCGCCATCGTCTGGAGTACGCGGCAATAGGTCTCGTACTGCTCCTCTTCGCTCGGCGGCTCGGCGCGATCGACGTACAGGAACTCGGTGCGGTACAAACCGATGCCCTGCGCGCCCTGTTCGAGCGCGATCTGCGATTCGTTCGGCAGCTCGATGTTCGCACGCAGCAAGATCGGCACCGTGCACTTGGTCATCGCGGGACGATCGCGCAGCTCCCGCAGGCCTTCCGCCATGGCCACGTAGCGATTGCCGCGCGCAGACGCGGCGCGAATCATCTCCTCGGTCGGTCCCAGAATGACGCGCCCGCGGAGCCCATCCACCACCATCTGATCGCCGTTGCCGACGTGTGCCAGGATGCCGCGCACGCCGACGACCGCCGGGATCTCGAGCGCGCGCGCCAGGATCGCCGTGTGGCTCGTGCGCGTGCCGACCTCCGTCACCATCGCTTTGACGCGGTCTTTGGAGAGCCCTGCCGTTTCGGCTGGCGACAAATCATGAGCCACGACGATCGTCGGCTCTCCCGTGTCGGGCAGCGACAGCGCGCGCTGCCTGCCAGTGAGCGCCCGCAAGATACGATCGCCCACGAATTCGATGTCGTGACTGCGCTCGGCCAGGTAGGGGTCGTCGGCAGCGCCCATCTGCGCCGCGAGCTCGCGAATCGCACAATCGACCGCCCACTCCGCGCACTGCCGATCGATGCGCACGCGTCGCTCGACGTCTTCGCGCAGACCCTCGTCCTCGACCATCATCGTGTACGCTTCGAGGATCGAAGATTCTCCGCGCCCTGCGCTGGCTCGCAGGCGATCCGCCACCTCGCGCAAAGCCAAGGCCGACGACGCGACCGCCGCGCCGTAGCGGCTCATCTCTTCATCGGCCAGGTGCTTCGGGATGTGGCGGCGCACGACGCCCGGACGCTCCGTGTCGACGACCAGCGCACGGCCGATGGCCACTCCCGGTGATCCCGCGAGACCATCGAGCACGGCGGCCGGGGGACGATCCGACTGGTTCGGCGTCCAGGGCCGGCCCAATCGCATGCGCTCGGAAGGCCGATCGGCCATCGGCTACTCCTCCTCTCCGAAACGCGAATCGATGAGCGCTCCCAGCTTCTGCACGGCCTCTTCCGCCTGCACGCCGGTCGCCTCTATGTCGAGCCTGCTACCTTGCGAGCCGCAGAGCAGCAGCACGCCCATCACGCTCTTGGCGTTGGCGCTCTGGCCCGATCGGCTGATCACGATGTCGCACGGGAACGACGACGCGAGCTGCACGAGCTTCGTCGCAGCACGGGCGTGCAGGCCGAGGCGGTTCTTCACCTGGAATGTCCCCCTCGCGGCTGTCACGCTACACCGCCTCCCTTCGGCCCTCCACCTATGAAATCCGGGTCACTCTTCGGCTCGCGAAGGGTAACCCGATCGACGTCGCGGTGCACGACATCGATCGCAAGTCCGACACGCTCCTCGAGCGCGTGCGCCAAAACGTCGGCGATGACGACCGAGCGATGCCTCCCGCCGGTGCAGCCAATGCCAATCGTGAGATAGCTCTTTCCTTCGCGCTCGAAGCGCGGCAGGCAAAACTCGAGCAGGCCCAGCGCGCGTTCGAGGAACTGGCCCGTATCGGGCTCGCCAAGCACGTAATTGCGCACCGCAGCAGCCGTCCCGGGATGGTCGCGGAGCTCGTCCACGAAGAACGGATTCTTCAGAAACCGCACGTCGAGGAGCAGATCGGCGTCGACCGGCGGCCCGTACTTGAAACCAAAGGACACGAGACGGGTGTGCATGCGCGGCAACTTGCCGGCGCCCGGGCCGAAATGGGCGACGATCTGCCGGCGTAGCTCGTGCACGCTGAGCCGCGTCGTGTCGATGACCACGGTCGCGCGCGCGCGGAGCGCCGCCAGGAGCTCCCGTTCCAGGCGGATGCCGTCGAGCACGGCGATGGCGGCCTGCTCGCTGCCCGGTTCCAGCGTCGTACTCAAAGGATGGGGCCGGCGCGTACCACTGTAGCGATGCAGCAGTGTTTCGTCGGAGGCGTCCAGGAACAGCACGACGAGCTCCCGCTCGCCGGACGGGATCGCATCCAGCACTCGCGTCGCGTCGTCCAAGAAGCGGCGCACGCGCACATCCACACCGAGCGCGACCCGCCGCACCCGCCCCGCGTCCAGCGCCTCGAGCGTCTGCGAGACGACGGGCGTGGGCAAATTGTCCACGCAGAAGAACCCCAGGTCCTCGAGCGCGTTTACGGCGGTCGATTTGCCGGCCCCGCTCAGGCCGGTCACCACGACGACCAGCGACCGGCCCTCGCTCATCGTCTCCTCTCGGGCAGCACGGGCGGCGGCGCGGAGCTCTCGTTGCGGCGCGTGCTCCGGCTCGAAGGCCGCACCGAGGCGGGCACGTCCTCGCCGTGAATCAAGCGCGTTTCGATGCGCTGCACGAAGTCGCGCGCGGAGTTGTGGCCCGCCGAGCGCAACAGCTCGTTGCGCGCCGCTATCTCGATGATCGACGTCATGTCGCGGCCGGGCTGCACGGGCAAGACCACTTCGCGCACGGGCACGCCGATCACCTCGCGGTAGTTGTCGTCGAGCCCGATGCGGTCGTACGACTGCTCACCGTCGTACAGCTCGAGCCGCACCACGAGATCGAGCCGCTTGCGCTCGCGGATCGCCGTCACGCCGAACAGGTCTTTGATGTTCAGAATGCCGAGACCGCGCACCTCGATGTGATGGCGCAAGAGCGCCGCGGCCTGGCCGAACACCATGCCAGGCGGGCGAAAATCGCACTCGATCACGTCGTCCGCGACCAGGCGATGCCCGCGCATCACGAGCTCGAGCGCGCACTCGCTCTTCCCAATGCCGCTCTTGCCGAGCAAGAGCACGCCGACCTCGAACACGTCGACGAGCACACCGTGAATGCGTGTGCGCGGCGCCAGCCGCTCGTCGAGCAGCGTATGAATCGCGGTGATCGCAGAAGACGAGCGCTCGGCACAGACGACCAGCGGCGTGCCCGTGCGATCGGCCGCGTCGACGAAGGGACGCGGTGGATCGGTGCCGCGCGTCATGATCACGCAGCAGAGGCCCATCGCGAATAGTCGATTGGCCGCCGATGTCTGCGCTTCGACGTCGAGCCCCCGCGCATAGCTCATCTCGGTCTCGCCGAGGATTTGAATGCGGCGAGGGGAAATGCCGTGCACGTGCCCCACCATCGCCAGTCCCGACTTTTGGATGCGCGGGTGTCCGATGGAACGATCCAGACCGGGCGCCCCCGCGACCAGCCGCACGTTCAGCTCCAATGCCGGGTCATCCAGCAACTCACGAACGCTGATACCGCGCTGCGCGTTCGAGGGCGGATCGTACACGGTCATGGGTTCACCGCAGGGACGCGTCGTTCTCCTCGATCAGGCTCATGGCCGCCTGCGCGTCAGCAGCAGCCACCAGGCGCGTCCGCGTAGCGTTGTCTCGAAGCAGCCGCGATATGCGCGCCAGTGCGCGCAAGTGCTCCCCGGTCGCGCGCTTGGGACCGACCACACCGAAGATGATGCGAACGTCGGCGCCATCGATGGCTTCGAAAGGAATTCCGCGCCGGCACAAGAGCAGCGCCGCGGCCTGCCCCGGTGCGGATTCCACGGAGGTGTGCGGGATGGCGACGCCGTCCCCGATGCCCGTGCTCTGGAGGCGCTCGCGCTCCATGAGCAAGCGCTCCACGGTCTGCTGTTCGGCACCTACGACCGGAGCGAGCATCTCGGAGAGCAAGCGGATGGCATCGTTTTTGTCGTGAACTGTCCCGCCCGCTGCATCCACGAGGATGCGATCGGACGCGAGAATGTCGCTTAATCGCATGGGCCGAATCGCTATAGTTTCGCCGCTCGGGCGAGCGGCGTTCAAGTTTTGGAAGACTTGCCGGCAGCTCGCATCGCGGGCTGCTTGGCTTTGAGCGCGGGGCTTTCGTCGGAAGCTTCGCTCTCCGCTTCGCGCTCGTCTAGCACAGACGACTCGCCCTCGGCCGATGTAGTGCGCAGCGTCACTGAACCGCGTCGCATTTTCGACTGCGCCGCGCCCTTCGTTTCGCGAATCTGGCGCTCCAGCTTGGCGATGACGCGATCGATGGACGCGTACATGTCGTCGCTCACTTCCTTTGCCTCGAGGTGCGCTCCGCCGCTCGACACCTGCGTCTCTGCGACGTGTTGCAATTTATCTAGCGAAAGCGTCACCTTGGCGGTCATCGGCTGGCGCAAAAACTTCTGAAGCTTGCTCACCTTGTCGCGGGCATACTCCTTGATGGCCTCGCTCGCGTCCATGTGTCGGAACGTGATGCTGATGTTCATTCGGCCTCCGATGCTGCTGCTCGTACGAGTGGGTCCGAAGCGGCTTCTCACAAGCTTAACGCTTTAACGTGCGTCCGGGGAGCGGGCTTCGTGACCCAGGCCACCGAGCCCCAGACCCCAAGCCACCGAGCCCCAAGCGACGCGCACACGACCGCCCCCGCGCTCCAAGTCCCCCTACCAAGCGAGGAGCGTGAGCCGGAAAGTGCGCTGCTCAGAACATCCGCTTGCGTTTGGACGACGCCAATATACCAAGCATCTCCCGGTACTTGGCAACGGTGCGTCGCGCGATCTTGATGCCCTCCGATTTCTCGAGCAGCTCGACGATGGCCTGATCGCTCAGGGGATTGCTCTTGTCCTCTCCCTCGATGATCTTCTTGATTGCCTGCTTGACGCTTTCGCTGGCGATGTCGTCTTCCCCGACGCGGCGAATGCTGGAGTTGAAGAAGTACTTGAGCTCGAACAGCCCCTGCGGCGTGTGAATGTACTTGTTCGTGGTCACGCGCGAGATCGTCGACTCGTGCATGCCCACGGCCTCGGCGATGTCTCGCAAGATCATCGGCTTCAAGTTCGCGACTCCGCGCTCGAAGAAGTCGCGCTGCTTCTCGACGATGCACTCCGCGACGCGGATGATCGTCTTTCTGCGCTGCTCGATCGCGCGAATCAGCCACTGGGCGTTGCGCAGCTTCTCACCGATGAACTCCTTCGCAGAAGGATCCTTCATCAGGCGTTTCGTGAGCGCTTCGTTGATGAACAGACGCTGTACGCCGCGGTCGTTGTCGAGCACGACGAAATCGTCGCCGTCCTTGATGACGTAAACGTCGGGCGTGATGCCGATCGTGCGGTCGTCGGTGTCCGTGAAGTTACGAGCCGGGCGGCTCTCGAGCTTCTGAATTTCCTTCGCCGCCTCGTAGACTTCCTCGAGCGGGATTTTCATCTCACGCGCGATCGCCTGGTAGTTGTGTTTTTCCAGGTGATGCAAATGGTTCGAGATGATCTCGACCTCCATGTCGTCGTACCCGTAGGCTTTCGCCTGGATCAATAGGCACTCGCGCAGATCGCGCGCCGCGACGCCGAGCGGATCGAAGTTCTGGATCATCTCCAGCACTAGCGGCGCGTCGTCGGGGTGCAGGTGCGCTTCGCTGGCGAGGTCCTCCATGGTGAGATCCGGCGTACGCGTTCCGTCGGGACGCTCCACCCCTGCCAGATCCAGGTAGCCCTTTTCGTCGAGGTTGCCGATGACGAGCTCGGCAAACCGGCGCTCCACATCGGTGAAATCGCTCATCTGCAGCTGCCAGAGCATGTGGTCCGGCAGGTTGCGCGGCTTGGTCAGGTTCTGCTCGATGGGGGGCAGCTCTTCGAAGCCGCCACGACCGCCCGTGCTTGGCTGCTGAAGCGTCCGATTCTCTAGGAATTTCTCCCAATCGACTTCGCGCGTCTGTTTTTCCGTCTCCCGAACCTGCTGGCTCTGCTGGTAGCCGCCCTCGTCCTCTCCCTTGCGCGCCTCGGCTCGGTGCTCTCCTCCGGTTCCTTCGGCACGCGCCGCGCGCTCGGGCTCGTCTTCCGAAAGTACGGGGTTGTTGTCGAGTTCCTTGCGAACCTCGTCGATGAGCTCCAGCCGCGAGAGCTGCAGCAGACGAATGGCCTGCTGCAGCTGCGGCGTCATCACGAGCTGCTGGGACAGGCGGAGTTGCTGCTTGATTTCCATTTCGTGCCAGGACTCCTAGCGCGAGCCGAGTTCACTGTAACATCGGCGGGCAAGAAGCGCGCCTTTACCTTAAGGCTAGCGGAGGGCGCGCTCAAGCGCCGGCGTGAACTCTACTTTTTCCCAGGAAAACTTAAAAATCCGTTCAGCCCAGATAGCGACGGACGACCGCCGGGTGCTCCGCAAACTCCGCAGCAGGGGTTCGGAGCTCCACCTGCCCATCCGCGAGAAGCACTGCGTCGTGACAGAGCGCGAGCGCTTCTCCGACGCGATGATCGGCGAGCAGGATGCCCATTCCCTGCTCGGCTCGAGCTCGCAGCACGCGCGCGACGGAGGCCGCGCCGGCGGGATCGAGACCACTCAGCGGCTCGTCGAGCACGAGCACCTTCGGGTTCGAGAGCAGCGCGCGCAGGAGCTCCAATCGGCGCCGCTCACCCCCCGACAGCGCCCGAGCACGCACTTCGAATAGCGCGCCGAGGGAGAGCTCGTCCGCCCGCGTGCGCGCCACCTCTGCCGTCACACGGGCGAGCGCCGCGTACGTGGCGATGTTCTCGGCTACCGTGAGATCCCAGAGCACGCTCGGAGTCTGCGGGACGTAACCGATACCCAAGCGCGCGCGGGCCCAGAGCGGCGCGCGCGTGATGTCCCGCTCATCGAGCAGCACGCGTCCATGCGACGGCGGGAGATCTCCGACCAGGGTGCGAAACAGCGTGCTCTTGCCGGCGCCGCTCGGCCCGAGCACGGCGAGCACGCGACCCGCGCACACGGATAGGTCGACCCCGCGCAAGATCTCCAGAGAACCCCGTCGCACCCGCAGCGCCTCGGCGCGCAGCACGGTCACGAGCCCACGCGCCTCACTTCGCGGGCGACTCCAGCGGAATCGACCCGCGGACCTGATTCAGACTGACGCGGCCCGTGACCAGATCGACCTCCGCCGTTTCCGCGTGCAGCCAGCCCCCGCCCCTCACCACCCGCACCTGCCCGTCGAGGCGCAGGCGGCGCCGGAGCACGTCGATGTCCACGGTTTGCGCGGTCGCCGAGAACCCTTTCATCTTCGCGGTCGCGCCCGCGCTACAGCGGGCGCTCTTCAGATGCGCGTCGGCGTCATACCGCGCCTCGACGGTCGGACACGACAGGAGCAGCTCGCCGAGCCGCGCCTGGACGTTGCCGCGCAGCACCATGACCTCGCGCGCCACGTCGATCTCGAGCTGATCGGCGCGCACGGAGAGCTCGCGGCCCTCGAGCTCCAAAAGCCGCGCGGCGGGCGCGGCAGGCGTGCCCCCGCCGCTGCACAGCGCGGTGCACGCGACACACACACCGAGGCAGCGGCGCCTGAGGCTCCAGAGACTCACCCCTGGCTTACAGCCCGGGTTCTGCGGGGAAGTCAATGCTGGCCGAGCTCGAGCGCGCCGAGCAGCGCCTCGGCACGCAGCGCGTCTGGATCCGCGGCGAGGACCGGCAGGCAGCCGGTCTGTTCTTCGAGCACGGCCAGGAGCTCTCCCGCACACGAGCCCGCCAGCTGCCGGCGCGCCGCAGCGCTGGGAACGGCCGCCGGCTGTGGGTCCTCGGAGGCTGGCGCCCGACCTCCCGAAAGCCACGGTGCCAGCGCCGCTGCGCCGGCGGCGAAGCGCGCTCTCAGCGCCGGCTCCAGCGTGGCGTCCGCTGCGTCACCGAGCCACGCGAGCGCGGCGCGCGCCAGCGCGGGAGCCAGCAGCGCGCGGGTGCGCTGAACGACGAAATGGACGGCAGCCGCGTCGTTCGCGTAGCGCCGCACCGGCAAGAGCACGCGCTCGAGCTCTGGCAGCTCCGCAGAAAGAGCGGTTTCTAGCGCGCGCTCCAGCTCGAGCCGGCGACTCCGTACTTGGGCTACCGACTGCGTCAGTCGTTCCCAGCGCGCTACGCGCTCGGCGTGCTCGACGCTCGCCGCCCGCACCCGCTCCGCTGCGATTCGTCGAAGCCGAGCCGCGAGCCGGCGCGCGCGGCCGAGCAGCGCACGCTGCCGCAGCTCGGCGCTCCGCGCGAACAGGTTGCCTTCGATGAGCCGCTCCACGTTCGCCCACTGCGAGCGCTCGAGGGCGTCCACGTCGCCGAGCCGCCCCTGTAGCGCCAGGCGCGCGGAGAATGCCAGCGGCGCGTGCTCCGGCTGGACTTGACACTCCGCGAGACCGCGCTCCACGTGCACGAGCGCGTCGCGCAGCGCCGCGGCGTCGGGCAACCGGTCGATTTTGTTCAGCAGCACGAATAACGGCAGCTCGCGTGCTCGCAGCTCCTCGAGCACCGTCCGCTCGCTCTGCTTGAGCGGCTGCGAGGCGTCGAAGATCCACAGCACGGCGTGCGTGTCATCGAGCGCCCGGCGCGCCGCCAGCGCGTGAGTGGGTTCGAGCGCGTTGAACCCCGGGGTGTCGATGATCTCGACACGCTTCAGGAGCTCCAGCGGTGCGTAGAGAGTCACGTCCGGGCTCTCCTGTTTCGGCAGCGCCGCGAGCACGTCGGACAGGGCGCTGTACGGGACGACGCGTTCCTGGCGCTGGCTGTCGGATCGCCGCTGCACCCGCGCGAAACGCTCCGGCGCCCACGCCAGCCGGTGCACCGTGGTAGTCGTGGGCAGTACTCCGGTACGTGCCACCGCTTCCCCGAGTAGAGCGTTGATGAAGCTCGATTTGCCGGCGTTGAATTCGCCCAACACCGCGACACGCACGGGACGTTCCAGGTCGACCGCGATGGCTTCGGTTTCACGGACTCCATCGAGCCAGCTCAGGTTGCGACAGGACCGGCCCAGCTCCTCGAGCAGAGCGCTCCACGCGCAGTCAGCGGGAAAGAGCCAGGCGCGGTACGCCTCCTGCCGTAGCTCAGACGCCCAAGGTTGATTGTGGACGGTATCGAGGAGCGCGACGCGCGCCGGCAGGTCCTCGGTTTCGAGCGCCTGCGCCAAGGCGAGTAGCTCTGCATCGAGCGGCGTTCCCGCCTGCTCCGACAGCCGCACGGCGCGCGCAACATGCTCGGGGGAGCGCGCTTCGAGCGCCGCCCGGCGATAGCGCTCGGCATATATGGCGGGATGTCTCGCCGCGCTCTCGGAGAGCGCCAAAAGCGCCTCGTCCCTTCGCCCTTGGACGGCTGCAAAGCTCGCGCGCCAGGCCGGGTCCGTTGCCTGACCGAGCTCTTCGACCAGCCCTCGGACGCCATCGGCCAGCCCGGGCACCGCGTCTTCCCAGAGCAAATTCTGAATGGTGTCGATGGAGCCGGCGGCGTCGAGGAGCAGCGCGCGCTTGAACGCCGCGATGGCCTGCTCCGCGTCCTCCTCCGGGCAGAGCTGTCCAAAGAGCAGCCAACCTGCGCCATCCAGCGTCGCAGGAGTGGGGAGCCTGGTCCGGAGCGCGCGCGCCCGCTGACCCTGCCCGGCTCGCAGCCAGAGCTGCGCACGGAGCGCCAGCGCATCGGGCGAGCTGCGCGTGCCGAGCGTCAACTGATCCAACCAACGCTCTGCGCGGGCGTAGTCGCCACTCGCCAGATCGTGTTCGGCCAGCCGGAGACGAGCAGCGTCTGCCGCTGTTCTCGGCTCCTCGGCCATGACGGCACGTTCCAGGGCGGCCACGTCCGGCTGTCCCAGTCGCGCGTGGACTAGCGCGAGCCGGTACCAAACATCGGCTCGAAACGGCACCTCCTTGGCTAGCCGCGTCAGAGCCTCCGCGGCTTCGTGGTCGAGCCAGGTTGCTTCCGCGGCGTCCGCCCAAAGCGCGAGCGCGAGCGGAGATCGCGGCAACTCCTCGAGCAGCGTCAGCGCCTCGTAGCGGGCTTCCCACGGCTTTCCAGCTTCGAGGGCACGCGCTGCGTCGAAGCGCCGCCGCTCGGCTCCGCGGGCGACGATCTCGACGCGATCCCAGAAATCGCGAAGCTGTTCGGCGAGGCGTGGCAAGGTTGTCGAATACCCGATCCTTTCAACGGGGAACTAGCCGGAAACGGCCCGGGGCGGCCCCGCACGGGGCAGTGGCCGATGTAGGCGACGGCCAAAAAGAGGGGACCGCGCGGCGCTCTGACTTTACCCGGGGCAGCCGTCCTTCTACGCTTGCTCGGTGCTGCGCAGCGGCGCGACCGGCAAGACCACCACTTCGAGGGTGAAAAGCTTATTGCTTCATGCTCAGGCCAAGCATGGCAAGGCCGAGGCGGACGCTTTTCTGCTGAAAACGAAGTTGAACCGCGACTACCTCGAGGACGAGACGCGGCCGCTGCCCACTGTCGTCTGGCATTCGGCGCTCGTCGCGTTCGCCTCGCGCTTCGGACGCGACGAGATCGTGCGCACGGTGCGCAGCGTGGTGCACCCGGAGAATCTGGGCGTGTGGACGCGCGTGCTGCGCGGCACCACCGACGTCGGCTCCGCGTTTCAACAGCTCGATCAGTACGGCGGCGACGAGGTCATGACCGAACGCTGGCAGACCGCGCACTCCGAGGCCGGGCTGTGGCGCGGCCGACTCCCGACGCGCGGCAGCGAAGCGCCGTACGAACGGGACGGGCTGTGTGCGCTGGCGCGCGCCGCCGAGCTGTCGGCGATACCCATCTTGTTCGGGCTCGAAGCGGGACGCGTACGACCGCTCTCTTACAGCAGCTTTGGTGAGCAGGAGTTCGAGGTGCGCTGGAGTGAGCCCGGGCGCTGGCCTCTGCTCGCCGGTGCGGCGGCGGGCGGCGTGCTCGGCGCGGGCGTGGCCTTCGGGTACGCCATGCCAAGTGACATCGCTACCGTGCTGGTTGGCGGGCTCTGCGCTGCCGGCGTGATCAGCGGCTTCGTGGTCGCGCACGAGGTGCGACGGCGCGTGCAGTCGCGCTCGCAACTGACGCGCATCCGCACCCTGGAACGCGCCGCGGCGCTGCGAGACGCTCGCGAACGTGGCGCCGCCGGTTTTCACGAGGGAGTCGTCGTGGCCGGTCAGTACCGACTCGGCGAGAAATTGGGCGCTGGGGCGAGCGGCGCCATCTGGGAAGCGATTCGCCTCGCCGACGGTGAAACGGTGGCCATCAAGCTCCTGCGCACCGCGGTGGCGCACGACAACGTCGCCGCCGATCGCCTGCGCCGCGAAGCCGCCGCGCTGGGCCTCGCCTGGCATCCGAACGTCGTCGAGGTCTTCGACGACGGACACTTGCCGGACGGCACCAGCTACCTGGTCATGGAGCGCTTGCACGGCGAGTCGCTCTCCTCACGGTTGCATCGGGTGGGAGCTCTGCCGCCGCAGGAGCTCCTGCCGATCGCGCTACAGATCTGCGACGCGCTGGGCGCCGTGCACGCCGCGGGTGTCGTGCATCGGGACCTCAAGCCGAGCAATATTTTCCTCGCCATTCCGGACGCGGAGTCTTCCGACGATCAGACCACGCTGCCCTCCATGTCCGGCAAGCCGCCCGCTGAACGCGTCAAGATCCTCGACTTCGGTATCGCGCGCGTGGAGTGGGCCGAGACTCGTCTCACGAACATGGGCGCGCCCCTCGGCACACCGGGTTACATGTCACCCGAACAGGAACAGGGCGTGGAAATCGACGCGCGCAGCGACCTGTTCGCGCTGGGCGGCGTGATCTACGAGTGTTTGACGGGGATCGCGCCGCCCGCCAGGAGCAGCGAGCTCTGGACCGAAAACGACGTGCCGAACGGCCCCGAGAGCGGCGTGAAGCGCGCCCTGCTCGCGATCCCCGACAACTGGCGGAAAGTGATCGAGCGGGCGATGGCGCCGCTCCCGCGCGACAGATACCTCGACGCGCGCGGGATGCGCGAAGCTCTCGTGCAGCTCGCACCCGCGCGCGCTCGCAGCGCGTAGCCCGCTAGGGTCTGTCCCTGAATTCCTTTCCGAAACGTGCCCGTGAACGTGCCCGTGAACGTGCCCGAAAGGCGCAACTTCGAGCACGGCAGAGCCGAAGAAGGCACATGGCGCTCGATCATGACCGACTGGATGTCTAGCAGC
>DATDJP010000243.1:0-25672 GCA_036520475.1 Polyangiaceae bacterium | reverse complement strand
CTTCGGTGCAGCGCCGAGCCGTAGTAAGACTAGCGCTTACGATCTGGTTATGCATAAAGTGGTGTAACCAAGGCTCGCAGTCTGGCCTACGCCTACGTCCCTGCGGGGGCTGAGCAAGGGAGTCGCGTAAAGATGAACAAGTACGTCGTCGGAATCATATTGGCAGTGCCGTTCGGTTTGGCGTGCGGGCCCGCTCCGGCCCCCGGTGGCACGGCTGGAACCGGTGGCGCGCCGCCGGCCAATCCCTTCTGCAATGTGAAGAGCGTCTTGACCGCCAAGTGCACGGGCTGTCACTACCCGGGCAGTGGTCAAGCCCCGATGTCCCTCACGACGTACGCGGATACGCAGGCTATCCGCAATGGCAAACCCGTGTGGCAGCTCATGGCCGAGCGCGTCGGTGGGGGCACCATGCCGCCGATCGGCTCATCACAAGCCGCGGGAACTACGCAGGCGGACAGGGACGTGATCAGGAACTGGAACGGCAGCGGCAGCGAGTGCTCCGGCCCAGTCACTTCATGTGCGGATGGGGAGATGTGCAATCTCCGAAATTGCAACGGCGAGGCCTGTATCAGCAACAAGTGCAACATCACGCATCGCTTCCTCGCACACAGCGGGAACGGTTCGGGGCGTTGGCCCGTTGCAGCCAATACTCTGGACGACTACCGCTGCTTCACCTTCGCCAACCCGTTCTACAACACGAACATTCAAGTTACCGCCGAAACGCCGATCATCGATGCCGGCAATCCGAGCGTGATTCATCACTGGCTGCTGTTCGGGAGCTCTCGCCCTCCTTCAGCCGCGGGAGGCCCGCCCTCGGGCGGCACGGGCATCTTTCAATGCGTGTCGCCCGAGCTGGGTGACAAGCTGATTTCCGGATGGGCGCCCGGTGGCGACGCGTACATCCTGCCGCCCGATATTGGCTTGACGCTGCGCTCGTACCCGTACCTCGTGCTCCAGAGCCACTACTTCACGACACCTTTCGTCAGCGGCAGTGACAAGAGCGGCGTCGCCTTCTGCACGACCCCGACAGCGCGGACGAACGCGGCGACGATCGTGACCCTGGGCACGGACAACATCAGCATTCCTGCGGGTGCACAGGGCGCGAAGGCGACCGGCTACTGCGATAGCCGGGTCGGCGGAAATGGCCTCGCGAAAAACAATCGACCCGTGTACGTGATCGGATCGTCGCCACACATGCACACGCTGGGCACAGCCTTCACCACGACTCACACACGCGGCACCACCAAGCTGGCTAATTTCAGCACAGTGGGCCCCGGCGGTGAGGTCGAGCGATGGACCTTCGACCAGCAACACAAGTACGGCCTCCCGCGTGTCCCGGTGCAGCCGGGCGATTCGCTCGTGACGACCTGCACCTATAGCAATCCGGGCCCCTTTCCGGTCGGCTTCGGCCCCGGGACGTCTGCCGAGATGTGTTACGACTTCATCATGGCCTACCCGGCAGCCGACACGCGCGGCGAGTGCGGTCAGGGCGTCACCTTCAACAATCAATAACGGTCTCGGCTGCGGTACGCGCCGCGTCAGACCCTCACATGCATCGGCCCGGAGCTCGCGCTTCGGGCCGATGTGCATTTGCGGGGCGTCAAGAAGGACACGGAGCTGGCGCAGCCGGACGCCGCGCCCCAGTCCGCCGGTCGAGGCGCTACAGGCGGCCTTCGAGGTACAGCTCACGAGACAGTCGGCGCTGGAGCTTGCCGCTCGACGTGCGGGGCAGGCCGCCGGCGCGCACGAACAGCACGTCGTGCACGGCGAGCTCGAGCTTGTCCGCGACGGCCTTGCGAACGGCCTTCGCCATCTCGTCGTCCGACGCTTCGCGCTTGGCGTTGATCTCGCAAATCACGACCAGGCGCTCCTGGCTCTCGTGGTCGACCGAGAACGCCGCCACTGCGCCGTGCAGCTCGGCGTGGCAGCGCGCGACGGTGGTCTCGATGTCCTCGGGGTAATAGTTCACACCGCCGAGGATGATGAGGTCCTTGATGCGTCCGGTGACGAACAGCTGTTCGCCGCGCATGAAGCCGAGGTCGCCGGTTCGTAAATAGCGCGCTGCGCCCGCCTCATCGCCGTGCAGCGCCGCGGCGAACGTTTCCTGGCTGAGCTCCGGCTGGTTCCAGTATCCGCCGGCGATGCTGGGGCTCTGCACCCAGATTTCGCCGGTTTCGCCCGCGGATCTCGGCCGCTTCGTGTCCGGGTCCACGATCACGATTTCGACGCCTTCGAGCGCCGGCCCGCAGCCGACGAGAGTGCACGTGGCCTCGCCGGCGCGCGCCGGCTCGGCGCGCCCGGCGGCCATGCTTTGGGCGTCGAATACTTCGATTGGGGTGGTCTCGCCCGGCACTGCGAACGACACGCCGAGCGTTGCCTCGGCCAGGCCGTAGCAGGGCGCGTAGGCCTTGGCGTCGAAGCCGCACGCGCCGAACGCGTCCGCGAAACGCTGCAGGGTATCCGGGCTCACGCGCTCGGCGCCGCTGAAGGCCACGCGCCAGTGCCGCAAATCGAAGGCGGCGCGCTGCTCGACGTTCAAGCGGCGGACACAGAGCTCGTAGCCGAAGTTGGGCCCGCCGCTGACGGTGCCGCCGAACTGGGTGATCGCACTCAGCCACACACCGGGTCGCTTCAGGAACGTGCTGGGCGTGATCAGGATGCTCTGCACGCCCATGTAGAGCGGCAGCAGGATCGCGCCGACCAGGCCCATGTCGTGGTACGGCGGCAGCCACGCCACGACGCGATCCTCCGAATTCATGCCGGCGCGCGCGAACAGGCTCTTGATGTTGTGCACGAAGTTGCCGTGCGACACCATCACGCCTTTGGGCGCGCTGGTGGAGCCGGACGTGTATTGCAGGAGCGCGAGACTGTCCGCCGCCGGCGTTACCGGGTCAGCAAGGGGTCCGGCTCCCGCGCCGTCGAGTTGGTCGGAGGCGATCCACTGCAGGTTCGTCAGGCCGCGCTCCGTTTGCACGAGCGGCATCACGGACTCGAGGGCGCGCGCCGTCGACAGTGCCCATTCGGCGTGCGCGTCTTCGACGATGCCCGCCAGCCGCGCCATCGGTCGGCCCGCGCCGGGTGGATAGGCGGGCACGGCGATCACGCCAGCGTAGAAACAGCCGATGAGCGCGCTGATGTAGTCGAGCCCCGGCGGATGCAGCAGCAGCGCCCGCCCGCCTCGCGCGCCGCGCCGTGCGAGCTCCGCGGCCAGCGTGCGAGCGCGCCGGTCGAGCTCGGCGTAGGTGATGGCCTGCTCGCGCAGCGTGTGATCGCTGACGAAGCGGAACGCGACGCGATCGGCCTGTGTTTCGGCGCGCTGGCGGAGCGCGTCGACCAGGGTCGAGGCTGCTGCCGCCGCAAGTGTCGCTCGGGTGTCTAGGGCGAGATGCACGGGTTTTAAAGGCCCCGCACCTTGGCTCGAGTCGCAGGGCAGGACATCGAAAGTCGGCGGAGGGTAGCAGGCGAGCCCCGAGCTTGCCTACCGGGCAATGCGCATGGCGGCACGCCCGAGTGCGCTCAATCTGCGGCAATGCCCTGGAAGTTCGTAAGGGAATGAGCATGTTGCCGGCCACCCACCTACCGCCCGAAACGCCCATGTCTACATGGGCCCCCGGATCTCATTCATGAAGACATTCCGCTGCGCTTGCGAGGCGCGCATCTTCTTCCGCAACAGCAGCTGCCTTTCGTGTTCGCGCGAGCTCGGCTTCGCGCCGGAACACGGCGTGATGAGCGCCATCGAACCGCTGCGCGGCGGCACATTCCAGGCGCTGGCTGTCGGCGAGAAGTACCGGAAATGCAAGAACTTTGCCGAGGAAAAGCTCTGCAACTGGCTGGTGCACGAGCGGGACCCCGAGGAGCTGTGCTGGTCGTGTCGTTTGACGCGCGTGGTGCCGGACAAGGGCGACCCGGCCAATCTCGAGCGCTGGAGCCGCATCGAGGGTGCCAAGCGTCACTTGCTCTACACGCTGATCGCGCTCGGTCTCCCGATCGAGCCTCGCGATGAAGACTGCGCTTCCGGCCTCGCGTTCGAGTTCAAGGCGCCCGCTGCCGATCAGCCTGTCTTGACCGGACACGCCGACGGCGTGATCACGCTCAACTTGGAGGAGGCGGACCCGGTCGCGCGTGAAGAAATGCGCGTCAAGATGAAGGAGCACTACCGCACGTTGCTCGGGCACTTTCGTCACGAGATCGGGCACTACTACTGGCAGCGACTGGTCGAGCCGGACGAGGCGCTGCTCGCGCGGTTTCGCGAGCTCTTCGGGGACGATCGCGACGATTACGCCGAGGCCTTGCAGCGTCACTATGCGCGAGATCCCGGAGTGGCGTGGCAGGACGAGTTCATCACGGAGTATGCGAGCGCTCATCCGTGGGAAGACTGGGCGGAGAGCTGGGCCCACTACATGCACATGGTCGATACGTTCGAGACGGCTCAGCATTTCGGCCTGACGCAGGCCGAAGAGCGCATCTCACTCAGTGGAGGCCGTGCGCCGTTCGAGATCGTGCTTGGAAACTGGATGGAATTGACGATCGTGCTGAATCAGCTGAACCGCAGCATGGGGCTGGCCGATCCGTACCCGTTCGCCATCGGCGTCAAACCCGGCGAAAAGCTGGCGTTCGTGCACGACGTCATCGCGAGCACGGCAGAAAAGGGCGGGTCAGTCGAGCGGCTCGACGTCGACCGACACGCTCAGGCTGTGTGAGCCTCCGCCGAGCACCACGCCGCGCAGCGGGCTCACGTCGCTGAAGTCGCGGCCGTAGGCGAGGGTGATGTGCCGCTCGCCTGGCACGACACCGTTCGTGGGATCGAGATCGAGCCAGCCGTAGTCGGGCACGTATGCCGAGGCCCAGGCGTGCGATGCATCCGCGCCGACGAGCCGGGCCTTGCCCGGGGGCGGCAAGGTCTCGAGGTAACCCGAAACGTAGCGCCCGGACAGCCCGAGCGAGCGCAGACAGCCGAGCATCAGGTGCGCGAAATCCTGGCACACGCCGCGGCGGTGCTCGAGCACCTGGGCGAGCGGCGTGGCGACGTCGCTGACGGTGTTGTCGTACGTGAACTCGTCGTAAATGCGCCGGTTGAGCTCGAGCAACGCGGAGACCAACGGCCGCTTCGGCGTGAAGCTCGGCGCGGCGTACTCTGCCAGGTGCCGGTGCGCGCGGACCAGCGGCGAGTCGAAGCAGAACTCGCGAAAGGCGCTCCGCCCGTGGTCCGCGGCCAGACGCGCCGCGACGGCTTCCCAGGACAGTGTCTGGTCGTGATCGAGATCGTCCTCCGCGGCGAAGCGCTCGACCACGCTCGAACAGGTGACCGTGAGCGCGTCGTGCGCCGAGAGCAGCTCGATCTCGTGACACTCGTTGCCGAAGTAGTCGTGCAGGGGCGTGAGCGTCACCGGTATCGGATCGACGAGCAGCGCGTAGTCCTCGACGCGCTGGACGGGCGTGGCCCGAGGTTTCAGGTAGGCCAGATGGTGCGCATGCAGCACCAGCGCTTCGTATTCGTAGCGAGTCGCGTGAGAAATCTTGTAGCGGCTCACGAAGCTTCCAGTTCCTCGTCGATCCACGCGGGAGGCGACAGCGCCTTCGACGATTCGGCGTGCGAAAACCAGGTTTGCGTGAGCTCGTCCGAAAACTGCCAGAGTAGCCGGTGCGAGTCCTCGAGCAGCTCTCGGAGCCCGCTGCCGTCGCCGCTGCAGGCGAGCGCGACGTCGGCCGTGCGCAGGTTGCTCTGCAGCATGATCATGCTGCGCTCGGCGCGGCTGCGCACCGCGTCTCCCGGGCGCGGTAGATCGAGCACGTGGCGCATGATCGCCTCCATCTGGAATGCCAGCGAGCGGGGATTGGTGGCGTCGGTCAAGAGCAGGTCCACGACGGGCGCGACCTGCAGCGCGCTCAAGTAACGGGCCCGGTAGGTGAGCAAGCTGTCCGCGATTTCCAGGAGCGCTTCCATGTGCACACGCGAAGCGCGCGCGGGCAAGAGCGTCTGGAGCAGCTGAATCGTCAGCGCGCCGCGCTCCACCCTGCGTCCCATGTCCAGAAAGATCCAGGCGTGACCGCGCACCATGTTGTCGAACATCGTCCCGCTCACGGCTGCCAGCACGGTCAGCAGTCGATCGAGCACGTCGATGGCCACGCCGGAGCGCAGCTCCTCGCGCGGCACCCGATCCAGCGCGGTGCTCAAGGTGCGCAGCACGTGCCACGCGTCACGCGAGAGCCGGCTCCTGACACTCAAGGTCAGCTGGTGGATGCGCGCGAGATTGCCCGGCAAACTGCCGGCACCCTCACGCGACAACAGCGCCGAGAGCAGCAGGGTTTCTGCGGTCGATACGCCGTTCCCCGGACCGCTGGACGTCTCCGGCTCGGACATCGCCGCGAGCTGACGCAGTACGTTCAGGATCGCGCTCAAGCCTTCTGGAGCGTCGGGGCCCGCTTCCAGACCGACGCGTTCCAAACCGGCTCGCACGAGCCGCGACGTCACGTCACTGCGCTCCACGTAGCGCCCGAGCCAGAAAATGTCGTCGAGCAGGCGGCTCGGCAAATCGAGCCCGCCGCGGCGGAGCTCGACGCGCTGATCGGGCATCGCCGGCAGGGGCGCGTCGGCTTCGTTCGCGGAGCCGGCGATCCACACGTCTTTGCTGGCGGCCTGGCTGCGCAGCGACAAAAAGATGCCGTCGGGGTCCGAATCGAGCCGAGCCAGGCCACCGGGCATCACCGAATAGCGGTCCTGAGAGCGGCACAAGAACGCGCGCAGCGCGATGCGCCCTGCGGCGAAGGCGCTACCTTCGAGGCTCGGGCCGACGGACAGCACTGGCCAGCGCTCCGCGACGAAGTCCGCGGGTCGCCGCTTGAGCCGCGCGATTAGAGCCGCCCGCGCCTTCTGATCCATCATATTCGGCCGGTGTGGTTCGCCGCGGCGATCCGAAAAGGCCGGCTTGATGTAGAGCTCGTCCAGATGCCCGAGCACGTACGAGAGCGACTCGGCGGCGCCGCACCAGTACGTCGGCACCGCCTCGAGCGTGAGGTCTGTTCCCGTGTAGTAGCGGCACAGGGCAGGTAAGTAGGCCTTCAGCGCCGGCGCTTCGGCGATCACCGAGCCGAGCGCGTTGGCCAGCCCGACCTGGCCGTACAGCGCCGACGTGACGAGCCCCGGAACGCCTTGCCCCGAGTCGGGTCGCAGATACAGCGGATCGCACAGATCATCGAACACGCGACGCAGCACCACGTCCACGCGGCGCAGGCCAGAGAGCGTTTTCAGGTACACGCCGCGCTCGCGCACCGTCAGATCGCGGCCCTCCACCAGCTCGTAGCCGAGATAGCGCGCCAGGTAAGCGTGCTCGAACGAGCTCTCGTCGCCAGCACCCGCGGTCAGCACCACCACGCGCGGCTGGCTACTCGTGCGCGGCGCGAGCGAGGCCAGACAGTCGCGCACCTTGCCGAAAAATCCGGCGACGCGCTCGACGGAGTAGTCGCGAAACAGCTCAGCCAGCGCGCGCCCGAGCACCAAACGGTTCTCGAGCGCATAGCCCGCGCCGGTAGGAGACGCGGTGCGATCCGAGTAGACGCGGAACGCGCCGTCTTCGGCGCGGCCCACGTCCGCGGCGTACAGCCAGAGATACTGAGCGCCGAGCGGGATGAAGCCGTGGCACGCGCGCGGAAAGCTAGGGTGGCCCAGCACGAGCTGGGCCGGCACGATGCCGTCTTTGAGCGCGCGCTGCGGCCCGAAGCAGTCGCTCAAATACAGGTTGATGATCTGAGCGCGCTGCTCGAGGCCAGCTTCGACGGCGGTCCAATCCTGCCGGCTCAGCACGAGCGGCACGCTGTCGAGTTGCCAGGGACGATTGGTGCCCTCGGGCACGCCGAGAATGTTGAAAGTGACTTCCTGCTCGGTGATGCGGCGTCGCACCGCTTTCTGGATCAGCGCGAGCTCCTGGAAGCTCTTCCCGCTCAGGTGGGCGTGCAACAGGCGCTGGTGCGGGCGCGGGACTCCCGGCCCCTCCCAAAATTCGTCGTACGCTGTGGAAGGCGCTGCGGTTCTCGCGACCTGGGGATTGCTGGAGTCTAGCTGTGAAACCATACGCGGGCCGCACGGCGGACGGACCGGAACCGTGCACGTCACAGTAGTCGGGGGACAGCGCGTCGGTCTCGGAATTTCACGCCGGCTCGGGGCCGGACAGCGCGGCGCGACGCGGCAGCGAGCTCCGTCTGAGGTCCAAAGTGAGCGGGAACGCCGGGTTCAGCTCCGGCTCGATGGGCGTGAAGGGACCCGGCGTGTGGCCGTTTTGTTCGAAGCGAGCGGCTCGACGGCCTTCGGCCGCCAGCGCGTTGATCGGGCGCGCATCGGAGGCTTGGCCGCCCGGATGCACGACGTGATACGTTGCGCCGGCCAGCGCGCGGCCGCTCCACTCGTCGTACAGATCGAAGCGCAGGGGGCTGTGGATGCCGATCAGCGGCTGCAGGCACGAAGGCGGCTGCCACGCGCGGTAGCGAACGCCGCACACGAATTCGCCCGCGGTACCCGTGGGGTGCAGCGGTAGCGCCACGCCGTTGCAAGAAAGCACGTGGCGGCCCTTCGTCATGCCGCTCGCCCGCACCTGCACGCGCTCGATCGATGAGTCGACGTAGCGTGTCTGGCCGGCGACGGTGCTCTCCTCGCCGAGCACGGGCCACGGCTCGAGCGCGGCGCGTACTTCGACGGAGACGGCGTCCTTCACGAAGCGCCCGCACAGTGGGAAGCGGAACTCGAGCTGCGCCCGGTACCACTGGCTCGAAAAATCGTAACCGTGCTCCGAGAGATCGCGCAGCACGTCTTCGAAGTCTTGCCACACGAAGAAGGGCAGGAGGAAGCGATCGTGCAAGATCGTGTCCCAGGGCACGAGTGGCGTCCGATACGGCTTGCGCCAGAAACGCGCGAACAACGCGCGCACGAGCAGCTGCGTGGCCACCGACATGCGGGGGTGCGGCGCCATTTCGAAGCCGCGGAGCTCGACGAGTCCGAGCCTGCCCGTCGGACCGTCCGGCGAATAGAGCTTGTCGACGCAGAACTCCGTGCGATGCGTGTTGCCGGTGACGTCGACCAGCAGGTTGCGCAAGATGCGATCGATCACCCAGGGAGCGCGCGCGCTGTCGCGCGCAGGCAGCTGACGCAGCGCGAGCTCGAGCTCGTGCAGGCTGTCGTTGCGCGCCTCATCGACTCGCGGGGCCTGCGAGGTCGGCCCAATGAAGCGGCTCGAAAACAAATACGAGAGCGACGGGTGATTGTTGAAGTAGGCGATCAAGCTGCCGAGCACGTCCGGACGGCGCAGAAACGGGCTGTCCGCGGGAGTGCTGCCGCCGAGCACCAGGTGATGACCGCCGCCCGAGCCGACGTGGATGCCGTCGACATCGAACTTCTCCGCCACCAGATGCTCCTGCCGCGCGCATTCGTAGAGGGTCGTCGTCTGCGCGTGGAGCTCGGAAAAAGAGCCGACCGGCGGCACGTTGACTTCGAGCACGCCGGGGTCGGGCGTCAGCTTGAAGCCCACGAGGCGCGGATCGTCGGGCGGATTGTAGCCTTCGAGGAGGACCGGGCACTCGAGCTCCTCGGCCGTCTTCTCGACGGCCGCGACGAGCTCGAGATAACTTTCGAGCGTGCGCAGCGGCGGCAGGAACAGGCGCAGCGTGCCGCCTCGTGGCTCCAAGCAGATGGCTGTGCGCGGCATCTCCGCGGCCGAGCGATCCCGATCGTCGCGTTTAGCGCCCGGCCCGGTCGCGCCGTCGCCATGGTGTGGTCGTGGAGCGCGTTCTTGTCGTTGCCAGGAGACTCCCAGGTGGTTGGGCGCTGCCGCGCGCTGCTGGAGGGGGAATTGATAGAGCGCCGGGAGCTCGGCGCGCTCCTCGAACGGATCGCGGTCGATGAGCGCCTGCGCGTGTTCCGGCGCTGCCCAGGGCAGGGAGTCGAGGGGCAGACGGAAGCCCATCGGCGAGTCCCCGGGTAAGAGGAAGCAATGCTCGTCGCGGAAAAACCACGGGCTCGAGCGCCAGGCGCCGTCGTGAGCGAGCGGCAATACGAAGCCGACGCCGTGCCCCAGCCCGTGCTCGAAGACGCGTCGGAGCCGCTCGCGCTCGGCAGGATCCGCCAGGTTCGACTCGAGGGCGTCGACGTTGACGGGCAGCTTGCGCTCGCGCCAGAGGTAGTACCAGACGTCTTCGTACGCGGGCATCAAGCCGTGCTGCGCGAGGCCCAGGTTCCGGATCAGCCGATGCGCAAAGCGCTCGGCGTGCTCGAGCGTGTGTCCATGGTCGCGATCACAGCGCGCCAGGAGCTCGAGGTTATGCCAGGCAGGCGTGCCGTCCTTGCGGAAATAGCAGGCCAGCGCCCAGCGCGGCAGCTGCTCACCGGGATACCACTTGCCCTGGCCGTGATGCAGAAAGCCGCCCGGCGCCCACTCTCGCTGCAAACGGCGCAGCAAGCGGTCGCCGAGCATCCATTTGCCGGCGCCCATCGCGTCGGTGTTCCACTCCGGCGCGTCGGGATTTTCGCTGCTCACGAACGTGGGCTCTCCGCCCATGGTGAGGCGTGCGTCGGCGCGCTCGAGCTCGGCGTCGATGCGATCACCGAGCGTGAGCAAGCGCTGCCACGCCGCGTCGTCGAAGGGATGCGTCACGCGCGGCTGCTCCGCGATGCGCCGCACGCTCATTTCGAACTCGAAGCGCGTTTCGACCTTCTCGACTTCGCCCTCGATCGGCGCTGCCGCCGACGGCAATGCCGCGCAAGCCAGCGGAATGTGCCCCTCTGCGGTCAAGAGACCGGACGTCGCGTCCAGGCCGATCCAACCAGCGCCGGGTACGAAACACTCACACCAGGCGTGCAGATCGCAGAAGTCACGCGTCGGTCCGGGCGGGCCGTCGACGGGCGCGATGTCCGGCACGAGCTGGATCAGATATCCGGAGACGAAGCGCGCTGCCATGCCGAGTTGCCGGAGCGCTTGCACCAGGAGCCACGCGGAATCCCGGCACGATCCCTCGCGAAGCTCGAGCGTCTGCTCCGGAGTTTGAACGCCCGGCTCCATCCGGATCACGTAGTTGACGCGTTCCTTGACGCGGCGATTCACGTCCACCAGAAAATCCACGACCCGGCGTTGCTTGCGGTCGCAGGTCTCGATGAACTCGGCGAACAGCGGGGTCAGCGGATCGCGCTGCAGGTACGGCGCGAGCTCGAGGCGTAGCGCCGGCGGATACTCGAATGGATACTCCTCGGCGTACGGCTCGAGAAAGAAGTCGAACGGATTGTAAGAGACGAGGTCGACGACCAAATCGACGCTGACGCTGAACTCCGGCGTCCTGTCCGGAATCACCACCCGTGCGTTGTGATTGCCGTACGGATCTTGTAGCCAGTTCAGGAAGTGTTTCGGCGGCTCGAGTCGCAGCGAGTACTCGTGCACGGGGGTGCGGTTGTGCGGCGCGGGCCGCAGTCGGATGACCTGCGGCGACAGGCTGGCCGGTCGTTCGTAGCAATAGCGGGTGCGATGGGTGAGTGCGACGCGGATGGTCATGATGGGTCTCCGGATGTCCAGCGCTCACAGTTCAACGTGGAAGAACATCCGTTCGAGTGTCACTCCGATTTCATTTACGGAAACTTGCAGGTCATCGAGATATTCGTGCAGCCCGCTTTCCATGATTTGCTGGATGCGCGCGTAGTCGAGCAGCGACCGGAGCTCGCCCATCAGCCGCTCGGCCTCCAGCCGATGGCTGCCCAGTGGCGTGCCCGTCAAAGCGTGCAGCGAGCTCTGCGCCTCGATCACGCAGCGGTGAATCGAGCGCGGAAAATCGCGATCCAGGAGCAAGAACTGCGCGACCTGCGCCGGCGTCGTGACGTGGTGCATCTGCCGGTACATCTGTAGCGCGCTGGCGGAGTTGAGCAGCGCCGCCCAGCCGAGCTGATCGAGCGTCGTGCCCACGTCGCGCACGGTCGGCAGCAGGGTGAAATACTTGACGTCGACGATGCGCGAGGTCTTGTCCGCGCGCTCCAGCATGCGGCCGAGGTGCGCAAAATGCCAGGCGTCACCGCGCGACAGCGTGGCGTTGGTAACGCCCTCGAAGTAGATGCCCGATAGCTTCACCTTCGCGTAAAAATCCGACATTTCTCCGGGATGGCCCGCGCCTTCGCTCGCGCCAACCACCATCCAGTAGAACTCGTTCAGCTGCTGCCACATCTCGCGCGAGATGATCTCGCGGATGGTGCGCGCGTTTTCGCGAGCCCAGCTCACGCTCGACAAGATCGAGTTGGGGTACTCCTTGTCGAACGTCAGAAAGCGCGTCACCGCCTCGGGCGTGGCGTCGCCGTAGCGCTCGATGAACCAGCGGTGATCGCCAGTCGTGAGCACGAGCGACTCCCAGTTGGGGCGCTGCCCTGACGGCAGATCCAGCATGAGGTGGAGATTGACGTCGACGAAACGCGCCACGTTTTCCGCGCGCTCGACGTAACGGCTCATCCAGTAAACGGCATCTGCGACCCGGCTCAGCATGGCGCCCGCGCCGGCCGCCGGTCTTGCGTCTTCATTCCGCTAAAACCCACGTGTCCTTGCTTCCACCCCCCTGGGACGAGTTGACCACGAGCGAGCCCTTGCGCAGCGCGACGCGCGTGAGGCCGCCAGGTTGCACGTAGATCTGTTTGCCGGAGAGAGCGTACGGCCGGAGGTCCACGTGCCGGCTCTCGATGCAGCCGTCGACGATGGTCGGGACTCGGGACAGACACAGCGTGGGCTGTGCGATGTAACCGCGCGGGTTCGCTTTCACGCGCTCTTTGAACTCGTTCTGGGTGTCGCGCGTGGAGTGGGGGCCGATGAGCATCCCGTAACCCCCTGCGCCGTCGGTGGCCTTCACCACGAGCTCGTGAATGTGATCGATGACGTATTTGAGCGAGTCCGGTTCCGCACACACGTAGGTGGGCACGTTCCGGAGGATGGGCTCTTCGTCCAAGTAGTAACGGATGATGCGCTCGACGTAGGCGTAGATGGCCTTGTCGTCCGCGACTCCCGTGCCCGGCGCGTTGGCGAGCGCGACACGCCCCGCGAGGTAAACCTTCATGACGCCCGGAATACCGAGCAGTGAATCCTTCTTGAACATCTCCGGATCGAGATAGTCGTCGTTGACGCGGCGATAGATGACGTCGACGCGCTCCAGGCCCGCCGTGGTGCGCATCTGCACGTAACCGTCGCGCACCACGAGATCTGGCGGCTCGACGAGCTCGACGCCCATCTGCTGCGCCAGGAACGCGTGCTCGTAGTACGCGCTGTTGTAGCGCCCCGGTGTCAGCACGACGACCCGCGGGTTCTCCTCGTGTTCCGCGAGATAGCGGAGCATTTCCAGAAGCCGCACGGCGTAGTCGTCGACCGGGCGAATGGACATGCGCTCGAAGACGCGCGGAAAGGTGCGCTTGAGGATCTGCCGGTTCTCGAGCACGTAGCTCACACCCGAGGGGCAGCGAGCGTTGTCCTCCAGCACGAAAAATTCACCGCTCTTGTCCCGCACCAGGTCGGTACCAGTGACGTGGCAGTAGATACCGTGCGGCGGCTGGAATCCGCACAGTTGGCTGCGAAACTCGGGGCAGGAGCGAACCAGGTAGTCGGGGACGACGCCGTCCTTCACGATGCGCTGATCGCCGTAGATATCGCCCAGAAACAGGTTCAGGGCGGAGATGCGCTGAACGAGCCCCTGCTCGATGCGCTCCCACTCGGGCCGGGCGATGATGCGCGGGATGATGTCGAACGGAAAAATGCGCTCGCTGTTGCCCTGGTCGCCGTTGAGCGTGAAGGTGATGCCCATGTTGAGCAGCGCCCGCTCGGCGGCGGCCTGACGCGAAATGAGCACCCCCGACCCGAACCCGTTGACGGTGCTGACGAGCGGCTCCACCCCGGAGCGGGGCTGACCGGGTCCTTCGAACATCTCATCGTAAAAGCGCGCACTTTCGGGGTCGTATCCCTGAAAATCCAGCGCCGAGCCCTGTGACTGCGTTTGGCGCATCGTCTCCACGACGATACGCTCGCGCTAGAAAACTTTCCGGCTTGTTTCGGGCGGGTATCGTTTCTCTTTTTCACGTGCCGGTGAACGTGAGCGTGCCCGTGCCGTCCCCCGCCAGCCCCCCGTTCCCCCCTGTCCGCGTTCCCGGACACCCTGCACGGCCGCGCTCGGGTGGCCGGCCTTACGCTTGTTTTGCGCGATTCTTTCTGATACGGGCGCACGCACAGGCCGCTCGCCGGCCGCACGCCCGCGCTCACACCGACATGTCGCGCCACGTCGTGCTCGAAGGGTCGCCGTCGGTGACGCGGTTCGCTTTTCGAACTGCTAACGAATAAAGCGGCGCGCCGAGTAAATTCCGGTAGATTAGGCCAACGATGGCCGAAACGCCGGTGAAGGCAGGCGATGTGCTCGCGGGAAAGTATCAGGTCGAGCGCATACTCGGCACTGGCGGCATGGGCATCGTCGTTGCTGCGTGGCATCAGGAGCTCGAGCGGCGCGTCGCGGTGAAGTTCCTGCTCCCGGAGATTGCCGAGCGCAGCGACGCAGCCGAGCGATTTCGGCGCGAGGCACGAGCGGCCGTGAAAATTCGCAGCGAACACGTCGCGCGCGTGTTGGATGTCGGCACCCTGGACGGCGTCGCGCCCTACATGGTGATGGAGTACCTCGACGGGCACGACCTGGCCGAAGAGCTCCGCACGCGCGGCATGCTGCCGGTGCACGAGAGTCTCGAGTTCTTGCTGCAAGCCGCAGAGGCGGTGGCAGAAGCGCACTCGGCAGGCATCGTGCACCGCGATCTGAAGCCGGCGAACCTATTCGTCACGGCCCGTGGAGACGGCACCCGCGCGGTGAAGGTGCTCGATTTCGGCATCTCGAAATCGGTGCTGAGCGGCTCGGTCAACGATCTGTCGCTGACGCGCACGTCGTCCTTGATCGGCTCGCCACTGTACATGTCGCCCGAGCAGATGAAGTCAGCGCGCGAGGTGGACTCGCGCACGGACATCTGGGCGCTCGGCGTCATCTTGTACGAAATGCTCGCGGGGCGACCGCCGTACGTCGCGGAGAGCATCCCGCAGCTGTGCTCGGCGCTCTTGCACGACTCACCGCCGCCGCTCAGCCAATTTCGCAGCGACGTGCCGGCAGGACTGGAACACGTGATCCTGCGCTGCCTGGCCAAGGACCGTACTCAGCGTTGGCCCACCGTCGCGGATCTGGCGCAGAATCTGGCCCCGTTCGCGCCTCCGTATGCGCGGATACACGCTGACCGAGCGCGGCGCGTGCTAGGCAGCACGGAAGTCAGTATCGATCAGCCGGATCTGAGCGGCCAGAGCAACTCGGTGGTGACATTGGTGACGAGCCAGCCCGCTGGTGGCGGATCCGGGAGCGCGGCCGTTCAGGCGAACCCGCTGCCGACGGTTAATTCCCCCGGCGTTCCGCACCGTCCGGGCACGACGGAAGCTTCGTGGGGCCGCACGGGCGACCCCGAGGCCGTGCAACAAGCCCGCAAACGGCGCCGCGCCGTCGCGATTACGCTGTCCGCCGTGGCGCTGGTTGGGGTCGCGGGTCTCGGCCTGTACGCGATCGTGCAGCCGCCCGCAGCGGCGAACGGTGTGAACGTACCCGCTCCCGCTGCGGTCGCCGTGCAACCCGCGGCGGCAGAACGGGGCACGTCCCCCGCTGCACCGGAAGGCAAGCCGGCGGCCGTCGTGCCCGAAATAACCCCCGTTACCGCCGAACCGGCTGCTGCGGCGCAGGTCACTGCGGCTGACGCGGGTAACAAGACTCTGGTCAGGCCGAAGACCCGCCTGGCAGCAGCGCCGGCGCGGCCCGCCCGAACGCCTCGGCCGCGCGGCGAGCCCGCGGAGACGCCCGCAGAGGCGCAAAGGAAATCGGCACAGGGATCGATTACCGACTTTGGCGGTCGCCGTTGAGCGGCGGCGCTTTGGCTCCGCTGTAGATCGAAGGATTGACATTCCCGGCGCAGTGCGGTCTGGGGTGGCAGAGATGACTTACGATCAGCGTCCTGGGTCCGCCGCTGTCAGAGGCCGTTCGTCACAGCGCTCGCTTCGGGTGCGTTCGCGGCGGTTGACCGCCGCGTTCGTCGCGGCCGCCGTGCTGTCGAGCGCGCTGCCGGTCGCCGCGCAAAGTTCTGGCGACAAGGCCGCGGCGGAAGCTCTGTTCGACGACGGCAAGCGCTTGATGGTCCAGGGCCAGTACGCGCAGGCCTGCAGCAAGCTCGAGCAAAGCCAGCGCATCGATCCTGGCATCGGCACGCTCCTGTACCTGGCCGAGTGCTACGAGAAGAGCGGGCGCACGGCGAGCGCTTGGGCCACCTTCCGAGAAGCGGCCTCGGCGGCCCGCGCCGGAGGCCAGGTGGAGCGCGGCCGGACGGGCCAGCAGCGCGCGGACAAGCTGGAAGCGACTCTGTCGAAGCTGACATTGGTGGTGGCGCCCGAAAACAACGAGATTCCAGGGCTCGAAGTCACGCGCGGTGGGTCTGCTATCTCGCGCGCGCTCTGGAACATCCCGGTTCCGGTGGACCCCGGGGAGCACGTCATCGAAGCGCGCGCACCGGGCCGGAAGACCTTCTCCCAAGCTGTGCGTGTCGGCGAGCAAGGCGCAATCGCCACCTTGCGCGTCCCCCCGCTGGAGGTCGACGCCAGCGCGCCCGCACCCGTCGAAGCGGCTGCTGCCCCCGCGGCTCCGGGCGCGCCCGACGCGCCGAGCAGCGCGGGCACGGCATCTGAAGGTTCCGTCGAGGCCGACGTGGCGGATGGCTCGAGCCAGCGCACCGTGGCGTTGATCGTGGGTGGGGCGGGGATTGTGGGCCTGGGCGTCGGGACTTTCTTCGGCCTGCGCGCCATGAGCAAAAACTCGGACGCCGAAGAGCTGTGCAACGAGCAGAACCAGTGCAAATCGGACGCGGAAGAACTGACTGAGCAGGCGAAGAGCGCGGCGATGATTTCCAACATCGGGTTCGGGCTCGGGGCTGCCGCGCTGGTCGGTGGCGCCATTCTCTATTTTACAGCGCCTGACACGAAGCCGAGCGCCCGCATGCAGCTGACACCCGTCGCCGGGACGCGTGGGGGAGCCTTGTTCCTCCGGGGAGCATTCTGAGATGTCGAAGCGAATTCTGGCACTGGCCTTTGTCCTGTGCGCGGTCGCGGCGGTCGCGGGCTGTGAGTCGATCGCCGGGATCGAGGACCGCACCTACGACCTGGGCAAGACCGCGAGCCCGCAGTGCATTGATTACTGCGAAACCGCCTTGGCGAACTGCATCGGGAAAAACGCGCTCTACTCGGGCATGGACACCTGCTTGGGGGTGTGTGCGCTGCTCCCGCCCGGCGACCCACTCGAGCCGGCCGGAAACACGGTGGCGTGTCGCGCCGCGCAGGCAGAGTTGGCGAGCAGCACCGGGGAACCGGCCTTGCATTGTCCGCGCGCCGGCCCGGGTGGTGCGAACCACTGCGGCCGTGACTGCGAGAGTTACTGCATCCTGCTCGACGAGGCGTGCCCGGTGGAGTCCCGCGGCGCCCCGAACTGCGTGACGAAGTGTGCCGCGCTCCGAGACACGAAGGGCTTCGACGTGCTCGCCGATCACGAGAAAGACTCGCTTCAATGCCGCCTCGTGCACGTGAGCTCGGCGACCGTGAAGCCCGTAGATCACTGCCCGCACGCGCAATTCCGGCCGAGCGCCCCGTGGTGCTACGACAAAGACCTCCCGCCGCTGTGCGAGGATTACTGCCGCATCGTCACGGCGGCGTGCACGGATCAGTTCGCCCAGTACGAGAGCAAAGATCAGTGCATGCAAGCGTGCGCCGCGCTGCCGGTCGGCGAGATCGCGCTCGACGACGACAAGACGGACACCGTCGGTTGCCGCATCTATCACAGCTACAGCTCGATATCGTCGCCCGAGACCCACTGCTCTCACTCGGGGCCGGGCGGCGACGGCCATTGCGGCACCAGCAGCTGCCCGTCGTACTGCTCCATCGTCAAGGCGGCGTGCCCCGCGCAGTTCGGCAGCCAATACCCGCTCGCGGGCCAGTGTGAGACCGAGTGTGCAGGGCTCCCCGGCGCCGGGCTCGACCGTAAGTTCAGCGTGACGAACACCGAGGAGACGATCAGCTGCCGCATGCTGAGCGCGCTCCGAGCGTTCGAAGATCCCACGCAGTGCGGTGCCGCGCTCGGTACCACCGACGATTGTCCCTCACCCTGAGGTCCAATCCGTTCAAGGTCGCGGGGTGCGTGCCGTTCTCGTTGTTCGTGAGGCGCGCACGCATGCAAAAGCTCTTTCTCCTCGCGGTCGTCGGCCTCGTCGGCTGCGCGCAAGCGCAGGCCAGCTCTCCCAAAAAGCCGAAGGCGGCGCCGAAAGCGAGCGCCTCGGCACACACTGCCGCACACGAACCGAAGCACGGCCACGCGGCACACGAAGCGAGCAGTCCGGGCTCGGCGCGCAAGTTCATGGTGCCCTTCACCTGGGAGGCGAAGGCGGACGATCCGCTGGCACGGACGCGCCTCTTCATGCGCGAGGCCATGGACGACAACCGGCAGCACACGAAGCAGCACGGTACTGCCTTCTTCGAGCGCGTGCGTGAAGCCGAACACCCGCGCGCGACGCTGCTGACGTGCTCGGATTCGCGCGTGCAGCACGGCGCGTTCGATCGCACGCCGGAAGACGACGTGTTCACGATCCGGAACCTCGGCAATCAGGTCGCGACGTCGGAGGGTTCCGTCGAGTACGGCGTGCAGCATCTCAAGACGCCGGTGCTCATGGTGCTGGGACACACGCGTTGCGGCGCCGTGAAGGCGGCGATGGGCGATTTCAGCCGCGAAGGCCCGGCGCTCGCCAAGGAGCTCGAGTCTCTCGCTGTCCCCAAGTCCAAGACCCCGCCGGAAGCTGCCGCCTGGCTCGCGGCGGTAAAGGACAATGTCAGCGATCAGGTCGCGCGCGCGCTGCGTCAGTTCGGCAGCGAGGTAGAACAGGGCAACCTGACCGTGGTTGGGGCCGTGTACGACCTGGCGGGCGACATGGGGGCCGGACCAGGACGACTGCACATCGTCGATATCAACGGCAACACCGACGCCCCGCGCATCGAAGCGTTCACGCGCGCCGTTCAGGGCCTGCCGCCCGCTGCGGCGCCCAAAGTTGCCGGCCCAGAAACGCCGGCAAAGAGGCGCGCGTCCGGCACCCAGGTGCTGAGCGTAAGAGATCTCGACGGGCTGCGCGCTCTCAAAGCAGACGGACCGACCCCGGGCGTGACGCCGACCGATCCGACGCGCGCACTCGCCATTGCGCCGGCGCATCACTGAGCACTGGCCCGAGCCGCGGGACGGACCTCAGGCTGGCGCGACGTCGCGCTCCGCGAGTTGCTCCACGCGCTGTAGCAAGCTCTTGAACTCCAGCGCTTCGAACAGCTCGCGCAAACGTTGCCAGGCCGCGTGATCGGGGAGCGTGAACAGCGGTCCGGGTCCGAGCGGGACGTCCGTGTGCAAGCGTGCGAGCTCTTCGACCTGCAGCAGCTGAGCCGTGCGTCCTCGCAGCGCCTCGGCGATGCGCTGGTTCGAGATGCTGGCCATGTTTTGCGTGAGCTCCGCCATCCCCGGCCACTGCTGGAGCAGCTTCTTCGCGGTGCCGGGGCCGATACCGGGGACTCCGGGCAGGTTGTCAGAGGCGTCACCGACGAGTGCGGTGAACGACGGCAAGAGCTCGGGGCCCACGCCGAAGCGCTCGCGGACGGCCGCTACGTCGTAAAGCTGCGGTTTCTTGCCGCGAGCGCCCACGAACAGGATGCGCGTGGAGCTGCTCGCGAGCTGTAAGAGGTCACGATCTCCGCTCACGACCAGCGTGGGGACGCCTTCGCCCTCGAGCCTGCGGCTCAAGCTGGCGATCAGGTCGTCCGCCTCGTAACCGGGGACGCAGAGGCTGGGCGCACCCATGGCTTCGAGGAGCTCGTCGAGGCGCCCAAGCTGGAGCGCCAGGTCGTTCGGGATGCGCGGCCGCGTGCCCTTGTAGCCGTCGAAGCGCTCGTGCCGAAACGTGCGCTGAGGAGCGTCGAGGGCGAACGAAAGGCCCCGCGGCGCGTGCTCACGAAGGAGCTTCAGCAAGAGCATCGAAAAGCCGTACAGCGCCTGCGTCGGCTCGCCGGTGGTCGTATTCATCCGAGGCAGCGCGTGGAACGCGCGAAAGAACAGCGAGTAGGTGTCGATGAGCAGCACATCCGGCATGCGCGCCTGACACTAGTACCTCGGCCCCGAGCCGTGGGCCGTAGCCCGCGCCCGGCCGAGCAAAATGCGCGCCCGGGCACGCGGCCTGGTTTCGCCCGGCGATCTTCCGCGGTAGCGCCGCACGCTTCCCTTCGGAGACCAGAGAGACTAGGTCTCTCGCCTCATGCCCTCCTACGATTCCGCGCGCGATTGTCACGTGCTGCGTATCGTGTACGACGGTCCAGGCCTGGCGGGGAAGACCACGAATCTCCAGCAGATTTGCGCGCTGGTGCCGGCTCGGCGCCGGAGTGAAATGTACACTCCGGCCGCGCTCAAGGGCCGGACCATGTTCTTCGATTGGATGGAGGTCGACGCTCCTCCGCAAGGCGGCAAGAAACTCAAGGTGCAGCTCATCACCGTGCCCGGCCAGATCCAACGCAACTACCGGCGCCGGCCGTTGATCGAGATGGCGGACGTGGTCGTTTTCGTGTGCGACTGCACCAAAGCGCAGGTCCCCGACACGCTGCGCACCTTCGCGCGGCTCCGGAACAGCGTGAAGCGGCGCAGCGCGCCGGTCCCGGTGATCGTCCAGGCGAACAAGCAAGACGACCCCGAGGCTCTGCCCGTGGACAAGCTGCGAAGACGGCTGCGACTCGACGCCGACGTTCCCGTCATTTCCGCTGTGGCCGTCGCTGGCCAGGGGGTGCGAGAGACGCTGGTCACGGCCATGCGTGTCGGCATCGAGCGCATGGGTGGCGAGGAAATCGTCCCGCTCGCGGCCGCTTTCGCCAACGCCGACGCGCTTTTCGACCATGTCCTCACGTTCGAGGACAATCCGGACAACAACGAGCCGATCGACGCCGAAGAGCTGCACGTGGCCGCGGAGGACGTGGACGTCACCGCGGAGGGCATGGCCGCGCACCTGCAGGCTCAATCACTCGACTCCCTGGAGTCCAAGGCGCGTCGCGCCGCGCTCCGAACCACCGAGACCGAAGCCGGCGAGACGGAAGACGAGGTCCCTGCCACGCACGGCCAGGGTGGACGTCGCTCGCGCCGGCGTGCTCGCGGCTGAGCACAATACTCACGGCAAACTATTGCGGCTCTATTCGAGCGGCTACACTCGTAGAGAATGAGCTCCCCGGACTCGCTCGGACCGCCGCGGGCTGGGTCTCGGCCGCCGCACGACGACGCGGTGACTCGAGTCGATTCGCAAGCCCTGCACGATGAAGTGGCAGATGCGCGTCGCCCGGCCACTCTGCCGAGCGTGAAGGGGAGCGCACCGAGCCACGGCGAGGCGCTGGAAATACGCGACCTCCCCGCGCCGACGGATCTCGGCGTCTTGACCGCGGGCGCCGACCGGCTCGTGCACGGCGGAGAGATCGCGCGCGGCGGCATGGCGTCGATCGGCATCGCGTTCGATCAGGGGCTGCTACGGCGCGTGGCCGTCAAGCGCGTGCGCGGGCAGGTCGACTCCGTCGGGCGACAGCGCTTCTGTGACGAGGCGCGCATCACAGCTCAACTGGACCACCCGAACGTCGTGCCCGTGCACGATCTCGCGCTCGATCCTGCGAGCGGTGAGCCGTTCTTCACCATGAAGCTCGTCGAAGGGCACACGCTGACGCAAGTCATCGACGAGGCGCACCGCCACGAGCTCACCCCGGAGCGACTCCATCCGATCCTGCAAATCCTGTTGAAGGTATGCGACGCAGTCGCGTTTGCGCACAGTCGTGGGCTCGTGCATCGGGACCTGAAGCCCGAGAACGTCATGGTAGGCACGCACGGCCAGGTTTATGTGATGGACTGGGGCGTCGCACGCGTGCTGCGCCGGGATTCAGCGCTCGGCCGGAGCGGGGCGTGGATGAACGAAGCAGGGTTCGTGCCGCGTGATCTCGATGCGGACTCCATCATCGGAACGCCGGACTACATGGCGCCCGAGCAGGCGCTCGGTGATGCGCGTGCCATCGACGAGCGCACCGACGTATTCGGCTTGGGAGGTATCCTGTACTACCTGCTGACCGGGCTCGGCCCGTACTCGCGCGCCGGCGTCCGCGCCAGCCTTTCGCAGCGGGGTCAGGTGGTGCCGCCGGAAGACCAGGGAGTCTGGCCGCGGCTCCCCCCGGGGCTCTGCCACATCGCCATGAAGGCGCTCGCCGCGGAAAAACATGAGCGCTTCAGCAACGTCGAGGAGCTCCGGCATTGCCTCGAAGAGTTCATGTCCGGAGGCGGCTGGTTCGCGACCAAGCGCTTTCGGGCCGGCGAGCTGATCGTGCGCGAGGGCGAGGTGGGCGACAGCGCGTACATCATCAGCGAAGGCCAGTGCGAAGTGTTCCGCACGGAGGAGGGGCAAAAGCAGCCCCTGCGGGAGCTCGGTCCCGGTGAGGTGTTCGGTGAGACGGCGGTGCTCACCCGCAAGCCGCGGACCGCCAGCGTCGCCGCTCTGTCCGACGTCACGCTGAAGGTGGTGACGTCGACGTCGCTCGAGAACGAGCTGAGCCGAAATCCCTGGCTCGACGCGTTCGTGCGCAGTCTGGCGGAACGGTTTCGCGAGGCCGACGCCGAAGTGGCGAGCCATCGCCGTGCGCGCAGCTCGAACTCGACTCCGAATCCAGAGTGACGCCGCTGCGCGCTGACGACACGCGCGCGTCAGCGAACGCGCCACACTGAGCCGAAACCGCTCGGCGCGACATTCCCCAAACGGAACGAGTTGCCGTAACGCGCAGCGAAATCGCTGCGCATGCGTGTGGGTACGGTCGGTGCATGGCGAAACCGCGGAACGGGCTCTTTGGCTCACTTACCGGAAGGACTGGCGATGAACCGATACTCGTGTGCGGCGCTATGCAGCAGCTTGTTGCTAATTGGCTGCGAGGCGGAACGAAATCAGCCGGCCGATCCATTCCTCGAACAGCCGGTGACGGGTGAGCGTGCGGACTTCAGCGATGCACCGCCCAATGCGCCGCCGCCCCCCGCGGCCTGCGGCGATCGCAACGGCGGCGGCGACCAGCACGTCGACTTCCTGAAGCTGATGGAGACCAAGATCGCGGAGAAGCCAGCGGCGATGATGCGACAGATCGCGCTCCTGCGCGTGCGCTACCATCTCGACGATCGGCCGTCTGCGAGCGTGCTGATGACGCGCGGTAAACCCGTGCAGGAAGGCGTGCGCGTGCGCCTGCCCACCGGTTACACGTGGCAGTCTCTGGCGGCGCTGTCCCCCGAAGAAATCCGCGGCCGCGACGTTTTTCCCGAGGGTTTTTTCCCGTTGCCGCATCCCAAACATCCCGAGGGCGGGATGCTCTTTCCCGACTTCAACATCGAGGAAGTGCTCCGGCAAACTGGCCGCGATCTGCGTCGTTTCGATCTCGACTTCGACATGCCCGACCACTTTTTGCCGGAGTTTCCGCCGCCGATCTTCCTGACGACGCGCCCCGAGCTGGGTGACGTGTCGCAAGGCAAGCTGGTGACGACGGACAACTACTTCGAGCTGTTCAAGTGCATTTTGAACCCCAAGCAGCTCGACGGGCTACGCCTGCTGCTCACGCCGTTTCCGCAGCAGCAGTTCAACAACATCGACGATCGGCGTTCGGAGAAGCCGAGCCTGGGCGTCGCGTGCTTCGATTGTCACGTCAATGGTCACACGAGCGCCGCCACGCATCTGGTTGGGGACATCCGGCCGCAGGAGCGCCGGCGCCGCATCGACACGACGTCGCTGCGCGGCCTGATGAACCAGCAAATTTTCGGCTCACAGCGCTCGCTCACGAGCGTCGAGGACTTCACCGAGTTCGAACAGCGCGCCGCCTACTTCGATGGCGACCCGGTGCTCGCGACGAAGAAGGGTGTCAGCCCGCTCGACCGCGGTCTGCAAGTGCACCACATGGCCGAGTTCCAGAAAATCCTGGATTTTCCGCCCGCGCCCAAGCTCGCCCTGGACGGCACGCTGATCCCGTCGAAAGCGACGCGTGCCGAGCTGCGCGGCCAGAAGCTGTTCTTCGGCAAGGCCAAGTGCGGCGACTGTCACACGCTGCCGTTCTACACGGATCACTCCATGCGCGACCTGAAGGTGGAGCGCTTCTACGAGCCGCGCATGATCAACGGACGGCTGGCGTCTGCGGACGGGCCGATCAAGACCTGGACGCTGCGCGGCATCAAGGACTCGCCGCCGTACCTGCACGACGGACGTTTGCTCACGCTCGAAGACACGATCGAGTTCTTCAACGTGATTCTACAGACGCGCCTGACGGCCCAGGAAAAGTCGGAGCTGCTGGCCTTCCTCTACACACTATGATGTCCTGCCCGGCGTGAGCCCGGAAGAGTACCGGTGTTACGACGCCATCGGCCTGGCAGAGCTCGTCCTGCGCAAAGAAGTCAGCGCGCGCGAGCTCTGCGAGGTCGCGATCACGACCGTCGAACGGGACGATCCGCAGATCAACGCGTTCGTGCTGCGGATGTACGAGCGAGCGCGAGCGCAGAGTGACGGCCCGCTGCCGCCCGGGCCGCTCTCGGGCGTACCCTTTGCACTCAAAGATTTGCTGGCCCGCTACGCGGGGGTGCCGCTCACGAGCGGGTCGCGCTTCTATGGCGACTTCACTCCGGACGAGCATTCGACGCTCGTGGAGCGGTATCTCGGCGCGGGTCTCGTAGTCGTCGGCAAGACGAGCACGTCGGAGCTCGGCCTGCTCCCGGTGACGGCCCCGCCGCGCTTCGGCATGGTGAAAAATCCGTGGGACCCGCGGAGGACGGCCGGCGGTTCGTCGGGTGGCTCGGGGGCAGCCGTCGCGGCCGGTCTGGTGCCGCTGGCGAGCGGTGGAGACGGCGGCGGCTCGATCCGCATCCCGGCCTCGTGCTGCGGTGTGTTCGGCTTCAAGCCGTCGCGCGGTCGCAATCCGACTTGGCCTTACGTCGAGGGCTGGGACGGCTTCACGCAGGAGCACGTGCTGACGCGATCCGTCCGCGACAGCGCCGCTGCGCTGGACGTGACGAACCGACCCGCGCCGGGCAATCCGTACTTCACGCCGCCCGAAGCGCGCCCGTTTCTGGCCCTGCTCGACGAGGCCCCGCGCCGCCTGCGCATCGCGTACTCGAGTGAGCCCGTGCTCGGGCGGCGCACGCATCCCGATTGCCGGCAGGCTCTCGAGCGCACCGTGACTTTGCTGCGCGCGCTCGGCCACGAGCTCGTGGAGGCGCGGCCCGTGATCGAGCGGCGCGCGTTCATTCAGGATTGGCTCTTCTTCATGGCCGGCGAGGTCGCGGCCGATGTGCGGCAAGCCGAGCGCGACGTCGGTCGGCGCGCTCGGCCCGCAGACTTTGACGACATGCCCTGGCTGACCCGCTGCATGGGGGAGGCGCTGCCGGCGGGGGCGTACGTACAGGCGGTGCGCGCGCTCAAACGCGCCGGCGCGCTGTTCGACCGGTTTCTGGCCGACTACGACGCCTGGCTCTGTCCGACGTTGGGCGAGCCGCCCCCGCCGCCGGAGGCGCTCAGCAG
>DATDJP010000242.1:0-33741 GCA_036520475.1 Polyangiaceae bacterium | reverse complement strand
GGCCTCGTCACCTCGAATCCGCTCGGTTCACCCGACGTCGGCGCTCGCGGTGTGCTACTCACGCGCGACAACGGCAAGCACTTCCTCCTGCTCGTCAACGGGCACGCCATCAACGACCCGCTGTACGGAGCGGCGCGTTTCGATCAGGGCGCGGGCATTCCGATCGATCTCGTCGATCAGATCGAAATCACCGTCGGTCCAGGGTCGGTGCTGTACGGGTCGAACGCCATGCTGGGCGTCGTCAACGTGATCACCAAACGCGCCGGAGGGACCGCAACGGGCGAGGCAACGGGCGAGTACGAGCCCGGCCGTTCCTATCGCACCAGCGCCGCCGCAGGCGTCCCGTTCAAGCTGTTCGGCGCGGCGAGCGAGCTGACGCTCGGGCTCGACTACTACGAGCGCTTCGGCCCGGATCTCGACTTCGACGACCGCCAGTATTCATTCCCGGGCGGCCTCGCAGACGTCCGATTTCGCCGCGGGGGGCGGCGAATCAACGTGTGGGGCGGCACGGCCTCCGAGGCCTACTTCGCACAGGTGCCTTCCGGTTTCCTGCGCCTTCGCTCGGGCAACTTCGAGGTCAGCGTTCAGGCCTCGTCATACCGGCGCGGCCTGCCCTACGCCGTCGAGACGCTCTACGTGGACTTCGATGATCCCGAGAGCTACGAACGCGAACACGCCGTTCGGCTCGACGTCAAACACGCGCTCACGCTGAGCTCCCTGGTCGAGCTCTCGTCGCGAGCCTACGCCGATGCGTTCGGTTATCAGCGCCAGGCCAACGGGGTCGGCTTGCTGGCGTGTTTCCGCGGCACTGAAACCTGCGCGTACCACGACGTCGGCCGCGCTCAATGGCTCGGGGTCGAGGAGCGCCTCGCGCTCAACTGGCTCGGCGACTTCAGCTTCGTCACGACGCTCGGTGCCGACTTGCGCGTGCAGCGCGTGCAGACCAAGCAAGACCAGCTCGACTACGTCAGCGGTGAGCCATTTGGGCCGAGCCTCGGGCGACTGGACGAATCGGCGAGGGTGATCGCGCCCTACATCGAGCAGACGTGGAGCCCGACCACCTGGCTCGAGCTCAACGGAGGGGCGCGGCTCGACATGGGCAGCCGTTTCGACCCGGTGTTGTCGCCGCGGGGAGCCATCGCGCTGCGCGCCAGCGACAGCACCACGTACAAGGCTATCTACTCCGAAGCCTTCCGTGCACCGACCTGGTCCGAGACCTCGCTGGCCAATTACCGTTTGGCCCCGGCGAGCAACCTGAAACCCGAGACCGTGCGTTCGATAGAAGCGACCGTCGAGCAGCGCTTCCACACTCAGCGCGTGTTTCTGTCCGTGTTTCGCAGCTGGTGGGACAACCTGATCGCGGTCGGGCCGCTGTCGGCGCAGGAACAGACGCGCCTCCAGAACGAAGGAAAGCTGCCGCTGATCGTGCCGTTGGGCCTCGAGCAGTTCCGCAACGTCGCGAGCATCGACAACTACGGCCTGAGCGGCAGCTTCGATGGATCGCTCGCCGAGGGATCACTCCGCTATGGCATCAGCGCCACCGAAGCGTTCACGCGCCGCAAGGCAAGCGCACTTCCCGAGCCGCTCCCCGCGGCTCCTCAGTTCTTCGGTAACCTGCGCATCGCGTACGCTCCGGGCGGCCTCATTCCCACCCCAGCGCTCGCGCTGTCCTACATCGGTAGCCGTCTCGCGGATCGACCGCTGGATACCGGAGCGCCGATCCCAGAGGTTTCGCCCATGGCGCAGCTTCGTCTCACCGTGACGGGAAAGATACCAGGGGTCTCCGGCCTCAGCTACCGCCTGAGCGGCGCAGCGACAACGACCTCGCGCGGACCGTACGTGGCCGGACCGAATCTGACGTTCACGAGCGGCGGAGCCCCGCTCGCCGACGCGCCGCCGCTGGGCTTCGCTCCCATCGACCAGTTCAACGCATTCGTCGGCTTGAAGTACGAACTCGGTACCGAAGAGGCGCATCGATGAAAACTTCGCTCGGTCGGCTCGCACTCTCGCTCGCGCTCTTGGCACTCACCAGCGCTTGCGACGACGTCTCGCCACTCGACTATCGGCCGCCGCCACCACAGGACGCCGACGTGCCGGACGCGGATCCCGCACAGGTTGCAGTGTGCCGGAACTGCTTGAGCGGTGAGCAGGGCGCGTGCCACCCGCAGTTCGTTACGTGCGCGGCAGCGCATCCTCTGTGCGAGCCCCTGGCCCGCTGCGTGACTGAAGCGAATTGCTGGAGGCAGCTCGATCTCGCCAATATTGCCGATATACCGCCCTGCATGCTGCGCTGCTACAAGGAGGTGGGCCTCGCGAGTCTCAACGACATCGCGGGCGCGGCAACGCCTGTTTTCGTCTGCTTGATGACCGAACCGGTTTGCGCATCGGCGTGCCTCGGAATCGGTGCCGCGACGGACGCACCGGACGGCGGGAGCCAGGCGGCAACGGATCCCTGAGGCGGGCATTCAGCGCTGAACACGGCGGCGCCGCGCAGCTCGCGTGCGGGATTTGCCACAGGACGAGAACATGGACTTCTCCTCCGCGCGATGAGACGTTGACGGCGGCACATGCGCTCACTCGTTGTCGGCCTTGCATCGCTGACGTTCCTGCTTCTCAGCCGGCCGTGTTTCTCCGCCTCCGAGCCAGCGTCCCGGAGCAACGAGCGCGTGCAGTGGAACCCGGAATGGAAAAAGGTGACGCCCGCGGAGTACGCTTTGACCTTGACGCTTGGGCTCGGGTGCGCGGGGTTGGTGCTATTCGTCGACCAGCGCTCCACTGGCGCCCGTGAAGGCGTGCTCTACGACGCCGCGGTCCGCAGCCTGTTACGCTCCGGGACACGCAGCGGTCGCGATCGCGCTCGCTTCATCGGAGATATCGGGTATCGCAGCTTACTCGCATTTCCGTTCCTGGACGCCGCAGTGAGCGCCTGGGCGGTTCATGGCAACGGCGAAGTCGCCTGGCAAATGGTCGCGATGGATGCCGAGGTCATGGCCGTAGCGGGCTTCATCGGCATCCTGACGGATCACGCCATCGGTCGTGCGCGCCCAAGCGACGCGGAGTGTAAAACCAACCCGGACTATGAAGCGTTCTGCGGCGAGCCGGATGCTTATGGCAGTTTCATCAGCGGGCATACGGCTATTGCCGCCGCCGGAGCGGGTCTCACGTGTGCACACCACCTCAATCTGCCGCTCTATGGTGGCGGCGCGGGCGACATCGCGGCCTGCGCTGCGACTTCGGCGGCCGCCGTAACGACGGGAGTTGCACGGCTCGTCAACGATCGCCACTGGGCGACGGACGTCACCGTCGGTTTAGTGGTGGGCGCGGCGTCGGGATTCGGCATTCCCAGCTTGTTTCATTATCGGCGGCGCCCTGCCGCCACGCTCGAGCCCACGCAGCTTCGTTTACGCTTGATACCAGCGCTTGGTGCTGGCCAGTTCGGCGGCCAGTTGCTGGGCATCTTCTGAACGGCTCCGAAGTCAGTCGCACGATCACCCGCGCCGGTCGCCGCTGCACGCTGGGTGTCATCGACTCTTTCTCGCCTTCGCGGGTTTTGCCTTCACGGGCGGCCGCTTGCCGTACACGCGCTCACGGAGATCCACGACGTTCGCTCCTGGCTCCCAGCCCGGAAACGCGAGTACAGCGGGATGCACCTTCAGCGCACGGGCCAGCTGCTTTGCGCGTTCGATCCCCAAACCCTTCTGGTCGTTCTCGATAGCTGAAATTGTGGGTTGTGGAATGCCCGACAGCTTCGCGAGATCCGCCTGCGTAAGCCCCTGCAACTCCCGCACGATGCGCAGCGACTTTGCGGGCGTCAGCTTCGCGTGCTGACGCTCATCAACGTATTCATCACTTCCGGTAGTCATGCTTCGAAACCCTTTCGACCAAGACTTGGAGCTCAGTTTCCTCGACGCTGTAGATGACGCGGTAGGCCTGGCTCAGGCGTGAAGATCGCCAGCCCGCCCACTCACCCTTCAACGCTTCGTCGTTGAAACCACGAAGACGCGTGAGCCCCTGAGGTCCGCTGTGCCGGACGATGTCCTTCCAAACTTCGTACTTTTCGCGGATTTGCACAGGGACCTTCTTCAACGCTCGGGACAGCGAGGCGTGCTCGCGAATCGTCCACATTCCGAAAGGACTATACCCTAAAAGGTATAGCACTACCAGCGGGCACGGTAGGCCGACTATGAGCACCCAAGAAGCACACTCAAGGTGCCATGACGAACCTCATTTTGACCCCAGCAACGTCGCGAGCCGGCTGCAGCTGCGATTGTTCCCGACGATCCGCCGCGGCTACTCGGATCCCGTGCGCCGGGCGGTTTCATCAAGAGCGGCCACAACACCGTGTCGCTGCGCAGGAGTCATCGCCCGCTCTCGCCCGACGCATGCGCCCCTACGTCGTCCCGCAGGTGCTCTGCGTGGACGAGGTCCGGCGCTGATGAAGCGGGCGCGCGTTATCCGGGGTGGTGAGCGCTGCGCACCTGAGAGAGAGCGCCAGCTAGCGCTAAGTGAAACCTGATACGCTGGTGGACTCGCGCTGCCGCAGGAGAGACAAATGGGCGACGACGCTGGCCACAAGGTCTGGGACCACGTGCTGGCCACGGTACTCAGGTTACCAGGCGCAAAGGTGGATCGAGCTTCGTTCTTGAGATCAGCGCTAACACCGCACTTCTCAGCTTCAGACGTCGAACGGGCAATTCGGACCACGCCCGCGAAGGCAGGCCTGGACCCTGCGGCGATTCGCGCTGCGGCCAAGAGCTCAATCAGATGGCATCGCGCCGGAGTGACGGCCATTTCTTTTGCAGGCGGTGTGCCCGGGGGGTGGTGGATCGCAGGGACGATACCAGCCGATCTCGTGCAATACTTTTGGCACGTTCTCGTCGTCGCGCAGAAGCTCGCATACCTCCACGAATGGCCGTCCCTCTTCGGTGATGGGGTCAATGTCGACGACACCCAGCTTGTGTTGACGCTGTTCGTGGGCGTGATGCTCGGGGTGCACGGTGCCAGCGAAGCCCTTGGCGGCTTTTCGACCGCCGCCTTCACGAAGCTCGCTCTCTACAGAGCGGCGAAGGCAGTTAAACGGTTAATCGCCGCAAGTTTGACGAAGAAGGGATTCGCTGAGTCCATCGGACGCGCTGTTCCACTGGTGGGTGGCGTAGTGGCGGGTACCTTCACCTGGATGGCATTCGGCAAAGGTTGTCAGCGCCTAATAGAACACCTTGAACCACAGCCACTTGCTGAGCCGTGAAGATGCCGCGCAGCCCACGTTGAAGCGCTGAAGTCGGTGCAAGTACGACTGTCTGTCCGATCTGTACCGCGCGACCGCCGGCGTCTGCGACACACTGCAGCCGGTGATGGAGCCCGACTCACGCTCACTGACGAAGCGTCCGTGAGACCCGAGTGGTGCAAAGGCTGCACGCAGAGGTTGACTCAGCAGCAAGCGTTGCGTGAATGGGACGGCCTGGAATGGACGCGCGGGTGACATTCTCGCAATAGTCAAGGCTGGCAACAAAGTTGCACGCTGAATGCGCGACCGCGCTGGGCCTCGGGTCCGCACGGAAGAGTTCAGAGGGACACTGCGCTGCGCGTTGCCGACCTACATCGGCAGCAAGCACGCGCTCCGCGCAGATGTCGCACGAAGGAAGTCACGATACGACATGCACGACTCGTGGATCTCTGCGTTCGCTTTCATCCTGGTTGCCGCTGCACTCTCGTGCGGCCTGCTGTTGGGCGCGCGCCTGCTGAGAGTGCGTGCGCTCTCTGCGTCTCCGCTCAAGCGGCGGACGTACGAGTGCGGCGAAGAGCCCGAAGGTCCCGCGTGGATCCGCTTCCATCCTCGTTACTACGTCGTGGCGCTCTTGTTCGTGCTGTTCGAGGTGGAAGCCGCGTTTCTGTTTCCGTGGGCCACGGCGCAGGATGCGCTGGGTGTGCTCGGTCTGTTCAGCATGTTCCTGTTCATCGCCGTGCTCCTGCTCGGCTGGTGGTACGCCGTGCGAAAAGGGGCGATCAAGTGGCAGTGACGAGCCGCACGGCGAGCGCGCACAGAAATGCACTGTACGAGACGCTCCTTCACACGCCGGGTTTGTCTGTCGCGGCCGCTTCACTCGACGAGCTTCTGACGTGGGGCGCGGCGAATTCGCTGTGGGTCTTCCCCATGGCGACGAGTTGTTGCGGCATCGAGCTCATGGCGGCGGCAGCGAGTCGCGTGGATCTCGATCGCATGGGCACGATCGTGCGTGCTACGCCGCGCCAGGCCGACGTCATGGTCGTCGCGGGCACCATCACCGTGAAAATGGCGCCGCGCGTGAAGAAGCTGTGGGAGCAAATGCCGGAGCCCAAGTGGTGCATCGCCATGGGCTCGTGCGCGATTTCCGGAGATTTCTATCGCGATCTGTATTCGGTCGTTCCCGGCATCGACACCTTTCTACCTGTCGACGTGTACGTGCCCGGATGCCCACCGAACCCCGAAGCCCTCATGAACGGCCTTTTGGCGCTACAGGACAAAATCCGAAGTGTCCGCGACGGGACGTGGACGCCTCCCGGGCCCCGCAGCGAGACCGAGAAAATGAACCGCCCGCGCATCGGGCGGCTCACGGACGCCCATCGGGATCCGAACACCTCAGCGGAACAAGTCCAGGCAGCGCTCGAGCTCGGGCGCGAGCGCGATCCGGCGCTCTGGACCGGCGCTCGGCGGCTTCCCGTCATCCAGGTGGAACCGTCCCCGCGTGACGGGAACAACCCTGGCGGCGCTGCGCTTTCAGAGGAGCTCCGTGCTCTGCTGCGCGAGCGCTTCGGCGTCCACGAGTTTCCGGCCGATGCGCCGCCGCTCGTGCCGGTCGAAGAGCACGTGGCGCTCGCGAGCACGCTCAAAGCCGCCGGCTACGACCTGCTCGTCTTCATCGTCGCCACGCACTGGCCGGCAGCGTCGGGCAGCGAAGAAGTCGATAGCTACGAAGTGGCCTGCGCCGTCCGGACCACCGGGAAGGGCTCGGACCTCTTCACGTGGCGCGTGCGTGTCGCATGCAGCCAGAGCGTGCCCACGCTCACGGCCGTGTTCGCCGGCGCCGATTGGCAGGAGCGCGAACAATACGATCTGCTCGGTGTCGTGTTCGAAGGACACCCCGATCTGCGCCGTATCCTGCTTCCAGGAGACTGGAGCGGGCACCCGCTGCGACGCGACTATCCGAGCAATGCGGAGCACGCGCCATGGAGATGAACGCCGCACTCGTCGAGCAGCGCGTCCGCGACCTGCCGTACTTCGACATCGACAGCTACGAGCCGGACGCCGATCTGCTCGTCCTGAACCTCGGACCGCAGCATCCGTCCACGCACGGCGTGCTGCGCGTAAAGCTTTATCTCGACGGCGAGCTCATCGTCAAAGCGGTGCCGTACCCCGGCTACTTGCATCGTGGGGTCGAGAAGCTCTGCGAAGAGCTGACGTACGTGCGCATCCCCGCCATCGTCGACAAAAACGACTACGTCTGTCCCATCACCAACGAACAAGCGGCGGTGATGGCCTTCGAGAAGCTCCTGGGTGTGGAGGTGCCGCGGCGTGCACGCTTCGTGCGCACGCTGCTCGCCGAGCTGCAACGCATCGCCTCCCATTTGCTCTGGCTCGGCACGTTCGCGCTCGACCTCGGCGGCGCGCTCGGCGGCGGTTCCACGGTGTTTTTGTACTGCTTCCGTGAACGCGAGCTGATCCTGGATCTATTCGAAGAGCTGAGCGGCGCCCGGTTTCACTACAACACGCACACCATCGGCGGCAACCGACACGACTTGCCCGCCGGCTTCGCCGCGCACGTGCACACGGCCATGCGCGTCATCGCGAGTCGCATCCCGGAGTACGAGGCGCTCACCACGGCGCACCGAATCTTTCTCGATCGCACGCGCGGGATCGGCGTGTTACCGCGCGCGCTGGCGCTCGAGCTCGGCGTCACGGGGCCCAATCTACGCGCGAGCGGCGTGGACCACGACCTCAGACGCGATGTCCCTTACCACGCCTACGACGAGCTCGAGGTGCGTGTCGCTTCGGCAAAAGAAGGCGATTGTCTGGCGCGCGCGCGTGTGCGGATGACCGAGCTCGACGAGAGCATCCGCCTCGTCGAACAGCTGGTGGACGGAATCCCCGACGGTCCGCTGTGCAGCCAGAAACCGACGAAGTTCCCGAATCAGGTGAAACTGAACAGCGGGCACGCCTACGTTGCCGTGGAATCCGCTCGCGGCGAGCTCGGCACGTACGTCATTGCCGGCGGCAAGAACTCCGGCGCCAGTCCGTACCGCTTGAAAATCCGCGCGCCGAGCTTCCACGCGCTCTCGGCGCTGCCGTACCTGCTGCCCGGCCACACGCTGAGCGACGCAGTGGCCATCCTCGGGTCGCTGGATCCGATCATGGGTGAGGTGGATCGATGAGCCTGCTCGTCCCGGCTGCATTGTACGCGCTGTTGGCGCTGACTCTGATCCTGACGGCGGTCGCCTGGGCCATCTGGCTCGAACGCAAGCTCGCCGGTCGCATGCAGTCGCGTCTGGGACCCACGATGGTCGGGCCTCATGGCTTGTTGCAACCCATGGCCGATCTGTTGAAGCTCCTGCAAAAAGAAGATCTCGTGCCCGCGAAGGCGCACGCGATCCTCTTCAATTTGGCTCCGCCGCTCGCGGTGCTGTTGACGCTGGCGGCGGCTGCCGCGGTGCCCTTCACGCCCGGGAGCGCCGGCGCAGAGCTCGAGATCGGTGTGTTGTTCGTGCTCGCCATGGGCGCGTTGTCGATCGTCCCAGTGTTCATGGCCGGCTGGTCGAGCGCCAACAAATACGCGCTGCTCGGCGCCATGCGCGCAATCGCGCAGGGCATCTCGTACGAGGTGCCGCTCGTCCTGGCCGCGCTGGTTCCGGTCGTGCTGAGCGGGTCGCTGAGCTTTGGGGAGATCGTGCGCCATCAGGCGGCACACGGCTGGTTCGTGTTCTGGCCGGTGGGTCCCGGCTTCTTGGCGTTCGTGCTATTTCTGCTGGGGCTGCTCGCGGAATCGAACCGTATCCCATTCGATATCCCGGAGGCGGAGAGCGAGCTCGTGGCGGGCATCACGACCGAGTACTCGGGCATGAAGTTCGGTCTCTTCTACCTGGCCGAGTACCTGCACACGCTGATCGGCTCTGCGGTGGCTGCTGCGCTGTTCCTCGGTGGCTGGGATGGCCCGTTCGCGCCCGGACTCGTGTGGATGGTGGTCAAGACGCTGTGCCTGTTCGTGTTCCTGTACACCGTGCGCTGGACGCTGCTGCGTCTTCGCGCGGACCAGCTGATGACGCTGTGCTGGAAATACCTGGTTCCTCTCAGCGTGGTGGCGGTCGCGCTCGCGGCGATCGCCCGACAGTTTCTCGGAGGAGCGTTCGGATGAGCTACTGGGCAGACACGTGGGATGCGCTCTTCGTCACGTTGCGCAACGCCGTGCGCCCGCCGGTCACGGTGGAGTTTCCCAGAGTCGTGCGCGAACGCCCGGAGCGTTACAGGACGAGCTTCGCGCTCCTGCACGACGAACAGGGCGACGAGCTGTGCATCGGTTGTATGCAGTGCGAGCGCATCTGTCCCTCCTCCGTGATCACGGTGAAGGCCGGAGGAAAGCGCGAGTCGAAAATCACCGGCAAAAAGCGCGGCTATGCCGACGACCTAACCCTCGACAAGAACGCGTGTCTGTGCTGCGAGCTGTGTGTCCAGGTTTGCCCCACGGATGCGCTGGTCATGCTCCGCACGCCGGACAAGCCGGGTTACGCCCGTGAAGATCTCGTGCTGACCATGGACAAACTGTACGAGAACGAAAAGCAAGCGGCACCGAGCTGGGGCAACGGGAGCCGGCTGATGAAGATGCAAGAGCCGCCCCAAGCCCCTGCCAAGAAACGTGAGCCGGGCGCGCCGGCGCCGGAACCCAAGGTGGTGCCGTAATGGCAAGCTGGGTGACTTTCGGAGTACTCGCCGGCAGCATCGTACTCAGTGCGCTGCTCGCGGTGACGTCGCGCCGGCTCGTGAGCTCCGTGTTGTGGCTCGGAGCCAGTCTGGCCGTGACCGCCGCGCTGTTCGTGACGCTCGCGGCCCCGCTGCTCGGCGGTCTGCAGCTCCTCTTGTACGTGGGCGGCGTGATGACGCTGATGTTGTTCGGTGTCATGCTCACCGGCTCCGGTCAGCACGAGTCCGGCCAGCCCCCGCCGTGGGCTCCCGCGCGCGCGGCGCTCGTGGCCATCGTGCTATTCGGCGTGCTCGGCGCGGCGATCGTGAATACGCCGCTGCCTGCGCTGGAAGGCGTCCCATCGCCCACGCTCGCGCACGTGGGTGAAGAGTTGCTGACGACCAACCTACTCGCGTTCGAGGTGCTCTCGTTTCTGCTGCTCGCGGCCATGGTCGGCGCCATCGTACTCGCACGCAAGTCCGACGTATTCGAAGCGCGGCGCCGAAACGCGCCGCGGAGTGAGGAGGCACCATGACCCTGACGCCGTACCTGCTGCTCGCCGCAGCGCTGTTCTGTGTCGGCCTATATGGCCTTTTGACGCGCCGGAGCGCGCTCGGCGCGTTGATTTCGATCGAGCTCATGGCCAACGCAGCCAACATCAATCTCGTCGCGTGCTCACGCTCGCAGAGCGGCGGGTTCGCGCAGGTCTTCGCGCTGTTTTTGCTGGCGCTCACCGTGGCGGAGGTCGTGATCGGCATCGCCATCGTGCTGCTCTTGTTCCGCACGCACAAGGACGCGGAGCTGACGCTCGCGCGCGACTTCAAGCACTGAACCGAAACGAACGCTCATGAAACCACTGGAATCGGCACTCATCGCCCTGTTCGCGCCGCTGGTCGCGGCGCTGATCTTGGCTCTGTGCGTCCCGTTGCGGCGGCGCGGGCGCGCCGCGGCGTGGCTGTCGCTCGCAGCTGGTGTGACGAGCCTCGCCTCGACTGCGCTGTTGATAACGGGCTTTCTGACACATCCGGAAAAGCTCGTGCGCACGGTTCCCTGGCTCCTCAGCAGCGGTGTGCCGCTCGTGGAGGTGGGCATCCGCGTAGACGGTATTTCCGTGTCCATGCTGGGCGTGGTCGGGCTCGTCGCCGTGTGCGTTCAACTGTTCTCGATAGGTTACCTGAGCTCCGAGCCCGCGCCGTCGCTCGGTCGCTACTTCGCGTATCAGTCGCTGTTTCTGTTCAGCATGAACCTGCTCGTGCTCGCGCCCAACCTGCTGCAGCTGTTCGTGGGCTGGGAGCTCGTGGGCACGACCAGCTACTTGCTGATCGGCTATTCGTACCAGAAGCCGAGCGCGGCCCGCGCCGCGGTCAAGGCATTCTGGGTGACCAAGTTCTCGGACATGGGCCTGCTCACCGCGCTCATAGTGCTGTGCGCGAGCACAGGATCCATGTCCTGGGACACGACGCTCCCGACGACACTGGCGACCGCCATTGCCGGGTTGATGTTCCTCTCCGTGATGGGAAAGTCCGCGCAATTCCCGCTGCACGTGTGGCTTCCCGACGCGATGGAGGGGCCCACCCCAGTGTCTGCGCTCTTGCACGCGGCGACCATGGTGGCGGCGGGCGTCTACCTCCTGGTGCGCGCCGATCCGCTGTTCGACCAAGCTCCGGCCGTCCGGCTGGTGATGCTGCACGTGGGCGCGTTCACGGCCGTGTTCGCGGCGCTGATTGCGCTCGTTCAAACCGACATCAAGCGCGTGCTCGCTTACTCCACGTGCTCTCAGCTCGGCTACATGATCGCTGCGCTGGGGGCCGGGTCGCTGATGGGCGGGTACTTTCACCTGACGACGCACGCGTTCTTCAAGGCGCTGCTCTTTCTATCGGCCGGCAGCTTCATCCATGCCGTACACAGCAATCAGCTGGCGGACATGGGCGGCCTCGGTCGCCGCATGCGCCTGACCAGCGTCACGTTCGCGGTCGGCGCGTTCGCGCTGGCGGGCGTTCCCGGGTTTTCGGGCTTCTTCAGCAAAGACTCCATTTTGGAGCAGGTCGTCGCCGCGCGTCTGTGGCCGGCAGCCGCTGCGTTGTTCTTAGCGGTGTTCCTCACGGCGCTCTACATGGGCAAGACCCTCACGCTCGCGCTGCTTGGCGCCCCGAGCGACCGCGCGAGCCGTGCACGCGAATCTGGCCCGACGCTGTGGCTTCCCCTGGTCGCGTTGGCGGTGCCCTCCGTGGTAGCCGGGTATTTCGCTGCGAGCCTCGCGACGCTGTGGGGCGAGCGCTATGCGTGGCACCTGAGCTCGGTGGGTGCGGCGGCGTCGCTGACGGCCGTGCTCGGACTCGCCGGAGGCTGGCTCGTGTACGGTGAGCGTCGTGCGCTGGCAGGGCTTCGCGAGCGGCTCGCACCGCTCGCGCGCTGGATTCTGGGCGGCGCAGTCGATCGGGCCTACGTCGCGCTCTACCGCTTCGTGCTGCTGCGAAGCGCCGCGCTCGTCGCGTGGGTCGATCGCTACGTGATCGACGGCGCCATGAACGCGTTCGCGACGCTGTTCATCGTCAGCGGCCAGCGTCTGCGCCGGATTCAAACCGGCTATGCGCAGGACTACGTATTTGCCGTAATGGCGGGCGCCGTGGCGCTCGCGATCTGGGGTATCTCGCAATGAGCAGCCTACTGTTCTGGATCCTCGCTGCACCTGCCGGCGGAGCACTGCTGCTCTTGCTCACGCCGCCTCACATGCGGCGCACTTTGCGCTGGATCACGCTGGGAGCGGCGACGGCCTCGCTCGGCATCGCGCTCGCCGTGGCCGGCGCTTACGATCGCGTGACGGGCGGCCCGCAGCTCCCGTTCTCGGTTCCGATCGTGCCCACGCTGGGCATTGCGCTCGACCTGGCGGTGGACGGCTGGGGCGTACCGCTGCTCCTGTTGACGGCACTCATCGCCGTGGCCGGGACGCTGGCGAGCTGGACGTTGAACGGCCGCGACAAGGAGTTCTTCATTCTGCTGTTGGTGCTGATCCTCGGCGTGCTCGGCGTGTTCATCGCGCACGACTTGTTCGTCTTCTTCCTGTTCTACGAGATCGCCGTGTTGCCCATGTACCTGCTCATCGGCATTTGGGGCACGAGTCACGAGGTCCCTGCGGGCGGTCCGTTTCGCTACGTCTGGAACCATTTTTCGATCGGCGGCCGGCAATACGCCGCCATGAAGCTCACCCTGATGCTGCTCGTGGGTTCCGCCTTGATCTTGGTCGCGATTTTGGCGCTGTACGACGCGCACGGTAGGACCACGTTCAATCTGCTCGAGCTCCAGAAGACCGACTTCGACGAGTCCCTGCAGATCGGGTGCTTTTTGCTGCTGTGGCTCGGGTTTGGAACCCTGGCCGGCGTGTTTCCTTTCCACACCTGGTCGCCGGACGGGCATGCGTCTGCCCCGACCGCCGTGTCGATGTTGCACGCGGGGGTGCTCATGAAGCTCGGGGCCTTCGGCGTGATGCGGGTCGGTATGGTGCTGTTGCCGGAGGGCGCACGATTCTGGATCCCGGTGGTCGGCGCCGTCGCCGTCGTGAACATCGTGTACGGCGCGCTGTCGGCGCTCGGGCAGTCGGATCTCAAGTACGTCATTGCGTACTCGTCTGTGAGTCACATGGGCGTCGTGATGCTGGGTGCCGCCACGTTGACGCCGAATGGCTGGAACGGCGCCATCTATCAGATGTTCGCGCACGGCGTCATGACCGCGCTCCTGTTTGCGATGGTCGGCCTCATCTACGAACGCGCCCACACGCGCGCCATCGCCAAAATGGGCGGGTTCGGCAAGGTCATGCCGGGCATCGCCGCGTTCTTCACGATCGCCTGTCTGTCGTCCTTGGGGCTGCCGGGCACAGCGGGCTTCGTCGCAGAGCTGCTCGTCTTTCTCGGAGCCTGGCAGGGACCGCATCCCTGGTGGGCGCTGCCTGGCATACTCGGCGCGTTCGTGACGGCCGTGTATGCGCTCTCCGTCGCGCGCCGGATTTTCTGGGGTCCGACGCCGAGCGATGAAGCGGCCGACCTCACCGACGCGAGGCGCACCGAATGGGGCGCCCCGATCCTGCTCGGCGCTGCCATCCTCGTGTTCGGATTCTGGCCGCGTTTGGCGCTGGACTTCATCGACTCGACCACGGTCGAGCACGTGCGCGCTCTCACCTCCACCCTCGTCGCGGGGCACCCATGACACTCCTCGAGCTCCAGCCCCTCACGTTGGACCTGGCCGTCGGCGCGGCCGCACTCGTCGTGCTGGTGTTCGACCTGTGCTTCGACCTGAAACGCTTCGCCGGACACCTCAGCGCCGTGCTCTTGACGGCCATCCTCGTCGCTTCGTTCTACGTGGACACGTCGGGCACGGCGGCGTTCGACGCTTACGTCGGGGGAGAGGCTGCCCTCTACTTCAAACGTCTGGTGCTGGCGTTGGCCATCGTGGGAGTGCTCGGCGGACTTCAGCACGTCGGGCGGCACACCCCGCTGCGTCAGGGCGAGTACTACTTCCTGGTTTTGCTCAGTGTGCTCGGGATGTGCCTCCTGCCCGGAGCGCGCGATCTCATTCTGTTCATCGTGTGCTTCGAGCTCATGGGTATGCCGCTCTACGTGCTCTCCGCCTTCGCCAAGACGGACGGTGCGCCCGCCACGGCGGGTCGCCCCGCTGGTTCAGCGTCCGAAGCCGGCATCAAGTTCTACTTGGTCGGCGCGGCGAGCACGGCACTGATGCTGTTCGGCGGGTCGCTCTTGGCCGGCATGGCCGGCGGCACGAGCTTCGCCGCGATCGCCGCGGCGCCTACCACTCCGCTGCTCCTGGTCGGCATGCTGTTCGTCCTGGCGGGGATGGGCTTCAAGCTCGGTGTGGCGCCGTTTCACATGTGGGTGCCGGATACGTACCAGGGCAGCAGCACGCCCTTCGTCGCCTTCCTTTCGGCGGCACCGAAGGTGGCTGGCATGAGCGCCGCGGTGCTCGTGCTCGCTACCGCGTTGCCGGCGCAGCAGCGCGTCTGGGCTCCGGCACTGCTCGTCTTGTGTCCGGTCACGCTGATCGTGGGCAGCCTGCTGGCCATGCCGCAAACAAACGTCAAACGGCTGCTCGCGTACTCCGGCGTGGCGCACGTCGGATTCATGCTGATGGCGCTCGCCGTGGGCACACCCGCGAGCGTGCAGATGTTGCTCTTCTATCTTCTGGCGTATGCGTTCACCAATCTCGGTGCGTTTCTCGTCGTGCACGCAGTGGGCAGCCACGCTGGCGATGACTCGGCGTCCAGCTTCGACGGGCTCGCGCAACGGTCGCCCTGGCTCGCGCTGGCGCTTCTGATCTTCATGCTCTCGCTGGCCGGCATTCCGTTCGTGGCCGGGTTTTGGGCGAAGCTGTACGTTTTCATGATCGTGTACCAGGCGGGGCACGTCGGACTCGTCGCGCTCGCCGCCCTGATCTCGGTGCTGGCGCTCTTTTACTATTTGCAGCTCGTCAAGGCCGCATACATTCATGCGCCGCCGCGCCCGGATCGCATTCGCGTCAGCAAGAGTCTCGGGTTCGCGATCGTGCTGTGTCTCGCGTCCGTCGTCGGCATTGGGCTCTGGCCCGCACCGTTCTTGAACGCCGCGGGGCGTGCGGCGGCACCGTTGTTCGAGCCGGCACCGCTGCCGGCGGTTCGCAGTGCGCGTAAAACGCCGCGCTTGGCTTCGCTGCGCTCGCCTCACGCAGCGGGCCCCTTGCACCCGTTGAGCCGTTGAACAGCGGATAGATCGGCGGGGGCCCGCCGCGAATGGCCTTCACGTCATTTTGTCACGAGAGGAGTCCAGCCATGCATGTCGATTCGAAAACGCGGCCCGTGCCGCTCCATGTCCTGTCCGGCAAAGAATGCTGCCTCGTCGCGGCGGCTGCGGAACGCCGCTGCATCGAGGTGCTCACAGGGTTGGCTCAATCCATCGAGCACCTCGACCTGCGGGGAGCAGCGAAGCTCCGTGAGGTTGCAGCCGAGGAAGCGCGACATCTTCAGGACGTGCTGACCTTCGAGCGAGACTTGCCGTGGCCGAAGGTGCTGCACCTGACCAGAGCCAGCATGGTCGCGGTTTTGAAGCGCCACCTGCCGGCTCTCTTCGCCGAAGACGCGACGCGAGCAGCGAGCCCGGACGAAGCCTTCGCTTCGTTCCGTCAGCTCGAGCACGAAGCCGCCCACTTTTATCGAGAGCTCGGGACCATCAGCGGCGAACCGGCTTCGCGCGCCTTCTTCTGTGACCTCGCGGAAAGAGAAGGCGAGCACGCCAAGTGGTTCCGTTGACCCCGATCAGCGAATTTTGCGCGCAGCGCCCATGTGGGTCGCAACGGGTGCGGGCTCTGGCGAGAGATCGCCGCCGCGCACCCTACCGCAGCCTGCTGCGATGCAACGGCCAGTCCTAACGATCTATCAACCGAACGCAGCGAGTCGTTCGCAAGCAAAGAAGTGGAGCACAACATGAGCGACGCACCAGTGGCGTCTCGAGAAGCCGTGATGGACGGCAACGAGGCGGTCGCCTCGGTCGCCTATCGCGCGAGTGAAGTGGTCGCCATCTATCCGATCACCCCCGCGTCAGCGATGGGTGAGCACGCAGATGATTGGGCGGCCGACGCGCAACAGAACGTGTGGGGAGCCGTCCCATCCGTGGTCGAGATGCAGTCGGAGGGTGGCGCCATCGCCGCCGTGCACGGCGCACTGCAGACCGGCGCGCTCGCCACCACCTTCACCTCGTCGCAGGGCTTGCTGCTGATGATCCCGAGCTTGTTCAAGCTAGCGGGGGAGCTCACGCCGCTCGTCGTGCATGTCGCAGCGCGGGCTGTGGCCACGCACGCCCTCAGCATCTTCTGCGAGCATTCGGACGTAATGGCCTGCCGGCAAACGGGCGTCGCGCTGCTCGCGTCGGACTCCGTGCAGCAGGCGCACGATTTCGCCTGCATCGCGCACGCGGCCACGCTCGCGTCGCGCGTTCCGTTCATTCACTTCTTCGACGGCTTTCGCACCTCACACGAGGTGACGCAGGTTCGCCTGCTGAGCGACGCCGAGCTGCGCCAGATGTTGCCGAACAAGCTCATCGACGAGCACCGAGCGCGCGCCCTGAATCCGGATCGACCCGTCGTGCGCGGGACGGCGCACAACCCGGACACGTACTTCCAAGCGCGTGAAGCCTGCAACGAGTTCTACCGCCTGTGCCCGCAGATCGTGGCGCATCAGATGGGTCGCTTTGCGGACCTCACCGGTCGCAAGTACGCGCTCGTCGAGTACTTCGGCGATTTGAACGCTGAGTCCGTGATCGTCCTCATGGGTTCGGCCGTGCACACGGCGCGCGAAGCGGCGCGGCGGCTGAATGCGCGGGGTGAGCGGGTCGGCGTGCTCCAGGTGTGCTTGTACCGGCCGTTCCCGACTGCCGAATTCATGCGCGCGCTGCCGAAGAGCGTGCGGCGCGTGGCGGTGCTGGACCGGACGAAGGAGCCCGGCGCTACCGGCGAACCGCTGTACCTGGACGTCACCGCGGCCATCGCCGAACATCGTCCGGATGGGGAACGCCCGCAGGTCATCGGCGGCATCTACGGCCTGGGTTCCAAGGAATTCACGCCGGAGATGGTAGAAGGCGTCTTCGCCGAGCTGCGCGCGCAGGCACCGAAGCGACACTTCTCGATCGGCATCAACGATGACGTGAGTCACCTCTCGCTGCCGTACGAGTCGGCGGCCAGCGACAAGCCCGCGGGCCTGCGTGAAGCCGTATTTTTCGGCCTCGGCGCGGACGGCACCGTGAGCGCCAACAAGAACACGATCAAGATCCTGGGTCAGCACACCGAACTCTACGTGCAGGGCTACTTCGTGTACGACTCGAAGAAGTCGGGCGCGGTCACGGTATCGCATCTTCGCTTTAGCGATGCGCAGTTTCAAGCGCCGTACCTGATCCGGAGCGCCGACTTCGTGGCGTGCCATCAGTTCGATCTGGTCGAACGGCTCGATGTGATCGGCATGGCGCAGCCCGGGGCCGTCTTGCTCCTCAACAGCCCATATACCGGCGCCGAGCTGTGGCAGCACGTCTCGCGCGCCAAACAGCGGCAGATCCTCGAGAAGCGCTTGCGCGTTTACACCGTGGATGCGTACCGCATCGCGTCGGAAGCCGGGCTCGGCCGTCGCATCAATACGGTGATGCAGGCCTGCTTCTTTGCCCTCACGGACTTCATGGCGACGGATCTCGCGCTGGCCGAGATGAAACACGCGATCGAGGTCACCTACGGGCGAAAGTCTGCGGAGGTCACGCAGCTCAATATCGCCGCCGTCGACGCCGCCCGGGCTGGTCTGGTCGCAGCGCCGGCGCCGGACGCCGCGCTTTTGCTCGCTTCGGGAGTGCCGCCTGCGCCGGTGAACGGTGCCCCGGACTTCGTGCAGCGCGTGACGCGCGCGCTGTTGGCGGGCAACGGGGACAAGCTGCCGGTCAGCGCCTTCCCAGTCGACGGTACCTGGCCGACCGGGACGAGCCGCTACGAGAAACGCAACCTGGCCACGGCGATTCCCGTTTGGGATTCGAAGTTGTGCATTCAATGCAACAAGTGCGTGCTCGTGTGCCCGCACGCCGCCCTGCGCGCCAAAATCTTTCCGAGCTCGGAGCTCGCGGACGCACCGTCCGCGTTCAAGGCCGTGCCGTGGAAAGCCGAAAACCCGGCTGAGACTCGCTACACGTTGCAGGTATCACCCGAGGACTGCACCGGGTGCCAGCTGTGCGTCGAGGTCTGCCCGGCCAAGGACAAGACGAACCCGCAACACAGAGCGCTCGAAATGTCACCCCATGAGGCCGAGCTGCGTGCCCAGGAAAGCGCCTGTTTCGACTTCTTCAAGGGTTTGCCCGAAACGGATCGGCGCAAGGTGCGCCTGGACGTCAAAGGCTCGCAGCTGCTCGAGCCGCTGTTCGAATTTTCCGGTGCGTGCTCCGGTTGCGGAGAGACACCGTACATCAAGCTGGTGACGCAGCTGTTCGGCGACCGCGCGCTGATCGCGAACGCCACCGGCTGCTCGTCCATCTTCGGCGGCAACCTGCCGACGACACCCTACACGACCGACGCAGCGGGGCGCGGTCCGGCCTGGGCGAACTCGTTGTTCGAGGACAACGCGGAGTTCGGGTTCGGCTACCGCATCAGCGTGGACGCGCTGGCCGAGCACGCGCGGCTCTTGCTCGTGCGTCTCGGGCCAAAGCTCGATGGCGTACTGGTGGATGCAATCCTGAGCGCCGCTCAAACCTCGGAAGCGGGAATAGCCGAACAGCGCGTACGCGTCGCCACTCTGGAGCGAAAGCTGAAGGCGCTGGACGACGCGGACGCCCGCTCGCTGGAGACGCTCGCAAGCTACCTCGTGCGGCGCAGTGTGTGGCTGTTCGGTGGCGACGGTTGGGCCTACGATATCGGTTTCGGGGGCCTCGACCACGTGCTTGCGTGCGGGCGCGACGTGAACGTGCTCGTGCTCGACACCGAGGTCTATTCGAACACCGGTGGACAGCAGTCCAAGGCCACGCCGCTCGGCGCGATGGCGAAATTCGCCGCGCACGGCAAAACGACACCGAAGAAGGACCTCGGCTTGTGGGCCATGAGCTACGGACACGTTTACGTGGCACGCATCGCCTTCGGCGCCAAGGACGCGCAGACCGTGCGCGCGCTGGTGGAAGCCGAATCGTACCCCGGCCCGTCCCTGATCATCGCCTACAGCCACTGCATCGCACACGGGTACGATCTGGTACATGGTCTGGACCAGCAGCGCCTGGCAGTCGAATCGGGGATCTGGCCGCTATACCGCTTCGATCCGCGGCGGACGGAGCACGGAGAGCCGCCGCTTCAGCTCGACTCGACGCCGGGCAAGGCGCGCGTGCGCGACTACATGAACAACGAGTCGCGTTTCAAGATGGTCGAGCGGCTCGACAAGGCACGCTACGAAGAGCTCGTCGCGGCCGCCGAACGCGACGCCGTGCAGCGCACCGAAGTGTACCGCGCCATCGCCCAGCTCAGCCTCGCCGCGAACCCGCCGCCGGCCCGAACGCAGAAATGAGACTGGAGAGCCCCGTAGTCGTCGGAAATAGCCGTTAACTCGTCGCCTTACGCTCGAGGACGACAGCTGCAGCGGTAACGCCTAGGTTGCGTTTGCGTCGAATATAGCTACCCTAGCGCAAGGACTCAGCACCTTGCTCTCGACTGAAAAACAGATCCGCCGCATGACTCCCGTCGCGGCACCCCCGGAACAGAAGGCCGCGATCGTTGCCCTCTCGAAGCTCCTCGACGGGCTCGCGCACGCAAAGCCGAGTCGACGGCGTTGCGAGCTGGCGGGGCCGAAGGGCGAGCGCATCGCAATCCCCGAATCGGTCTTCTACGTCCTCGCCCGCGTGGCCGAAGTCCTGGCCCGCGGCGATGCGGTCACGGTCGTGCCGACGGAGAAGGAGATCACGACGCAACAAGCTGCCGACCTCCTCAACGTCTCGCGTCAGTATCTCGTGCGACTTCTCGATGACGGGAAGATCCCCTTCACGAAAACCGGAAAGCATCGACGCGTGCGCATGGAGGACCTACTTCGTTTCAAGGAGAAGCGAGACAAGGAGCGCAAAACGACGCTCGACGATCTCACCCGGCTGGGCGAACAATACGGCGGATACGACGACGAGCTGAAGTAGGCTCATCGCGATTCGCATGCTCGTTGCCCCGTTCAAGGTCGTACTCGACGCGAACGTGCTGTATCCCTTCACTCTACGGGATACGCTGTTGCGCGCGGCCAGTGAGGGCTTCTTTCAGATTTATTGGTCCGCGGAGATCCTCGACGAGGCCATCCGAAATCTCATCGCATCGACAACCATCACGGCAGCTCAGGGCGCGCGGCTTCGCCAGACCATGGAGAAGGCGTTTCCCGAAGCCGAGGTGAGCGGGTACGAGCCGTTCATCGTCGGAATGCAGAACGATCCGAAGGATCGCCATGTCGTCGCCGCTGCAGTCAAGGCCGGCGCTCAGGTCATCGTGACGATGAATCTCCGCGACTTCGCTCCCCTCCCCGACGGGCTTGAAGCCCAGTCACCAGACGAGTTCTTGTCGAATGCTCGCGAGATATAAGCCTACCAGCCTGCGGAATCCATCACGCAGCTCGCTCCGTTCGTGATCCTCTCTGCGCCCAGCGGGAGGTTCATCGAGATCCATGTTCAGGATCGTGCAGAACGCTCGGTCTACGGTGATCCCAAGACCGCAGCGATGAAAGTGCTCGGCGGGGTGTAAGCAAACTAGCGGACGCACTTTCCGACCTACGTCGCCTTTGGCGACGACGACTGCAAGGCTGCACCGTAGAAGCGTTGACGTATCCCGTCGTAAAAAGTTCAGCCAGGCCGTAGTGAGCAAGCGCGAAGCGCAGCGGAAGCTCACGTCGTGACTCGGGCGCGACAGCCGTCTCATCTCGGGACGTCCAGGGGTTGTGCTGCGCGTCCTGGACGAGAAGCTGTGCGCTGCGCGCATCGTGCTGCTGGTGTCGGCACTGCAAGTTGACTTGCGCTTCGGGCGCGTCACATTCACGCCCTCCACCTTCAACATCGCAAGGACTCAGCAATGGACGAAAGTGACTTCAAAGCGGGGCGTATTGCGACAGCGGCTGGCGTGGCAGCAGGAATGGCGAATGCTGCCGCCACTTACGCTGGGGCGATTGCGGCAACGCAGGCTGCAGGCCTAGCGGGAGCGGCCGCAACATCCAGTGCACTTGCTTCGCTGGGCGGAGGCGCGCTGGCCGCGGGCGGAGGCGGCATGGCCGCGGGCGTGGGTGCGGTCGCGTTGAGCGCGGCACTGCCCGCCGCTGCAGTTGCCGTGGCTGTGTTTGGCGGGTACGTACTCGTGCGGCGGTGGCGCGGAGCAAATGACCAGAGCAAGGGCACGCCGGCGGCGGCCTAGACTTCGCCGGTGGAGGCCGCTGCGCGGCACGTCGTCCGTGGGTAGACCCGCAGTAAAGCGTCTGCGGGCGGCTCGTCGCGTGGACGTCTTCAGCGCCGCGGACGACCTGACGAATTAGATGCGGCTGATGCATTTACCGCCCTCGAACCGTGCAGTGGCTACTTTGGAGCCATGCGGAGCGAGGCAGAGAATCGCATTTCGGGGTGCCTGCTCGGAGGCGCAGTTGGCGACGCGCTGGGCGCCCCCATCGAGTTCATGAAGCTCGACGAGATCCGCCGGCGGTTCGGACCAGATGGGCTGCTGGAATTCACGCCTGGATATGTCGGGGGCATCGGAAAGATCACCGACGACACGCAGATGACACTTTTTACGGCCGAAGGCATCCTGCGCGGCCGCGCGCGCTGGGCACAGCGTGGCATCTGCCATCCGCCGTCGGTGGTGCATGCTGCGTATATGCGATGGCTCGTGACGCAGGGGGAGAAGGCGAATCCGGCGTACTCGCGAGGCGAAGAGCCACCTGACGGCTGGTTGATCACGAATCAGGAGCTTTGGTCGCGCCGTGCCCCGGGCGCCACGTGCATCGCAGCACTGCGTGCCACGGCGCAGCTCGGCGCTCCTGCGACAAACGACAGCAAGGGCTGTGGGACGGTGATGCGCGTCGCGCCCATCGGGCTCGTGGGCAGTACAAACGCCAATGAAGGCTTTTCGGCGTTCGAGATGGGAGTGGAAACCTCCAAGCTAACGCACGGGCACCCGACCGGCTACCTGGCGGGGGGCTACTTCGCCCAGCTGATTGCGCTACTCGTGTCGGGACTCGATCTGAGACGCGCGGTGCTCGATGCCCTTGAACCGCTTGGCGATAACACCGATGGCGGAGAAGTGCGGGACGCCGTCGCAGGTGCCGTGCAACTCTCGGACGCTGGCGGCGAGCTGCGAGCCGAGACCGTTGAAAGCCTGGGCGCGGGCTGGATTGCCGAGGAAGCAGTCGCGATCTCCGTCTACTGCGCCCTCGTGGCTCGCGACTTCGAGCACGGTGTTCGGCTTGCCGCGAACATCTCGGGTGACTCGGACTCCACCGCATCCATGGCAGGCCAGCTTCTGGGACTGATCGGAGGCGAGGCGGCGATTCCGGACCGGTGGCTCGCGCAGCTCGAGCTCCGCGCGGTCATCGAGCAGATCGCTCGCGACCTCGAAATGTCCGGCGCTGATGGGGCGGACGCGCGTTATCCGGGATGGTGAGCGCAGCGCACGTGAGACAGACCGCCAGCTAGCGCGTGGTGAAACCTGATACGCTGGTGGACTCGCGCTGCCGCAGGAGAGACAAATGGGCGACGACGCTGGCCACAAGGCCTGGGACCACGTGCTGGCCACGGTACTCAGGTTGCTAGGCGCAAAGGTGGATCGAGCTTCGTTCTTGAGATCAGCGCCCGCGAAGGCAGGCCTGAACCCTGCGGCGATTCGCGCTGCGGCCAACAGCTCAATCAGATGGCACCGCGCCGGAGTGACGGCTATTTCTTTTGCAGGCGTCTGCCCGGGGGGTGGTGGATGGCAGGGACGATACCAGCCGATCTCGTGCAGTACTTTTGGCACGTTGTCGTCGTCACGCAGAAGCTCGCATACCTTCACGGTTGGCGGTCTCTCTTCGATGATGGAGTCGACGTCGACGACACCAAGCTTGTGTTGACGATCGCCGCCGGCTTGACGAGGAAGGGATTCGCCGAGTCCATCGGCCGCGCTGTGCCACTCGTGGGTGGCGTGGTGGCGGGAACGGTTACCTGGATGGTATTCGGCAAAGGTTGTCAGCGCCTGCTAGAACACCTTGAACCACAGCCACTTGCTGAGCCGTGAAGGTGCCGCGCAGCTGCGCGCGCGAGCCCCTCAGCCTCGGCCACCTCGAGAAACGAGCGGAGCCGATCGAGCGAGAGCCAGCGCTACGCGGCTTGCAGCGGCGCCAAGTCTTCAGCCGCGAGTTCGGACGCACCGATCTTGGACAGCAGCGCGTTCATAGCAGCGACCGTCACTGCAGTGGGCGCAGTGATCTCGATGCCGATCGGGGTTCCTTGCTCGTCATAGTCGACGCGCAGGCCGCGACCGCCGTCGACCGTGCGCGTTGCCCGAGCGCCAGGCTTCCGCGGCAGATACAAGTACGCTGCCAGCGGTTTGCCTTTGCGGTACGTGACCTCCAGGTACTGGTGCCTCATTCCGTGTCCTCCAAAGGATACGCCGTAACGACGACGAGCAAAATGTCCTCGAGATCCGGCTCGACGACGACTTCCCAGTCATGCCCGCGATGCCGCACGTCCACGATGAAGCGCCCCTCGACCTCGGGATGTGCGCGATACCCGCGCGCCGTCTCGAGCATGCGACGGAGGTCCACTTCCGTGAAGGTTCGATCCTCCATTCGGCGCTCCAAATGCGGGGTAAACTCGAGCTCCCAATCCCACCACGCCGGCCAGTTCACGACGCGACAATCTACACCGGCCCACTGGAGACGGGGCCAGCAGCACGCCCCCCCTCCCATCGGGGTCGAGCACAGAACCAGGCAATCAGCCTGGGCGCGACAACAGCCGAGTTTCGGGGAACTATTTCGGGGAACGCCGCCGTCGCGGCCCCCTCGAGCAGCGCCATCGAAGGGCTAACTGCCGAAATCCAAGTTGTGCGAAGGGGGGGACTTGAACCCCCATGGGAGTTACCCCGCTAGCACCTCAAGCTAGTGCGTCTGCCAGTTCCGCCACCTTCGCGAGGGGTTCCTGCCGGCCGTTTCCGGCATAGCAAGGGCGAGGGGTCTACCTCAGCCCAGGCCAGGTTCGCAAGGTTTAGTAGAGCCCACGGGGCACGTCGGGCGTAAAGCTTGCGCCCCCGGAGCGCTCCGAGCGCACTGGATGCGGGTTCAGCGGCGCCGGGGAGCGACAAACTCGGGTGTGTCGAGGGGCCGTTGCGAGGCACGGTCCATGCTTTTAACCAGGGACGGAGGGCGTTTTCATCAGCCAACACCGGGAGGAAAATCGTGAAGAGCGACGCCACACGCGAACGAGATGAGTCCACCCGGCCAGCGCTCGCGAAGCATCGCCCTACGATTCGCATCCAGGTCGCCGGACCGCATTGCGACGTCGCTGGAATGGCGGCTCCGCGCCTGCGCAACCGGCCCCTGCTATTCGCCCTTCAGGGACCTGCTCAGGGTTCGGTGTTTCCTTTGCGCGAGCCCGAGCTGACCTTGGGTCGCGACGGCAGCGTCGACGTGAGCCTGCACGAGGACACGATCTCGCGCGTTCACGCGCGTCTCGTGCGCCGTGATGGCGCCGTGTACGTCGAAGACCTGGGAAGTCAGAACGGCACGTTCGTCAACGACGAGCCGGTGCGCGCGGCGACGCGTCTCCGGGACGGCGACTATCTACGGCTCGGTAGCGTGACCATCCTCAAGTACTCGCTCACCGACGAGCTCGAGGAACGAGCGCTGTGTACGCTGTTCGAGCTCACGCTGCGCGACCCGCTGACGCGCCTGTACAACCGCCGCTACTTCGATGATCGGCTAAAGAGCGAATTTTCGTTCGCGCGGCGTCACGGCGCATCTCTGGCGCTGCTGCTCGTGGACATCGATCATTTCAAAGCCGTGAACGACACGCACGGCCACCTCGTGGGAGACCGCGTGCTGCGCTGGGTGGCAGAGAATATCCGGCGGACGGTGCGGCCGGAGGACGTGCTGGCGCGCTACGGCGGTGAAGAGTTCATCGTGATCGCGCGCGGCATATCGGTGGACAGCGCGGAGTCGCTGGGCAACCGCGTTCGGTACGGGCTTCAGACGTCGCGCTTTCAGATCGCCGGCACGGAGTTGCAGCTGACGGTGAGCGTCGGGGTCGCTTCGATGAGCAGCGGCGCGCCCTGCGCAGGTCCGGACGAGCTGATTCGCCTGGCGGACGAGGCGCTCTACGAAGCCAAGAGCGCCGGTCGAAATCGCGTCTGCAGCGCTCTCCCACCCCGTGAAAGCCCCCGCGCGGAACAGCACTCGATGCACACGCTCCCGCCTCCCCCGCGCGAGCGGGCGCAGCCGGACGGTTGCGACGGGCTACGCTAACGCTCGGACTTGGGCGCGCGATCGCCCAGGAACTGGACGAGCACTTCGATGACTTCGCTCATCTCGAAGGGCTTGCGGACCCAGGCGGCGACACTGCTGGCCAGATCGTCGGGTACGTTGCTGGCGACGCCGCTGATGAGCACGATCGGCGCGCTCGGATTGGCGCGCTTGAAGGCTTCGAACGCCACCGCGACGCCCTGAGCGAGCGGCGATAGATCGATGAGCGCCGCGTCGAAGGCGCGGCGAGCCGCGAGCGCCACGTCGAATTGTTGGGCGCTGGTCACGGTGACGAGCTGCGCCCCGCGCGCCTCGAGCGCGATCTCGATCAGCGAAACGACGGCCGCGTCGTCCTCCACGACGAGGATGCGAGCTCCAGCCAACGTGGGCGCCGTGACGCGCGGCAGAAAGGCACCGGAGCGCGCTTCTGCGAGCGGCCAGCGGATCGCGAAGCTGGCACCGGGCCCGGGGTGGGCGAGACTCAGCTCGCCGCCTTTGGCGCGCGCGAGCGCGGCCGAGTAACGCAGACCGATACCCGCGCCACCGCGACGCGTGGATTGCGGTCCGTCGAACGATTCGTCTGCGAACAGGTTTTGAGCGCGCTCGGGATCGAGCCCGGGGCCGCTGTCCGTGACGGTGAAGACCACGCTCGTCAGGTCGTCGAACAGCGACAGGGTGACGGTGCCGCCTTCGGGCGAAAACTCGATGGCGTTGAGCAGCAGGTTCAGCAGGATCTGCAGCACCGGCTCGCTATCGTGCAGCAGGATGCGGCACGCATTCACCTCTTCGAGCCGGACCTGGACGCGGCGGCGCTGCGCCTCTTGCGTCACGCCGAGCACGGCACAGCGCGCGACGGCGCGCGCCGTTTGCTCACTACCGCTCGAAGCTTCCGCGCCGATCGCGCGGCGGGCGATGTGATGGCCGAGGCGCGCGTGGGTGCGCGCGACGTCGATGGCGCTGGATTCAGGGCCCGGCGGCAAGCCGGCCTGCGCGGCGTCGAGCCAACCGAGAACGACGGTCAGTGTGTTCGACACTTCGTGAAGTGCGCCGGCCAGGTCCGCTTCCGGGTCGGCATTGAGCACACAGCCATCCAGTCGGCCCCAGGCCTCCGAACGTTTCACGTAAGTAAGATATTATAGCGCTACTGCGACGGCCAGCCCAAAGTATCCGCCGCTGAAAAGGTCGTGGAAAGGCCGCCTTCAGAGCGTCCGCGGCGCCGGCCAGCCTCAGTTATTGCAGTCTTGCCGGGAGTCGCAGCTCGAAGCTGCCGTCGTCGCGTGCTCGCGTCTCGGCGACCTGCAGCACACTTTTCAGGCGCATGTCGGTGGTCGTGTTCAAGTTCAGCACGTTGCCGCTCGCGTCCACATAGACGTACGCGCGAATCAATGCTCCCGGGACCAATCCGGTCTCGGCGGCCGTTACCGTTCCTCGGTACACGACCGGCAGCGGCAAGGTGATGGTACCGAGGTCGTGCCATTGCTCCGAGATCTGGACCTGCGGGCGCACCAACCACGCGAAGCCGGCGCCGTCGGGCGTCCGCACCGACATGTCGAACATGCCCGGATCGGCTTCGACCGAAAAGTGACCGTCGGCTTCCGTCAACGGAACGCACGACTGACTGCGGCCCGAACAAGCCGAAGCGCGCGGCACGAACGGCTGTGCTCCGAGCGCGGCGTCGAGTAGGCCGACGAGGCTAGTGGACGGCGTCGCAATGGCGTGGATCGCGGCGCCGAGCACCGGCCGCCCTGTCGGCGCGTTCACACGGCCTTCGAGCCGCGCGAGGTCCTTCACCTCGATCACTTTGCCGGCCTGAAACGAGGGTGTGACGGCGACATCGAGCGGCGTCTGCGTTGCAGCGGCTCCCGACGCTGCCGAGGGCGTCGCCTGCACTTTGTACTTGCCCGGCAGGAGCTGCACCTCGAAGCGTCCCTGGGGGTCGGTCTCCAGAGTGCGCCGAAAAGACGCCAGCGTGCCCGGCTGGAGTTGATCGATTTCGCTGGCGATCAGGGACAGCGACGCCGAAATCGGGTCCGGCGAGCCTTGTCGTTCGACCTGCCCTTGAATGCTCACCGGGCTCGGCAGCACACCGATCTGGTCGATCAGCGCCTCGCCACGGGTGAACAGCTCGAGCGCGCTGCGCTCGAGGACCACCATGGGAGCGTTGCGGTTTGCTGGCGGCGTCAGGCGCAAGAGCTCATGGCCCTCCACCTCGCCGTCGGCGGCCGAGTAGTAGAGCGTGCACTTGTATCGACCCTCGCTGGGCTGCGACAAGACGGCTTTGGTGGAGATCACCTTGCCGGACGAGGGATCCAGCATGTCGATGCTCCAGCCGGAGAGCTCCTGGGCGCCCGGTACGGGCAACTGCACGGTCACGTCGAGGCGAGCCGGGGCCGTCAACGGAACGCGCATGATCACTTTGCCGGCTTCGATGCGGACGTTGCGGATGAGCTTCGGAACCACCCGGCACTCGCCCTGCGCAGCGGCGGTAGCGTGCCCTTGCTCGACCCGTTCTTCGGTGGCGTCTTGCACGTACAGGTCATACTCGCCCGGCGGCAGGCTGAGCTCGAAGCCATGTCCCTGCGTTTCACTTGCGCTATCCGCCTCCAGCGTGCCGAACTCCGTGAGCGTCGTGTAGACGCCCGCGGGAAGCCCCAGGATGGGGTCCGTGGGCGCGAATGTGACGCGCGCCGGCACGCCGTTCGCCGGAAACGTGCAGGTCTGGTCCGGGTGCTTCAACGCTTGCACGTAACCGCTGACCTGCGCCACGCGATCGAGCGTCAAGTGCTGCACACCGCCGCTCGCCTGGAGATCGTCGATGCGGCGCAGGAACCGTACGCCAGCGATGGTGCGAGCATCTGCCGGCGCGATGACTTCGACCAGCACACTGCGAATCGTGCCCTCGCGCGCGCGACACGCGCCCTCTTCGCACACGCCTCCGCCGCACGCGCTGTCCGCGGAGCACTCGTTTTGACTGTGCACGGGCGCGGTGTCGTCCAGCACGGCGACGCTACAGCCGGAGACTAGAGCCAAACAAACGGCCAGGGCTGACTTCATTGGGGTGACAGCGATTTCGGACAAACACCGAGATCTTCCGGTCGTTCCGGATCCGGATTGACGTGGAGCCACCAGGTAGCGAGCGCGACGTCTGCCGGCGAGATCGGCTCCGGAGGATCGCGGAAGTCGATGTTCCCGAGATGCGTCACGACCATCGTGATCTGGTGGCAGCCCCGGAGCCCTTCGCCCACGGTCCACTGGAGCGTGAGCTTGCGATCGGTGTCGTCGAAGGTAGACGCGGGCACCCGGTTCAACTTCAAGTACTCCTCGCCCTCGAGTGAGTAATTTCGGAAGAGCAAGCCGAACAGCGGATCTCCGCGGTCTTCTGAGCGCACGCCGACACTGAACTCTTGCGATGCCAGCCCACGCACGGTGGTGATCTGGGTCACCAGCGGGAACGTGTTTCGAAAGTCGATCATGGGCGGTGTGCGCTCGGGGTTACTCGGGGCGGGCGGCTCGGCTACGAGGCAGCCCGTGAGCAGACAGCCGATTCCCAAGCTGAAGAGCGACCTCCATGCCAAGCCCGAAGCGCACGGGAAAGCAGGCTTTCGGGAGCCATCGGGGTATGACAGCCCTGTCATGCCGCCGCCCTCGCCTGCTGATTATTCATGCTCGTTGGCGTCCTCAACATCGAAGCTCACCGGTTCCGGCTCGCGCCCGGAATGGTAGCCCACTTGTTGCTCGAGTGCCGCCCGCTGGCGTTCACCTGCCAGCGGGTTTCGGCGTACTCGGGGCTGGTCGCGAGACGCACGAGGTCGGCCACCGCGGGGCTGGAAGAGCACAACGCCGAAAGGCCGTTGGGAGCCGCGAGCAAGTCCGCCGGGATGTTCTCGTCGGCGCAGGTTTCGCGCACGGCGACGGCCAGGTCGCCCGCGACGAACAGGCCCGCGCGACGCGTGGCCGTCTTGGCGCTGGCCAGCGCCGCCTCGTAGCTCAGAGCGCTGGGATCCGAGCAGAGCTCGCGCAAGCGCCGCTGCGAGCGCGCGGGGATGCTTTCCCAGAGTACCTCCGCCAGGTTGGCCACCGACGCCAGACTGCCGCGCTCCTCGTGCGCGCCGAAGGCCAGACGCAGTGCTTTGAGGATGGCGCGCACCTGGTTCTCCGGCGAACCGAACAGCAAGAGGTAGGGCGAAAGCGTGGCGCCGAGCATCGAGCCGAGATGAAAGCAGAGCTCGGGGCTGTCACCTTGAACCTCGCCGGACAGGATCAGCGCCGGCGGTGAAAGCAGGGCGATGCTGACCGTGATCGAGCCCGCGCTGCGCCGCTGGAAGAGCGGCGTGCGCGCCAGGCCGAGCGCAAATGCCGCGCTCGAGTACATGCCCGCGATCGCGTTTTGACCTCCGTACGCGATGCGTTCGAGGCCCGTCACGCCGTACAGGCCATGGTCTCGGCGAAACACGTGCTCGGCGCCTTCCCAGACCAGGCCCAGTGCTTCGTTCGCGACCTGGACGGCGTCACGAAACAACATGGCGCGCACCCAGTCGGGCTGCTCGGCCTGCTCCTCGAGCGGCGGCGCCGGAACCTCCGACGCGCGGCCGCGGAACACGGCGATCACGTGCTCGATGGCCCGCCCATACTCGGGATTCCTGTCCGCGAACGCCGCGTCGTGGAGCTTGTCGAGCGTCCAGAGATCGCCAGGCAAGAGCGCCGCGACCCGACGGCACACGACCACCCAGTCGTGCGCACGGCCGGCGCGATTCTCGAGCCGCGCTATCAACTCTTTGCCCGCTTCGATCGAGCCCTTGGCCAGCGCCTGGAGCAGGGCCTCCTCCGCGCGGTCCGCGGGAGGGAACGCCAGATTGGCAGGACGTTCGGCCTCTTGCGGCGGGCTGGCTTCGGGTCTTCGAGAGGCACGCACCTTCGGGCTCGCGGCCGCCTCGAGCGTCGCGAGGCTCGGCGGTGGCCGCGAGGAGTAGCGTTTGGCGGCGTTCAGCGCGTCAGAATCGCCGGCCTCGTTCGCGACGTCGGGGTCGGGCCTGAGGACGTCGCCGCCGAAGCTCGCCGCATCGGTCACGGGCTTCAGCTGCTCGCGAATCTCCGCTTGCAACACCAGCGCTTCCGCGCGACGCGCGTCATCCTGAGCAGCGAGCTCCAGATACGACAGGGCGCGTTCGAGCTCACCCGCAGCTTGCGCGCTGCGCGCGGCGCTCAGCGCGACCGCTGCGTGCGTGCGCATGCGCTGCAGATCGCCCGCGAGCGCGGCGTCGAACAGACCGAGCGCCCTCGCCGGCTCTCCACCGGTGGAGAGTCGCTCCGCGGTGCCGAGCGCGATCAGCGGCAAAGGTCCGATCTCGGCGTGCGCTCGCGTCAGCTCACGCATGCCCGCGCCAATGCCCACCGCGACGTCGAGCGCTTCGGCGAGCAGAAAGCTGTGCAGCTCCTGCTGCGCCGGCGTGAGCGGCTCCGCGATGCTGCGCAGCTCCGCGGCGCTGGCGCGCGCCTGCTCGGCCGTCCCGGGACCACGCCGGCTCAGGTATTCGAGCCAGCGCGACAGGAGCTGAGCCTCCGCCGAAGTCGGCTCGGCGCGAGACGCACGAGTGGCGCGGGCCAGAGCGCCGGCGTCATCGTGAGCGGCGAGCGCCGCTCGCGCCGCCTCGCTGAGCAGCGCGGCGCGTTCGTGTGCGTCGCCCACCGTTCGCGACAGCTCTTCCAGCGCTTCGGCGAGCTCGAGCGGGCTCTGGCCGTGCCGCTCGACGTCGACCTTGAGCCGAGCGAGCTCCGGTGATGCCGCCCACGCCTGCATGCCTTCGATGACGCGCCGCGCGCCGTCCACGTCCCCGCCGCGCAGGTAGGCCACGGAAGCGCGGCGCCCGAGGGCCGCCGCTTCGTCGCGATCGCGGGCGACGGCGCTGGCGCGCAGCCAGAGCGGCGCCGCTTGCAGCTCGGAGCCGAGGCGCTCGTTCAAATCAGCGAGCACGCGCAGCACGCTGAGTGCGTCCCCGGTCGCGACCAGGAGCGTCTCCAGCTCCTCGCGCGCCTCGTCGGCCCGGCCGAGGCGCTGCTCGAGCATGACCGCCCGGCGCAGCCGTATTCTGCGCACGTCGTCGGGATCCGTGGCCTGGACGGCGCGCAGTCCGAGGACGCGATTGAGCTCCGCATAATCTCCCCGCGCCTCCGCGTCGCGTTCCAGCGCCATGAGCGCCGTCAGATCTCCGGGGTCGAGCCGCGCGAGCTCCGACCAGCGGCTCGCCGCAGCCAGCGACTCACCGAGCGCCTCCAACACCGCCGCCAGCTCGCGCAAGGCGCTGGCCTTTGGTGCGGGCTCCGGCGTGAGATCGACGAGCCGTGCCAGGGCGTCGGCTTGCGCGCGCTTTGCGCCGGTTTGCTGGGCCAAGGTCGCGATGTCGGCGAGCATCAACTCGTCGTCGATGGGCTCGCTCGTGGCGGCGAGGAGCAGCGACAAGGCACGCTCTGGTTCGCCGCGCGCGGCGACCAACGCGGCCAGATCGCGCAAGGCGAGCAGGCGCGCCGCGGACTCGAGACCGGGCCTCTCGGCTTCGTGCGCGAGCAAGCGCTCGAGGTCGTCGCGGCGTCCCGTCTGCCCATAGAGCTCGCACAGCTCTCTGAAGACGCGCGCGCGCAGCTCTCCCACGAGCTCCGCGCCCGCCAGCGCCTGTTCCAGCGTCGCGCACGCTGTCGCGCGCTCCTCGGGCTCCTCCGGCGCACGCGCGCGCTCCAGCAGGCGCAGCACGCGATCCGCCAGGGGCACTGCCTCGAGGAGCAGCGCTTCGAGCTCGGGTTCGCGCGCGCTCTGCACCGCGCGTTCGGCGCGCCGCACCAGCTCCCGATCGTCCGGGTCTCGACGGGCCGCATGCACCAACAAATGCGCGCGCGCTGCAGAGTCGTCGAACTCGCTCGCGACGCTCGCCACGAGCTCGAGACAGGCTCGGCCCAAGTTCGAGAAGCGATTCCCCGCGCTTTTCACGGTCTCCGTCACGTACGCGCGCGCGGCCTCGGGCGCGTTCGCCAGGCGCGGCACGAACGGCTGCAAGCTTTCGAACTCATCGATGCTGCCGTCCGCCTTCGTGGCCTGCGTGAGTGCGCGCACGGCGAGCTCTGCCGAGTCGAACGCCACGAGCGCCACGCGCGCCGCTTCGACGGCCATGCGCGCCCCCTCCGGACCGTCTGCGCCGGGCAACACGCTCGAAAGCGCGCGCTCGAGGCGCAGCTCCAGGATGTCTTTGTCCTCCGGCACGAGCTCGAGCAGCGCGCCGAACGCTTCGCCGAGGGAGCGCAGGGTGGCGACGTCGGCGCGCGTGGACAATGCGCGCAGCAGCACCTCGACGCGCTGGCGGCGTCCCTCTTCACTCGCATCGGCGAACAGCGCCGCGCGGCGTAGCCACGCCGCGCGCGCCTCCACGCCGCTGCATTGCGCGGCCACTCGCTCGAGCGACGCGACCACCTCGGACGACCGCGGGGTGCGCTCGGACAGGCGCGCCATGAGCACGTAAGCCGCGCCTTCGCTGGGCACGGCCTCGAACGCGCGAATCGCTCGCTCGAGCGCGCGCCCGGCGTCGCCGCGCTTTTCGAGCTGTCGCGCCGCGCGGTAGTTCAGCGCACGCTCTCCATAACAACCGAGCGACGCGGCGCCGAGCCGCTCGTAGATACGTGCCAGCTGCTCGGTGTCCGCCGCTGTCGCGGCGCGTTCGGCGACAGCGAGGGCGTCAGCCCGGCGCGGATCGAGATCGAGCGCGCGTTCGGCGATCTCGAGCGCGCGCGAGGCCTGGCCGGCCTCGAGCGCAATCCCGGCGGCCAGCGCGAACGCGAGCGACGCGC
>DATDJP010000241.1:0-3042 GCA_036520475.1 Polyangiaceae bacterium | reverse complement strand
GGGCCACTACCTTCACAATGAACAACCCGAAGCGTTCGCGCGGGCCGTTCGTCAGTTCCTGGACGACACATCGGTGCCGGCAACGCGTCTGAAACGACCTGCGACAGTCGTCGCGCGTTCGCTGCCCGAGCTTCGACTGTAATCACGGCGAATGCGGTAAGTGGAAGAGCTCCGAAAGCCGGAGCTTTCGTCGCATGTACGGCTCAGCCATCGCCTGGCGGTGGTGGCTCGACGAGCGTGGTCGCTACGCTCGCCGTGTCGTCACTCGCATCGCCAACCAAGGCTGGTGCGAAGACCCGTGCATTGAAGCGGACGACTGGTGGATCCCCGATAGCGGTGTAGCCTGTCATCGCCACGCTTGCTCGCGCGCCGGGCGGTAGCGGCGTATTCCAGAAGCACAACATGCGCCCGCGCAGCTCGTGGCCCCAGTATTCGCGGTGGCAGACCCCGCCGTGAGTTGCCGTCATGGTCTCGACTACAACGAGCTCGGAGGGCTCGTCGATGACGACTGTTGCCGTCGACGCATTCGGGCCGTTGTTGCTCAAGTTCAGCTCCCAGGTGATGGACCCGCCATATTCGACACTCGGCAACGGCGTGAAATCGAGCGCCAGGTCGCTCGGTCCCGTGCCAGTTGCCGGCACGACCTCCACAGCCCCGATGTCACACCCCGTGCCCTGTGGCCGCGATACGCCGCGCTGATCCGGGCCCGGCGAGCAAGCCGAAGACGGGATCGCGTCGATCAGCACGCTGCCGGGACCGGGTACCCGCGTGGACAGCGCGCTGCCATTTTCAGCGAGCTCTTGCAGCAGGAACGCCGCGCGCTCTTGGCGGTCTCCAGGGCCGCTCAGCCCGCACGTCGCATCGCTGAACCAATTGTACGCCGAAGCCTCGACCACTGCACCCTCCGCGCACGCGCGGTGGCCCGCGGCCGCGAGCACCAGCGAGTTGTAGGTCGTGAGCAGCGTCGTTTCCAGCACGTCCGACGGAGTCCAGGTAGCGCCGACGATCGTCGCGTGCGAGAGACTGACAGAGCCAGCCTGGATCGCGTAGCCATCTCCCGCGACCTCGACGGTGCTGTTCACGAGCGACACGTGGTCCGTCGCGGTGATCGCGTTCGGGAGCTTGGCCAAGGTCACACGCTCGGCGTCGACCGCTGCTGCGCGGACACCCCCGCTGAGGATGCTCTCGACATCACGCAGCACGAGATCTCCGGCTACCGTGATGCCGCCGCCGTTGCGGAGCAGTGTGACCTGCTGCAATGTGCCGCGGCCGGCAGCGAGCAGCTCGGCCGGGCCCGCGCCCGGAGGGCCGAGGGAGACCGCGCCTGTGTTCTCTATGAATTCAGCACTCTCCAGACGAGCTGCGCCGCCGGCATGGAAGGTGGGCCCGGCCGGGCCTCTGCTGTAGTAGGTGCGCACGAAGCTGCCGACGAAGATCGTTTGCGGCGCGCCCCGGCCGCCCTCGTTCCGCTGCTGCGCATACGAGCCGCCCTGGATGGTGAGATCGCCGTTTGTCCAGAGCGCTGCACCCTCCGCCGACCCGCCGGCTGGCGACGGCATCAGCTGACACAGGTTCGCCTGCGGGTAATTCGGATTGACGATGGTGCAGGGGCCTTCGGTCATGTCGCCACCCCCGGCGACGTTGCTCGTCATTGTCGCGTCCACCAGTGTCACCGCTCCGCGAGCGGCAAGCGCGCCGCCACGCGCGCCGCCTGCGGGCGTGACCACCACGCGATCCGCAAGCGTTCCACCACCGCCGCGCGCCACATTGCTCGAGAACGCGGCGCCACTGATGTGAACCGTGCCGGCTGCGGTGTCCGAGCTAGCCAGCGCACCGCCCCGAGCCAGCGCCGCGTACCCTGCGCGCACTTCATTGTTGGTCAACGTGCCGCGCACCAGCACCGCGTCTCGACCGAAATAAGCACCACCCCCTTCAGCCACGCCCCCGAGAGCACGCGCGCCATCCGGCGTAGATGGTTCAGTGCCGCTGCCGCCGAAGGCGTGGTTGTCCGAAATCACCGAATCCGTGCCGAACAGCGAGCCTTCCACATACAGGCCGCCGCCGCGTGCAGCGCCGCCGTGCACGGGGATCCCCGCCGCGGTGGCCGGAACGCCATTCACGGCGGTTGCGGAATTTCCCGTAATGGTCGCCGACTCGAGGACCACGTCTCCCCGCGCGCGTACGCCTCCGCCGAGCGCTGGCGACTCCGGGTCGGTCCCGACGAGCGCACCGCCTGTGACGGTAACCCCGCGTAAAGTGAGGGAGCCTGGCCCGAGCACGTCGATCACACGTTCTCCGGCGCAGGTTTGTCGAATGACGACACCTGAGCTGCGCGCCTCGAGCACGACTGGAGCGCGCGTGATGAGATCCAGATCGCCCGCAGAATTCGTGTCATCTGCTCCACAACGCGAGAGTGCATACGCCCCCGTCGGAAGCTCGATGTGGATAGCGCTATTCGAACTTGCGTTCAGCGCGTTTGCGCGCGCAATCGCTGCGCGAAGTGAGCCGCGCGTGGAATCGCGTGTCGACCGAACGACGATTGTCTCGACCGGATCACAAGAGCCCAAACCAATGAACACACTCATCATCGCTGCTCGCGAGACGAATGACTGGAGCGCAGGAGCGTACGAACGAGCCCTTACGGCACGATGTGAGATCATGGGAGCCTCCTCTCAGGCGTGAACAGTTAAGCCCCAGCGACGGCTAGCAACGGATATACCACTCAGCCGTTCGCCATCCGCACATTGCTCATCGCGACCGAGTCCTCACCCGGAGGGCGTTCGCACAACGCTTTGCCCGCTGCAAAGCGCTACGTACGCAGCGCATGACGCCCCTGGCGATACTGAGGGGCTTCCGCGAGAACGTCACGGCAATCAAACCTGCCCTGGCGCGCGTTCCGGATTGGTAACGCGCGCCCGGTCTTCCAGCTGCAGTGCCGTCGAAAATGCAGCTTCACGTCAACGTTTCGGTTGAGGTGGGCATGGCACTTGCTCGAGCCGTGCATACTCATGGAGGGATGGGTGATGCAAGAGCTCAGCACCC
>DATDJP010000240.1:0-38655 GCA_036520475.1 Polyangiaceae bacterium | reverse complement strand
CCTCACATGACCAGGACCAGGATCTGTGCGACCACGATGCGCAGGAGCATCGTGAGCGGATACACTGTTGCGTAGGTCACGGACGGCGCGTCGGAACGCGTGACGTTGGTCGCGAACGCCAGCGCGGGCGGATCCGTCATGCTGCCGGCGAGCAATCCCGAGAGTGACAGAAAATCTAGCTTGGCCGAAAAGCGAGCGAGCAGACTGCAAAGCAGCAGGGGTACGACCGTGATCAGCGCGCCTGCCGCCATGAAGCGCAGCCCATCCCCGCTGAGCACCAGCTCCACGAAATGTTCCCCCGCCTTGAGCCCGACGCAGGCGAGGAACATCACGATCCCGAGCGAACGCAGCGCCGCGTTCGCGCTCGGCGGGATGTGCCAGACGAGCGGACCGATCTTGCCGATGCGCGCGAGCAAGATCGCCACGGTCAGCGGTCCCCCGGCAAGCCCGAGTCGCACCGGCGCCGGCATGCCGAACAGCTCGATCGGGTAAGTGCCGACCAGGACGCCCAGAGCGATACCGAGAAAGATCGGCAAGAGGTTGGTGTGGTTCATCTGTGTCAGTGAGTTGCCGAGCTCGCTGCGCGCTCGTTCGACACCGGCGGGCTCGCCGACGATCTGCAGCACGTCGCCGAAGCAGAGGCGGAGCTCGCGCGAGGCAGGGAGCTCGACCTCGGCGCGTTGCACGCGCGTGACGGTGACGCCCAGCCTCTCTCGCATCTGTAGCGCGCGCAAGGTCTTGCCCACCACTTGCGTACGCGTGACGATCACGCGCTCGCTCTTCAAAAGTCCGGGCGCCGCGGCGAGATCATCTGAGCTGGACGTGCCGACGATCGTGCGAAATTTCTCCAGATTCGACGCCGCGCCGACCGCGAGCAGCGTGTCGCCCATGTGCAGCATTCCCCCGCTGAGCGCGGGCGCGACTTTCGCCTCGCCGCGCCGCCGAATGCGCGACACGACCACGTCGAACTCGCGCATTCCAGGAACCATACTGAGCCGCATGCCATCGAGATTCGGATTGTCCACGACGATGCTCATGCGCGAGAGCGGCTCTTCGGCGCGGTGTTGTCTCTCTGCGAACGCGCGGCCCTCCTGAGACAAATCGATCCGCCACAGCGCGCGCAGCGTGAGCATCGTCAAAATGATGCCCATCACACCGAACGGATAGGCGGCGGCGTAGCCGAGCGCCGGCAGATCCGCGGCTCCGTGCTGCGCGTGCGGCACACTCTTGAGCGCCTCCTGCGCGGCGGCGAGCGCTGGGGTGTTCGTCGTGGCTCCAGCGAAGATGCCCACCGCGGCTCCGGCTCCGATGCCGAGAGCGCGCGCGAGCACGAGCGTGACCAGCGCTCCGGTGAGCACCGTGCCGGCAGCCAGCAGATTCAGCGTCAGGCCGCGGTGGCGGAGGGACGTGAAAAAGCTCGGTCCTACTTGCATGCCGATGCCGAAGACGAAGAGCACGAGGCCAAACTCGCGCGCGAAGGCGAGCACGTCTGCATCGATGCCGAACCCGAAGTGACCGAGCCCGATCCCGGCGAACAGCACGCCAGCGATGCCCAGCCCGATCGACTTGATGCGCAGACCACCGAGGCCAAGCCCGAGCACGATAGCCGCCGCCAGGACGAGCAGCGAAAAGGCGATCGGTTGATCGTTTCTGAACTGAGCGAGCGGCATGAGCGGCAGCGGCGGATGAAGAGCGGGGGGTCCCGGAGCGAGCCGCCATGGAGCATAAGCAGCCGCGCGCAGCGCGTCCTGGGCTTTCGAAGAAACCCAGCGGAACGACGCTCGTCACACGCCAGAAATCGGGCTTCGCGTCCCATCCCGGGCGTGGTTCTCCCCAAGTCTCGCGTTCCTCCCCGCCTCGAATGCCTGGAAAGCTACTCGCGCCTGGCGCGTGACGGCTTCTCGGGGAAGGGCCTGGTGGCCGAGGCTGTCGAGGCCCTGCGCCAACACAACGCGCTGATCTTGAATGCAGCCGGCGAGGGCATCTACGGCGTGGATCTCGACGGCTGCGCCACGTTCATCAATCCAGCGGCGGCGGCCATGACCGGCCACAGCGTGCGGGAGCTGCTCGGACAGCCCATGCACGACGTGCTGCACCACTCCCACTCCGATTGCTCGAGCTATCCACGCCATGCATGCCCGATCTACGCGGCCTTTCGCGACGGACTCGTGCGCAACGTGGGAGACGAAGTCTTCTGGCGCAAGGACGGCACCTCGTTTCCCGTCGAGTACACCAGCACTCCGATCTTCAGCCAGGGAAAGCTCGTGGGCGCCGTGGTCGTCTTCAGGGACATCACGCTGCGGCGGCAAACGGAGGAGCGACTTCGCCAGGCGTTGCGCGAGGTGCAAGCCCTCAAAGAACGGCTGCAAGCAGAGAACCGCAGCCTGCGTCGCAGCGTGCAGAGCACGCGGACCCTGGACCACATCGTCGGCAACAGCCCGGCCCTGCAGCTCGCGCTCGACATGGTGGCGCGCGTCGCCGGCACTGACTCGACCGTGCTCGTTCACGGCGAAACGGGTACCGGCAAGGAGCTGGTGGCGCGCGCCATTCACCAGATGAGCCCGCGCCGCGAGCGGCCGCTCGTCAAGGTCAACTGCGGCGCCATCCCGACCAACCTCATCGAAAGCGAGCTGTTCGGCCACGAGCGCGGGGCGTTCACGGGCGCCGAAAAACGGCGCGCCGGGCGCTTCGAGCTGGCGCACGGCGGCACGATCTTCCTCGACGAGATCGGCGAGCTTCCGCTCGACGCGCAGGTGAAGCTGCTGCGTGTCCTGCAGGAGCGCGAAATCGAGCCGCTGGGCGGCGAAAGAGCCGTTCGCGTCGACGTGCGCGTGGTGACCGCCACCAACCGCGATCTTCAGGAGCTGGTGGACGCCGGGTGCTTTCGCATGGACCTCTTTTATCGCCTGAACGTGGTACCCGTGCGCGTGCCGCCGCTGCGCGAGCGCCGCTCCGACATTCCCGCGCTGGTCGAGCACTTTCTGAGCGAGCTCGAAGATCGCTGGCAGCGCCCGCTGGGACGCGTCGACGAAGCGGGGCTCGCGCGTTTGTGTCGCCACGATTTTCCGGGCAATGTGCGCGAGCTTCAGGCCGTGCTCGAGCGAGCTGCGCTCGAGAGTGACTCGAGGATAGTGCGCATTCCCGAGTTCGCCAGCGCGCCCCGCAAGACGCGCGCCTTCGATTGCACCAAACCCACAGAGCGATTGGAGGACGTCGAACGCCGGCACATCCTGCACGCGCTCGAGCGAACCCGCTGGCGCATCAGCGGCGACGAGGGAGCCGCGCTGCTGCTCGGCCTTCACCCGAATACGCTGCGCTATCGTATGAAAAAGCTCGGCCTGAGCCGAACCTGACGCCTGACTTCATGTTTCGGGTCGTCGCTCGTGACAAGCACGAGCCCCCGTGAGCGAGTCACCAATATTGGTGAGCGGCGCGGTTTGTTGCCGGCAGAAGCAGTCGCTTCCGCGTCAATCCGCGAAGTTACTGATTCGAACGAGCGTGGCACATCGGTTGCACAACGGTCGGCAGGCCTGCACTCGGCAGAGACGAGATCCACATGAAGCGCTGCCCCGATTCCCATTATGCTCCCGACCCCGCGCCTTCCTCCGAGGAAGCGATCGTGGACGACGTGATCGACAACGCCGTAGTGCGCGCCGTGCTCGGCGGCACCGAGGCCTCGCGGCGCGCGTTCATTCAGCGCGTCGGTGCGGCGACGTTCTATTCCGCGCTCGCCTCGATATTTCCTCTGGCCGCTTGCAAGTCCGCAGCCAAAGAAGAGCTGGAAAAGACCGCCAAGGGCGCGGCTGCCGCCAGCACTGGCCAGCCGCTCGAAAAGAAAGCGCTGAAGATCGGCTTCGTGCCCATCACGTGCGCCACGCCGATCATCATGGCCCACCCGCTCGGCTTCTACAAAAAGTACGGCCTGAACGTGGACGTGATCAAGACCGCGGGCTGGGCCGTGGCGCGCGACAAATCGCTGAGCAAGGAGTACGACGCGTCACACATGCTCACGCCGATGCCGCTGGCGATCACGCTCGGCGCCGGCTCCACCGCCACGCCTTACCTGATGCCGGCCGTCGAGAACATCAATGGCCAGGCCATCACGCTCGCCATCAAGCACAAGAACAAACGCGACCCGAAGCAGTGGAAGGGCTTCAAGTTCGCGGTGCCGTTCGACTACTCCATGCACAACTTTCTGCTCCGCTACTACGTGGCAGAGCACGGCCTCGACCCCGATCAAGACATCCAGATCCGCGTGCTGCCGCCGCCCGAGATGGTCGCGAACCTCAAGGCCGGCAACGTCGACGGATATCTAGCTCCCGATCCTTTCAATCAACGCGCGGTGTACGAAAAAGTCGGGTTCATCCACCTGCTCACCAAGGAGATCTGGGACGGGCATCCGTGTTGCGCCTTCGCGGCGAGCGCGGAGTTCGCCCGCAGCATGCCGAACACCTTCGGTGCCCTCTTCAAGGCCATCGTGGATGCGACGCACTTCTCGGCCAAGAGCGAGAATCGCAAAGATATCGCCAAGGCGATCGCTCCGAAGAACTACCTGAACCAGCCCGAGACGGTGGTGGAGCAGGTGCTCACAGGCACGTTCGCCGACGGTCTCGGCGAGGTGAAGCAGGTGCCCGACCGCATCGACTTCGCTCCCTTCCCCTGGCATTCGATGGCCGTGTGGATCCTCACGCAAATGAAGCGCTGGGGGTACGTGAAGGGCGACGTCGACTACAAGAAAATCGCCGAGCAAGTGTACATCGCCAGCGAGTGCGGGAAGTACATGAAGGAGCTCGGCTTCACCCCACCGGCCGACACGTATGCCAGGTACACGATCATGGGCAAGCAGTTCGATCCCGAGCGGCCCGAAGAATACATCGCGAGTTTCCCGATCAAGCGCACGTGAGCGCCGTCCCTGCCTGAAACACCGGCCATGTTGTCTTTTAGAGTCCGTGCCGCGCTCCTTTCCCTGGCGACGCTGCTGGCGTTTCTCGGCTTCTGGCAGGCGTTCGCCAGCGGTAGCCCGGGAGAGAGCGCGCGCTCGGGGTACGAGTCGCTCGTCGCCGGTGAAGGACAAACAGCCCGCGTTCCCCCGCCCAGCCAGGTGTGGACGCTCGCCGTCGAACAACTCAGCGATCCGTTCTACGATCGAGGACCGAACGACAAGGGCATCGGCACGCAGCTTCTGTACTCGCTCGGCCGTGTGCTCATCGGCTACACGCTGGCGCTCCTGATCGCAATTCCGAGCGGTTTCGTGATCGGTATGTCACCGCTGCTGATGCGCGCTCTGAACCCGTTCATTCAGCTGCTGAAGCCGATCTCGCCGCTCGCCTGGATGCCCCTGGCGCTGTTCGTGATTCAGGACTCGGTGACATCGTCGGTGTTCGTGATCTTCGTGTGCTCGCTCTGGCCCGTGCTCATCAACACGGCCTTTGGGGTCAGCACCGTCAGCACCGACTACCTGAACGTGGCCAAGACGCTCGAGCTCGGAGCGCTGCGCACTGCCCTGACCGTGATGCTGCCGGCGGCCGCGCCGACCATCCTCACCGGCATGCGCATCTCGATCGGCATCTCCTGGCTCGTGATCGTGGCGGCCGAGATGCTCGTGGGCGGAGTGGGCATCGGCTACTACGTGTGGAACGAGTGGAACAACCTCGACCTGGCCGCGGTGATCTTCTCGATAGTGATGATCGGCCTGGTCGGCATGCTGCTCGATTGGCTGCTCGGCCGTGCCACCGAGCTGGTCAGCTTCAAGGCGTGACTCCGCCACCGGCTTCGCAAAGGACGTATGAGCCAGCTCCCCTTCCTGTACGTGGAGAACCTCTCCAAGCGATACCCCGCTCAGCGGGCCCAGAAACACGACCATGTCGTCTTCGACGCTGTCTCGTTCGGCATCGAGAAAGGCGAGTTCGTGTGCATCGTCGGGCACTCCGGTTGCGGCAAATCGACGATCTTGAACATCGTGGCCGGGCTCGATCGAGCTTCGTCGGGGTACGTGTACGTCGCCGGCCGAGAGGTGAACCGCCCGGGCTTGAGCCGCGGCGTAATCTTCCAGAATCACAGCCTTTTGCCGTGGAAGACCGCGCTCGGCAACGTGGCGTTCTCGGTGCGCGCGCGCTGGCCGGAGTGGTCGAAGCGCCAGATCCGCGATCATAGCCTCGAGTACCTGCACATGGTCGGCCTGCGCGGCGCCGAGCACAAACGGCCCGCACAGCTCTCCGGCGGCATGCGCCAGCGTGTCGGGATCGCGCGAGCGTTCGCGATACAGCCGCAGATCCTGCTGATGGACGAGCCCTTCGGAGCACTGGACGCGCTCACGCGCGCCACGATCCAGGACGAGCTCATCAAGATCTGTAGCGAGACCCGGCAGACCGTCTTCATGATCACGCACGACGTCGACGAGGCACTCTACCTGTCCGATCGCGTGCTCTTGATGAGCAACGGCCCGCGCGCCGAAGTGACCGAAACCCTCGATGTCACGCTGGCCCGCCCGCGCGATCGGGCGAGCCTCGTCCACAGCCTCGAGTACTTCGAGCTCCGCAGCCAGGTCCTGGATTTTCTCGTCGAACGAACACAAGGAGCGCCAGATGGACAAACGAATTTGCAGCAAGATCCTGGAAGCCAAGAGAGTCAAAGGGCTCACCTGGGAAACGTTGGCGAAGAGCGTCGGCATGTCGGAGATGTGGGTGGCGTCGTGCGTCTACGGTGAGAACGCCATGACGGAAGAGACGGCCGCGAAGCTCTGCGCCGCCCTGGACCTGGACGCGAGCGTCAAGAGTGCTCTCACCGAGTTCACCATGAAGGGCCAGTCGCTCGGTCAGGTCGTCCCCACCGATCCGCTCGTGTACCGCTTTTACGAAATCATGCAGGTGTATGGCCTCGCGTTGAAGGACGTGATCCAGGAGAAGTTCGGGGACGGCATCATGAGCGCCATCGACTTCAGGGTCGACGTGGAGAAAGAACGAAACCCCAAGGGCGACCGCGTGGTCATCACCATGAACGGCAAGTTCTTGCCCTATGGCAGGTGGTGATGTTCAGTCCGAGTACGTCGCGCGCCTCGGGAGGGCTCGCATGAAACCCACCGACGTGCGGCCGCCGTTCACGCGCGAAACCGCGCTGCTCAAGGTCAAGCTGGCCGAAGACGCCTGGAACAGTTGTGATCCCGAGCGCGTCGCGCTCGCTTACACCGAGGACTCGGAATGGCGCAACCGCGCCGAGTTCTTCAAGGGCCGCGAGCCCATCAAGGCCTTCTTGCGGCGCAAGTGGCAAAAAGAGCTCGGCTACCGGCTCATGAAGGAGCTCTGGGCGTACACGGACAATCACATCAGCGTGCGCTTCGAGTACGAATGGCACGATGACAACGGCCAGTGGTACCGAGCCCACGGCAACGAGCACTGGGAATTTCGCGAGGATGGTTTGATGTCGCGCCGTGACGCCAGCATCAACGACGTGCCCATCGACGCCTCGGAGCTACGCTACGCCCGCGCCTGAGTCTTCTCGTCGAACTTCGCACGATTTTCGCGCGAGCCAGCGCACTTGTAGCGAATGCCGCGCCGAATTACGTATGCAGGTCGATGAAACTTGGAGGGTCTTGGCTCAAAGCCACGGTGCTGTCGCTGCTCAGCGTCGGGCTTTGGGCGTGCACTTGTGACCGAACGCGCCGCTCGAGCAGCACGACGGCCCCGCCGCCGGCCGCTTCCGCTCTGCAGACTACCGGCCCCTCGGCCGAACGCTCGCTCCTGGGCAGCAGTTACCTGTTCGTCAGCAATGAAGGCTCCAATACCGTCACCGCTATCGATTCGACGACTGACGAAGCCGTGACCCGCATCGACGTCGGCATGCGGCCGCGTGGCTTGCAGGTGTCCCCTGACGGCCGCGCCCTGTATGTCGCGCTGAGTGGATCACCGCGCGCGGCACCCGGCATCGACGTTTCGAAGCTCCCGCCGCCCGCCCGCGGTCAAGACGGCATCGGATGGATCAATTTGAGCCGCGGCCGCCTGGTCGCCATGCTTCGCAGCGGGCCCGACCCCGAAGCGTTCGACGTGACGCCGGACGGGACGATGCTCTACGTCTCGAACGAGGCTTCGGCGCAGGCGACGGTTCTGGACATCGGCGCACGTCAGATAGCACGCACGCTCAGTGTCTGCGCCGAACCGGGTGGCGTCAGTGTGTCGCCCGACGGACGTTTCGCCTATATCGCGTGTGGAGTCGACGATCGCGTCGATGTCATTCACACGGCTCGGCGGGTGGTATTCAAGAGCATTCCGACCAGCCAGCGGCCGCGCCAGATCGTGTTCACGGGCGACGGCGCGCACGCCTACGTCAGCGCAGAATCGGGGAGCGCGGTGAACGTCCTGGACGCGGCTCGGCATGAACGAGTCGCGACCATTCCCTTGCCCGCCGAGCCGCCAGCACAGAACGGGCCCTCGCCGATGGGGCTCGTCTTGTCGCCCGACCAGCGCACGCTGTACGTTACGACGGGGTCCGCAGGCGGCATCGCCGTCATCGACACAGCGTCTCGAAAAGTGACGCGCACCTTCAAAGCGGTCGGAGCGCGCCCCTTCGGAATCGCAATCAGCCACGACGGACGAAAACTGTACACGGCCAACGGCCCCTCCGACGACGTGAGCGTCATCGACGCCGAAAGCGGCGTGATCCTCAAGAAGATCCCCACGGGCCGCTTGCCCTGGGACATCGTGAGCGCTCCAGCGCCCGCGCCGTGAGGCTCGGCCGCCGCCGTACCTCGCTTACCTTCCGTACGAACCTCCGTCGGTGCGACGCGCAGAAAAAGCGTCAGCCTGGACGAGCCTGGAGACAGACTTGTCCGCGAACATCTTGCGATTGGAGGCGGACAAACGCCGGCGCGCCAGAACACGTTCTATTTTGCTAGTCAAAGGCGCAGCGCGAAGGCAAAATATCACATGCGAAAGTCGTTGTGCGTGGTGGCCTTACTGGCCGTGGGCTGTGGCTCGGCTGAAGAGCCCGAGAAGGCTCCGAAAGTGTTCGAAGCTGGCATTACCGACACTCCCAGCGAGCTCGCCGTCGCGACGGAAGACTTCACGCTCGCCCCGGGTGACGAGGGCTTCCTCTGCTACACGAAGACGCTCGAGCGGGACGCCGTCATCAGCGAGTACCAGTATGAAGCGCGCCCGGGCATGCATCACTTCGTGCTCGCGCGCACCTCGGGAAACGAGCCGGACGGCTTCAGCGAGTGCGACGTGCTCTTTCGGCAGACCTGGAGCCCGCTGTTCATCGGGACGACCGCAGACGCCGAGCTCAAGATTCCCGCGGGCGCAGCGAACGTGCTGACGGCCGGAACACGCCTACTGATTCAGCTTCATCTGCTCAACTCGACCAACCGGGAAATCAAGCAGCAGGCTGTCGTGCGCATGAAGCGTTCGACAGAGAAGGCGCCCGTGGACGCAGGTCTTTACGTGCTCGGTAAGACCGACCTCGAGCTGCCGCCCCAGCAGACGAGCTCGGTGACGGCATCGTGCACTACCCGCCGCGACGTAACGTTTTTCGCGATGCTGCCGCACATGCACTATCTCGGTAAAGGGCTCAAGATCGAGGCGGGTCCGGACGACAACTCACTTTCGACTATCTTCGAGGACAACGGCTACGACTTCGACAATCAGGAGCTCAAGAAGTTCGACTTCACGATTCCAAAGAATCACCGGACGCGCACGACGTGCACCTTCGACAACCCGGGCACCGAGACCATCACGTTCGGCGAAAGCTCGACCAACGAGATGTGCTTCGCCATTGGGTTTGCGCTCAACGTGAAGGGCGCATCCGGCTGCATCCAGGGCTCCACGCGCGAGTATCCGCGCGATCCCGCGGCGGGGGAGTGCGCCAGCGTCGTGCCGAACGACAGGGGCGTGGGTAAGGGCTGCACGGCCGGCGGCAACGAGTGTTCTGCACCGCTCCAGTGCAGCGCAGACGTGCAGCCCACCCCGGACGGTGTGGGCATCTGCATTGGCCTCGGCTGCACCACCAAGGCAGAGTGCGGAGGCGGCAGCGCATCGTGCTGCTCGTTCGGCCTGGCCAATGTCTGCATTCCAGAAGCCTGCCGGCCGCTCACCTGCGCACCACAGCCGTAAAAGATTCAATGTCCAAGCTCGGCGTAGCCGTCGTTCAGGCGCGCATCTCTTCGATTCTATTGGCAGCCGTGCTGGGAGCTTGTTCCTCCGAACCCGGCACGGAGGCGAGCGCTGACGAGTTCCAATCGCTCGTGGAGGTGGACTGGTCCCTCGAGCCCGGGAAGGAAATGTACCTCTGCAAGTGGCTCACGGTCGATCGAGACTTGTACCTCGATGCATTCGCACCGATCCATCCAGTCGGGACTCATCACACGCAGCTTTCGGTGATCGAAGCTCCCGTCAAGCCAGATGGTATCGCTCCCTGCGGCGCAACCACGGTCGGGCGCATCTTCATCTCTGGGGGCGGCGTCGGCACTGAGCCCGGCTATCTGCCGGATGGGGTAGCCATGTTCGTCCCGGCGGGATCCCAGCTCCTGCTCAATCTGCACCTGTTCAACACCGGAGACCGCATGCTCACGGGGCGCAGCGGCACGCGCGGGAGATTCGTCGACGCCGCGCAGGTCGAGCACATCGCCGAAGCCATTGCCGCGGGACCGCTCAAGCTGGCCATTCCCCCCGGACGTTCGACGCAACAGGGCACGTGCACGTTCGATCACGATTCCACGATTTATCGAGTGCTCCCGCACATGCATCAGACCGGCGTCCACATGAAGGTCGTCGCCAACAGCTCAGAGCGAGGGCCGGTGCTCCTGCACGACGCGCCGTACGATTTCAATAACCAGCTGGCGTATGACGTGGAGCTCTTACCGATGAAAAAGGGCGATCAATTACAGATCGAGTGCACCTACGAAAACCCCAGCGGCCGGACGCTCCCGTGGGGCGAGAGCTCGAATGACGAGATGTGCCTGGCCGGGCTGGCCCGATTTCCGCGGGGCACCGGGATACCGGCCTGTCCATTGTGAGCGCTGCTCATCACTGACTCGAGCCAATCGCGGTAGTTCCCAGGTCGCGCGATGCTCGAGCAGTCGCCCCGGCCCGTTCCGGCAGTGTACACTAGGGGTCCGATGCGATTTGGATGGTTCGCCCCTGTTGCAGTTTGCGCGCTCGTGGGCTGTGGAAGCAGCGAAGCGAATCGGCCGAACTCAGGCTCCGTCTGCCCACCCTGCGAAATTGCCAATCTCGACGGGCGCTGCGTGCCGAACCGCCGCGGCTGTAACGACACGGGTCCTTACTTGGGCTACTACGGCGTCGATCCAGGCGTGTTCGCTCCCGTGGATCACAGCCGCGGCATCTATCTAGACGGCGGCGAGTTCGAGGTGCCGGGCGCGTCCGAGCGCACGCAGTGTACGTACGTCATTCCGTCGCCTGACCAGGACTTTACCTTGGCGCGCTACGAAGCGCGCATGCGCGCCGGTAGCCATCACTTCAACATGATGCGCTACGAACCCGGCGTGCTCGAGGCGTCTGGATTCGAGCTGGGGGTGCCGCGGGACTGCACTCCGCTCGGCGTGCCGATGTACGTGGCGGGCAGCGAATGGCAATACGTGGACGCGCCGCTGCCTCGCGGTTTGGGCTCGAAGATTCCGGCGGGCAGCGGGCTCGTCATGGAAGTGCACTACCTGAACACCAGCCCGGAAGCGATCCGCGGCAAGGTGGAAGTGAATCTCTACGAGCGCGATCCGGCGGAGGTGAAGCACCTGGCGGGGGTGTACTTCAACATCATGAGTCAGTTCGAGGTTCCGCCGCGTTCCACCGCGAAATTTTCGGCGCGTTGCCCGGCGCGCGAAGGGACGAACGTGGTCATGCTCACCTCGCACATGCACCGCTTCGGCCGCCGCTTCACGATCGACTTGTTCGATGACGCCGCGGGGACGAAGAAGCCGCTTTACGAGAGCACCGATTACGGCCACCCGCTGGTCGTGCAGCACGCGAGCGACCCGATCGCGATCGGGCCCAATCAGGGTTTCGAGTGGTCCTGCGAGTTCGAAAACTCTCTCAACGAACCCGTGGTCGACGGCGAGATGGGCCTGACCGACGAGATGTGCATCATGATCGCCTACTACTACGACTACGAAGGCGAGCTGCCGTATTGCGGGCGCGCCGCCGTCAAAGTCGAGTGACTCGAGCTCCAACCCACCTGCGTCGCTGATCCCACGAGCATCACCGAACCGCGCAAGTCCGTCGGACCGGCGCGTTTACCCGAGCTTTTGACGGAGCAGCTCGTTCACGAGCTTGGCGTTCGCTTTGCCGCCGGTTGCTTTCATCACCATGCCGACGAGAGCGCCGAACAGGTTTTTGTTGCCGGCTCGATAGCGATCTACCGTTTCCGCGTGCTCCGAAAGCACGCGCTCGATTAAAGGCAAGAGCTCGCCAGCATCGGCAATTTGGCGGAGCCCTCTGGCTTCCACGATGGCATCCGGAGCTTGTCCGGTCTCCAGCATTTGCCCGAGCACGTCTCTGCCGACAGCCGGAGTGATCGTCCCCTGCTCCATCATACGGACGAGCGCTGCCAACGCGGCCGCGTCGAATGGGAGCGCCGTGGCGCGCCGCTCACCCAGCGCGCCGCGCAACTCGCGCACGATGAAGCTCGCGACGGCCTTGGCGCCGACACCTCGGCTGAACACCGCTTCGAAGAGCGCGCGCAGATCCGGGTCCGAGGCGAGCACCTTCGCCTCTTCGATGGACAAGCCGTGCGCATCCCTGAGCGCCGCAGCCGCAGGATCGACTTCGACCTTGGGTCCGGGTTTTTGCGAAGACTTGTCAGGATTGGCTTTCGCCTCCGCAGGCTGCCGCTGCGTCGAGAGTCTCGCGCTCGGTGCCGCGGCGCTGGGCGCCTTCATGGCCTTGCTCGAAAGCTTGGCCCAGGCGTCCTTCAAAGCGACGATGCGGCTGAACACGGGAGCGCCCGTAGTGGAGTCTATTGGATCCACGAAGAAGAAGCCGTGACGCTCGAACTGAAAACGGTCCCCTGCTCGAGCCTGACCGAGCCCGCGTTCGGCTCGAGCGCTGAGCCGCACCAACGACTCCGGGTTCAAGTCGTCGATGAAGCTCTCACCCTCACTGCCCGGAAACTCGCTTTTGAACAGTCGATCGTACAGCCTGACCTCCACGGGGAGCGAGTCGTCGGCGCTGACCCAGTGAATGGTGCCTTTGACCTTGCGCGCGCCTCCAGCGTGACCGCGGTCACCCCGCGTTTCGGGATCGAAGCTGCAGCGAAGCTCGATCACTTCGCCTCGTTCGTCCTTGACTACCCCGGTGCAGCGAATCACGTAGGCGTGCCGGAGGCGCACTTCACCGCCCGGGGAAAGCCGGAAAAAGTCTCTCGACGGCTGCTCCATGAAGTCGCTTCGTTCGACATAGATCTCACGCGAAAACGTGAGCGGGCGACTCCCCTCGAGCGGGACGTCATGAGGCCAGTACGGTGCATCGAGCTCTTCGCGACGGCCCTCCGGCCAGTTCTCGATCACGACCTTGAGCGGGCGTAGCACACACAAGACGCGCGGCGCGCGCTCGTTCAGATCCTCGCGCAGGACGTGCTCGAACAGGGCCATGTCGACGGTGCTGTTGTTCTTGCTCACGCCAATCCGCTCGCAAAACCCGCGGACGGCCTCCGGAGTTACGCCACGGCGTCGAAGCCCGCTGAGCGTCAGCATCCGCGGGTCGTCCCAGCCCGACACATGCCCCTTTTCCACGAGCTCGAGCAAGCGGCGTTTGCTCATCACCGTGTACGTCAGGTTCAAGCGCGCAAACTCGTACTGGCGCGGCCGCGCCGGCGCGCTGACGTTTTCGATCACCCAATCATAAAGCTCCCGATTGCTTTCGAATTCGAGGGTGCAGATGGAGTGCGTGATGCTTTCGAGCGCATCCGACAAACAGTGAGTGAAATCGTAAAACGGGTAAATGCACCAAGCACTGCCGCGACGATAGTGCTCCGCATGGCGAATCCGGTAAAGGAGCGGATCGCGCATTTTCATGTTGGTGGACGCCATGTCAATCTTCGCGCGCAGCACGTGCGCTCCGTCCGGGAACTCCCCGGCTCGCATGCGGCGAAACAGGTCCAAATTTTCCTCCGCCGATCGATCGCGGTACGGGCTCGGTCTGCCGGGCTCGCTGATCGTTCCGCGATACTCCCGGATCTGTTCCTCGTTCAGGCTGCAGACATACGCCTTGCCCGCTCGGATCAGCTCCTCCGCGAACTCGTAGAGCCTTTCGAAGTAGTCCGAAGCGAAGTAGAGGCGGTCCTCCCAGTCGAAACCGAGCCAGCGCACGTCGGTCTGGATGGACTCGACGTATTCCACGTCCTCCGTCTCCGGATTGGTATCGTCGAAGCGCAAGTTGCAAAGCCCGCCGAGCTCGCGAGCGATCCCGAAATTCAGGCAGATGCTCTTCGCGTGGCCGATGTGCAGATAGCCGTTGGGTTCCGGCGGAAACCTGGTGTGTACCCGCACGTGGCGCCCGCTCGCGAGATCTTCCTTCACGATCTCTCGCAGAAAGTCGGCGGGCGCGGCACTATCGGGGTTCGGAGCGCTAGGCATGGCGCTGGACTTTACGCCGCCTGGCTGCGCGAATCGAGCGGTACGAACCGTGGCGCAGTGATCTCTCGCGGCCGAGTACGCTGCGCAGCTACTTTGCTTCAGCGAGCTCCGTGCCGCGCTGGCTATCCGGTCGGCGCGAAACACGCACCCTCAGCCAGGTTGTTGTTCTCACTGACCTCGACAACCTGGAATGCCGAGTCGACGGTCACGCTGAACGCACAAACCCAACCGTCGTAACAGCCAGCGGGGATCGGGACCGTGCGATCCGCGAAGTGACCACTTTGCCAGTACGGGGACGGCAGTGTCGGGTGATCCTCGAAGCCGGAGCCACGCCGCGTGTCGACGAACAGGTACGAGCCGTCGCTCACGTTGTTGACGAATAGCCAGCCGTCTTTCGCGCACGCGTAATAGACGTAGCTGTCATCGTCGTGCGTCTGAAAGTCGAAGTCGTGGTCCACGGCTTTGACGTCGATCAACGGCAGCTCGTTCATCACGCCATCGTCCATGAAGCGCTGGAACAGGTTCGCGAGTGAGTCGTTCGCGCCGTTGCTGTCCTCCACGCCGATGATGCCCTGCACCCGGCCTTCGTCGAAGGTTTGCAGGAGCGGGTCCGAGTAGAGAGCGCCAAATTCTTGGTCGAGGTGGACGACCTCTCCGGATGTGACGAGTCGGTACCTGAAGTCCTGGTTGATCACTCCGTAGAAGAGCGAAAACGCGCCCGGGTCGTTGCCGGCCTGCACGGCCTCGACCAGCTCGTCGACGTCCTCGAACTTGTCCGCTGGAACGACCTCCCAGAACCCGCGCGCAATCCGCGTAGACCACAGCTCGACCCTGAATTTTCGCACGCGCGCGGTGACCAGAAAGAACCCGGTTTGGCCCTGCGCGGCCATGAACTCCCGCAAGTCGAACAGCTTGAAAATGGCCGCTCGTTCACCGTTCCACGGATCGCCGAACTCGAACTCCCGAGTCTCGATTGGGGCCGGGCAGATTGCCGGATCTGGACTCTGTGATGCGTCGCAGGCCAGCCAGATCGGCGGAATGTCCTGCGGAAATTCGCCGCCGAGCTCGGCGTAGGTTCCCGGCCCCGTGTCGCGGAGCCGATAGCCGTAGCTGAAGTTTTTGTAAGTAGCGACGTTCGCGGACTTGAACCAGTCGTCACTGTCGCCACGCATCATGGGCACGTGAGCGTTCGCCTCTTCGAAGCTCACTGTTTCGTTCGTGCCGAACGGCCGATACACGGAGATCGTTTCGAGCCCGCGTCGAGCTGTGGGGATCCTGCGCGATCTTTTCGCCGCGCCGGTCGGCAGGTGTTTGCGGGTCCGTGGAGTCGTTCGCCGAAGCATCGGTCTTCCAGGTGAATTCCGGCCAATGACAGGCGAGCGTCGTCCCCTGAAAGCAAACGTCCGGAGCGCTGAGGCTCGGGCGGTAACCGTAGGGGCTGTCGTTCCACTTGTACGCCCCCGTGAGCACGCCGAGCCCGAACGCCGTGCCATCACGATTGTACATCACGAGCTGGTCAGCTTGCTCGCAGTTGCGGCGCATGGGCGTGGAGCGGCGGCCTTCCAGGGACTGAAAAGCGAACTGGCTCGACAAGAAATGCAGCGCGCTCTCCGCCTCGGTCCGGATCGTCTCGTCCTCGGCATAGCTCGCGAACGCGAGGAGCGCGTGAAACGTGTACCCTTGGTACGGTCTGGCGTTGTTCTCGAAAAATCCGCTGTGCATCGGCCGCGCCAGTGCGTCGCGCACCATGGCGCGGAGCGCGCCATTTCCGTGTGAAAACCAGTCGTCGGCGGTGAAGCCCACCGGAGGCTGCACGATCGCGCTCAGGTTGCCGCGGTAGTCCTGGCTGATCCATTGGTTCATCAGGTAGTAGTGCGCGAGCGTCATGAGCACGTGGTTCTCGGTCTCCGAGAGGCCGATGTTCAACAGCGGAACATGCTGCGACGCCACGAGCTCGCGCCGGATTTCCTGGCCCGCGAACGGCACGTTGCTCTCGGCCCAGCGCGCGAAGACCGTGTGCGCTCTCGACTTGAGGGTCTCCATCGGGTCGATTTCCTGCTCCGTCCAGCGTTTCAGGACGAGCGCTTCGACCGCGGCGTCGGTCAACAAATCGCCTCGATTTTTGAACGCGTACATGAAGTGAATGAGCTCGAGCAACACGAAGTCGAGATCCCCCTCGACCGACACGTCTGGCAGTTCATCCGGCGTGCCCGTGTTGGCGTAGACCCACAGGCCCGAGCTCGTGATCCAGGCATTCACGTCATCGCGCATCAGTTGGGCTCGCTCGGCGAGGCACTTCTCGCCCGCGGGCACGCCGCAGTCCGTCCGGTAGTCCGGCGGTAGCTCCCACCACCACCCCTCGACGCCGTCGTCGCGATCGATCGGTGCGGTCGAGGCGATCAGCACCGCTAGCATGCGCTGGAACGCCTCTCGCAGGTCACTGTCGAAACCAGACGACTTCGCCAGCTCGGCGTCCACGCCGGCCGCGCTGAGCTCCGCGGCGCACGCGTCGTCGCAGCCCTTGACCGCACGCCGCACGCAGGCATCGTCGCAGCTTTGCCCCGGCAACGTATTGTTCTGAAGGTGCGTCGTGAAGTAGCGACCGAACAATGCTTGGCGACGACGGTCTGCCGCACCCTGCCCCGCGAGCTGCTCGGCGTTCGCGCGTCGCGTGCGGCCCGTCATCAAGAAATTGAGGTGATGCTGCACGATCTTCAGCTTGCGGCAAGCGAGCTCCGCGTCGGCGCGCTCCACGCTATGGGGCATGCGCGAAGGCTTTTGACAATCCGCGGGCGCGTAGCCCGGCGCGAGTCGTATCGACGGAGGGCCGATGTGCTGCTCGAGCTCGGCGAGATCCAGGCGCTGCCCGCTCCGCGCGCTGGGCTCGTCGCTCGGCGAGCTGAGGTCTGCGCCGCAAGCCGACAGCGCCGCGCTGACGACGAGCGCGAAGAGCCGCGGATAGCGCGCGCAGAACCAGCGCCGATTCACGACACTCGCGCGCCCTTGGTACATGCGATCCCTGGCGGTCCGATACCTAGACATGTTTCCCTCCGTTCGCGTACTTTCGCCGCGCGAGGACACAGGCCAGGCAGGCTCCGAGTCACGGCTCGTCGCGGCAACCCCCGCCCGAAGCGGAGCTCCCTCTCGGTTTCGTCAGTAGTTCACGACGCGACGACGAAAGAGGATCTTCTCCTCCAGCGGCCCTACCCGATAGTCATGACAATAGAGCTCGATCTTGTGGCTTGGGTTGACCCACGCCGTACCAGCAGAGCGGATGTAGCAACTTTCCCAGTCCTGATCCTGCTCGAAGACGTCAACCTGATGGAGATAAGGTTGCATGCCATTCCAGCCAACGCGAGACAGTCTCCAGTAGCCGGGCTGGATAATCAGTTTGTGCGGATCGAGCATCGAAGCGTGGATGACATACACGTCTCCGGTCTCACACTCGGAGATGACGGTGAGGTTTTCGGAGTACTGGTACTTCTTGGCGGCCGCGCCGTCGCCGTAGGCTTGAAGCCAGCGCCCGATGTGAAACGGGGTGAGATCCATCGCTCCATTGGAGGCCGGCAGGATCGTTCCGAGCGGCGAGAGAGCCGTGCCTGCGGCGTTTGGGTTAGCCCGTACATAGTGGAAGTCCGTGTAACGCGGATCGGGGTTGTGCTTTTTGTCATCCGTAAAGGTCGGTCCACCGGGGCCCGTACTGATCAGCATGTATCCACCGCTCGTCAGCTTGACCATGCCGACGCCGCCACCCATCTGAATCTCCTTGGTCACGCCGCCGACGTCGAACGGCGGGATGAAGAGGTGAGCCATCGTTTCCTCGAGGTGGTTCGGTACGGGGATCATCCGCACCGCGCGCGGGCTGTCCGACGTGTGATCCCCGAACAGGACGAACCGGCCAAGCACGGAAGCGCCGGACGGATGACCTGTCCAGGCGTCGTGCAGAGCCTCGAGCTCCAGATCCGGACCGTCGATGAAAAAGATCGAACCGTTGTCGCTGTGGCTATAGGTGCCGGCGAAGGGAACGGACGAGGAGTTCGTCCTGACGAATCCCTGAAAATGATAGTCGACGAGAGCCTGTTCGAGCGCGTTTTTCGGTTTGCTACCGGACGGCGGATAAGGCTGATTGCGGTCGAAACTCCACTCGTAGTTCTCCTCTGCCGAGAGCTCCGCGCCGGCTGGGAGGTTCTCACCGGACAAGTGTTTGAACTGAGCGGCCACGTCGTTCGCACAGACGTTGCAGTCCAGAGCCCCGGAGCTACACATCGTCTCGGCCCATGGCGGTGGGCCGGCATCTCCGTGCGACTCCGCCCGGACGTAGAACGTGCTGCCCTCGGCGACGTGAGTGTCTTCAATTCGCACCTCTGCGTCGGTTGCGACGCAGGTCACGCTCTCGCCAAAAGCCACGTGCGCGTCGGCGATCCCGATATCCCCGTGATTGCTGCAAGGCGCGGCAGCCAGCGGCCCGCTGAGCGCAATCGCCGGTTTTTGGTCAGCGTGGGCACGGCGCGCGCCGAAAGCGAGGCTCAACAGCGCCGGCAATGCGCACAGGCTCGCGAGGCGGATCGGGGAAGCGGCGCTCCAGCGAGCGACCCGGGGGATCATCGCTTCACCGCGAGCGCGTCGAGCCTGGCCTCCAAATTAGCGAGCCGCGCCTCGTAGCGGGACCGTTCGACCTCGAGCTCACGAGCATGCGCTCGCTTCACGGCGTCGAGCTGTTTCGACTGCTCGAGCACGCGAAGGGTCAGCTCCTCGACGTTGCGGAGCAGGTTCGTGTTGAACTCGGCGACCGAGAGCCCCTCGGTCATCACGGCCTGCTCCGACGGGATGCCCGGAAGGTGGCGCTCCTTGCGAACGAACGCCTCGAGCTCGGCGCTCGAGCGCATGACGTATCCCCGCTCGAACACGTCGTCGGCCCAGCCGTTCGGAGTGACGACCACTTCCTTGGCCACGACCGTTCCGGCCACCGTCAGCTCCGCGTTCACACCCGCGAAGCTGGTGTTTGCGTCGCCGATGGTGATGCGCCCGCCGCCGAGACGGATGTGCTGGGCACTGTTCAGCCCACCATTGATGAGCAAAGGGCCCCCGTCATGCTGCAGATACAGCGTGGCCGTGGTGGGATGCGGCGCGCTTCCCCCCGATACGTACCTGGTCGCCATGATCTCGTTCGAATCAATCAACAGCCTGTCTTCGCCGCCCAGCTCACTCTTGGTAATGCGGATCGCGCCGCTGTTGCCGTTGCCCGAGGCTGTGGCGTCGACCTCGCGCGCGATGTGGAGCACGCCCTTGGGCTGTGACGTCCCAATGCCGAGAAAGCCGTTGTCGACCGGATGGGTGTAAAGGACGTATCCGGCACCCGTCTTCCATTCGAGCGTGCCCGGCGCGCCGTACGTTTGCGCGTCGGCGCGGCCGACGCTGAAGACGGCCGACACGAGTGCCATACCAAGAGCCCGTTTCCACATGCTTCGATTCATCATCGCGCTCCTCCAGAATTCCCAAGTCTCCGCGGTCGTTGAGCGCATGAGCAACGACCGTGCCCCGGGGACGCGTGCTGTTGTGCGGCCACAGGTCGCGCATCTCGCCGGCGACGTTGAGTCCGTAGGCACCCAAACCCGAGGCTACAGGCACTCACCTCGCCCGCCCCCCCAACCGCCAGCGCTTACTATTTGCTTACCATCTCTTTACGGGCTGAAAACACGCCTTGAGATAGCTTCCGGGTCGGAGGGACGACGCGTGAAACCACATCCAGTCTGTGCCGCTGGCGGCCGGCCGTCCGCCGACCGCCGAACCGAGACGAGCAGGGCCGAGTACCACGGCATGATCGCGACTTCCTTCGTGATGCGCCGCCTGTTCGCGACGCTGAAACGTCTGGAGCGCTCGCTGCCAAACGTCCTTTTGTTGGGCGAATCCGGAGTCGGCAAAGAGCTCGTTGCGCGGGCGCTGCACCAGGCGTCGAGCCTCGCCGGCGGTCCCTTCGTCGCGAAAAATTGCGCGTCGATGACCCGCGAGCTGATTCAAAGCGAGCTCTTCGGCCACCGCCGCGGGGCGTTCACCGGCGCGGTGGAGTCCCGTGTCGGGGCGTTCGAAGCAGCGCACGGCGGCACGCTCTTTCTCGACGAAATTGGCGAGCTGCCGGCGGAGCTGCAGCCCATGTTGCTGCGCGTGCTCGAGTCCGGAGAGGTCACGCCGGTAGGCTCCAACGAGACGCGCCGCGTGCAAGTGCGTCTGGTGTCGGCGACCAACCGCCCCATCGACGACCTCTCCGGCGATACGCTTCGAAGGGACCTCTTTTATCGTGTCGCGGTGGTCACGCTGCGGATTGCGCCGCTTCGCGAGCGAGCCGAAGACATTCCGCTGCTGGCGGACCGTTTCGCACAAGAGGCGAACATTCCGGCTTTGCCGGGGGAAGTCCTGGATCGGCTGACGCAGCACGATTGGCCGGGCAACGTCCGCGAGCTCCGAAACGCCATTCAAGCGTATGCAGCGCTGGGCAGCTTGCCCGATCTTCGTCGCGAGAAGGGCGAGCTCCTGGATCGCGCGTTGCGCCACGCTGCCGACCTCGGGCGTCCGTTGATGGAGCAGCGCGACGCGATCTTGGATCAGTTCACACGCCGTTATCTGGAAGTCTTGCTCGCTCACACTGGCGGCAATCAGTCGGAAGCGGCCCGCGTTTCCGGGACGGAGCGGAGCCACTTGCGCAAATTACTCCTGAAGCACGGTCTGTTGACCGGACTGAAGGCGCGGGACATGCTCGTGCCAACGCTCCCCTGACGAACGGTCGTCGGCTTCCGTGATGTGGAGCCACGTCGACTAGAGTGCATGCCCTTACTCCCGAGAGGGACCTCGCTCGTGCTCCGCGGAACGATCACCGAGTCGGACGGGGGACGAATCTCCGCATCATCGCGATCTGCGGGTTCGCGCCGCCGATTGTGCTCGTTGCCTCGCTCGTCGCTGCCCTCGTGTACACGGGCGGCCTTACCCGGCCTTCACCACGTGCAGCCGTAGGGCATGCTCGTGTCCGCCACTTTCAAGGCTGCCTGGCAACTTTGCTCCAAGCCCCGTTTCGTCACCGGCACGGCTGCAGCTTGTTTCCACGAAGCGTGCATCGCGACAGCGCTCTCCAGCATCTGTGTACGCGCGAGCGCGGGTGCGCGTTCTTTGGCGCAACGCGTATACTTCATGAGGTAGTCGTCACATGCCGCCACGCCGATGGCGTTTGCATTCGCATGGGCCGTACTTCCCCCCGAGTCGGCGCGCTCGCAGCCCGCGCTGAGTGCGATACCGGACAAGATCACGAAACCGTGCACCAACCGTTTCCAATGGGTCATCCGCAACACTCCCCTTGGCTTCATTGATATCACCATTCGCATTCGGGCGCGAGCTCACACGCTGCCACACGGCCACCTGTCGCGCGCGAATCGGACAAGCGAGTCCAGATACTCACGTTCGTGACGGGCGTCCGCATCGAGCGCGAACGCATTCGTGAAATTTCCGATCGTTGGCTACCAAACCCGAATTGAGACGCACCGCGTTCCACGAATCGACTTGATCGATAGCGCGCTGAAGCGGTATCTAACGAAGCGGTCGGGCGAGTACGGTTGACGGTTCGCGACTCTCGTGGGGAGTCCGAACACGGGTTGAAATGAAGGGCGGGCCAGCGCTCGCTTTTTCGTCTTGTTGCTGGCGCGGGTTCACGTGGGGAGGCATTTATGGCCGGTTTACGTGCGTTTTGGTTGGTGCGTTGCGTCGCGTTACTGCTAGCCGAGGTGCTGCTCTGCTCGCCGCTGCTGCAGGGCCTGGCTTACGCCGCAACACTCCGGAAAACGCCGGCTGCAGCACTCGCTGGCGCCACGTCAACTGAGCAGCGAAGCACGGCCACTCCGGCGAAGCCGCAGGCAAACTCACACGCGAACACGTCGTCGCCCGCCCAGGTGCCGCTTCCGATTGTGCCGGTGAGCGCAGCGATCGAACCGGGCTCGGATCCAGAGACGCGCGACGCTTGGGTATTGTTCGACGGGGACGCCACCACGGGTCTGCGCAGCCATCGCGGTGGCCGCATCCGTGTGCGACTCGAGCTCGCTTCGCTGCAGCGGGTCGATGAGCTGGCCGTGCATGGCGCAACGCAAGGCGCGCTCAACGTTTACGTCAGTCGCGAGCAAGGGCTCGCGCCGGTTCCCGGTCTCATTGCGCTTACAACGCGCACGGAGCCGCGCTGGCAGCGCTTCAAAGCGGCTGAACCCATCTTCGCATCGAGCCTGGTTCTCGAGTGGATTCCAAGCGCTGAGCAGGGACCGAACGAGATCGTATTTTGGGGCCTCGGTGCACCCGTACGCGCTTTTTCGGAGCGCGAGCTTTCGGATCGTGTGCTCGCGGGCAGAGTCGCAGGCGCCCTCGAGCTCGGGTCACCCCGGAAGAGCGCCGAGGTTGCCCGCATCAGCGGGGGCGTCAGCTTCCCGGTGGCAATCGCGCCCGATCCCCGCGCGTTCGCGCGTGCCTTTCTTGTCTACGAGCTGCGAGGGCTGGGGCACTGGTCGAGCGTCTCGCGCAGCATCAATGGCGCCGCCGCCAGGTTGCCGGCCCGAAGCGAGCCCGGCGCGGGCGGTCTGCAAGTCGAAGAGATTTCGCCACGCTGGCTGAAGCGCGGCGCCAACGACGTGAGTTTTCTCCCGGTAGATGCCCGGCACACGCCGGGCTACGAAATTTCGAACGTTCGCGTCGTGGCCGTCCCGCATGCCTCGCTCACCGAACCGTTCGCACTCAGGCATACCGCAGAGGGTCACCCATCCCTTCAGCCGGGCGATCGCCTGCAAGTGGCTTTCGACCGAGCCACACAGCCGCAAGTGCTGGCTCTCGAGCTCGCTTCGCCCAGTCGTTCTGCGCTGGTCATCGAGCAGACCGCGTCACCGCGTCGCTCGATGCGCATCGATCTCGGAGGCCTCGCCGCGGGCTGGCACCGCTTCGATCTGGACAATGCGCTCAGCGCGCCGTCCAGGCTCGACATTTCCGTGTCGGGTGGAGCCAAGGGCAACGCAGCGCTGCGGCAGTTGCTGGTCGCAGGCAGCCCCGAGCTCCAGAGCGCGCCGGACCGTCTCGTCATCAGCTACCCACTGCATGGTGAATGCTCCCAGGGAACCGCCGAAATCCTGGGCTTCATCGCGAGCTCTGACGCCGGGCGATCTAGCTTGCAGGTCGATGCCGCCGGCCGCCAGGAACGCATCTCCGTTGCCGCAGACGGCAGCTTCCGCGTCTCGTTGAAAGCGACCTCCGAGCGTCCCTTCAGCGTGCAGCTGCGATCGCGGACCCCGGCTGGCAGCGAGCTGGCACGCACAGTGCCGATTTCACCGTGCGCTCCCGCGCCCACGGCGGCCGCCGATGCAGGCCTGCAGGTCGACACCGGCGCGCCCTTTGGCTCGCTCGTCGAGCCGGAGAAAGCGACCGTGCTGAGTTACGGCGGAGCGCGCCTGGAAATTCCAGCCGGTGCGCTCAAGAAGCCCACGCGCATCACCATCCGCCCGCTGGTCGGCGGGCAGGTGCGGCCCATGGGCAAGGCCATGCGCAACGTGACCCCGGAAGCGCGCGCGTTTCGCTTCGGTCCGCACGGCCTCAAGTTCGAGAAACCCATCAAGCTCAGCTTGCCCTATGACAGCGCGCAGCTGCCAGCGGGGCTCAGCGCGCGGGACGTTCACGGCTTCTACTTCGACGAGGTGCGAGGCGAGTGGCTCAAGGTCGGCCGCTACGACGACGGCAAGGGCGGCACCCTCACCTCACTGACCGATCACTTCACCGACTTCGTGAACGCAACGCTCGCGATGCCCGACGCCCCGGGCACGAAATCCTTCAACCCGAACGAGATGAAGGGCATCGAGCTCGGCAGTCCGTCGGCCGGCGTCAGTCTGATCGAAGCGCCGGAAGCGAATGCGCTCGGTTCGGCGCGGCTCGGCTACCCGCTGGAAACCCCGCCGGGTCGCAACGGCATCGAGCCCAATCTCCAGCTCAGTTATGACAGCGAGCGCAAAAATGGCTGGCTCGGCGTAGGCTGGGACGTCGAGCTTTCGAGCATCCAGATCGACACGCGCTTCGGCGTGCCCAAGTACGACGGCAGCGAAATTTATCTCGTAGACGGTCAGGCGCTCACGCAGCAAGGCAGCACCTTCAAGCGTCGGGTAGAAGGCTCCTTCGACCGCATCGAGCGCCTCGGATCGGGCGCGAACGATTACCACTGGGTGATCACGGACAAGAACGGCACGCGCTCAACGTACGGCGCGTCCGCGAATGCTCGCCTCGGCAAGCCCGGAGGCGGCCCGATCTTCCAGTGGTATCTCGAGAAGGTTCGAGACGCGTTCGGCAACACGCTGAGCGTCACGTATGAGCACGACGGCGGACAGCTTCCCGGGCCCGTCGGCAGTCCAGGCGTGCCGTGGGTACAGGTCTACCCGAAGCGGATCGACTACACGTCGCACGCGAGCGGACTACCGGCGCACTACCACGTCGATTTCGCGCTCGACGCCGGAGCACGCTCGGACACTCTGATGAGCGCGCGCTCGGGCTTCGTGACGCTCACCCGTCACTTGCTCGAGCGAGTGGACGTGAGCTTTGGTAACGAGCTCATTCGCAGCTATCGCTTCGCGTATCAGGATGGCGCGTTCAAAAAGAAGCGGCTAGCGCACGTTGCCCTGCACGGCCTCGGCCTGCACGGCGCCCGAGAGCTCTACCGGCATGCGTTCAGCTACTTCGACATGCCCGGTCAGGGCACGAGCCTCGACGGCTTCAGTGAGCCGGTCGAATGGGCCGCGCTACCCGGCCAACGCGAACACGGCCTGAGTGCCAACGAGGACATCGAGGGCGGTTTCAGCGCCTATGTCGGCGTATCCGGGCCGAGCTGTTTCCCGCACGCCGGTCTCGGCGGTGGCGCTTCGCTCGGCGGGGATCAGAAGAAGGCCGCCTTCACCGACATGAATGGCGACGGCCTGCCCGACTTCGTCGACGGCCGCGCCGTACTGCTCAACAGGCCGAACGCAAACCACCAGGGCGGTGCTTTCCAGTCATCGCTGACCCTGCCCGGCGACATCGGCAACTCGCGCAGCATCGGAGCGTTCATCAACGCGGCGGCGCACTTGCCGGCCGAGATCGGCGGGGCCGGGGTGGACTGGTCCTGGAACTGGGCGACGGAAGAGCGCCGCCTCGAGGACATCAACGGCGACGGTTTCACGGATCTGACGGGCCTGGGCGGTACCACCCTGTTCAACGGCACGAGCTACGCCGCGGGAGAAGATCCGGCCATCGATCTGCAGCCGGTCGGAAACTTCGACGACGAAGACGCCAATCGCGAGCTCGCCTCGCGCTACTACGCGACGAGCACGCTCGTGCGCTGGGTCGCGCCCCTGAGCGGAACCGTCCGCCTCACGGGAGGAGTCTCGCTCGAAGCAACCACGGGCGACGGCGTCACGGCTTCGATCATCAAGACCGTCACCACGACCCCAGCGGGCGGCGGACAACCCACCCCGCAAAACACGAACGTCTGGTCAAAGGCGATCGCGCCGGGCGCCCAAGCCTGCACGCCGCAAGGCACCGATGAATGCGGCTCGGGCCTGAACGTCGAAGTCGCCGAGGGGGATCGTCTCTATTTCCGAGTCGATCCAGGAGATGACATCCAGGGCGACGCCACGGCCTGGAACCCGACTCTCACGTACACGCGCGTGTGCGAAGAATCCGACTGCGAGAACGTCACGCAAGAGGATCTCGCGCGAAAAGACGGCTTCGGATTGCCGGCGCTCGTATACACGCTGAGCGCCGATTTCCGCCTCACGGATCCGTTGGTCGCCGGCTGGGTCGCCGGAGTGGACGGCGAAGTGGACGTGCAGGCGTCCCTCAGCGTCACGCAGGAGACTAACGATTTTCCGGTGCGCTTGCTGCAGCGCGAAGAGGTCTCTGGCGCGGTGCGCGAAGTAGCGCGCGCCACGATCTCGGGCGACGTCGGGTCGACGAGCCTGGTCTGGCACACCCGAGTTTTCCAGGGCGACACGCTCTATCTAGCGGGCGAGTTCAGCGCGCGCGGCGTCGACCCTGCGCGCGTCACCTGGCATCCCACCGTGAGCTTCACGCAGGTGTGCGGCGTAGAAACGGACTCCCGTTCGTCGTGCCGCGGCGTGACCTGCACGAGCGAAAACGGCGCCAGCGTGTGCCGTCTGGAAGCGTTGCCTGACGATCCGCAAGAAATCAAGCTGCCGCCCGCGCTCGTGTCCACACCGGCTCAGGTTAGTGACACGACTTACAACGGGGACGAGCCCGACGCCCTGCCGACTTTCACCGTACCGCGCACGGGCACCGTTTCTCTTCAAGGCAGCGTGCTCAAACGCAAGAGTCGAAAGCCCGTCACCGTGATCGCCGCGCGCGCCGGAGCCCGGTTGCTCGAAAAGACGTACGGCACCGGCGACGTCTACGCCTCTCCGCAGCCGCTACCGGCTGCGGGTGAGCCTGCGATCACGTTCGAGGTCGCACAGAACGAGGCACTCACGTTCACCCGCTACTTCGAAGACATCTGGGACTACGTGGGCAGTCCCGGCCGCGCAGACGGCCCGGCTCTGCTTTGGCGCCCTGAGCTCGTGTACGCGGACAACGGCGAGCGCGTCCTGGTGCAGCCGGTCAACGCGCTGCTCGCACCGCCCATTCGCACGGATAACCGTCTCGCCGGCGGGTTTCGCGGCTGGGCGTACGGCGAATGGACGACGCAGTACGCCTTCGACGAAACCAAGTTCGAGGCGAAGCCGGACGACGGCAAACCCGTTTATCTGACCCGACCCGAGCCGCACTGGGAGGGAATCCGCCGCGACATACCCGCGCCCTGGGAAGTACCAGGACCCGTGTGGTCCGGCAGTGGCGCGGATTTCTACATCACGGCCACGCGCATGAAGCCCTCGCGTATCGGCGGCCGCAAAGCCACAGAGCTCGGCGGAGCACCCGGCCTCGCCAAGAGCGTCACCAAGACGACGTCCCTCCAGACCAGTTTCGCTGGCTTCAGTGGCCAGAGCGCTGACGGCGACACCAAGGTCCAGATGGAGCTCCTGGATCTGAACGGAGATCAGCGCCCGGACTCGACGACGTACAACCACGCGCAGTTCCAGAACTGCGGAGCGAAGCGCTGCGACGGTAGCGCCGAGGGCAGCTTTGCGGGCTCTGCTGGCAGCTTGGGCATGCAGTTCGGCGCCTTGCGCCGCATCGACAACCACAACATGCGCTTCGGGCTCGGCTTCGGATCGGCCGCGTCCGCCCTCGCGCAAAAGGTCAAGGCCAGCGGCGCCACGCAGGCGGTGCTCTCCGTGCTGCCGTCACTCGGTCGCAGCTATGGACGTTCGCAAACCGAGGTCGATCTAGTCGACATCAACGGCGACGGTCTGCCCGACCACGTTCGCAACCTGGGTGGGTCGTCGGAATTTCAGGTTCAGCTCAACCTGGGCTACGGCTTCAGTCCGCCGATCCGCTGGACGGGTGCGTCCTGGAACGGTCCCGACATCGATCCTCTGCAAAGCGCGTCGTCCCTGGCGCGAGCCGCTTCCACGGCGTTGTCGGCGCCGCTCCAATCCAGTCGGGTCCGGGTCGAAGACAACGTCACCAACAGCTTACAGATCGGCTACGCGGGCATCGGGGGCGGTGTCGCTCACAGCGTATCGCGCACACTGGTCGACTTCGTCGACGTCAACGCGGACGGCCTGCCCGATCGCGTGCTCAAGCTCCCCGGCGAGAACGCCCTGCGGGTGCGTCTGAATCTAGGCGACCGTTTCGACACGGAAGAGATCACCTGGCGCGCGCCGGGCTGGGGTGTCTCGCTCGAAAAGAAATACACCAAGGACATCAACGGCTCGAACGACGCGCTGAGCTTCTCCGAGACGACGTCCACGAACGTCGGGGTGGGCGTTCCGATTCTGATTCCGCTGGTCGTCGCTTGCTTGTCGATCGAGCTCTCTGCCACCGCGGGCTTCGGCAAGGGCGCGACCGAGCTCGGCTTCAACGACATGGACGGCGACGGCGCCGTCGACCACGTGCTCAAGGTCACGAACGAGTCCTCGCGCAACCCGAGCGGCTCGGTGCGCGTTCGCCTCAATCAGACGGGCAAATCGAACCTGCTCCGGCGCGTCGTGCGCCCACTCGGCGGCGAGTTCGAGCTCGACTATCACCGTGAGGGCAACAAGGTCGCGCACGACGTGTCGCCCAAGGTGGACATGCCCAGCAATCAGTGGGTGCTGTCCCGGGTGGTGCTGCGCGACGGGCGCGAGAACGGCTACACGCGCACGTTCGACTATCACGGAAGCGGCTTCTTCGACCGCGCCGAGCGCGAGAACTACGGCTTTTCCCACGTCAGTACCGTGCGCGAGGACAACTCGCGCTTCGAGCAGTACTTCCACAATCAGGACTACTACCGGCGTGGCCTGCTCACGCATTCACTCGAAAAGGACGCCGCTGGCAACCTGTTCGTGGTGCAGCAACTCGAGTATCGCACGCCACCCACGCCGCCCACGCTGCCCACGTTGACGGGCTCGTTCTTCCCCGCGGAGGAAGAGCGCACCACGGCCTGGTACGAGGGCACCACCACCGACGTCAACCAGCCCGGCAAGTCCACCCGCGAATCCCGCCAGTGGGACAACGACGGCAATCTCATCGAGATGCTCGACCGCGCCGACGCGAGCACGGCCGACGACCTGCGCTACACGATCCGTTACCACCGCGACAGCGCCGCACACATCACCAAGGCGAACTACATCGAAGCGCGCGACGCAGGGGGCACCCTGCTGCGCAAACGCACCTCGATCTACGAGCCCGGCACCGGCCGGCTGCAATCGCTGACGAACGTCATCAACGGCGGGCAGAACCCGGACACCTCGGGCGCCTATCTCGAGACCAACGCCACCTGGACGTTCGCTCACGACGGCTTCGGCAATCTGACCGGCGCCACCGATCCGAAGGCTTCCCAGTTCACGTACGGCTACGACCCGCTCACGCAGACGTACCGCACCCGCGTGATCGACTCGTTCGGTTACACGTCGACGTCGGTTCCGAACTATCACTTCGGCAGCATCGCTGAAGTCACCGACGTCAACGGACACAAGGTCCGCTACGACTTCGACGAGTTCGGACGTCTCTCACGCGTGTTCGGGGCAACCGATCAGGGCAGCGCGACGCCGACCCTCGGCTTCACGTACAGCTTGCCCGAGGTAGCGGCGCTGCCCGCCTGGGCCCGCACCGCGCACAAGGACATCACCCGCAGCGACGACCCGGAAATCCTGACCGTCGCCTTCGTAGACGGCCTCGATCGCGTCATTCAGACGAAGAAGGAGCTGGAACGCGATCTGGGCGGCGGGCCCGAGCCGGGCATGAGCGTGAGCGGCAAGCTCGTGTACGACGCGCGCGGCCGGGTGTCGGATCAGGGACAACCAGTGTTCGACACGGGCCCCGCCACTCAGTTCGTCACGGTGCCGCTGAAGCACCCGACGCACACGGCCTACGACGTGCTCTCCCGCATCGTGCGCGTCGACACACCGGATGATCGCGCTCCTGGCGGCATTGCCACCACCGAAAGCGTGTACGAGTTCGGCACATTCGAAGGTCAAACCACGTTTCAGACCACGGTGACGGACGCCCGGGGCAACCAGCGCATCACGCACCGCGACGTGGACGATTCCACGATCGCCGTCGAAGAATTCAACGACATCGCCGGTCAGGAAGTGCGCCTGCGCACCCGCTACACGTACAACGCCGCCGACGAGCTCGAGCGGGTCACCGACGCCAGGGGCCACGTCACGCGCGCCGAGTACGACACCCTGGGCCGCATGGTGGCGCTCATCAGCCCCGACGCTGGCCGCACCGAGTGGAGCTACGATCTCGCCGGCAATCTCGGCGCCAAACAGACCGACCGGCTGCGCGCAGTCGGCCAACGCGTGCGTTACCACTACACGCACAATCGCCTGGACGCCATCGACTACCCGGACAGCGAAGACGTGCTGTACGTCTACGGCACGCCCGAGCAAGCCGGAGACGCTTTCGGCAACGTCGCCGGGCGCGTGATCGAAGAACGCAGCGAGGCCGGCACCAAGACGCTCAAGTACGACCGCTACGGCAACGTCATCGAGCACTCGATGAGCTTCGTACGCATCCGCGAGGACAGCAAAGATCCGTACTCCGCGACGATGACGTTCGAGTTCGACGCCTTCGGCCGCATGCTCAAGATGCGCTTCCCCAACGAGGGACGCGAAGAGGTCAGCTACAAGTACGACCGCGGCGGCCTCGTCACCACCGTCTTCGGCATCAACACCGAAGCGGTTCATCCGCCGAAGGGTCCACCGCTCACGAACTACCTCTTGCACGTGGGCTACGACGAGTTCGAGCAGCGCACCCGCCTCGTGAACGGCAACGGCGTCGAATCCCGATACGCGTACGACGAGAAGACGCGCCGCCTCACACAAATCAACAGCGACCACCAGCGTCGCCCGCCAGCGAACGGGCCGCCAAAGCCGTTCCAGCGGCTGCGTTACGAGCACGACCTCGTCGGCAACATCGTGCAAATGCGCAACGAGGCGCCCTTCGACGACCGCATGCAGGGCGTGTTCGTGGCCACTACGAGCCAGAGCTTCTCGTACGACAAGCTCTATCAGCTCACTGCCGCCGATGGCCTCTACCAGGACGAGTCCAAGTCACGCCAGCGCTACAGCCTGAGCTTCGACTACGACGAAATCGGCAACATTACCCTCAAGAACCAGCAGAGCTTTCTCGACAAGAAGCAAGGCAACAACTGGGTCATCGATCAGCCGAACTCCGATCAAACCTACCGCTCCGTCTACACGTACGACTCAGGCCGCCCGCACGCCCCGAGCCGGGTCGACGAACACCTCGACAACGGCCAGGTGTACGCGCGCGAGCTCAACTACGACGCGAGCGGCAATCAAACCGGCTGGCTCTACCACCACAGCGAACGCCGCGAAATAGACTGGAACGAAGAAGACCGCATCCGCGAAATCCGCCACCAGGGCCACAAACTCTCGCGCAACCTCTACGACGGCGATGGGGAACGCGGCGTAGTCGTCGACTACTACGGTAACGAAGAGACCGCCTATCTCGGCCAGAACTACACGATACGCAACGCCAGCTACCCCACCAAACACATCTTCCTCGGCGACCAGCTCCTGGCCAGCAAACTCGACCCCAGCTGGTTCCCCCACCCGCCAACCCTCTACTACCACCACGACCACCTCGGCAGCGCCCAGTTCGCCACCAACGACCAACAAGAACTCACGCAGCACGACGAGTTCTTCCCGACAGGCGAGCTCTGGCAGGACCAAACCGAGCCCAACTACACCGTCCGCCGCACCTACCGCTTTACGGGCAAAGAGCTCGATGTCGGCGCAAAACTCTTCTACTTCGGTGCACGCTGGTACGACGCCAGGCTCAGCCAGTGGGTCAATCCGGATCCGATTCTGGCCGACTACATGCGGGGGCGTCCGAACCTCGGCGTGTTCATGTCCAAGAATCTTGGGCTGTATTCGTACGCCGGAAACAATCCTGTCATGCTCATCGATCCCGATGGGCGATTCCTCGATGCAGCAAAGGCGGCTCGCCTCGCGGCGGAAGCCGCGCGCGTCGTCGCTCCGGCGGCGCCCGTTGCGCTCGCGGAGCCGACGTTCATTGGAGAGGTCGCACTGGGCGTCGCCCTCATAGGCGTGGCCACGTATCTCTACGCGACTTCGAGCGGAGCTCCACCTAAGCCGCCCGCTCCGTCTCCTTCCCCGGCTCCCGCAGTCGCGCCAGCACCAGTGCCTGCGCCTCCCGCCGTGGCGCCGCAAGCAGGTGGTGGCGGCAAACAGCCTCCGCGGCCTCCGCCACCTGTTACAACTGCTGAACCAGACCCGCCAAAGCGAGGCGGCGCTCATCCGAACACGCGCGCCGCCGCATCGCGTGGCTCCTCATTGCATGCGGACAAGCCCGGGCACCTTCCGGATCAGCTGAGAGCACGGTATCCGGACACAAAATTCGAGTTCACGAAGCCTGGTCAGCCAGGCCGGGATGTTCGCGTGGTCGGCGGTAAGCACCCGTCGGAATATCCGGGTTCATCGTGGAAGCCCGGAGTCAGCCACGGTGATTTCAAGCCCGGTACACCGTCGGTGTGCTCGCACGTTTGCGCGCGATCAATCGACGAAGTGGCAGCAGCCCACAGAAATGCTCCGCTACAATCCCAAGACGGGAAAGCTCGAATGAGTGAACCTTACAATACATTCGCGGGTGTCAGGCTGAAGGTTGCTCCCGGATGGTGCGACATTACCCAAGACCTCCCTGAAGATAGTCCTCCGACTCTCGCGGGACCTGAGAGCATCGGGGTCCTTCAGATCAGCACGGCGAAGTATGAGGCCGGCCGAGTCCCCAACATTCGCACATCAGATCTACGTGAGATGTTGAACGAATTCGCAGCCGCGCACGCGCTGGGAGCGCCATCGAATGTACATGAACGCTTCGAAGGCATCGTATCGGGTGACTTCCGCAACGAGGAAGAATGGCTACGCGTCTGGTACGTATCCAACGGACGCGACGTGGTCTTCGTGACCTACACTTCGCAGCAACCAAGCGACGTTCGCACCGCAGAGGAACTCGCCGAAGCGGAACGCATGGTGGACTCGATAAAGTTCTGATCCCGAATGGCCGGATCCGGAACGCATGCCGTTTCTCAACCCCAAAGAGTACTGCTCGACGGGGACTATGCCGCGCATAGAAGAGGATCTCGACGTGCGCTGTGAATGGACCGCTGAAGGCGTGAAGCTCTTCTTCAACGACATCTACGTCGCTCGTCTCGAAGCGGGGTCGAAGCCGGGTTGGTCACGCCTCGCGAAAAAGCCCGGGCCCCTGGCAGCCCTGCTCGAGTCGCAATGACTGACACCCGACTCGCGCAAGCACGGGGACGACGGCTTCACCCGGACGCAGCGGCACGCATTTCTGCAAAGCTGACGCCGCCGAAGCCTTGGCTGGACCTGCTCCAAAACTACCCGATCGTCGGGATTGAAGTGAGTCTCAGCGAAGACGACGACGAATCTGGCATGGGTGCGGAAATGCGCATCATGGACGATACGGAGGTTCTGTCAGAAGCGTTCGAGACTTACCCCGGGCTCGTCGCGGTTCCGATGGGTTACGTGCCGTTCGCGATCTGCCTCGAAGGATCCGGCGATCCGTATTTCATTCGTTCGAGCGACGGAGCGGTAGTTCGCATTCCGCACGATGCCGTGGATGAGGACGAGCTCGATGAATCCTCGATTGAGCTGATTGCGCGTTCGCTCGACAACCTTTTCGAGAAAGCTGCCCTGGATTGAAGCTCGCGCTCTGGCGATGAACGGAGACGGTACTGAGACCAGTCTCCTGCAAACCGAACTCGAGAAAGTCCGAGCGGCCGATGGTGTTGTCGAGGTGTATCGCGACTCGCCTTAACCTAATGGACGAGGCTACGCTCGAGACCTGGCGCGGTGCTAGCGCCAAGCAACGCGTTCACCTTATCGACAACGTCGTGGCGGCAGCCCCGTCCGGCTTCGAACTGAGCAGAGGTGTGTCCGGCGCCGACCTTCTGCCAATGTTCGTGCACGCGCGCACCGCCACGGAGTGGATCTTCATACCGGGTGGTTCGTTCAGCATGGGCCTCAGTGCTGAAGAGGAAAAGGCCGCGCGGGCGATAGCAGATCCGCCGCCTTTGAATATTCACGAAATGCGGCCCTGCCGCGTGGTGACAGTAAGGCCGTTTCTCGTAATGAAGGCGCCCGTCACGTGGAGCCTTGTTTCCCGGGTTCTCACTGTCGATGACATGGAGGATCGACCCGAGTTCGATGGTCCTCGCGAGGCGCAGCCCGCGTATCTGCATCGGGACGAGATCGAAGCGCTTGCCCGCGCGGACCACTTTCGACTGCCTACAGAGGAGCAGTGGGAGTGGGCGTGTCGCGGGGGAACGCGGTCCCTATTTTTTTTCGGCGATACACTTCCCGAGGACGAAAGTTTGCTCGCCTCATTCGTGGCTCCAGACCTGAGGACGTGCAAACCGAATCCATTCGGCCTGCTCGGATTGTTCGTCGGTGAGTGGTGCCGAGATCATTTCCGCCCTGCCTACGATCAGGCTCCTTCACAGAACGACTTCTGCGTCCGTGGTGGCGCGACTGTATTTTGGCCATGGCAAGGTTCGGAGTGGGCATTCTGCATTTCAGCCATGCGCATGCCTTCGTCCGATCTTGCCGGAGGTCTGTGCGGTGCGCGCCTTGTCGTTGACCTAGCCGAATGACAGCAAAGCAAGAAGCTGAGCAGTTGTTGAACGATGTTCTTCCATTCGCCAAGCGAATGCTCGCTGAGTTCGGCGAGTTCCATCCGTTCGGAGGAATGCTCACGAGCGCTGGCGAACTAGTTCAGGTAGGAGCAGACGTCGGAAAGGATCTACCCTCAGGACGAGAACGGTCGACTCGATGACCGCGATGTTTCAAGACAAAGCGTCCGGCGGAGATATCCGTGCCGTAGCACTCGTGCTGAACGTTACTGTCACGCCGCCGCAATTAGAAGATGAGACCGACGCGATCGAGGTTCGCATCGACCATCAGGATGGGGACTGCGTTCACGTCTTCTACCCGTATGTGCGTACTGATACCGCACTGAGCGTGGCAAGCCCTTTCGCATCCAAGGGAGCGTCCTTCGCGTTCATTTCTTGAGACATGAGCCCGGGAAACACGGGACGATGAGCTCACCCTCACCGGGGTGGCTTGATGAAGCTGCTGCTGCTCCAAGGGTGGACCCTGCGCCACCGGCTGCGTTCGTGCACGCGCGCACCGCCACGGAGTGGATTTACATACCGTTGTTCGTGCAGCATGGACCTCAGCTCTGAAGAGGAAAGGCCGCACAGGCGATGGAGGATCCAGGGAAAGGAAATGAGGCCGACTTCCGAAAAAGAGATCCAGTCCGTGCTGAATTTGCACGGCCCGAAGCGTTTCCAACATTTCATCAAGCGCGTGGTGGACGATGAAACCGTTTGGGGACTCTGGCGCGACGGGTGGGCGCTCATGGCCGACGACGACGGCCGGCAGGTCTTCCCGTTGTGGCCCGCCCAGGAGTATGCCGATCGATGCCGGACCGATGATTGGTCAGAGTACGAACCGAAAGCGATCCCGCTTAAGGACCTCTTGGAAGACCTCTTGGTCCGGTTCGAGCCACAGAACGTAATGGCCGGAGTTTTTCCAACACCCGCGGGCAAGGGGTTAACGGTTTCGCCAGCCGAGCTTCGCGCCGCGATCGAAGAAGAGCTAGAGCGATATTAGCTAGCCGCTGGCAAAGCCACTGGGCGAACCCACTAAACTACATTGTGCAACCGTCCTCCACAGCGATCGTAGAACAGATCGTTCGCCTCCTGGTGAGCGGGGATTACGCTGCTGTCGAGCGGCTCACGAGCGGCAGAAACCTGACTGCTGCCGAGCTAGAGCAGGCGGTCCACGACTACGGTCGTCGGCTCGTACTGCCCGCCGCCGACGAGTTCCACGTCGACGCGATACAAGTAACGGGAAGAGTCCCGGTCACATGGTATGTGCGAGTCGATCTGTGGACAGCCGAAGAAGGGAAATCCGACCTATCCTTGGAGCTTTCGGTGGTCGAACATCCGCAAGGCCCGCTCGCAGAGATGGACGGTCTGCACGTCCTCTAGCTGCCTCAGCCCAGCGCCAGGCGAGCGTCCGACTCGCAGCACCAATCGGTGACCTGACGATCGGAAGAAGGAATGGGATAGTGGGCGATTCGACAAGAAGAAAGAATGACTCGGGTGTCGTCGCTCGTCTCGACGCGGGGTCGAAGCCGGGTTGGTCACGCCTCGCGGAAAAGCCCGGGCCCCTGGCAGCCCCGCTCGAAGAGTGACGTCGCGCGCGCTCGAGCATGAATCTGGCGCCTCGCCGCATTGACGCCCGAGCTCACTCGGGCGCCGTGGGCCACGAACGTGCTTCACGGGCCCCGGATGAGGTTCGTGCACTCGACGGCGCGTGATGGCAACCGCTGGTTGACGTGCGGGGTTCCGTGAAAGCGCAGGTTGGCGCTCGACGAAGTCGCTGTTCCTCCGGGGTAAGCGGTCACGCGCTGGTCTGTCAGCGGCGGGCACATGCGTTGCTACGGCGCGTGCGTTCGAACGCTCTCACCAGTGATGAGGAGGAAACATGTCGAGATCATCGAAGCGCATGCCGAGTCTGTTCTTGAAAACGTTGTCGGCCGCCGGTTGCGCGATGGCGCTGTTCTCACCGGCGCGAGCGCTCGCCGACCACGTCGATAGAGGCCGGCTCAGTGTGATGCACCTGAACATTGCGGGCGGAACCAACGGCGGTGGCACCGGGATCGCGGACAAGTTGGCGGACTCCGTAGCCTCTCGGGCACCCGGTTTACCGCTCGCGGTATCCGTCAACGAGGTGTGCATCCAGCAGTGGTCACGGCTCTACGATCGCCTGACCGCGCTCGGCTACACGGGCCACTTCGGGCCTTCGACCTGGAGCACCCCAGGACGCTGTGGCACAAACAAGCCTTACGGCAACGCCGTTTTCTGGATTGGAGGCCACGCCGACGCGGCCACGTTCTGGCTCCCCGACGAAAACCAGGTCGACGGTGCCGCCACGGCCGAGAAGCGCAACATGGTCTGTGGTCGCGCTCACTTCCCGGCGAACACCTGGTATTGCTCGACGCACCTGGTCGATAACGACAACGGCAACGACGCGAGGCGACTCGCCGTGACTCGGCGCCAGGCCGACAACATCCGAGCGATCGCGAATCTCTTGAACACGCAGCACCGCGCCATCGTGATGGGCGACTTCAACCTCAGGCCTAGCGACCCCGCCATGCAGCGGTGGTTTCAAGGCTTCTGGTACTCCGCCAATCCCCGGCACAGAGCCACGCACGACACTCTCGGCACACTCGACTACATCATGGCTCGCGCTGATCGCTTCACGTTCGGCCACGACGCTTACATCGCGCCCGTCGCCGACTCCGACCATCACCTGATGCAGGGCTATCCGCTCTTCAAGTAACGCAGAAGAGCCAGCGGCGGCGTTCGCGGCTCTTTTCTATTCTCGGCGGGTCGCAAACTTCGATGATCGGCGTCATCATGCTGATGGGGCTCGTCACCAAGAACGCCATCCTGTTCGTCGATTTCGCCAGTCACGAGCGCGCTCACGGTGAGAGCATCCACGACGCGCTCGTGAACGCCAGCACGACCCATATCTCCTCGAAACCCTGGCTGTTCGAAGCGTTGCCGCGTTATACTCGTGCCATGTCTTCGCAGCCTCTGCCCGGCAAACCGCTGCTGAAGACGGTCGACCCACTATTCGTGCCGCTGGTGATCTGGAATATTCGCACCGCCGTCCCCGAAGAAGACGCGGCGCTTCGCCTGACGAGCCTGGGCGACTACATGACGCGGGACACGATCCGCGGACGGCAAGCGGTGCGCGGAGGCGTCCAGTTCGGAAGAATTCGCCTGGCGGTGGTACAGCGGGAGAAAGAAGACGGTTGGACGTGGCTGAACAACCCGGACAACCCGCTTGTCTACAGTGCCTCGCTCGTGCTCCGCGGAACGATCACGGAGTCGGACGGGGGGACGAATCTCCGCATCATCGCGATCTGCGGGTTCGCGCCGCCGATTGTGCTCGTTGCCTCGCTCGTCGCTGCTTTCGTGTACACGGGCGGTGCAATTTACGGTTTGCCGCTGCTGGTCGCGCTCGTGCCGTACGCCGTGGCGACCGCGTCGTTTCGCATGGTGCTGCGTGAGGTGCGCGAGCACGTGATGCGCGCTTTCAACGTAGGCTAGTGTGGTGAATCAAAGAACCGCATCAGAATTTCGCGTCGTCCTCACTCAGGGGTCGATGCGTGCTTCGACTCCTTCGAATGCGTAGCCGAGCGCGCCGAAGCCAGCGTCGTTCCGCTCCGTCGTGTAGTAGTGATCTTTGGTGTTGCCGTTCCAGTAGCGATTGAGCGGGCGCTTGGTGGTGGTGGTGGTCGGGTACACCCAACCCTCCACGCGTTCGAACGTGTACCCGAAGAGGTTCATGTCCGCGTGACGGCAG
>DATDJP010000239.1:0-51042 GCA_036520475.1 Polyangiaceae bacterium | reverse complement strand
CGCAAACGCGAGCGCGACTTGGCTGGTTTTTTCGACTTGCCGGACGCTTCACCCATACGCGCGCGGAGCTTAACCTCGCTGGCTCGGGCGCGCCCGTTTTCGACGAATCCGCGCGACAGAACGCGGCGACTCTGCGATGGTCGTCCGGCTCTCGTCCCGTGACCAGACTGCCCGTGATGCTGCCGAGTCCGTTGCGCCATGGCTATCATGCCGCGCTGCTCGGGCTCATCGCGTTTTTCTTCGCCCTGGGCGGCGTGCGCGCACAAGACCCGGGCTCCGGGGCCGCGCTCGGCAGCGTGCCTCGCCTCGATCCGCCCCCCGAGCTCGGCAAGTTGAGCGGACGACGCGTCCTGCGCATCGACGGCGAAAGTGAAGGGGGACGCTGGATCAAGCCAGTCAGGCTGCGTTACGTGCGTGCGGGCGAGACGTTGTCGATGGACCTCGCGCACCGCGCCATGCGCGAGCTGCTCGACACGGGTCGCTACGCGAACGTGCGCGCGGAGGTGAGCGCCCTGGGCGAAGGGGCGCGCCTCCGCCTCGTGGTGCTGCCGCGCCGCGTGATCGCCAGCATCAAGCTGCTCGGCGGCGTGCTCGACGACGCCGATACGTTGCGCGCCGCGGGGGTCTGGGTCGGGGGTGAGCTCACGGCGCCGCTCCTCGCCGGCATCGGCTCGCGTATTCGCGCGCATTACCTCGCGCACGGCTATCCGACCGCGCGCGTCCGTGTGGAGGTCGTGGACACCGACGATCCGTTGCGGGTGCTGCTGCTCGTGGACATCGCGCCAGGCGAAAGCCTGCGCATCGCCGAGCGCTGGTTCGGCGTGTGGCCCCAGCCCAAAGTGAGCGGCCTGAGTGAGGCGTTGTCCAGCTATGACGCCGCGCCGGGGGATCGCGTCGACGAGGACGCGCTGCTCGCCGCCGATCGCACGCTGGAGAGCACGCTCAAGGCGCGCGGTTGGCATCGGGCTAGCGTCGCGCACCGCGTGCAGCGTGGCTCCGCGCGCGGGGCAGCGCTGCACGTGCTGGTTCATGCCGGCCCGCGCGTGCTCCTGGGTTTCGAGGGGAACCGGCACTTCGATGCGACGCAGCTGGAAAGCGCGCTCGAGCTCGAAGACACCGAGGATCGCGCGCCTTCGACGCTGGTGCAGCGCGTCCGCGACTTCTACGTCGAACGCGGCTTCTTCGACGCCGACGTGCAAGTGCAGGAACGCCTGTCGAAGGACGGGGCGTACGCCGAGCTCACGTTTTCGATCCTGGAGCATCAGCCGCTGCGGGTGAGCGCACGGGAGTATCCGTGCTTGCGCGGTGAGCGGACGGCAGCCGATGTGGGCAGCGAGATCGACAGCTTCCTTTCCGAAGAGCTGCCGGGTGCGGATCTGCTGGACGCCGTCGATCCCGGCGCGCTCGACGAGCTGGTCGGACCGACGGCGGGCGCCGGCGCTCGCCCGCGCCCATACCGCTTGAACCCGTGGAAGACCTACGTGCCCGAGGTGTACGAGCGCGCGCTCAAACACCTTCAAGATCTGTACCGCTCCGAAGGATATCTGGCCGCTGCCGTCGGCCCCGTGGAGATCGTGCGGCGCGCGTGCCGGCTGCATTCGCCGCCGGGCGTGTGCATCCCCGTGGGCGTGCGACCGCGGCCCGCGTCGGTGTGCGCCTACGACGACAGCGGCCTGCCGCTCGAGGAGCCGCCTCCGGCCGCATCGATGTGCATCCCGGATCCTGCCAAGGGCCGGCGCTGTGAGGGCGAAGCGGTGCTGCACATTCCGGTGAAGCTCGGACCGCGCAGCTTCCTCTACGACATCGCGTTCGAAGGCAATCACGTGCTGGTCGAGAAGGATCTGGAGGAGGCGGCGGAGCTCGAGCTCGGCAGTCCGGCGTCGCAGGTCGAAGTCGACAAAGCGCGGCGGCGCCTGCTCGACGCCTACGCGGAGGAGGGTTTTGCGTTCGCCGAAGTCGACAGCACGCTCGAGCTGTCGCCGGATCGCACCCGCGCGCGCGTCCGCTTCGTGATCAGTGAGCGCGAGCGCGTGCGGGTGTCGCGGATCGTGGTGCGCGGCGCGCGGCTCACGAGTGAACGGCTGATCCAGAGCCGCATCGCGCTCGAGGTGGGACAGCCCTATCGCCGTAGCCTCGTGCGCAGGACGGAAGAGCGTCTCGCGACGCTCGGCGTATTCTCGAGCGTCACCGTGGGCTTCGAGGATCCGTACGTGCCGTCGCGCGAGAAGGTCGTGGTCGTCGAGCTCGCCGAGCTGCAGCCGCAGTACACGGGGGTGCGCGGCGGCTTCAGCACCGGCGAGGGTTTTCGGGCAGCGTTCGAGTACGGCCACCGAAACCTCTTCGGGGAGGCCATTCAGCTCACGTTGCGTGTGCAGCTCGGCTACCTGCCGAGCGCGCTGATCTTCGATCGTGACGTGCGCGTCAGATACGACGAGCAACTCGACGACGTGGGCAAGCGCCTCGAACGCCGCAACACGGCGACGCTGGAATTTCCGGAGATCGGCCTGGGACCGCTGTTCCGTCTGAGCGTCGAAGCCGTCGACGTGCGAGACAACGCGCGCGACTTCGGCCTCACCAAGGACGCCGGCATCGTCACGTTGATCTTCCGCCCCGAGCGCGGCTTCTCCGTGCAGGCCGGCGCGTCGCTCGAGCTCAACCAGGCGGATATTTTCGCCGAAAACATCGATTTGCGCCGCGTGCCCTTTCGCGTTCCGGAGGGCAGCAGCGTGGCCGTCGCCGAGCGTATCGGCTTCACCTGGGATCGCCGCGACAACCCCTTGAGCGCGACGGCGGGGACGCTGCTCTCCGGTGGTGTCGAGCACGTGCGCGCGTGTCCCGACTCCTGGCCCTGCTCGAACGATGAGAGCTCCGACCCCGCATCAGAAAAGGAGCCGGACCCATTCGCCCCCGCGGTGAGCGAGTTCCTGCGGTTCACGAATCGATTCTCCGGCTACATCCGCATGAGCGACAAGGGACTGTCGTTGGCCGCCAGCTTTCGTTGGGGCTACAACGCGCAGCTCTTCGACGACTCGCGCACGTACCCCGATCGGCTGTTTTTCATGGGCGGGGTCGAGACCATCCGCGGCTATTTGCAGGACTCGCTGGTGCCGGAGGACATCGCCAAGCAGATCACGCGCGGCGATTTGAGCATTCGCGACGTGGCGATCCGCGGTGGCGACCTGTTCGTGAATCCGCGGGCCGAGATGCGCATTCCGCTCACGGCCAACGTGCAGACGGCGCTGTTCGTCGACGCGGGCAACCTCTGGACGCGCGCGCCGGGCTTCGAGAACATGTTCGAGCTGCGCTACGCCGTGGGGACGGGGCTGCGCATCGCCACGCCCGTCGGGCCGGTGGTGTTCGACTACGGGTTCAACCTGGATCGCGTGCTCGACGAGTTCTATCCCGATCGCACGAACCAGCGCTTCTGGGAGGACATCGGCGCATTTCACTTCAGCATTGGACTATTCTAGGCCGTGCTTTTCTGGTTCGCGAGGTGAAGGAAGCGCTTCGGGCGATGGTGTCCCGCATCAGATCGCAGCGAACGACACAAATCAAAGCCTTCGGTTGCGCGTCCGGGAAGTGCTCCTTACGTTGCGCCCGCGCGTAGGTGAACGCATGCTGCAAGGTCTCCGGTGACGTCGTGTTCGTTCGTGATTTGGTGCTCGCCCTGACTCGCGCCCACGTCGAGTATTGCGTGGTCGGCGGTCTGGCCGTGAACCTGCATGGCGCGCGCCGCCGCACGTACAACGTCGATCTGGTCGTGCGACCCGACGCGCGCAATCTGGCGGCGCTGCAGCAGCTGCTCGCGGAGCTCGGGCTCATCAGCCGAGAGCCCATCGAGCTCGAGACGCTTGCCAGCAAGCACGAGCGCCGACGGCTCCTGAGCAGCAGAAATCTCGTTTCCATCGCGTTCCGGGATCCGCGAGACGCGCTCCGAGAAGTGGATGTAGTCGTGGCACCGCCTCTGGACGCGAGCGGGCTCGTGGCGCGCGCGGTGGCGCGCCGTTGCGGGGGAATCTCCGTGCGTGTGGCGGCTTTGGCGGATCTGATGCTCATGAAGCGCGTCAGCGGCTGGCACGGGGACGCAGGCGACGTGGCGCGGCTCGAGCGGGTCCGGCTGAAGCTCGAGCGCCGGCGGCGGAGCGCTCGGCCGTGAACTGAACCGCGTCAATTGTCTGGAAGCCATTGCGTCCCTTGGCGCTGGGCTTTAAGAGCCTGAGGCTTGTCGTTTGCCGCCAAATCCGACCGCGATATTCCGGTCGCGCTTTGGGCGCAGTTCGTGCGCCATTCGCCCAGGTACGGCGCCGGTCTGGTGCTGCTCGGCTTGTACCAGTACGCGCAGTATTGGTTCGACACGCGCGTGATGTTGGCCATCAACCACGCGGTGAGCGGAGAAGGTCGCCTCGCCATTCAGATCGGCGCCTCGCTCGTGATCGTGTCGCTCGGTGCGTTCGTGGTGCGCGTGCTGTCGCGCGTCGCGATTTTCAACGGCGGGCGCATCGCCGAGTACGAGCTGCGGCGCGTGCTCCTCGACCGCCTGCAGCGGCTCGGGCCGTCGTTCTATCGCCGCATGAGCACCGGCGAAATCATGAGCCGGGTCACGAATGATCTGGCGCAAGTGCGACTCTTGCTCGGGTTCGGCGTGCTGAACGTGATCAACACGACGTTCGCGCTGGTGAGCGCCATGTCCGTCACGCTCGCGATCTCCGCCAAGCTGACCGCGGCGGCGCTCGCGCCGTTGCCGATCCTGATGCTGGTCACGCGGCACTTCTCGCGGCAGCTCTACGTGCGTACGCGTGACAACCAGGACGCGATCGGACAGATGAGCGAGAGCGTCCAGAGCAGCATCGCGGGCGTGCGCGTGGTGCGTTCGTTCTCGCTCGAGAAGCTCGAGGTCGAGCGCTTCGAAAAGTCGAACCGCGACTACCTAGAGAAGAGCCTGGGACTCGCGCGCCTGCGCGGCTCGATGGGCCCGATCATGCAGGCCATCACCTCGATCGGCATCCTGGTGGTGTTCTGGTACGGCGGCCACCTGATGCTGCACAAGGAGCTCGATGCCGGAGGCTTTCTGGCGTTCTATCGCGCCCTCGCCCGGCTGACGTGGCCGCTGATCGCGCTCGGGTTTCTGATCGGGCTCGTGCAGCGCGGCCGAGCTTCTTACTCGCGTCTGGCGGAGGTGTACGAGGCCGAGCCGGACATCGTGGACGGACCTGTGGCCCCACTCGCAGAGCCGGAGGGCGTGCTCGAGGTGAGGAACCTGAGCTTCAGCCACGGAGCGCGTAGTGTGCTCCAGGGCGTCAGCTTCACTTTGCCGAAAGGCGGCTCCGTCGCGATCGTCGGACGTACGGGCAGCGGCAAATCGACCTTGGCCGTGCTGCTACCGCGATTACAGCCAACGCCATCCGGGAGCGTCTTTTTGGACGGCGTGGACATTTGCAAACTGCCGCTCGAGTACGTGCGAAGCACGATCGCGTATGCTCAGCAGAACGCGTTCTTGTTCAGCACGACGGCGGGGCGCAACATCGGTTTCGTGCTCGACGAACCCGACACGGGACCGGCGCTCTTGACGGTGCGCGCCGCGGCCGCCGAGGCGCGCATCCTCGACGAGGTGCTGGCGCTGCCGGATGGGCTCGACACCGTCGTGGGCGAGCGCGGGGTGCAGCTCTCCGGCGGACAGAAGCAGCGCATCGCGCTCGCGCGCGCGTTCGTTGCCAAGTCGCGCATCATCGTGCTCGACGATCCGCTGAGCGCGGTGGACGCGCGCACGGAGAAGGCAATCCTCGAGGCCATCGACCGCCAGCGCCAGCAGCGCAGCGTGATCCTGATCACGCATCGCGTGGCCGCGGCGGCGCGCTGCGATCGCATTTTGGTGCTGGACGAAGGCCGGATCTTGGAGTCGGGGACGCACCAGGAGCTCTTGCGGCTCGGCGGGCTGTACGCGGCCTTCGCCGAGGAGCAACGTATCGAAAGCGAGCTCGAGCGGCTCGGCGTGGAAGATCTTCCGGGCGCGGCGCGGGAGGCCGTGGCTTCGTGAGCTCGAGTGAGGGCGCCGTCGCGGCGCCGGCTCGGGCGCCTGCGCCCGCTCCTGGACAGGTGCCGCCGCCGTCGCGCGCAGCCCAGGCGTTGAAGGACTTCCACGAGGAAGGCACGCTCGGCAGAGCCTACGACACGCGCCTCATGAAACGGCTGTGGCCGTTCATTCAACCCTATCGGAAGCTGTTTTTCGTTTCACTCGGCATCACGCTGATCACCGCCGCGGGCGCGCTGGCCAGGCCGCTGATCATGATGCACACGATCGATGACGGCGTGCTGCGTGGGGATGGTGGCGTGCTGCTGCGCGGCGGCTTGTTTCTCGTCGCTATCGTGCTCGTCGAGCAGGTTCTTTCGTTCGTCCAGATCTACTCGATACAGATCGTCGGCGCGAGCGCCATGGCCGACCTGCGACGCCACGTGTTCTCGTTCCTGCACGAGCTCAGGCTGAGCTTTTTCGACAATCAGCCCGTCGGGCGGCTCGTGACGCGTGTCACCAACGACGTGGACGCGATCCTGGAGCTGTTCGCCTCGGGCGCACTGAACGCCTTCGGCGATCTGGTGCGACTCGTCGGCATCGTGGTCCTGATGCTGACTCTGGATTGGAAGCTGTCGCTGATCGGCTTTTTGGCGGCGCCCCCCGTCGCGCTCCTGGTGCTCGGCGTGCGGCGGCGCATGCGCGAGTTGTTCCGGGAAATCCGCGCCAAGACCGCGCGCATGAACTCCACCATGAACGAGCAGGTCGCCGGCATGGGGGTGATCCAGGCCTTCAATCGGCAAGAGGCGGCCAAGGTCGAGTTCGACGAAATCAACGTCGCGTATCGCGAAGCCAACATGCGCTCGATCAAGTTCGAAGCCATGCAGGACGCGGCCATCGAGACCGTCGCCGCGGTGTGCCTGGCGTCGATCATCGTCTCGGTCGGTTATCGGCCCGTCAGCTTCGGCACGATCGTGGCGTTCAGTGCTTACCTGGGACAGTTCTTCGAACCGATCAGCGCGCTCGCGCAGCGCTACACGCTGCTGCAGAGCGCGATGGCGGGCGCCGAGCGCGTCTTTGGTTTGCTCGACAGTGACGCGCGCGATGCTCCGCGCAAGACGCCCAGTCCGCCGGCGGACGCTGGCTCGGCCCTTAGCTTCGAAAATGTCGAGTTCGAGTACAAACCCGGTGTGCCGGTGCTGCGCGACGTGAGCTTCACCGCCAGGCCCGGTGAAAAGATCGCGCTGGTGGGACCCACGGGCGCGGGCAAGACGACCGTGACGGCGCTGCTCTTGCGTCTGTACGACGTGCAGCGTGGCGTGGTGCGTGTCGCCGGACAGGACGTCGTCGGGCTCGAGCGTGAGGAGCTCCGGCGCCGCTTCGCGGTGGTGCCACAAGACGTGTATCTGTTTCCGGGATCCATCGCCTCGAACGTGGCCGGTGGTGAGGTCCCCGATCTGGTGCGGGTCGAGCAGGCGCTGCGCCGCATCGGCGCCTACGACTTGTTCGCCGGACGCGAGGGCGGTCTCGACGCCAGCGTGGCCGAACACGGCAGCAACTTTTCGGCCGGCGAACGCCAGCTGATCGCCTTCGCGCGCGCCCTGTACCGCGACGCGCCGATCTTGATTCTGGACGAGGCGACGGCGAGCGTGGACAGCGATACCGAAGCGCGCCTGCAGCGCGCGCTCGAAGAGCTGTTGCAGGGACGCACGGCGCTGGTCATCGCGCACCGCCTCAGCACCATTCGCCGGGCGGATCGCATCATCGTGTTTCACAAGGGACGCATCGTCGAGCAGGGCTCACACGACGAGCTGCTCGCCGCGCGCGGGCTGTACGCGAAATTGCACGCCCTGCAGTTCGCGCGCGAACACGTGCCCGCTGCGTCCGTCCCACCGCCGCCGCCGCCGCCGCCCCCATCTCATGAATGAGATGGGGGGCGGCTCAACTTGTCATCGAGGGACTCTGTCCCTCGCCCCGCTGAAGTGAATTCATCGGGGCCCCACTCCCTGGTTTGGGGCCCCGACCCCAAACATCGATTAGTCTATGTCCGTCAGCGCCGATGCCTCACTCCGCGGCGGCGTCGGCGACGCCGCGCGCCGTGGCCGTGAGCCGCAGGTAAAACTCGGCGCAGGTGTCGTTGTGGACGCGTATGCGCTCTTCGTCGACGTGCTCGATGACGGCCTGATTGCCGGCAGCCGGCGCCGCCTGCACGCGGCCAGCGCCGCTGCCGCGTTCTGCGAAGGAGACGTAGACGGCGACGTCGAGATCACGCGTGCCGAGGCCGTGCACGATGTCGAGCCGCCGGTCGGGAGGAAAATACACGAGTGGGCCGTCGAAGTCGGAGGTCTGATAGAAGTCGTCGATCACTTCGCCGCCCGCGAAGCGCACCGGCTGGCCGTCGCCGGTGTCGCAACTCGTTTCGCAGCTCAGCTGAGACAGGGCGACGAGAGCGGCTGCGAGCAGCGCTCCGCCCGATCTCATGGCGGGGGCCAGCCCATCACTACGGCGCGCTCGGCGAGGGCGTCCGCGATGTCTTCCACTCGCGCCAGCTCCTTCGCTCGGAACGGTCGCCAGCGCCGGCCGATTTCGATCATTCCCACGAACTCACCTAGAACGCGCAGCGGCACCATCGCTACCGCGCACACTTCAGGCAAGCAACGGCAAACACGGCCGGCAATGTAGCGGCCCGCTTCGCCGAGCAGCGGTTCGCCCATGATCGTACTGCCAGCCTCAGCGGCGCTCAGGCTCGGATCGCCCGGCATCAGCCGCTCGCCGAGCAAATGCTCCGTATTCGGGCCATGGGCGAAGGCGGTCACCGTCGAACCCTGACCGCGCGCCCGGTGCAGGAGGCCGACCTCCGAAGCCGAGGCCGTCACGGCGGTGCTCAGCGTGAGCAGGAGTGCGTCGTCGAAATCACCCGCGCTGGCCAGTACCCCAACGGGGTCGACAGCTGCCGGGCGCAGGGTCGAGCGCGAGCGCGGGGCCGGCTCGGAATCCCCGGCGCGGCGCGCGAACTCGGCGCTGGGAGGCGGCGGTGGCGGCTCGCTGCGTGCACTGCTGGCCCTGGCCTCGACGTCGGCGCTGATCTGCGCGAGCTGGAGGGCAATGGCGTCCCGGCTGGAATCGCTGAGCTGGCCGATGTCCTCGAGACGCCGCCAAACCTTCCAGGATTCGTGGCGAATGTACGAGTTCGTCGGGATCTTCCCGCTGGCGATGCCACGGGTGAGCAGGACAAATGCGACCGGACCTAAAGCCACGACGCCGTTGGTCACGTACCAGCGATCAGTGACCCAGTTCGTTGATGACGTTTCCATTGCGATCGCCATGTGGCCCCGGGTCTCACCAAGTCCTCCCTTGGCTCACACTGCCGCACAGAGTGGGAGCATTGTCTTCGGCGGCAAGATTTCGTCAAGGACTTTGTCCTTTTCGGCCCGGTCTGACGCGCTGCATTCGGTATCGCTTGGGCCCGCGTCATGTCGGGATTGTTCCGGTAACCGCTCGAGGAGTAAGTGACGGCCATGCCCGGAAAGGTGTGGCTCGTTGGAGCCGGCCCCGGTGACCCCGGCCTGATCACGGCTCGTGGCATCGAGGTGCTCTCGCAGGCCGACGTCGTGCTGCACGACGCGCTCTCTCACCCGGCCCTGCTCGAGCTCTGCCCGAACGCCGAGGTGCGCGACGTGGGCAAACGCTTCGGTGAGCGCTACAGCGCGCGCCAGGATTCGATTACCGAGCAGCTGATCGCGTCCGCGCGCGCCGGCAAGCGCGTGGTGCGGCTCAAGGGCGGCGATCCGTTCATGTTCGCGCGCGGCTCGGAGGAAGCGGAGGAGCTGGCGCGCGCCGGCATCCCATTCGAGGTCGTGCCGGGGATTTCGGCGCCAGTGGCAGCCAGCGCTTACGCCGGGATCTCGCTCACGCACCGCGACCTCTCGTCGAGCGTCACGTTCATTACCGGCAGTGATCGGGCCGGCAAGGAATGGTCGCCCGAGGCGTGGAAGAAGCTCGCAACGGCCACGGATACCATCTGCGTCTTGATGGGCATGCGTCGCATCGAGGAGATCACGGGCGCCATCATCGAAGGAGGACGCGCGGGCACGACTCCCGCGGCGGTGATCCAGTGGGGGGCGCGTCCCGAGCAGCGGGTCCTGGTGAGCACCCTCGAGCAGATTGCTACCGAGACACGCGCGGCAGGCCTGACCAATCCCGCCGTGATCTTGATCGGCGATGTCGTCAAGCTGCGCGAAGAGATCCGTTGGTTCGACACGCAGCCCCTGTTCGGCAAGCGTCTGCTGTTACCGCGCCCGCAAGCGCAGGCTCGCGGCTCTGCGGGTGCGATTCGCGCGCGCGGCGCCGAACCTGTCGTGTTTCCGGTGATCGAAATCGTCGATCCGCCGGACCCCGAGCGCTTGGCGCGCGCGGCGCGTGAGCTTGGCACGTACGACTGGGTGCTGTTCACGAGCGCCAACGGTGTGGAGCGGCTGTTCTCCGCTCTCGACGAGCTCGAGCTCGACGCCCGAGCCTTCGGCGGCGCCCGCGTCGGCGTGATCGGGCCGAAGACCGCCGAGTCATTGCGGCAGCGCGGCCTGCGACCCGACGTCGTCGCCGACGAGTTCGTCGGAGAAGGGCTGGCGCGTGCGGTGCTCGCAAGGGGCGCTGGGCGCCGTGTGCTCCTGGCGCGCGCGCTCGAAGCCAGGGATACGCTGCCGGAGCTCCTGCGACGTGCCGGCGCCGAGGTCGATGTCGTGGCCGCTTATCGAACTCGCGGCGTGGATGCCGAGCGCGGCCGCGCGTTCGCGGAGCTCATCGAGACCGGCAAGGTGGACGTGATCTTGTTCACGTCGAGCTCGACGGTCGATTCCGTGGTGAGCCTGCTCGGCGAGCGGGCCCACGAATTGCTCACCCGCGTGGCGCTCGCCAGCATCGGGCCCATCACGTCGCGCACGCTGTCGGTGCACGGCTTACACGCCCAGGTGACCGCGGAGCGCTACACGGTGGAAGGCCTGCTGGATGCACTGGAACATCACTTCGCCTAGACTCTGCGATCGAGTGGGTACGCGGATCCGCGGCACGAGGTACGGCTAATGCTGGGACAATTGGAGACGGGCACGCTGTTCGGTCGGGATTTTCGCGTGCTGCGACCGCTTCGTGCCGGAGGCATGGGCGCGGTCTACATCGTCGAGCAGCTGAGCACGGGCAAACAACGCGCTCTGAAGGTCATGGCGCCGGAGCTCGCCGCCGACGCTGCAACGCGCCAGCGCTTCGTGCTCGAGGCGCGCGTCGGTTCGCAAATCGACAGCGACCACGTCGTGGAAGTCGTGACGGCAGGCGTCGACGAGCAAACCGAGTCGCCGTTCCTCGTGATGGAGCTCCTGAAGGGCGAAGAGCTCGCGGACGTGGTCGACCGCGTCGGTCCGCTGCCCCTGGGCGACGTCGCGGAGGTGCTGTCGCAGCTCGGACACGCGCTGGAGCGCGCGCACGAACGGGGCATCGTACATCGCGATCTGAAGCTCGAGAACATCTTCATCGCCGTATCGCGCCGGCGGGACGCCACCTTCACGGTGAAGATCCTGGACTTCGGCATCGCGAAAATCGTCGCCGATCAGCAACATGGCGGCACGCAGGCGCTCGGCACGCCGCTGTTCATGTCGCCGGAGCAGACGGAACACGCAGGGCGCATCGCGCCGACCTGTGACGTGTGGGCGCTCGGCCTGATCGTCTTCCGGCTGCTCACCGGTCGAGACTTCTGGCGCGCGGCCGACGGCACACTGCCCGTGCTGCTCCGCGAGATCGTCGTGGATGCGATTCCGCGCGCCTCCGAGCGCGCCTCCGAGCTGGGCGTCGCCAACCGCTTGCCGCCCGGCTTCGACGCCTGGTTTGCACGCTCCGTCGCGCGTGACATCGACGCGCGCTTCCCCGAAGCCGGCGCGGCCACGCGCGCCTTTGCCGAGCTCGTGCCCCGCGACGCACCACGCGGCGTGCTAGCCGCATCCGTGCTCCCGCCCGCCGAGGGCACGCAGCGCGACATGGGCATCGCGCAGACGGTCACCGCGTCCGATTCCTTCACGGGCCGGCCCAACGTGGCGACGTCCACCGCGACGGTGACCAGCTCGGCTGCGGCGGTCACGGCGGTCAAGCAGGCGTCGAAGCTGCCGCTCATCGCCGGGGCCGCCGGCGCTGCCGTGCTCCTGGTCGGGGGCGGTTTGTTCCTGGCGAGTCGCGGCAACGACCCGACGTCGGAGGATGAGCAGGCCAGAGGGCCGAGCCCGAGCGCGGCGCCGGCCGAGCCCGCCAGCGCCCTCGCGTCCGCGGCGCCGCCGGCGCCGGCGTGTCCCGACGGCATGGTGCTGATTCAGGGTGGCAACATGTTCATGGGCACTCGCTCCGGCGAGGGCAACGCGAGCCCGGCTCACCGCGTGACCGTGCCGTCCTTCTGTCTCGACAAGACGGAGGTGACCACGGAGTCGTACGAGGCGTGTGCGCAGGCGGGCAACTGCTTGCGGCCGTTGTCGGACGTCGACTTCCCGGGAGTGAAGCCCGCGCAGCGCGAGAAGTTCAGGAAGCTGTGCAACACGGGCAGGCCGGAGCAGAAGCAGCACCCGATCAACTGCATCGACTGGAGCTCGGCGGACAACTTCTGCCGGGTGAACGGCGGCCGCTTGAAGGAGGGCTCTGCGCGGCTCCCCAGCGAAGCGGAATGGGAGTTCGCCGCGCGCGGTTCCAGCCAGCGGGTCTACCCGTGGGGAGACGAAGAGCCCGATGCCACACGTCTGAATGCATGCGGCGCCGAGTGCCGCAAATGGATGGTCGAGCACCGTGAAACCACGGAGGTGATGTACCAAGGGGACGACGGGTATCCAGCCACCGCCCCCATCGGCTCGTTCCCCGCCGGCGCGTCACAGGCTGGCGTGCTCGACCTCGCCGGCAATGTCTGGGAGTGGACCGGCGACTGGTACGGCGCTTACACCGAGGCTCCCCTCGACGATCCGAAGGGCGCCGAAACGGGCACCGAGCGCGTCGTGCGGGGCGGGGCGTTCAACGGCTTCATGGCGGATTGGGCCAAGCCCTCGTATCGCTGGAAGACGGCGCCGACGACGTACAATCATGCTATCGGCTTCCGGTGCGCGAAGGACACGAACTAACGACACGGGCGGTACGAGCGCTGCGTTCGCCGGATACCCCGGCTTACCCCGCGCGGGCGCCGCGACTCGAGGCGAGCTGATGGGGACGGGGGGTTCGAAAGTCGTGCGGCTGGAAGCGCCAGCGCTGAGCCATGCCGTGCAGTTCCTGGATGGCGTTCGGCAGAGCCGCGCGCTCCACGGTCGCTGGGTGAGCCCCCCCGCTACGCGCGAGCAGTATCGCGTGTTCGTGCACCGCTACTGCCAACCCACGCACATCGCGCATCTCGTCTGCACCGGCGAGGGAGATCTGGCTGGCGTCATCAACGTGGGCGAGATCGTGCGCGGCGGATTATGGTCCGCGTATCTCGGATACTACGCGCTCGCGCCGTATGCCGGCCGCGGTTACATGCGCGAAGGGTTACAGCTGGTGATGGCACGCGCATTCCGCCGCTACCGGCTGCATCGCCTGGAAGCGAACATCCAGCCCGCCAATCAGCGATCGATCGCGCTGGTGAAGAGCCTCGGCTTCCGTCTCGAGGGCTTCTCGCCGCGCTATCTGAAGATTCGCGGCCGCTGGCGCGACCACGAGCGCTGGGCGATCACCGCCGAAGAGTGGCGTCCCAAGCGTGCGTAACCCGAGCCGCAAAAGCGCGCCTGGCTGATGACGCGGGCATCGCACCTAGTCGACGCCGACGGCACTGATCAGGAGCCAGCTCGCCAATTCGCGACGACTTCGTGCGCCGTGGAGTGCACGGCAGCACTGTACCCGGCGCGCTGACCGTCGCCATGTCAGCGCCAAATCAAGAGCAATATCCGCACGACAGAAGCACGTGCCAACTAGTTTGCGCGGCACACAGCGCGGCGCGCACGTGAATGAATGCTTACACTAGGAGTTGGGGCGGAATTGCCTCGGACAGGATTTTAGTGACGAGCTCCAGTAGTGCAAAGCCTCGCTTTGACGGTCCGGGCGTTACCGGCGATGGCGCAGGCGAGGCAGGACCAGAAGCAGACACGCGCATACTCAACATGCGCCCGAGCGCCCACTCTGCCGAAGAAGAGTACATCGCCCGCGAGCAAGCCGACCGCGAGCGAGAGCACGTGCTCGACGGACGCGCGGAGACGGCGCGTCTCGCCGTACAGGAGCGGGAACGTCTCAAAAAGCTCCATTTCATGCGGTGTCCGCAGTGCGGCGGGGAGCTTCAGGCCGCCGCCTTGCACGGCGTCGACGCCGCTCAGTGTGTCGAATGTAGTGGTATCTGGCTCGATTCCGCGGAATTCGAGCAACTTGCGGGAAAGCGCACAGGTCTCTTGCAACAGCTGCTCAGCGCATTCGGTGGGACGAGTCGCTCGGCGTGATGTTCGCCTGCCGACTGGGCGTTTGCCTTGGTGTCGCATGAACGTTACGACCGAGCTGCTCGAAATCGTCCAGCAGGCGCACTCGTTGCCGCGCATTCTGGACGCGGCGACGCGCGTCATCGGGGAGTGGTTCCGCGCCGACAACTGCTCCGCGTTCCTGCTCGATGAGCACGGGAATCTCGTGCTGCGCGCTTCGGCCGCCTCGGCGCCGCGAGGCGCGGACGACGCCGGGGTCGAGGAAATTTCGTCGATCGCGCAGCGCGTGCGCGCAGCACAACGCGTGACCACGGTTACCAGTCGCGATCTGTCGCTGCTGGCGGCGCCGATTCTACGACGCGACAACCTGATCGGCGTGTTGGTCGTTCAGAGCGGAGGCCGGCGCGAATTTTCCGTGCGCGACCAGGATGATCTGGCAACGATCTGCGTACAGCTCGTCGGGGTCGTCGAGAACGCGCGGATCGTCGATGCGCTCGACCGTGAAGGCTCTTTGCCGCCCCGAGTGACCGCGCCGCCGCTGGTTCAGCCGAACGAAGGTCGGGAGCGCACGCTGCGCGGCATTGCAGCGGTGCCCGGTGTCGCGATCGGAAAGGCCGTATTCCGTGTGGTTCAGGCGCCGGAGGTAGCAATCGGGCCAGAGCTACGGGCCCCGCCTGAAGCCGAGCGTGCGCGCGCGAGCGCTGCCATCGAAAAGACGCGAAACGACGTGCTGCGTGTCCAGTCTGCGGTCGCGCGCGAGCTGGACGAGGACCACGCGCTGATCTTCGCGTCGCATCTGCTCTTGCTCCACGATCCCATCCTGTTGAAAGACATCGATCAACGCATCGCGCAGGGCTCGAGCGCGGCGCTGGCCATCGACAGCGCGCTGCACGAGCTCGAATCCAAGTTGGGGCTCGTGGCGGATGCATACATTCAGGAGCGGGTCGACGACGTCGATGATCTGCGCAGTCGCTTGCTAAGTCACGTGCTGGATGCAGACAGTCGCGCGCGATTCGGCGGTCGCATCGTGCTGACCAATCGCATTCCGCCCTCACTCGTGGTCGAAATGAAGACCGAGGGTGCGCTGGCGCTCGTGACCGAAAAGGGGGGCGCGACGTCGCACGGAGTCCTGCTCGCGCGAGCCATGGGTATTCCTGCGGTGACCGGCGTGATCGACATGCTCGAGTCTACGCGTCCCGGCGATCAGCTGATCGTGGATGGCACGCATGGCGTGGTCATCCTGAGGCCGACGGCGGATACCTTGTCTCGTTACGAGGAACAACGGGCGCGCATCGAGGGCTTGCGCACCGAGCACGCGAAATTCCGCGATGTCCTGGCACACACCGCCGACGGGGTACGCGTGAGCCTGCTCGCGAACGTGGCCGTCGCTTCGGACCTGCGTGACGCGCAAGAGAACGGAGCAGAGGGCGTCGGCCTGTACCGCACGGAGTTTCCGTTCATCCTGCGCGACGGCTTTCCGACGCTGCGAGAGCAAACGAAGATCTACAAGAAGGCGTACGAGTTCTTCCCGGAAGGCCCGGTTCATTTTCGTATCCTCGATCTGGGCGGCGACAAGTTCGCGCTCGGCGGCCCCGTCAGTGGTTCGCGTGACGCCTTCCATGGCTACCGCTCGATTCGCGTGCTCTTCGATCACCCGAACGTACTCCGCGATCAGGTGAAAGCGCTCGCGCTCGCCGCCGGAAAACGGCCGCTCAGCATTCTGATTCCAATGGTGACCTCGATGGAGGAGCTGCGGCGCGTGAAGTCGATCATTGCGCAGGCGCTGGCTGACATGAACGGCGCGGAGGCGCAAAAAGCGCCGAAGATTGGCGTGATGATCGAGGTGCCAGCGGCCGTGGAGCTGGCGGCCGACATCGCGCGCGAGGTGGACTTTCTCTCGATAGGTACCAACGACCTGATGCAATACACGCTGGTGGTCGACCGCGAAGACTCGCGCATGGCGCACCTGAGTGATCCCTACCATCCCGCCATTTTGCGTATGATCGCCCGGGTCGTCGCGGGCGCACACGCTGCGGGAAAACCCGTCGGCGTATGCGGTGAGGTCGCGTCGCGACCGGATTTCGCAATGGTGCTGCTAGCGCTCGGCGTCGACTCGCTCAGCGTCGTGCCCAGGGTCATTCCCGAGCTGAAGCAGGCGCTGGCGCGCGCACGACTGGAACCCGTGCGCCGAGCCATGCCTCGGGTTCTGACGCTGTCGGACGCCTCGTCCGTGGTGAGCGCGCTCCGCTCCGTGCGGTTCGCGCCCTGAAGGCTGAAGCGCGAAAGAGTGCGCGCGTTTGCCGCTCACCCCTGAACGGCCAGCGACCGCGCAGCGGGTCCGGTGTAGGCTGGCACTGCCGACCGTGCAGTGGCGTTTCGCGTCTTCAGCAGATATTCGTCGTCTGGCGGAGCTGAACCATCAGCTCATCGCGGATGAAGGCCACGGCGACGTCATGGACGTGGCCGAGCTCGAGCACCGGATGCAGGTCTGGCTGGCCACCCAGTACAAGGCCGTGCTGTTTCACTCGAACGAGGAGGTCGTCGCGTACGCCTTGTTCCGCGATCACGAAGGAGGCGGCGCCTACCTGCGTCATTTCTTCGTCGTGAGGACGCGCCGGCGGCAAGGGATCGGCCGCCACGCGCTGCAGCTGCTCGCGCGTAAGGTGTTGTCCGGCAGGCGACTCGTGCTCGACGTACTCTCCGGTAATGCCGCTGGGCGAGCGTTCTGGGCCGCCGTCGGGTTCCGTGAGTACGCCGTCCTCCTGGAGCGAGATGCCGACGCTGTCCCGCAAAGTGAGCGCACGTCCTGAGTGAAGAACGGGCGTCACTTCTCGGCGTCCTCGCGCTCCGCGATCAGGGCACGCAGCCGCTCGTCGCGCAGGTAGAGACCCGCCCAGAGCAGGACGCCCACGACCACGGGGAAGTAGCACGGCTCCCCCACGCGCACGAGCGTGGCCGTCGCGCCGCCCAGGTAGCCGGTGAGCAGGACCGCCCCGACCAGAGACGTACGGGGCATCGCGTAAAGGACGGTGCAGGCCACGACCAAAAGGCCCAGGCTCGGGGTGAGGTCGACGGGATATCCCAGTCGCTCGTGCGTTTCCCGGACGGCAGGCCCGTTCAGGAGTTTGGTGAAGCCGTCGAACAAAAGCACCAGCATCGGAACGCTGCTCAGGATGCGGGCTGCCCAGAGCGTTTTCAGGGATTGAGTCCTGAAGCTCGTCGGCCGGATGAGTGCGCGGCTGCTCATGTCGTCCTCGTGCCCAGATGACGAACGACCCGCGCCAAATTCGACAAGCACGCGCATTTTTCTGCGATCGCCCGCGTAAATTACTGAAATTGCTGTGCCGGCTGCGAATATCGTGCGGGCGCTCAGCCGAGCCCGCCGGCAAACGGCATCGCTTGCCACTGCTCGACCATGGGCGTGAGCGCGTCGCGGAGCATCGGCAGCTCTGGCACCAACGAAAACGACGCGACGAGCTGCAGCATGCGCGCGGTGTCCATGACCCGCAGCATGTCGCGGTCGAGCGGCCGCGTCCCCACCTCCAGCGCACGTGCGTCGTAGCGGTCGGCGCCATCTGGACCGAACAGCGAAAGGTCCCACTCCACCGGTCCGAGGGTGACGTCCTCGAAGTCGGCGAACATTCGACCGGCCGTCGTACGCATGAGGTTGTACGACGGCGCGTCGCCGTGAATGGGCTGAACGCTGACGCCAGGGAAGCGCGTATGGAATGCCGCGCGCGACGACAGCACGGGTGCGAGCGCGGCCCATTCGCGTCGAGCGCGCTCCAGATGCGCGGGCGCGACCAGCCCGGTATTGGCTTCGAGGGAGGCGAGGCCCGCGGGCACGATCAGGCTCACTGGCGAAAGAAACGGCAGCTCTGCGGGATAGTCACGCAGCGCCCAGTGCAAATCGGCAGCGAATGGCGCGTCCGCGACGTAGTCGACGGGTGCGCTCGCATCGAGCTCCATGAGCTGCCAGAAGGTCATCGAGAACCCGTCGCGCCGCACGGGCTCGCACGGAACGAGCGGGCTCGGCGGCACGACGCGCTGGCCGCGCTCGGATAGCCACGAGACGACCGCGAGCTCACGACGCTGGCGGGCTGCTTGCGCCGATGCCTCGAGCTGCAGAGGAACCACGACTTGTATGCGCGCCACGACGGGCGCCGGGTCGAGCCGGACGACCACCGAAAACGCGTCGTGCAGCACGGTCGCGCTGTCGATCAGCAGGCCGAGATCGCGGCCCGCGGCGATGGCTGCGGAGACCGCGCGCTCGGTGCGTGCCGCAAGTTCAGTCGAGCTCAGCATCGGTGGCGGCATGTGTCCCATCCTGCCAAGCTTCCGCGCGCGGGCAAGCCGCAGGCGAACCTGCTAGATTCGTGACGTGAATCGACCGTTGCTGGAGTTTTGGTTCGAGTTCGCGAGCACGTACTCCTATCCCGCGGCGCTGCGGATCGAGGAGCTGGCGAGCCAGCACGGCTGCTCGGTGCGCTTCCAGCCGTTTCTGCTCGGCCCGATCTTTCGCGCGCAAGGCTGGCAGGATTCGCCGTTCAACCTGTTTCCGAAAAAATCGCGCTACATGTGGCGCGATCTGGAGCGGATCTGCGCCGAGCTGGGGCTGCGCTGGCAGAAGCCGTCGCAGTTTCCTCGCAATGGCCTGCTGGCGGCGCGCCTGGTCTGTGCAGCAGGCGACAGTGAGTGGCTGCCGGAGCTGGTGCGGCGCGTGTACACCGCCAACTTCGCGGACGATCAAGACATCGCGCAGCCAGAGGTGCTGCGTGCGTGCCTGAACGGCCTTGTCTCGGACCCGGACGCGCTGCTCGCCGCTGCGCAGCAAGACGCGACCAAGGCCCGTCTTCGGCAAAATACCGAGCGCGCCGCGGAGCTCGGCATTTTCGGTGCGCCGATGTGCGTCGTCGGACAGGAGCTATTCTGGGGCAACGATCGCCTCGAAACAGCGGCACGCTGGGCGAGCCGTGCGAGTCCGGCCGAGTAGCCTTTTCGCCGTCATTTCAAAACAGGCTCCGGAGCAGAACACGTTGCTCCATGCCCCGACCGCGTCGATGCTGCGGTGCATGCAGCTTCGCGGCGCCGCTGTGCTGTCCCTGTCTCCGCTGTGGCTGATCGCGGCGCTGCAGGCGCCAGCGAGTTGCACGGGTGACCCAACCGGCACTGGCGGCGCTTCGGGTGGTGCCGGAATGCCGGCCCGCACGGCTTGCAAACGCGGCGTCGCATACGGCTTCGACCCGGCAGGCGCGGTGTCCGATTTGCGCGCGCTATCACCGTCCGTGAGCTGGTTCTACAATTGGTCGTCGCGCCCTCCGGCGCAGCTCGTCGGGGAGTACGAGCGACTGGGCGTCGAGTTCGTGCCGATGTTGTGGAACGCCTCGTTCAACGTCGACGACGTCGTGAACCGCATCCCGGCCGGCGCGAAGTACTTGCTCGGCTTCAACGAGCCGAACTTTCACTCTCAGGCGAACTTGACCCCCGAGCAAGCCGCCGCAGCTTGGCCGCGCGTCGAGGAGGTGGCGCGCCGTCGCGGGCTCACACTGGTGTCGCCGGCCGTGAACTACTGCGGCGGAGGCTGCAACGCGACCGATCCCGCTCGAAGGCGTAAGGCGGCGTCTCGACGACGCCTGCGCGCCGCGCCGCAATGCGCTCTGCCAGGCCGTGCCCCAGCAGTGTTGCCGGGAGTTGCTCCACACCGGAGGGTTTCAAGCCGAGTACGGACGGTGCCTCGACGATGGCGTAACGACGGGGGCTCCGCGATTCGACTCGGGCATGGACCACGTCTTACCGTGCCACTTCCACCGCGCCAATGTCGCAACGGGCGCCCTGCGGCCGCGAAACGCGCCGCGCGCGTCCACGGGGTGCCAGCAAGCGTCGCCGACTGGAACGGCTTTGATCAAAACGCTGCCCGGCGCCGGCACGTGGGTGGGCACGGTCTCTGTCTCGTCGAGCGGTTGCAGCGAAAACGCCGCAAGGCGCTGTTGGTCGCCCACGCCGCGGAGCGCACAACTGCGGTCGCCAAACCAGTTGTACGACGACTCTTCGATGACGACGCCGGGTGTGCACACCGGGTACGTCGCGGACTGCGTGTAGACGACGGAAGCGTGGCTCCGGAGTAGCTCGGCGGAGATGGCCGCTTGAAAAGCGTCGATGATCGTCGCGTACTCCAGCGAAACTTCGGCAGCCTGCACGCTGCCGGAGCTCACTGTCGTGTTGGACAGGACTGCGGAGCCCGTCGCCTTGATGCCGGTAAGAAAACGAGGTGACTCAGTCGCCCCAACACCAGCCGCTTGGTTGGCGTCGCGCAGACAGGGGTTGCGCAGACCGGACGATCGATAACCTTTTTCGGCGCTTTCGTTCGCGATCGTCCGAAGTTCGCGAAGCGCGTCGCATCGGCCGTCGAGCCATCCCGGTCCGATGCTGCGGTGTGGAGTGAGCCTCGAGCGCGGGTGATCGCATGCCAGTGCTGGTGCGAATGAAATTTTGCAGCTCGTCGGCAAAATGTCGTCGCGTTGGTGGTGGGATCGGCATGACCGTGCGCCGGTCCAAGTTCACGAACTCCGGCAAGGTCCGTTTTGGCTCCCCTTTTCGAGACAGCTCCCGACGAAGCCGGGCGAAATCGCGACACCGACGTACGGCGCAACGCCGTTGAGCAACGGAACTGTTGACGGCTCTTGCCGATCCCCGAGTAGCCGGAGACCAACACCATCTCTGGCCGTCCGCTCTTGACGACGCGATCGAATGACGCGAGCAGGGTGTCGACCGCGCGCTCCCTGCCGTACAGCCGTTCCGGGATGATGAGGCGATCCGGCGCGTCCTTAACGCCGAATCGGAAGTCACCGATGCGTTCGTGAAGTTGCCACTCGGAGAGGCAGCGGCGACGATCCGATTACGGCGCAGAGGATCGGTGAAGTTGGCGCAGCGGCGTTGGGTGCTCGTATCGATTTCGCGCTGACGCTGCTGGCTCAAATGTTCCGTCCCGCCTGCACGCGACGGGCCGACACTTCCTGCCAAAAGCGCGCGACGCGCCCGCGGTTCCGCTCCACGTACGCCGAGCCCACGATGAGCAAGATACCGACCGCGCTCAAGCTGACCCAGCGCAGCACGTTGTCGTGATGCACGGCGAGCCACACCTGCACGGCGAGGCCGAGCAGAGCGACCAGCGCGCCGGACGCGGTACGCACCAGCGCCCGCACTGACGCGCCCCACACCGCTACGCCGACGCCGAGCACGATGCAGCACACGCCCGAGAGCGTGCCCCGATCGACGGCGCAAGCGAACAGCACCGTGACCAGCGCCGCGGTGGTCGCGATGCCGGTGAGAGCCGCGCGCGAATGAGTCGCTCGCACGGCGCCCAACCCGCACACCACAGCCGCGGGCAGGCCGCACAGCAACACTCCCGCCGCGCCCGACGTCAGCCGAGGCGACAGCTCGGCCCAGCACAGCGCCCAACCGGCCACGCCGCACGCGCTGGCGAGCCACGCGCCCAGATCCCGCTTCACGGCGTCGGCGACTCGCGGCAAGACCAGCCCGATCGCGGCAGCAGCGATGATCAACACGCCGCCGACGAAGGCACCGCCCGCGCGATACAGGTGCAGCCCGCGGCCCAGCATGATGACCGGCGGCACGAACACCATGGCACGCGCCAGGTTGCCTTCGAGGGTATCGAGCTGCGCTTTGCCGGCGAAGCGAGTCGTCTCCAGGCGAAGCAGTGCGAGGACGCACAGGCCGGCCAGGGTGACGACGACCGCGGCCTCGCGCGCGGGGACGAGCACGAGCAGGTTCGCGGCAAAGAACGCCGTCGACAGGGCTCTCGCTTCTCTGCGCGCCAGCGCCGTGAACGACACCACGCCGAGCGGCACTAGCACGATGAGCGTCCCGGCGACCGCCAGCAGCGCCGACGTCGCGCTGGGCGCCACCCAGGTTGCGTAGTGTGGCATGTGCGGGACCGCTTCGAGGTGAAATTGCGAATAAACGAGCCCGCCCAGGACCGCGAAGCTTACCGGGATGATCGCCAGCACCAGCGCCAGAAAGGTACGAGCCGAGCGAGCTTCGCGCACGCTCAGACCGACGAAGTACGCGGCCGCCGCCAGCATCAAGGACTCTCCGACCAGCATCGCATAGCGAATCAAATCGCTCCCCGACCGCTGCCAGTGCTGCAGCATGAACGTCGAGGCCGACGCCACCACCAAGATGGCACCGGCAATGCGCAGCGCGCGAGTCAGCGCATCCGGGTCGAAGCTGCGCGCCGGCAACGGCGCGGGCTCGACCAGCCCGGGAGGTCTGTCACGGAACGTCGATTCCTGCAGGTCCATCACACTTCCTCCTTCAATGCTTGAAGCTCGAGCTTCAGCGACGCGGCTTCTTCGGCGTCCAAGAACGCCTCGTCGAAGCGGTCGACGCTCGCGAGCAGGCACCCGCTGGCTACCTCACTTTCGGCGACGCGCGTCTCCCAATGCTCGAAAATTGAGTCGAGCTCGCCGCTTTCCAGGGCAGCGTTCCCCTGCACGGCCGCGAACGCCTCGGCGCGCGACTGGCGCGTGCGCATCGTATTGCGTTGCTGGCGGAGCTCGCTGAGCCTCCGCTCGAGCGTCTGCACGTCGCGCTTCAGCGCCTGCTCGATGCGTTGGTGCTCGGCGTGGTTGTGGGTCAGCTCCGCGGCTCGCGCCTCCGCTCTCTTGTAGCGACGCAAGCACTCGAGCGCTCGCGCCTCGTCCTCGTCGCGGCGGGCACGGTCACGCCAGCGGACCACGGCTTCGCGCTCTTCGCACAAGGCCTGCGTCAACGCGCGCCCGTCGCGCTCCACGCGCAGCAGTTGTACTTTGGAGCGAGCCACACCGTGCTCCAGGTCATTGAGCGCGCTCGTGGCGAGCGCCTCGTGGTTCTCCACTTGAACGATCAGGCTGTCGATCCCGGCTACGACGCCGTGGGTCCAGCGTTTGAAACGCGCCATCATGGGCCTCCTGCGCTCCACCTTTGGGGAGCTGTACGCCACTGCAGCAAGCGCTGGACCGCGCCGCGCGGACGGCACAACTCGCGAGAACTACTGGAATTACCGGTGTGTCCCGGCTGCGGGACGTACAGACGATGTATAGGTCTATACACTGGGAGTACATGCTGTTCACGGACGAAGAGCGCGAGTTCGCCGGTGCGGTCTCGCGCATCGCGTACGACAATCCGTTCGCACCGGAGCGCATTCAGAGCGAGCGCGTCGCGCTGGGCGAAGCCTTCACGGCGAGCGGCGCCGTTTGGGTGCCCGACGGCGCGCATCTCGCGTCGCAGCAGTTCCATCGCGAGCGTCCGAACGTGATCCGGCTCCGCGACTTGAGCTGGCAGCTGGCGCTGTCTCTTCGCACGCGCCTCGACGAACAACGCGCCCGACTGCGCGACGAAGAGCTGTTGCTCTACGAGGACCTTTGCTTGTACGCGCTGTTCGCGCGCTACGAGCTCAGCCTCTACGAGATGGTCATCGACGAGTCGCAGCAGCAACGCAAAGCGCACTTTTACCCGGCGTTCAAGCGCGACTTCGAACGTCTGCTCGTCGAACCCGAGCTGCCGCTCCCGTCCGGCCTCGGGCCCGCGGCCGCGCTCGGCTTCTTCTTCCAGATCCGCCGCGCCTTTCATTACATTTTTCGCTACTTGCTGGGAGTTTCGCGGCCCATCGCCGAGCTGCGCGCCGAAACGTGGCACTCCGTCTTCACGCACGACCTCCGCCGCTACCGCAGCAGCGTGTACCGCCACATGGCCGACATTCCGACGCTCATCGTCGGTCCATCGGGCACCGGCAAGGATCTGGTCGCACAAGCCATCGGTTACTCGCGCTTTCTCTCGTTCGAGGAAACGAAGCTGCGCTTCGTCGAGCCGTTCGCCGCTCAATACCACGCGCTCAACGTGTCGGCGCTGTCGGGCGGCGTCATCGAATCCGAGCTCTTCGGCCACCGGCGCGGCGCGTTCACTGGAGCGCTCGAGGACCGCCAGGGGTGGCTCGAGCTGTGCGGCCCCGACGGCAGCGTGTTCCTGGACGAAATCGGCGACCTGACGCCGGAGCTCCAAGTCAAATTCCTGCGCGTGCTCCAGACGCGCTCCTTTCAGCGCATCGGCGAGACCAAGCCGCGGCTGTTCCTCGGCAAGCTGCTGGCGGCCACGCACCGCGACCTCGACGTGGGCCTGCAGCAAGGCTGGTTCCGTGAAGATCTGTACTATCGACTGTGCGCCGATCGCATCCAGACGCCGACACTGCGCGAGCGCATCGAAGCGGATCCCAACGAGCTATCCCTGATGGTCAGCGAGCTCAGCCAGCGCATCGCCGGCCCAGAGCACGGCCCCGCCCTCGCTCGCGAAGTCGTCGCGTGGGTAGAGCGCGAGCTCGGCGCCGGCTACGCCTGGCCCGGCAACGTGCGCGAGCTCGAGCAGTGCGTGCGCAACGTCCTCGTTCGCAAACGTTACCGGCCCGCCCGCCGTGCTCCGCGCGCGGACGAGCTGGACGCTCGGCTGCTTCAATCCGGTCTCACCAGCGACGCCCTCATCGACCGCTACTGCGCGCTGGTCTACGAAGAAACGAAGAGCTACGTCGAAACCGGCCGCCGCCTCGGCCTCGATCGTCGCACCGTCAAGGAACGCGCTGAACGCGGCGCCCGCAGCTCATGATTGCGCGTCGCGCGTCGTGTGCTGGAGGGTTCCCGTCAGCCGGAGCTCGAGCTCCAAAGCGTCGGCGTGACGTGCGCTCGCTGTCGGCGCTGATTATTCGGCGGGAGCACGACGTGTCATGTCGTGCTCCCCGCCGCAGCGCGCTGGGGGTTTAGCGCTCGCCGCACGAACGACCCTCTCACATGAACGGGACGTCGCCGGCAGAGGCGGGCGTCTCGTTGTCGCCGATGTTGTTCGTGTTCCCGTAGCCGAGCTGGCCGTAAAAGTTGTCTCCCCAGCAGCGCACGGCTCCCGTGGTGAGCAACGCGCACGTATGAGCAAATCCCGCGGCAAGCTGTTGCACGGTCCCTCCCACGTTGACATTACCGGCTGAGGCGGGCGTCCGGTTTTCGGTCGTATTGCCGTACCCCAGCTGCCCGGACTCGGCCTTGCCCCAGCACCGCACCGCTCCAGTGGTGAGCAGTGCACAGGTGTGCGCCGAGCCGGCGACGAGTTGACGCACGGGGCTGCCCACATTGACGTCACCGGCTGAAACGGGGTGCTCGTCGTCGCCGATATTTTCGTAATTACCGTAACCAAGCTGTCCGTCGCCGCTGTAGCCCCAGCACCGAGTTGCTCCGCTGGTGAGCAGCGCGCAGGTGTGAGATGGTCCGACCGCCAGCTGTTGCACGGCGCCGCCCACGTTGACTTCTCCAGCAGTGGCGGGTGATTCGTAGTCGCCGTTGTTGGCCATCGTCCCGTAGCCAATCTCACCCCAGAGTGCTCGCCCCCAGCAGCGCACGGGTCCAGTGCTGACGAGCGCGCACGTGTGGCCCCGGCCGAGGCCAATCTGTTTGACGATTGAACCACCCAGGTCCACGTCCCCTGCGAAAGCGGGAAATTCGTTATCGCCGATAGTATTCGTATTTCCGTAGCCGAGACGGCCCTCCGCTCCATACCCCCAGCAGCGCACCCTTCCGCTGGTAAGCAGGACGCAGGTATGCGCGCTTCCTGCTGCAATTTGTTGCGCGGGGCCGCCCACGTTCACGTAGCCCGCCGACGCCGGCGGCTCGTTGTCACCGATCTGACTGTTGTCGCCATAGCCGAGCACCCCGGACCAACTGGAGCCCCAGCAGCGCACCGCGCCGTTGGTCAGCAGCGCGCAGGTGTGCGACTCTCCGAGCGCAATCTGTTTCACTGGGTCGCCAACGTTGATGTCACCCGCGGATGCCGGCAGCTCGTTGTCGCCGATATTGCTGGTATTCCCGTAGCCGAGCTGTCCGAGATCTCCGCGCCCCCAACAACGCACCCTGGTGCCTATCAAAGCGCACGTATGATCGTGCCCTGCTGCAATTGCCGTCACCACTTCAGCTCGCGCATCGCTCGCGTCCGAGTGCACGTCGGTCGTTGCGTCCGAGCTCGCGTCCAGCCCGCTCGCACCGCCACCCCCTTTACCGCCGCTCCCGCCCGTACCAGACGCGCCCCCCGATGCGTCTGGCTCGTTCAGCAGCCTCGGCTCCGACAGCGAACACGCGCCAACCACGCCGAGCGCTGCGACTACACAGCTCCAGATCGGCCGAAACGTCTGGCGTTCGTGAACGCGCCCCGTCGCACGAGACCGGTAGCAAGACCGAATCGCCGGCCTCGTCCGCCCGAAGTTTACCATGGTGCCGTTTTACTCGTGAGGCGAGCGCACGCAACACATAAACCCTTCTTCGGGCGCGAGGCCGGCCGCGCGCATGGCACGTCACGAGCCGCCAGAGCGGCTACTGCGCGGCCTGAGCACCTGTTTCGCGTGGTTCGGCGGCGTCCCGAGCGCGCTGGCGGCTGAGCTCGCGGATGTAGAGCAGCTTCTCTTCGTCGAGCGCGCGCTTCACGCTCGGACGCTGCTGCACTCGCGCCATGTACGCGCTCAGCGCCGGCCAGCGGGCGAGATCGATCGGCGTGACCACGGACCAGTTCAGCACGGCGAACAGGTAGGCGTCCGCGACGCTGAACTCATCCAGCAGAAACTCGCGACCATCCAGCTGCGACGCAAGCCAGTCGAGGCGCGTGTCCGCGTGCGCGAGGGCGTAGGACTTTGCGGCCTCGGGCGCCTTCTCGTCCAGAAGCGGGACGTAGGTGGCCTTGTGCAGCTCGGTGGCGACGAACGACAGCCAGCTCTGCAGACGGGCGCGCGCCAGCCCGGCCGATGGAGCGAGCCTGGCCTCGGGAAACTGACTGGCCACGAACTGCAGGATCGCGGAGCTCTCGGTGATGGTCTCCCCGCCGTCGGTGACGAGCACTGGCACGAGGCCGAGGGGGTGTACCTGTAAAAAGTTGCTGCCGTCCTCGCTGGTCTTGGTCTTGCCATCGACTTCGATCAGCTCGACGGGCGCTCCGGCTTCATAGAGCGCGATGCGCGTGGCGATGGAGCAAGCGAGCGGCGAAAAATAGAGCTTCATGCGACGTTCTCCTCGTTAATGCTGAACCTGTCGTGAATGTGGGTGCCTGCGGGTGATGCGTCCAACGACTAATGCTGTTAGATTCAATGCGTGAAACGCATACCAATGCTCAAACCGCGTCTGGACGTGCGTGATCTCGAGGTCGTGCTGGCCGTGGCGGCCTCCGGCAGCACGGTGAAGGCGGCGTCCGCCCTCCACGTCACCCAGTCCGCGGTGAGTCGTGGTCTGATCCTCGCCGAAGAGAAGCTCGGTCAGCCGCTCTTCAATCGCACGGGCCGCGGTCTCGCTCCCACCCCCGCCGGGGAGCGCCTGATCAGCGGCGCGGGCGCGCTGCTCGCGCATTTCGTCGAGCTCGAGCAGCAGGTGCAGATGCCGGTGGCTGGCCCGCTGAACGTGCGGCTCGTGTGCGAGTGTTACACGGCGTACCGCTGGCTCCCATCTACCCTCGCGAGCCTGCGCCGCAGCATGCCCAGTGTGGACGTGGAGATCGCCGTAGAGCACACGGACGCACCCGTGGCGGCGCTGCGCGCGGGCGCGATCGACATCGCGCTGCTCACGACCTCAGCCGTGCGCGCGCCGCTCGTGGAGCTGCCGCTGTTCTCGGACGAGGTCGTGTTCGTCGTCTCCAGCTCGCACTCGCTCGCCACACAGCATGCGATCAGCCTGCGCGATCTCGCCGCGTACCCGCTCATCACGTCGTCTCAGACGCCCAAGGCGGAGGCGCGCTGGTTCTTTGAGCGCGTGTTCGGCAAGACGCAGCCACGGCTCGAGCACCTGCGCTTTCCGCTCACCGAAGCGATCATCGACGCGACGCGCGCGGGCATGGGCATCGCCATCCTGTCGGAGTGGATCGCGAGCCCGTACCTCGAAAGCGGCGATCTCGTTCTGAAGCGATTGCGCGGCAAGGCGCTGCGCCGGCCCTGGCGCATGGCGTTCCGCGCGGACGTGACGGACACCGCGAAGCGCCTGGCCGCGGCCCTCGAACACGCCGCCCCTCGCGCCTATCCACCGCCGTAGTGGCCCAGACTCATCAGAAGGCTCCCGCGCGTAGTCGCGCCGAGAGCGCCCGCGCCCGAGAGTCCCGAGAGCGCCGAATGGCTGCATCGGTCGGTCATCCGAAGAGCGCGGGCGGGTGGCACCGTCCCGGTCGCTGCGAACGCGACCTCGTGTCAGTGAGGCGGTCGCTCACAGCTCGACGCGCGCCACGACGAACTCGTTGTTCAACTCCGGATTCGTGATCGGCGCCGCAACGTCGAGGGAGAGTTGGTGCGACGCGGCTCGAGGTCACGCTGGACGGACTCCGTCAGCTTCTACACCGGGTTGACGACCGACAGCTCGAGCCCGACGACTGGTCTCTGATCCGCGCCCTGGTCTGGAACCAGTTGCGCATCACGCAAACGTTCGACTCGAAAGAGGCCCGCGACGGAGCGCTCGCTTCCGGCATGGACGAAGGGATGGAGGCCTCGTGGCTTCGTGCCCGTCTACGCGCGCTTCTGGGTCGCACCCTCCGGCTGGTAGGGGGCGTGGCGCCCGGGCGGCGTCAGCGATTCAGTCTGGAAAAGCCAATCCCCGCGCGCTCGAGCATGGTTTTGGCCCGTCGCCGGGAGCTCGGCGACTGCTCTCGCGATTCAGAGCGAGGTGCAGGCTGCGCGCTACATCGACAGCTCAGGGTCCCGCGCAAGTCAGCGGTGGCAGTGGTCCGGCATTGGGCGCGGTGATGATGCGACGGCCGAGCGTCCAATCGAAGCGCTGGTAGCCGATCGCGGTTCTGCCTGGTCCGCCTGATGCTGCCGCGAGCACATTCCGGATGTCGAGCGTGACGGCGCCGCTCAAGAGCTGCAGGCTCGGCGTGAGCCGCTGCATCACGACGGCGGGTCTGCCGGATTGATCCGTGACCGAGTGGAACACGAGGAACGTTCGACCGTCGTACACGGCGGACTCGAGGTTCCCTCTTTCTGCGACGGTGATCGTATTCGTAGTTGGAGTGCCGGCCGCGCCGAAGCCGCGCGCGAGGAGACGTTCCTCCTCGTTCCAGAACGCCACGTACATCGAGCCGTTCGAAGCCACGAGCGGCCGCACATCGCTAGCGTTCGCGCCAGCGACCGAGATGACGGCGCCGAGTGGACTGCTCGATGCAGACAGCGCAACTCCAGAAATCGCATTGCCGGCTCCCGCGTCTCGCCATACGCCGAAATAGCCTGAGCCGGCAGCGGCGAAACTCGGCGTCGCCTCGCGTTCGACGGTCAGCGTTTCGTCGCCGTGTCCGCGTCGCACGCTTGGGCGCAGGCCCCCGGCAATCTCGCGGTCTCGCGCTTTCAGCCGAACGGCACGCGAACTTGCCGCGAGAGGCGGCTGGCGGAACCATCGACTACGAAGAGGCCATCCTTCGACAATAGGTGCTTGCACCTTCGAGACAGAAATCCGAACCTCGAAATGGCTGTAGCGGACGACGCTCAACGTGCAGTGTGCGAGAAGTATGGGACTCATTTCGTTCCGGCTTTCGCCGGTAAGGCCACCAGCGCCGGCAGCGGCTCCGATGACGTTGCGAGCTCAGGCCTTCCCCTGGACTGCTCTCTAAAAGCGCCGGCAGTCGGTCGATACACGCTCACGGCCCGCGTCGCATGGGTACCCAAGGACGTCCGCCAGGCAATCCTCGAGGTGCGACGGCAGCGAGCGGGAGACTGACTCAGCGCTTTGGGACGCTCACCTTTGGCGCGCACACGCGTTCCAGCACTGGATCGGGCCGCGGGGCGACGCTCCCGCACACCGCACGTTCATGCTGATGGTGGAGGCCAGCGCCGTGTGTGTCCTCGTTGCCGGCCCTTGCGCGACGACGTTTGCTTTTCGTTCTCGCTACGAGCGCGGCATCCGAGTGCGTCACGCGTGAACCGTGACAGGCAGTGCACGTCCACAGGCACAGCACAGGAAGGAGGCGCGTAAGTAAATCAAAGGGGTGCTGCCCGGGCTGGGTTTGAGGAGGAGGGTCACTGGGCACGCCGCCCCCCTTGGCCCGCTCAGTCACGAGGCTTGGCGCGGCTCACGCCGGCAGACGAACAGAGCTCGGTCCATGCCGGGGAGCCGAACTCGTCCCCGGGTCAGACGCGCTGCTTGTCTGTGTCCCTCAATGCTCTTCGAACAACCTCAATTGGCGCATGAAGTCGTCGTCACGCCGTCGCCGGGCGCGATGGCGAAGGCAGGCTCAAGGCGGAGGGAAGCGGCCGAGGCGAATGGCCAACGGGCTCGCGGCGTTCCAGGTGCCGGACTCGAAGGCGCTGCCGGTCGAGCGGTCCACGGTGAGCCAGTTGATCCAGCCTGCGCCCGCGTCGGTGCTCAAGACCGCGACGTCGGTCATGTCATTGCCGTCCAGATCCCCCGTCAGCACTCGAAAGTCGGATACGGCGCCGCCGCTACGAATGTGCTGCGGCGTCGGTGTGGACCAAGTGCCAGAGGTGAAACCGCTGCCCGTGGACACTTCCACGGCGATCCACTGGTTCCAGCCGCCGCCTCCCGTCGGGCTGAGCGTCAAAATGTCCGCCTTGCCGTCGGCGTTCACGTCGCCAGTCACGACGCGGTAGTCGGCGTTGCCGTCGCCGTTGCGCATGCGACGGGGGGTTTCTGCGGCCCACGTCACCGAGCTGAAGCCGCCGCCGGGCTGCGCCACATCGAGCGCGATCCAGCGGGACCACCCGCCTCCGGCGTTCGAGCTGACCGTCGCCAGATCCGTCAAGCCGTCGCCGGTGAAGTCTGCGGCCAGCACGTTGTATCGTGCGCCAGCGCCGACAAAGCGCATGCGGCCCGGCGTCGCCGACGCCCAGGTATGCGACTCGAAGCCGCCGCTGCTGAGAGCGAGCTCCACCGCGATCCAGTTGCCCCAGCCGCCGCTCCTGGCGTCGGGGCTGATCGTGGCAAGATCCGTTCTCCCATCGCCATTGTAGTCCCCGGGAAGAACGAAGTACGCCCGCGGCGTGCCGCCGCTCCGCGTGCGCGTCGGGGTCATGGCGGCCCAGAGCTGGGAGTCGAACCCACCCCCCTCCTTGGACAGCTCGACCGCAATCCGCTGCGTCAGGGTGTTACTGCCTTCGGGGCTGATCGTAGCCAGGTCCGTCTTGCCATCGCCGTTGAAATCCCCCGCCGTCGTGACGTACGCACTCGAGGCGGTGTTGCGCACGTAGCTCGGCGTTTTCGCGGTCCACACCTGCGACTCGAAGCGGCCGTCTTTCGCGAGCTCGAGCGCGAGCCAGTTCGTCCAGCCGCCGCCCGCCATGAAGCCGAGGGTCGCGAGATCGCTCGTGCCGTTGCCGTCGAAATCACCCTGCAGCGTCCGATAGTAGGTGTCCGCGCCGCCGCTGCGCATGTGCACGGCGGTGCCGATGGGCCAGGTTTGTGAGGTGAAGCCGCCGGGTCGCGATAGCTCCAGCGCCGCCGTCGTCTGCCACGCCCCGTGCGAATTCGGGCTCAGGGTGAGAATATCGGCGTTGCCGTCCGCGTTGTAGTCACCCGTTTTGACGTCGTAGACCTTGATTGGGTACTGGCAGACCTGACAATCGGGAGTCGTGCAGAACCGGCCCCAGCAGTCGTAGTCCAAGCAATTGCAGCTGACCGCCGTCGAGGCGGCGATCGACCCATAGCGGTGAAGGGTCGTCGTCTTCTGACGGATCCAGGCCTCCAAGTCGTCGACGCGCGCTTGCGTGGTGCCGAGGCGTGTGTCGGTTTCGGCCAGGCAACCGCTTTGCCACGACGTGTTCGTGATGCCGACCAGCTCGAGCACGCCATTGCGTTCGCGTACGGTGGGCCCGCCGGAGTCCCCCTTGCAGGTGTTGGGCGCAGACGCTCCCGCGCCGGCGACGTGCACCGCCGGTCCCTCGACGCTCTGCACGGTGAACGTGGCCGCTTGCAGACGCTGTGGCACCCACTCGCTGCTCGTCCGGCCAAACCCTGCCACGCGCACGCTTTCGCCTGCGACGGCAGGCGCGCTGGCAATGCGGATCGGAGTCACTCCTTCGAAGCGCCTGCCGAGCTTCACGAGCACGACGTTGCGATCGGGCGCAGGGATCACCTGGAGCACGGGAGCGATACCGCCGCTCGTCGTCGTCAGATCCGGCCTACCCACCGTCGCCGTGGTCGGATGCCGCGGCGCGCCCGGAGCGACCGGCTGATCGTCGAAATTGAAGCAGCTCGCCGCGGTCACGACCCACAACGGGTGCACGAGGGCGCCGGTGCAGCTGCGCATGCCGGCACCAATGTCCAACTTGACGACGAACGCGTGAGACGGATCGGTAGCATCGCTGCCGCCGCTAATGGCGCGTGCGTCGTGAGCCTCGAGGGTGACGCCCGCGAGCGCGAGTAGTACGCCGGCCCGCACCACGACGGGGCCTCGGTGCGGGCGCGTAGTTGCTCTGAAACGCGGCATGCCGTTCTCCATACGGGTGACTTAACACTCGGCCCCTGCAACGAGACGTGACCATTGGGTGATCCCTGCTGGCGCGATCGATCATGGGATGATCACATCCGAGGTGCGCCACCCTGGCTTAGGTTCGCGCGTACGGCCGTCGGATGTATCCCCGGCCGCGCTGAACCCGTGATCTGGAGAACTGATTATGCGCCTGTCACCGCATCGGACGCTGCCGCTCGCGGCTGTGCTGCTCGGCTTTACAGCCTGTCAAACGTCCGAAACTCCGAGCACGAGCAGTCAGGTCTCGCGCGCGGCCACCGCTGAAACGACGCTCGAGGAGGACTTCAGCTACCCCGGCGCCGAGGCGCATCTGCCTTCCGGGATCACCTTGAAGAAGGGCGACGGCAACCTGCTGATCGTCGACTGCGCGACCGAGGCCCACGTCGTGAAGGTCGAGAGCTTCGAAAGAGGCGAGTTCTGTTTCAACATCCGCGGGCAAAGCGCGTATGTGACGCTGGAGCTGTCCGCGGTGTTCCTGATCTCGACCTCCAACGCGGGCGTTCAAGCGACGGTGCTGGTCGGCACGCAGCAGAGCGTCGTGGATCTACAAGAGGGCTTCAACCCTGTCGGCTACGACGAAAACGGGAATGCCGTCGGCGCCCGGCTGCTCGAGCTGCGACTCTCGACTTGAAAAGGAGGGGCTACCATGAACACGCCATCACTTCCCAAGAAGCGGCTGCGGCGGATATCCGGTCGCGGCCGCCGACTGAGCGGCTGCGTGCTCAGCCTGCTCGGGGTCTGCACCTGGGCGAGCTGCTCGTCGGATCCGCCGGATGCAGCGCAGGAGCAAGCCGCGTTCACCGCGGACAGCGGAGCGCCGGCAGCCAGCGTGGATCGGCGCGAAGTCGTGAAGCTCATCAGCACGGGTGGACCGGGCGTGGTGCGCGCGGCGGAGGTTGCCATCCTGGGTTCCGACGACGCCGTGCGCGCGTTCCTGCGTGACAGCTATCCGGCGTTGAAGGAGCGGGATGACCGCGTCCGAGCCGCGCAGCTGCTCGCGGAGGGCGGGCCCGCCTTGAAGAGCGCCGCGCAAACGGCGCTGGCAGGCACGTCCGCCGTGTTGCAGGGTTTTCTGGACGAAGGATATCGAGCTCCACTGTCCACCGACCTTCGCGTTCGCGTGGGGCAGGTGATGGCGTTCGGTGGACCGGCAGTGCGCGCGGCCGCAGCCCGAGCGCTCGACGTGAACGACGAGGACAAGGCTCAATTTCTCCTGCTAGGTCAGCTTCAGGCAAGGACCATCGATGATCGCGTGCGCGTGGCGCAGATCATGAGCGCCGGCGGCCCAATCACGCGCGAAGCCGCAGCTCAGGCGCTCGCCGGTTCCCCGAGCGATGTGGCGGAGTTCCTGGTGACGGGGCAGCACGTGGCGCGCGCCCGCGACGAAGAGATCGTGACCCTCGCCCGCCTCGTCGAGGCCAGCAAGGACGCGCGCAACACCGCTGTTGCCGAGACGAAACATGCCAAGGAAGCGGCGGCCCATGCCGTAGACGCCGCACGGCTGGCGCGCGAGGCCGCAGAACGCGCCGCAGCCGAGCTCGCAGCGACCCAGAACTCGACACGGCTCGCGTCCGAAGCGGCAGGCCGCGCGGCAGACGCGGCGCAGAAGGCAGCCGGAGCAGCGCGGACTGCGATCGATGCCTCGACCAAAGCCGACGTTGCCGCGCGTGCCGCAGGGGCCGCGGCGTCGCGTGCGGCGAGCGTCGCCGTGCTCGCGGGGCGAGCCGCCGCGGTCGCTTACAGGGCCGCGATGGCCGCGCTCGGCGACGCATCCCGGGCGCAAGCGGCGCGCGATGCGGCGCGCGACGCGCGGGACGCCGCCGCGGCCGCACGCGAGCTGTCCGCCGTGGCGGCAGCCGCAGTGACGGCGGGCACGGAGGCTCAAAACGCAGCCGCGGCCGCGCGCAGCGCAGCGGGGAACGCGGATGCGGCTGCTGCCGCAGCAGCACAGGTGGCGCGCTATCAAAACGTCGCCCAGGCGGAGCTGGCGAGGGCCGCGCGCGCGGCGGCGGAAGCGCGCAATGCGGCGCGGGTCGCGAACCAGGCGGCCACCGCCGCCGAGCAGTTTGCGGCGGTCGCCGTCGGCGCGGCACGCGACGCGGAGCGCGCCGCCATCGACGCCGCCAACCATGCCGAAGCCGCGGCTCGGGCCGCCGAGGAAGCCGCGAACCACGCCGGCCAGGCCGCCCTGTTCGCGCAGCGCGCCACCGAGCACGCCAATGCCGCCAGCCGCGCAGCCCAGGCATCCACGGCGGCCGCGGAGCAGGCCGACCGCGTCGAAACGAGTGCCCGGGCTGCCGACGTCTCGCGCCTGGCGCAACAGACGGCGCAAGGTTTGCTGGACGCCGAGGAGGCGCGCGCGCACGAAGCAGCGCGTCCGGCCGGAATAGCCTGGGACACGCCGACCGAAGTGCGCCGAGACGACGAGACACGGCGTTTGTTGGCCGAGGCGACCGCTCCGGACGCGCCGGCGGCGACCGTGCTGACGAGCGGGCGCCGGGCGGCGCTGCTCCTTTCGCGGAGCGACGGCGCGTGGACGCGCGCGGTGGCCCTCGACGCGCTCGGAGGTGATGAATTCGCTGTGCGGACCTTCCTGCAGTCGGGCTTGGCCCTCGCTACAGAGCAGGACGACCGCGCCCTGGTTTGGGTATTCGCCCACGATGAAAAAAACCGCTCGCTCGCGCGTGCTGCGATCGCGGCGCTCGCCGGAACGGCGGCCGACGTACGACGGTTTTTGGAGACGCAGCAGTACGAAGGCAAGCAGCTCGACGATCGCACGCGCATCGCAGGCTTGCTCTTCACTGGCGGCCCCGCCGTGCGCGCCGCCGCACGAGTCGCGCTCGGTGGCTCGGCCGCCGACCAGCACGCCTTTCTGCGCACGGGCCAATACACCGCCGCGGAGCGCGATGACCGCGTGCAAGCCGCCGCCAGCCTGAATACGGGCGGGCCGGAAGAGAAGTCCGCTGCGCAGATCGCACTGGCGGGTCCCGCGTCGCTCGTGCGGGAGTTCGTCGAGACGCGAATGCACAAGGCGCGGCAACGCGATCTCGAAGCGGCGACTCACGCCAAACGAGCTCGGGGCTACGTGGCAGAAGCCTTCAAACACGCGGCCGACGCGCACGAACACGCCGCTGAAGCACAGCGCGTGGCGGCCGAAGCGCGCAGGGCCAGCGCGGAAGCGGCGGCGTATGCGCAGCGAGCGCGCGATTCAGCAGCGCAAGCCGCGAGCTACGCGACGCAGGCGCAAGCGCATGCCAGCGACGCACGGAAGGAGGCCGAAGCAGCCGTGCAGTCTGCAGCGGTGGCGCGGCAGGCGGCGGCAGCCGCCAATCAGCGCGCTCAGGCGGCCGTGCAATCGGTCAGAGTCGCCCGCACCGCCGTCGCAACGGTGAACGCCTACGCGCAGCAGGCCTTCGCCTCGGCTGCAGTCGCGCGCGGCGCCGCGGAAGCGGCGGGTCGCAGCGCCGCGGAAGCCGCAGCGGCCGCGCAGGAAGCGCTGGCGATCTACGCCGAAAAGCAGCGGCAGGCGGAGGCCCAGCGCCTCGCTGCACAGAACCCGGACGGGCCCGTTGACGGCGCGACGTGCGCCGAGCTCGACTATCCGCCTCCCTGCATCGCGCCCCCGCTACCTGCTCCCCCGCCGCCAGATGCCGTGCTCTACACACAACCGTGCAACGAGATCAAGGGCGCGAAGCCGCGTTATGAGAAGGAGGGCTACGACTACAGCTGCGGCGTGTACAACCGGCGCTGCGATCCCGCGACGTACGGTCGTGATGGTCAAGGTACGAAGACATATGCCGAACCGAAGCCGCGGCTGATCGGATATGTCCCGGGAGACGTGGCGCAGGGACCGCCTCCGTATCCCGACAACCGCCCGGGTGTACGCCCCCTGGGCGCCCGAGCGGGCCTCGTGGATCTCGCGGGGATGTTCTCGGTGACCACGGGAACCGGCATCCAGGTGACGCACTACTCGGACAGTCGATGGTGCCAGAAGGTCGATTTCGAGAATTTCGACGACGGCCACTATTACGAGGTCGGTTACCGACGCAGCGTGCAGCAGCAATGCTACAAGATCGTCATCCTCAACGGCCCAATCGCCGCGGCCTGGGACTACGATCCGTACCCCTGTTAGTACTTCGCTGTCATCGGGCAGCATCGGCGGAGCCGACGCGCAACGAGAGCGTGAACGGCTCGCGCCCGGTAGTCAGCGTCTTCGGGAAGACCACGCTGAGCGCGCTCTGACGAATGCACTCGATCAACTCAGTGTCGCGCAGGTCGTTGTTCGCGCCCGGCTCTGCTCGGTCAATCACGCCTCCGACGTCTTCGGCCGCGGCGATTTCGACGTCGATCCAGAGCATACCCGACAGGTGCGGCGTGCGTTCCTGGGCTTGTTCGATACACCCCTTGGCGAGCGGCATGAAGTCGTCAGCACGGATTCTCGCGCCGGAGCAACGGGTTGAGAATGTGCGTAACTTTTGCCGTCCCAACGACATGGCTGCCCTCAGCAATCTCGAGCTGTCCGAGCTTGGGTGCCGCGGATAGCATCGAGATTTTGATCTGAGCTTCTCGGCCTCGCTTCTGCTGTCCTTGCGGGCGTCGTTATCCAGCACCGCAGTCGCTCGCGCAACTGGATTCCAGACAGCTGCTCAGCCCGATGATTTCACCGAGGGCACTGCCCGCAGTGGCTGCGTTCAGCTCCTCTTCACAGGCGGCGGAGCAGTCTTCGATTCCAGTGCAGCCCGTTCGCTCCGCGCAGTCGAGAACGGCTCCGCATGCGGGTTTACTGCTGCAAGCGTTCGCCTCGTCGAGGCAGTTCTCACACACGCAGACGCTGCATGCGTCGGTGGCGCTGGCCTTGCACTCATCCTCGGTTTGGGCGACGAAGCCCGCTGAGCCGGCGCTGCCCGCGGTTCCACCCCGACCGCCGGGTTCTTCGTCGTCGTCACTACCGCAGCCCATTCCGGCGCTGAGCGGTACGGCGCTCACCGCAACAATGAAAAACGCCTTTCGCATGGCAGCTCGACCTCCCTCGTGCAGCGCGCGAACGGCTGCAGCGACACCGCTCGTCCAACTCGCGCTACGGCGACTGTCAGCACGGCATCGCCCAGAGTCAACGCTTGGCGCGGCGAATTTTTTCTAGCGTGTCTCGACAGCTCGCACACATCCACGGGATCGGTACGCCGTTCGGCGCCGCCGATGCACGCGTAGCCGGCGCTGTGAGCCGTTTCGCCACATGGCGATCTTGCAGAGTGTGGCGCGTAGACAATTCGAAGGGAGCCTCGTTCGGTTACAAGCGGAGGGGCCAAGGTGAGGTCGGCGAACCTGCGGTGGAGTCAAAGGCGGGCGTGGCACTGGGGCGCGGGGGCAGGCGGACGAAGCTCGGCCGGTCGCTGGCGTGTGCTGCGGGGCTGGGTTTGAGGAGGAGGGTCACTGGGCACGGCCGAGCCCCCCTTGGCCCGCTCAGTCACGACTCTCGCCGCGCTCCGCTGAGCTCAGGGATTTGCCGTGAGAACCCCGCCGCCGCCGATCAGGCCGGGCAGGCCCGAGACATACACGTTGTTGGTGAAGCTCGAGTTGATGCTTCGACCCTGAGCATCGCTGACGAGACTCAGCGTCACGGGGAACGTGCCGCGCGAAGGGAACGTGTGGGTAAAGGAGTGGGTGCCGGGTGCGCGCGTGGCCGGTTCGGTAACCCCGTCGCCCCACGCGAGCTGGTAGTTGAGCGCGTCCGTGTAGGGCCAGCACGGGCGGCTGCCGGCCGTGACCGTGGCCGTCGTCAGGTTGGTGCTCGAGACGCGCAGCATGGGTGACCAGGGCGTGTTCTGACTGGCTGATGACGTCGAGAAGCTGAGCCGCCGGCGCAAGATGTTGTACGACGTCTCCCAGTCGCTGCCGAGTGCGTAGGCCTTGGCCGTGAGGTCGAGGCGGAAGGCAGTATCCAGCGAAGTGCCCGCCACCCACTCGTTCGTGCCGTCGCCGTTGGCGTCACCGCAATTGTTTCCCGCATACCCCATAACGTCGAGGTCAACGCCCGGGCGGATGCCAACCTGGCCGTAAGCGATCGAGTCGCTGTAGAGGAACATGCGCAGCGCGCCCTGCACCCAGGGTTTGACCTGGATGCGCCCGGAAACGAACGCCACCGGATCGCCCGAGGGCGTGAAGCCGGCGCTGAACGACTTGTTGCCCGTGCATCCGCCGGTCGTGCACGTGTAGTCGAAGCTGCCGTCGGCGCGCGCCTGCCCCTTCACGGTCGCGGCGACGAACCCGTCCGCTGAAACGCCCGCTTCGATGGGCAGGTTGAAACCGAGGCGCACGGGCACCGGACCTATCGTGAAATAGTAATCACCGAGGCCGGGCTTCGCGATCGTCGTGCTGTATTCCCATTTGTCTCTCCAGTTACCGCTGGCTTCGACGTCGGCCAGGGCGGTCGCCGTACCCTGAAGGCGCACGTTGACGAATGCGACCGCGTACGGAACGCAAACGCCAAACAGGCCGCCTCGCTTCACCTTCAGCCGTACGGTGGCCTTGGCGTTTCCGGAGCTCGAGGCGTTCACCTTGAGCTTGCCGACGAAGCCAGCCTCCGAGAAGGACTTGTCGAGCGCGCCGGTCTTCGAATACCCCTTATCGGCGTCGTAGTTCCTGTAGGAGTCGCTGCAGCCGCCGAGGTATGCAACCGCGCCGTTCGGGCCCGCAGCGAGCTGGTTCGCCGTGTCGCGGTGTACGACGTAAACGAGCGACGATTCCGGCGTGCCGGTCGCGCTCGCCGCCGCAGTCACATCCGCCATCAGAGCGTTCTTCGCGACCGCGGACAGCGGCGACGCCGTGACACCGCTCATGCCGCGCACGATCACGACGTGCTGGTCGGCAAGCGTCTTCTCTACACCGGTATCGAGGTCTCGGTACGCGCCCGCGACCTTGTATTCTGCCCAGCCAGCGCCCCTGGCGATCGGCGCATCGGGGTCAATGGGTGGCGGCGGACGTGGCGCCGGCGGCGGCGGCGGCTCCCGCTCCGGCGGGTCGGGTACTTCGCCGTCGTCGATCCTTCTGAGCTCGCCCTCGGTCGTATTGGTGCCGTCATCAACTGCGCCACCGCAACCGGCGAGGACGGCGAGAATGAGAGAACCGAAAACGACTTTGGAATGAGTTCGGAGCTTCATGTCAGGGCTGCATATCAAGATGGGTGCCAGCGCATGACCTCGCAGTTTTGGCTGGTTTTTGGCGCAATGCGGGTGCCTGCAACGCGTCTGCAGGCCCGGTTCAGGGATGCATGCAACTCTCCTTTCGTCTCTCACCACGCCCGGGCTGTGCACGTCCACTTGCAGGCGCATCAGCGACTTGACGCTGGGCGTCGTCGTCGACCGCGAGCTACGGCTGCACCTGGTGATTCAGCGCTCGACCGGAATGCGGGACGCGCTTGCGTACGCGCATTTGCAGCCCGTGCTTGGGCGCGAGCGTGACGGACATGTCGGCCTCTATCCGCGCACTCGGCAGCGCGGATAGAGAGAACCGCTGGGCCGTGCGCGCCAGGATCAGAAGTGCTTCCATGAGCGCAAACTGCTTGCCGATACAGGTGCGCGTCCCCGCCCCGAACGGCACGTAGGCGCCCTGCGGGATCTGCTTGCGGCGAGCAGGGCTGAAGCGCTCGGGCTCGAAGCGCTCGGGCTCCGGAAACCAGCGGGCGTCACGGTGCGTATGGTAGATCCACATCACCACGTCCGAGCCCTTGCTGACGCTGTAACCGCCGATGGTCGCGTCCGCGTTTGCAACCCGTGCGAGCACGTAAGCGGGTGGAAACAGGCGCATCGACTCGCTCAGCACCTGCTCGGCGTAAGGCAGCTGCTCCAGGTCGGACCAATCAGCTCTGCGTTCACCGAGCACGCTTGTCAGCTCAGCCTGCAGCTTTTGCTCGACCTCGGGATGCAAGGACAGGAGGTGCCACGTCCACGACAGCGCGTGCGAGGTCGTCTCGTGTCCGGCCAGAAACAACGTCACGAGCTCGTCGCGCAGCTGGCGGCGACTCATACCTGCGTGCTCGCTCGCGCCATCGCGAGGCCCGGCGAGCGCGCTGAGCAAATGACGCCCGTGGCCTCCCTGTGCGTTGTCGATGAGCTCGTAGATGATGGCGTCCATGTTGGCGATGGCCGTGAGCGCGCGCGTTTTGCCCGGCAGCGGTAGCCAGTCCGGCAGCACTGCCTCGACGCCGCCGAAGGAACTTCGCAGCACTCGCATGGCGCTGGCTACGCTGTCCATCTCATGCGTCACGCTGTGACCGAACAGCGCCTTGCTGACGATGCGCAGCGTAAGTTCCATCATCTCTCGGCTCACATCGAGCTCTGCGCCATCTCGCCAGCCATCGAGCATCTGCTCGGTGTTCAGGACGATGGTCTGCGAGTACTCTTCCAGGCGCTCCTTGCGGAATGCGGGTTGAATGAGGCGCCTCTGGCTGCGCCACAGCTCGCCGTTGCTGCTGAGCAGGCCCTGCCCAAGCACCCGGGCGAGCTGGCGCGCCGTCAAGCCCTGGCTTGGTTTGTCGAACTTGTTCGCCTGTGCGACCAGGACTTCGTGCAGGTGCTCCGGATGGCGCAGCACGATCACGTCCCGCCCGAGGAATGGCGCGCAGTAGATGTCCCCGTAAAGCTCGAAGCGCTCACGGATGCGCGCCGCTCCCCCGCTCTTCATGCGCCGCGAGTAGGCGAGGAGCGAGAACGGGTTCTTCGTGACGGGGGGTGGACCAGGCGGCCGCCGGACGGTTGCTGCGGTCATCGTCTGCGTCTTCCTGATCAGGCTCTAAGCCCAAATCGCCGCACGTCAACCGGCCGACCGCGCGCCGCCGGCAGGAGCGGGGCGAGCGGCCTCGCTCAGTCGCTGCCCGCGTCGAGTCCGGTGAAGCGCTCGCGACGGGCGAGTAAGTGCGTTCCTTGTCAGTCATCGATTCCTCCCCCGACGTGTCATCACCGCCAGCCGAGCACAGAGCGCGCGCTTCGAGCTGAGTCGATCCCGGTGATCGTGACAGCGCGCCATATGGCTGTAAATGCGGCTCATCCGTGTGAAGCTTGACGCGCCGTTCGGACAGACTGACTGAAATCGAATGCAGAGCAGACTCGGGCGATGCTGGGGCAGAGCGCTACGAATCGCGGGGATTCTGGCCGCACTCGTTGCATCGTGCGTACCTCCGGATGACGGCCAGCCGCACCCGGGCTGGGAGCTGCCGTTTCCAGGCGGCTCGGCCACCAACGACACGGGGTCGAGCCCGGGAGTTGTCGTCATCGGAGATAGCTTGATGCAAGCGGGCGACGATTATCGCAACCCGGTGCATGCGCAGCAATTGGCGAACGGCGTGCGGTTCTTTTCGGGCGCGAGCGCGTTCGTCGCGTTTGCTGCGGCTGCAACCGTCAGTCACTTCACGCGCCCGTGGCTCATGACGGCGGGCCCCTCCACCATCCAGACGTACGCGGCGACGCGCGCGCCGCGCGTGCTGGTGATCGCGCTCGGAACCAATGACGTGCGCTTGCTCACCCGGTCCCCGGCGTGGGGACAGTACACACTCACCGACTTCGCTGGCTCGCTGGATACCGCCATTCAGTCCCAGCAAGGCCGCTGCGTCATCCTCGTCAACGTGGCAAACCACTTTCCGGAATCTGATTATTCGCCCAACGTCGTCGCGGTCAACGGCACGTTGGCAGCGCGCACGAGTCCGACCGTTCGACTCCTGGATTGGGATTCGGCGAGCGCGCCTCATCCCGATTGGTTCCTCCCTGGCGACATTCACCATTCGCCTGCGGGGTCCGCGCAATACATCAACTTGATCCGAGACGCCGTGAATGCCGCTTTGGGGAGCGGCTGCTGAGAATCGCAGCGCCGGCCCCAACCCGAGCGTCAACGAGGGTCGCGTAGCCGACGCGGCGTGCCCTCGCGATGCGTTCGCTGGGCCGTGATCGTGACTTGGAGTTTTGATACGTGCGGTCTGCGCCTGACAACTCGTCCGTGCTCAGGCTATCTTGGTCAACATGCCCCGTGCCGCTTCACGGCAAGCACCGATTCCCGCCGAGTGGACAGTGCGTGAAGGCCGCGATGCCTACCTGGCGGAGAACGGCTTTCGAGTCGAGGACTACGATGCGCCGCGCACGCCCGCCTCGTTGCTCGGCGTGAAGTTCAGCGTTCCCAATACGGCTGTGCATCGTCGGGGAATCATGCAGCACGACCTGCACCACGTCGCGACAGGGTTTGGCACCGATATCAGCGGCGAAGGCGAACTCTCCGCCTGGGAAGCACGAAACGGCCTGCGCTCCCTCGGCGCATACGTTGGCTCGCTCGTGCTCACCGCTCTGGGAGGTGGCATTCTGTTCGCTCCGCGGCGCACGCTCTCCGCATGGCAAGCAGGCGCCCAGGGTAGACCCCTGTTCGATCGCGACGACACGGAATACGGCGCCTGGCTCGCGCTGACGGTGGGTGAGCTGCGAGAGAAACTCGGCATCCCGCGCGCGGGCCTGGCCAAGCAGCCGCGATGCCTACACTCGACGGCACCCGTGGAGTCCCCGTAGCTCCGCCGTCGGCAAACTAACGCTCCGGGAACGTCATTGAAACGACGCTGACGGAAGGCGAGCTCGCTTGCCAGATCGGCCGCTGGTCAGCTCCGTTGGGGAGGATCGTGCTCACCGTACTGGGATAAGCTGCCCCCGTTCATCGATGCGCGAAAGTGGCCCCGGGCGAGGTCGTGCGCAGCGTCATCGGCGATCCCGCCGGCGTGGTCGAGGTGGGCGTGCGTGAGCACGATGTGCTGCACATCGCGCGCGGAAAACCCGAGCCGTTCTACTTGCGCAATGGCCGTCTGCTCCGGATCGAGCCGCGGCCGGCTACGCCGGGGCAGAGCCCGCGTGAGCGGACAGCGACATCACTGATGAGCGCCGTCACTCGGGAGATCGGGTCGCGGGCACGAGCGGGACGCACACCGTTTCCGCCCCGGCCAGGACGGGTTCCATCAGCTCACCGCCCGCCCGCGCTCCCCACACGATGCACACTTGCGCCGGCGTGTTTTCGGTCAACGTGAAGGCACCGGGCAGCGCGACGCCATTGCCGCAGGCGAAATCCGCTGGCACATCGAGGGGGCTGGAGACCGACGCGCCTTGCTGTACCAGCACCCGGAAGCGCTCCTGTGTCGAAGGCGGACAGGTCAAAAGCACCTTCAAGCGGTCCCCTTCGACGAAGCTCGTGGCATTCGCGATGATCTGGCCACGGTGTTCGCGCACGACGGACAGAGCTACCGCGTTGCCCTTGATGCGGTGGGAGCGTTTCTCCGTCGCGCTCGGCGCACCCGCGGTCGGCGCATCCTTCCCGTCGTGCTGCCCGCGCACGACGAGGAGCACCAGGGCTGCTGCAGCCAGCGTCGCGGCGGCCGGCCAGGCCCGGGCCAGACGCCGGACCCTGGCCGCTCGAGCGGGGCGCGCGCCGAGATCGGGCAACGCGAGCGGCTGGCGGATCATCTCCAGGCAAGCGCGGGTGCGCGCATCGCGAGCGAGCGCCGCGTCCACGCTCGCCGTCGTCGCTGCATCGAGCTCGCCGAGCGCGTAGCGTTCGAGCAGCAACCAGGACACGACGTCGTCTTGCCGGTCGTTCATGGGGCACTCCCGTCGTCGCCGAGCAGCGCGAGCGCCTCGCGGATGCGGGTCAGGCGATTACCGATGGTCTTGCGGCTGACTTGCATCACCTCCGCGATCTCCTCGAGCGCCATCTCGTCGAAGTAACGAAATATCAGCGTCTGCGCGTGCGTCTCGTCGAGCTCGTCGAGGAGCCGTGTGAACAACTGCAGGCTGACGACACGGTCGTCGCAGGCGACGCGTACGGGGCCGCGCAACTGGCTCACTTCACGTTCCAGAATCCGGGCGCGCGTCGTGCGGTCGCGCAGCAAACTCAAGCAGCGGTTCGTCACGGCTTTGTACAGGTACGGTAGGTCCATCGGATGCTCGCTGCTTTCGATGAGATCGAGAAACAGGCCTTGCACGACGTCGGTGGCGTCTTCCTGATTCTGGAGGATGCGTTGGGCCTTGCGCACCAGCGCAGGCGCGTAGCGCCGGTAAGCGTCCATGAACCGTCAGAACGAGCAGCGGGAGCGGTCTCCGACACACAGCGAAATCGGGCGACGCTCGTTCGTGCAACAAATGCCGGAGCTGCACTCGCGGTCGGCGCGGCAAGCATGGTCCACGGCGACCGAGGCCAGCGCCTTGCACTCGCCGAACTCGGTCAGGAGATCGCGAGCCGCCGAACCGAGCCGGCTGAGGGCGATTTGATCCAGCCCATCCGCGCCGCAGATCGTCCCCTCCGGACAATCCTCGTCGCGCGTGCATCCGCTTTCGACAGGTCGCACGACGCACGACCCAGGTAGCTCGGCGTCCGGCCCGCGGTCACAATAACGATCCTGGGCGCAGTCCGTGTCGCTCCGGCAGAAGCTGCAAAATCCCGTCTGGTTAGCGGCCTGCAGATCGCAAAACGCAGTGGGGCACGTCGCGGGGGACTCGCACGGCTGCAAGAAGACATCAACGGCGGGGCCGAACAGGGAGCCGGACTCCAGCGAGAGCCTGCCGATGCGCGCCTTGCCGCTGCCGCGCTTGTGGATGCGCAGACGCGTGCGCCTGTCGCTGCGCGGCAGGTCGATGGTCATGCTCTGGACGCTCCAAGGCGGTCCGGCCGGAATCACGTTCGAGTAATCGAGGGCTCCGTCGTCTCCCAGATCAATCTCGATGGCTACGTTGGCCGAGGCGTCCAGGTCTGCGGCGATGCGCAACGTCATCTCGCCAGAGCTCGTCCTGAGCTGCTGAGAGAGCGAGACGGGCGAACCCACCAACTCCACGCCGTCATCCCCGGAGTGCCAGGTCTTTGCCCGCGAGACGGAGCCGGTTTCGACCTGCCAATCGCACAGCTGGTCGCCGCACCACGTGTCGAAGGTCGGGTCGCTCACCAGCTCGTCGCAGGCAATCACGGCGAAAGCGCCGAGCGTGAGCAGGATGACATGCCGTGATTTCATCAGAACTCTCCCCATGTGCGCCCGCGAATCCCGAGTAGTAACGCAGCGCCGCCGCTGTTCCGCCGTTCGTCGAGCTGATTCTTGGCGACTGGCGCATAGCTGCCGGACCATTCCACGAACAAGCCCACGGGACGAAACGGCATGACGCGAAAGCCCAGCGTGAGGTCGGCGAAGGCGCCGAAATGACTCTCGGAGGTCGTCGCGCCGGTGGAGCCCTCAGTCAGCGCGGTCTTCGCGAACGCGGGTCCCACGCTCAATTGCGCGTAACCGCCCACCACTTCGTTGCGCGTCTCCAGGATCCCGCGCGCCCCCACGCCGAGTCCGTAGGCGTGGAGCTCGAAGCGGTCGATATCGGCCAGGCCGGCGTCGAAGCGCTTACGCTCGAGCGCCTCGAGCTGACGCACGCGCGCGACCAGCGACAGGCGACGAAACAGGCGCCGCGTGACGCCGAACGCCCAGGTCGCCTCCGGCAGCTCGAAGAGCGAGAACCTCTCCCCAAAGCCGAAATCTTCCATGCGCTGCGTGTAGTCGTCGTCGCCATGACCAGCGATACCCACGGCCGCTTCGAAGCTCCACGTCTCGCCGCGCTGAATGACGCCGCGCCCTTTGGCTTGCGCTTCGTCGTCCGGCAGCTGGCGGCAGCGATCGAGCGCGAGCGCCGTGCTGCCCGTGCCGGCGACCGTCAGATCGCATTCCCAGGCCGTGTCCTGCCGCCGCACGATGGCCTGGTAGCCCCCCGCCGGCACCGCCAGTCGCAGTGGTGCGCCGGGCGTCTTGGTGAGCTCGGCGACGATCCCGCCGCCCTGCCGGCGCGTCAAAAGCACGTTCCCGGCGAAGCCGTTCGGAAAGTCGATGTGCGCGCCGGCTTGCGCCGGATAGCTGACAGGCACATCGCCGCGGCCGCGCAGATCCGTTTCCAAGGTCACGTGCTGCATGCCGACGCGCGTGCGCGCGGTGCCCGTCAACGTCCCCGCGTAAGCATAGCGGTACGCCTCGTCGAGTGACACTCTGCCGTCGCGGTCGGCGTCGCCGGCGCCGCGCAGCCCGACCAGCAGATGGTGCGTGAAATACGAGCCGCGAAGCTGTTCCGATTCCTGGCTCAGCTCGGACGCCGTGCTCGAAGCCATCACGGCGACGCCCCGCGTGCGCAAGCTGTTCACGCTGTTGAAGGAGAAGTCGGCGCTCGGGGCGGCGCCTTTCACGCGCGAGAACGCGCCGCTCTGGCAGGCGTCGAGCACGACGATGGTCAAGGTCGTGGGCAGCGCCAGGAGCCGAGCGCGTAGCGCGTCGAGCGCCAAGTGTTCGGTGCCGACGTTGAGCGAGCTCGCGCGCGCGTGCCCCGAATAATAGAAGAAGGCGACGGGATCCGCGCCGCTCTTCTTGGCGCGTTCCACGCTGTCGCGCAGGCCGTCGAGCGCGGCGTTCATGCGCTCTCCGTCGGGCGCGACCAAGAGCTTCACGTTGCCGGGTACATAGCCGCCGATTTCACTCAGGATACGTGCGACGCGGCGCGCATCGTGCTCCGCGTACGCGAGCGGTTTCTGTCCGGGGCCGCCGTGGTTGGTGCCGATCACGACCGCATATGCATGCGGATTGAGCGGCGGTGCCGCCGAGGCGGCGTGCGTGCCAGTCAGACCGAGAGCGAGGAGAAAGGCAGAGGTCTTGAGAGGAGTCATAAAAGCGTAGGGGGGAAGCGGGCTGCCATGGGTTAACTCGCGAGCTGACGAGTTTGGGAACCCGGATTTACGAATAGACGTCGTCCGCTTCTGAAACGCGCCGCATCAAGGAAATGGCCAGGCAACGATTTCCGTGTAGACTCGCGCCGGATTCACGAGCATTTACGCATGTTTACCCAATCCTACGCTGGTCGGGCGGGGCCGCCGCGCTGAGCTGCCATCGGCCTCGCGGCCCTGCTCGGCGACCGAAAGCGGCGCGTGGATGACGACGCCCCGGCGACTGCGCAAGGCGAGCTCGAGCGGCCGGCGGCGCAGCTCGGGGCCGGCGGGAGCGAGACCAGAGACTGCGGCGCGAGCCAGCTGTGCCAGTGCCGGAGCGCGTTCGGCGAGGTCATCGTCCACGCACAGGGCGTCGTCGTCGATGCGAATGACGCCGCGACTCTTCAGGTGGCCGAGGATGCGGGCGCGGGCGACTTGCAGCGCATCGGCTACGTCGGTGGCTGAAAGGCGTCGCAAAGCTCGGAAGACGAGCTCGCCGTCTGCTGCTGTGGCGTACACCCCATCCAGAAACAGGACGTGCAGATGCGGATTGAGCTTCAAGTCACTCGAAGCCCGCTGCATAATCATTACTGCTCCGCTCTGAACCAGCTCGCGAGGGCTCGTGCGCAGCCGGCGGCGGTAACAGCCGAGCACGCTGTCCACGATCAGGCGGCTGACAGCCCCGAGCAATTTGCCGTCGAAGCCAAGGCGAGCTCGCAGTTCGAACGGTAGAGCGAGCACCCATTGTCTGAGCGGAACGGGCGGCAGCACGTGCTCGGTGAGGTTGGCGGCAGTCTGCGCCATGCGGCGACCCAAACACGACGGGCAAAATCCGCGGCCCTTACAGCTGAAAGGCGACCAGGTGCTGCTCGTCGAACGCATCGCACTTCATGCGTGCAAGCCGTGGCACAAGAGTCCGCAATCGAGATAGCCTCAAATTCTCGGCGCACGAATGGCGGCAGCGCCGCGCCGTCGAAGCCCGCCGCGACGGTGGCATACAGCTTCTCGATGTTGTCGAGCACGACCGCGTAGAGCGCGGTGCTCTACGGGCGCCGGCGCTGGTAGCCAGCGGCACCTGGCGCGCCCTGAGAAAGTGCAGCGAGGCCCACTGCGGCCGGACCGGGCGAGCAGCGTGCCTGCGCTCAGAAAGCCGAAATTGCGCGAACTGAACCCTGCCGGGTTAGCGACCCCCGTGGCGCACCATGGCGGCTTGTCAGCGCGGCGAGCCAGCGAATCACCGTCTGTGGTCCGCCCGTCAAGGCAGGGAAGGGTGAGCACGGCCTCGTACGTCGTATCCGTTCGACGCGGTTCGCCGAACGGATACGCAACTACGGCCCCGAACCCGATGCTCGCGGGAGAATGGAACCTCAACGGTCAGCGCGCGGCTGGCCGCAGACCAGGCACTCCGCGATTTGCACGGCGTTCAGCGCCGCGCCTTTGCGCAGATTGTCGCCGGTGACGAACAGCGCGAGACCGTGCGGAACGGTGGGATCACGGCGCAACCGTCCGGCGAACACAGGATCGCGCCCGGTGGCGTGCAAAGGATTCGGTACGTCCGCGAGCACGACGCCCGGGGCTCGGTTCAGCAGATCCGTCGCGGCCGCGACGCTCAGCTCCCGCTCGAACTGTGCGTTGATCGACAGCGAGTGACCCGTGTAGACGGGCACGCGCACGCACGTCGCGCTGACGAGGAGCTCGGGCAGCGCGAGGATTTTGCGGCTTTCGTCGCGCAGCTTGATCTCCTCCTCGGTGTAGCCGTCCTCCACGACGCGGTAGTTGAGCGGGACTACGTTGAAGGCGATCGGCACGGCCCACTTTTTCGGCGCCGGGAACGCGATGGCGGTTCCGTCCCGTGCGAGAACCGACGAGCCCGCGGCCACAGCCCCGACTTGCGCGTCGAGCTCTCGAACGCCAGCGAGACCGCCCCCGGAGACCGCCTGATACGTACTCACCACTAGGCGCCGTAGGCCCGCGAAGTCGTGCAAGGGTTTGAGCACTGGCATCGCCGCCATCGTGGTGCAGTTCGGATTCGCGATCACGCCCTTGGGGATGGACGCCAGCGCGCCGGCATTGACCTCCGCGACTACCAGGGGCACCTCCGGATCGGCGCGCCACGCCGACGAGTTGTCGATCACCACGGCGCCCGCGGCCGCGACGTGCGGCGCGAGCTCGCGCGAGGTATCTGCACCCGCCGAAAACAAGACGATGTCGAGACCGGCGTAGTTGGCAGTGGCCGCGTCCTCGACCGCGATCTCGCCGTCGCGCCAGCGCATGCGTCTGCCCGCCGATCGCGAGGATGCGAACAGGCGCAGCGACGTCAGCGGGAACGCTCGTTCAGCGAGGATCGCGAGCAGCAGCTCGCCGACTAGACCGGTCGCGCCGACGACACCGACGGCGCAGGGAGATGGGATTCGATGGATGGGTGACATGGACGTTGCTCCTTTTGAATCGGAGAAGGCGCCTGTCGCCAAGGCCCCGTTCCCGTGGGGCCTTGGAGGGTTTGTTGCTACGTCACTGCGACCGCAAACACGCCCAGGCCCGCCGTTCGGTCGGCTTCTTGGACGTGACTTGCTTGGAAACGCAGAGCGACATGAATGCCGGACCCTAACACGCCGGCGCCGCGGCCCGCCAGACCCGGCCGAACAGATCGAGGGGATGCCGGAGGGGGTCACGCTTTCTGGACGATCGCCAACGTTTTGGCGAAATTCGTTCGTGATCGTCTGAACTGCGCGAGTGGCCGCGCGAGCTCGCCGCGACGAACGGTAGGCTGAGCCTTCGCAGCTGAGCGCTGGCAAGTTGAGTAAGCTAGGCACATGCGGCGCGAGTTACGCGACCGGATCTTGCGTGACTTCAACCTCGTCAGAGCCTGCACGAGATGTCGCAACGACGCGCAATCCGAGCGACCAAGCGCCTCTGATCAGCAGCCTTCGATGCTGGCGACGTGCTCGACTCCGCGGATCTCGTGTCAGTGAGGCGGTCGGTTACAGCTCGACGCGCGTCAGGACGAACTTGTTGTTCAGCTCCGGAGTCGTGATCGCTGCGAAGTGTTTGTGCTGGCCGATTTCGCTCTTCAGCGAGCCGATGCGACCGTGCTCCGTGGTGAAGAACATCACGCGGACGCCGGCCTTTTTCTGCTCCTCGAGCCAGTCCTTGAAGCGTTGTCCGGAGGAGACGAACGCCGGGGTACGGTTGCCGGTGTAGAAGTTCTCGCCCTTCCAGTTCATCTGGTACGAGACGAGCGGCTCTTGCGGGCTCGAGCGGCGCGCGTAGTAGGCGAGGACCGTCTCGCGCTGGCCCCAGTGCGGCGCTGTCTTCACGTGGTACACG
>DATDJP010000238.1:0-52316 GCA_036520475.1 Polyangiaceae bacterium | reverse complement strand
TCGGCGCGCAGCTCTGTCCGTTCCGCTCAACATCGCCGAGGGGGCCGGCCGAACTTCTGAAGCGGACGGCGCACGGCATTTCGCGATCGCACGGGGCTCCGCGATGGAATGTGCCGCGGTGCTCGACGTCGTTCGCGCTTTAGGCGCTCTTGGGGAAGAGCGGTACGGCCAGGCAATTGAGCTTCTCGCAAGGGTGGTCGCCATGCTGACGAAGCTGTGCCGCTGAGCACGACCGTCACCGTCGCCGTCGCCGTCAACGCCCAGGCTCACGTCAACGTCCACGCGCACGCTCACGAGCAGAAGCTATAGAGCCGGCGTCAGCGGCGCGAAAGCCACGCCAGCGACTCCAGGTGATGCGTCTGAGGAAACATGTCGTAGCCTTCGAGCACCAACAGCTCGAACCCTGCAGCGCGGAGGACGCGCAGATCGCGCGCCAGCGTCACGGGATCACAGGAACAGAACGCGACGTGAGCGGGCGCGAGCGCGATCAGATCGCCCAGCACGGCGCGCGCTCCCGCACGCGGCGGGTCGAGCAGCACCAAGTCGGCGCGCTCGCCGCGCTCTTGCAACGCCGCGAGCTGCTGTCTCACGTCTCCGATGAGCACGGCGAGATCGTAGCCAGAGCTCGCGGCGGATTCAGCGAGCGCCCGGGCGGCAGCAGCGTTGCCCTCGATCGCGACGCCACGGGTACCGGCGGCCAAAAGCGGCAGCGTGAAATTGCCGGATCCCGCGTACAGCTCGACGAATCTGCCGATCCGGTGCTGCGTCGAAAGCTCGACCACGCGCGCGACCAGCGCGCGGTTCACGCTCCAATTGACCTGCTCGAACGACGAAGCCGGCACGTGTAGCTCGAGCCCGCCAGGCAGTGTATGGCGAACGAGCTCGGCGTTGCCGCCGCTGCCGGCCACGGATACGCGAAACGCCTCGCGCAGCCGTTCGAGCAGCGCGCTCGCCGCCGGCGAGAGGCGCCCTTGCCCGGCACGTGGCGAGAAGACCAGCACGGCGTGCTCGCCGCCTTCTGGGACGCGAATCTCCACCTGCTCGAACTCGGCGACGCTCTCCCTGTTCGAGCCGACGATCCGTCGCAGCCCCCGCAGCGCATCGTTGATGCCAGCGTGGCACACGAGACACTCGTCGAGCTCGATCAAGTCGTGCGTACCACGCGCGAACAAACCCAGGCGGCCCTGCTCGTCGATGTGCAGGCGCACGCGCGTGCGGTAGCCCAAGCTGGGTCCGATACTCTTCACGGCCACGCCCGCCGGCAGCTCTCGAAAGCCACCGGTGCGACGCATCGCTTCGCGAAGCATGCCGCACTTCGCCGCACGCTGAGCCTCCGCAGTGAGCGCCATGAAATCGCAGCCGCCGCAGCGATCCGCGATCTTGCAGGGCGCCTCGATCCGCGCTGTGCCGGCCTCGATCAGCTGCCACGCCAACGCGCGCACGTAGCCCTTGCGGCGTTCGACGGAGAGCGGGCGAATCCGATCACCGGGCAGCGCGCCGGCCGCAAACGCGGCGCAGCCGTCGGGCAAGCGCGCGAAACCATCGCCGCCGGGCACGAGACGTTCGACGACCCAGTCGTGCGCGGCGCAGCCCGCAGGCGCCTGCTCCTCGTGTGTCCGCTCCACCTTCGCCCGCGCGCGCCCGAGTGAGCGGCGCGACATCGTCAGGCGTCGCCCATCGGCGGCTCGACGTCCTCGTCCTCTCCGAGCCCACAGTTGAACAGAAAATCGCGCACGAACTCGACCTGGTCCGTCACCCAGCCCTGCTCGATGCCGTAGGCTTCCAGCGTCTGCAGCTGGTCTTGAATGGCGTCCAGGCGCTCGTCGGACAGGCGCTGGATGTACATGCCCACGTGTTCGAGCACTTCGCCGGCGAGCTCCGCGTTCACCGCTTCATCGGCCGACAGATCCAGGAAACACGCGCTCCGCATGAGCGCGAGCAGAAGTGGATCGACGCCGAGCTCTTCGGGCACGGCCGGTAGCAACGCCGAAGCACGCTCGCCGCCATCGGCACGGTCGTCTTGTTCTTGTTCAGCGCCCATCGGTTGCTCGCCGGAGGTCAGCTCCGCGTATCGAATACGCGGTCCCACACCATGTTGGAGACGCCAAAACGGCTGTCGTGACTCTTGAAGTGGTGCAGCATGTGATGCTTCTTGAGCTTACGTCCGTACTCGCTCTTCGGGCTGAAGTGGTGAATGTAATAGTGCGTCAGATCGTACACCATGTAGCCCACGACGAATCCGGCGTGGAACGCCCACATGAAACGCACTCCGAGGATCAGGTAGAAAATCCCCAGGAACGCGAAGAAGAGCGAAATGCTCACCGCCGGCGGCATGACCAGGCGGTACTTGTCCCGCGGCCACTTGTGATGCACGCCGTGCACGAGGAAGTGCATCCGCTCACCCCACTTTCCGCCAGGCTGCCAGTGGAAGAACAGCCGGTGCAGCCAGTACTCGGTGAGCGTCCAGGCAAAGAACCCCGTGAGCGCGAGGCCCAGGCTCGCCACGAGCGAAACGTTCGCCTGAGTCACGCTCTGCCACAGCAAGCCCAGGCTCGCTGGCACGAACAACACGGGCACGACCACGGGGTGCGTGCGTGAGAAGAAATCCACGAGGTCACTCGCGAACATTCGGGGTGACTGTTCAGTTGCCCTCATCATCGGCCGGTTTCCGCGCGCAAATGTAAGGAATGGACGCCTTCATTGGCAAGCCACAAGCACGCTAACTTCCGAATCGGAAGTCCGTACAATTTCGAGCTGTGCGAAGGTTCCTACGCACCCTCACCGCGTGGCACTGCCCTGACGCGCATGTCAGTGCCGTTCTGCCGGTTCACCGGCTATAGCCACGCGAAAGGATCCGCTTCGGCGGCACAGGCTCATAGCTCCTGTCTTGCGTCCAGCATCATCTGAAACTCGAGCAATATCAAGCTATACGGTACCCTCGCGGTAACGCCGAGATGCTCTGGCGCGTTCGCGCACCTCGCGCACGCGGGCGCAGGGGGAACGAATCGTGCAGCTCCTGCGTTGTATCCGCATGCGCGCCTTCGGGGAACGAGCATCATGACGAAGCCGCGCCGCAGCGCGGCGGCATCGGACGGGTGCAACGCCGAGGAGCAGTCCGGCGTCCGGTTGCGCGCAGCGGACGCGGAGAGAAAGGTCCGTTCCGAGCGGCCGGAGCCCCCGTCGCGCGAAGTCGCACGCTGCCTGCGCGTGGCGCAAAAGGTTCGCGTCGGGCAGCTCGTGCTCGATGCCCTGCCCGGCGGCGACGTGCGCGCTCGCTTGCTGCGCACGGCGATCGTACGCCGCGACGAGGTGCTCATCGACGCCGTGCTGGGGCAGCTCCGTATGCTGCCGTAAAGGCCGATATCGTTCAGGGCAACGCCAGTGTGGTCGCCACGTTAGCGAACGCGAACGCCTCTTCTTTCTCCTGACCGCCGAAATCGTACTTCGCCCAGAGCCGTCCGATGCGCGGCTCGACGCGCGCCACCCGCGCTGCCGTGAACGCGCCCACGATCGGGACGTACACGTCGTCGCCGGGCTTCACCGCGACGCGCAACGGAACATTCTCGCAGTCCGCTTTCCCGAAGACGCGCATGCGCCCCGCAAAACCGAGCGTCAGAAGTTTGCCGTTGGCCTGGTTGGCCACGATCCAGCGCGTGCGTCGCGCTCCCTCCTTGCAGGCGACCGTGCTGCCGACCTCGCCGGGCTCGTGTAGCCGGTGAAACGTATTGGCAGGCAGCACGTCTTCCTTGTTCCCGAAACCCGACGGGTTGTCCCAATCGATGTCTAGATAGCGCACGCGGGGTGATTTCGGCTCGCCGCCGACAGCGTACGCGCGCTGCATGCCGGAGCCAGACGCCCAGCTCGTGAGCAGAATGTCCCCGCTGTCCGCGCGCTCACCCGATCGGATCGGAATCACGAACGCGTTCGGAACGAGCGTGCGCTGGCGCGTCAGTGTCTCGACTTCCGACGCGTGCTCCCCGGCGCGACGCAGCCAGCCGCCGTAATAGATGAACGTCTGCTTGTCCCCTCCTTTCTCGAACGCTTCGGCGATCCAGGAGCTGGACGGTGCGAGCACGTAATCTCCGGGGCGAGCGGTCGTGCGCACCGCGGGGTAGTCGAACGGAATTTTACCCGACTCGATCGCGGTCCGCGTGCCCGAGCTCTGTGGCGGCCCCTGCGCCGCGCGGCGGACGGCCGAGCGCGCTCCTTCGGGACCGCGCCCCCGACCCGTGTCGGCGCCCTTCTCGCAAGCGAGCGTCAGCGCGGCGGAAATCAAGTACGAGCAGAGTGCGATTCGGCCCTTCATGGCAGCGCGTTCTTGGCTATAGCGCTCTTCCCGCTGCCCCGGAACCCGGCGCGCGAGTGTGCTAGCATTTTCGCCATGCATCCGTCGCAAGAGCCGCGCGTCATCATTCGCCACTGTGATTCGTACGATCCGGAAAAGATCCGGCGCATCGTGCGCGAGGGCCTCGACGAGCTCGGCCTGGCGCCACACGGCCACACGCTGATCAAGCCCAACCTGGTCGCGTCGGGGCCGCTCTTCGAGCACGCCCACACGCGGCCGGAGTTCACCGAGGGCGTGATCATGGCGCTCAAGGATCGTGACACGGGTGAAATGTTGGAGCTGGCCGTCGGCGAGCGCTGCGGCATCACGATTCCGTCACGCGTCGCGTTCGACGGGGCGGGCTACATGCCGATGCTGAAGCGCCAGGGCGTGAAGCACTACTTCTTCGAGGAAGAGCAGCAGGTCGAGATCCCGCTCTCGCACAAGGGACGGCTCCGCGACTATCTGTTCACGCCCGCGCCGATCGCGCGCGCCGACTTCTTCGTCAACTGCCCCAAGTTCAAGGCCCACCCGTGGACGACCGTCACGTTCTCGATCAAGGCGTACATCGGCATTCAAGACGATCGGCATCGCCTCATCGATCACGACCACCGCCTGAACGAGAAGATCGCGGACCTGCAGTACATCATCCAGCCGCAGTTCATTTGCATCGACGCGATCACCGCCGGTGAAGGGCGCATGCTCACGCCCATTCCCCGGGATTTGAACCTGATCATCATGGGCAACAATCAGGTCGCGTTCGACAGCGTGTGTTGCCGCATCATCGGCGTCGATCCCGAAAGCGTCGACCACATCCGGCTCACCGCCGAACGCGGCTTCGGCACGATGGACGCCGATCGCATCCGCGTCACGGGCGACGTGAGCCTCTCGGACGCGCAGAAACGTGCTGAAGGCTTCAAGGTGGGCCTGGTACGCGTCGAGAAGTACTTCGAAGGCACGCACATCACGGCTTATGCGGGGACGCCGCCGGAGGCCGAACATACGAGCTACTGTTGGGGCGGCTGTCCCGGCGCCATCGAGGAAGCCATCGAGATCCTGCGCCTGTACGATGCCACCTGCGACGAGAAGATGCCGCGCATGCACGTGGTGTTCGGCAAATACATCGGCCCGATCGACGCGCAGCCGGGCGAACGCGTGATTTTCATCGGCGACTGTGCCCAGTGGCAGGGCGAGCTTCAGGGCAAGCCGGTGCAAATCCGTAGCAAATACGAGGACCGGGCGACGAAGGATCCGTACCTGGCCAAGCATGAGGACATCACCGCCAAAATGCGCAAGGTGATGGCGCAGGTAAAAGCCACCGAGAATGACGACTTCGTCCGTTTCGAGGGTTGTCCCGTCAGCGTCGCCGAGCACGTTTTGTTCCTGGTCGAGTACGCCAAGACCAAGAGCCCGTATCTGAACCGGGAAAGCGCGCTCCAGTACACGAAGCACTATCTGATGTGGAAGTCGGCGACGGCAGTCAAACGCCTCACTGGGGAGACCTACCAGAAGCGCGGGCTGTGCCACCGCGGCGACGCCAAGCCTGAATTGCTGGACAATTCGTCCGAGCCGCCCGCCGAGTAGGACGCGCAGTGCTCTCGAGTCGCCCAGGAGCTAGGGCCATCGCTCAGATGCGCTGAATTGTCGGCCGGAATTGCCGGACCACGGCCGCGACATTTGCGTCGCGTTGCCGGACCAGCGGTGCTCATTAATACTAGCGTCGGTGCGGTCCGGGGACCTCGTCGACGGGCGTTTCGAACTGGAAAAACTCGCCGGAGCGGGAGGGTCGGGCTCCGTCTACCGTGCCCGCGATAGAGCGAGCGGTGAGCGCGTCGCTCTCGAGCTGCTGAACGCAGACGCGGGCCAGCGCGAACGCTTCGTGCGCGAGGCGAGCATTCTGGCCGATCTCGAGCATGCCCCGATTCGCGCCGCGCGTGATGCCGTGAGCAAGCGCGCCGCCTACCTCGACGAGCCCGAGCTTCGTCACGGATTCTTGACGCGCGTGCCGGAAAACATTCGCATTTTAGCGCTGGCCCGCGCCTGGCTTGGCGAGTGACGATGCACGCTGGGGATCTCGTAGACCGCCGCTTCCAGATCGAAGAGTTCGCCGGCGCAGGTGGGTGCGGGTCCGTGTTTCGAGCGCGAGACCTGTCCACTGGCGAACGCGTTGGACTCAAGTTGTTGAACGCTCACAGCACCGCCGTCGAACGCTTCGCGCGAGAGGTGAGCATTTTGGCGGAGCTCCAGCACGACGCGATCGTTCGTTACGTCGCGCACGGCATCACCGAGCAGGCCACGCCGTATCTGGCGATGGAATGGCTCGAGGGCACCACTTTGAGCCGAGCGCTGTCAGCGCGCGAACGGCTCACGCCAGCCGCAGTCCTGAATCTGCTGCTCCAGATATGCGACGCGCTCGCCGTCGCGCACGCTCGCGGCGTCGTGCACCGAGACGTGAAGCCGAGCAATTTGTTCCTCGTCAACCATGACCTGGAACGCCTGAAACTACTCGATTTCGGCCTCGCGCGCTTCACGGATGTCCCCGACGATTTGACCACGACCGGCGTCATCGTCGGCACGCCCGGCTACATGGCACCCGAGCAGGTGCGCGGGGACGACGAGGTCGGTCCCGCGGCGGACGTCTTCTCGCTCGGTTGCGTCGTCTACGAATGCTTGACGGGGCGCCCCGCGTTCCGCGGGCGGCACCCGACCGCGACCTTCAGCAAGATCCTCATGGAACCGGCCCCGCGCGTGCGGGACAGCGGAGTGCGAGTTTCGGGCGATCTCGACGCGCTCGTGCAGCGCATGCTGGCCAAGGATCCCGCGCGCCGTCCACCTGACGCGCGCGCGATTCAGAGAGAGACCTCACTCTTGCTCGCGCACGAGCGCCGCACGAAGAAAGCGTGCGGGATTCCACCATCGCTCACGCAGAGTGAGCAGGGCCTCTTGTGCGTGCTCATGACCCGCGTCGATCACGACGCTGGCAACGCCATTGCCAGCACCTCTCACGAACGCTTTCCAGCCAGGCAGCGGCTACGCGCAGTCGCTCTGAAGTACGGTGGGAGAGTCGATTTCTTGAGCAACGGACTCAGTGTGATCGTGTTCGAGCCGTCGGCCGGCGTTCCCCTCGCCGCGACGGACCTGGCCAACCGCGCGGCGCAGTGCGCGCTCGCCCTGCGCCGCTTGCTCCCCTCGGCTCCGCTCGCGCTCGGCACCGGTTCGGGACGGGCCGGCGCCGACTCGCCGGTCGGAGAGGTGCTCGATCGCGTCGCCGAGCTACTCGACGCGCAGGTGTCGCTGCAGCGCAGCCCACCGGACGCGGAAGCAACGCATCCGCGATCGGCAATCCGCGTCGACGCCGCGACCGCGAGCCTGCTCGAGAGCCGCTTCCGGGTGGTACTCGACTGCGACGGCGGATGCTTTCTGGTCGGCACGAAGCGTACAGGAGACTCTGGACGACTGCTCCTCGGCAAACCGACAGCGTGCGTGGGGCGCGATCGCGAGCTCTCCACGCTGGAGACGTTGCTCGACGCCTGCGTCGAGGAACGCTCGGCACGCGTCGTGCTCATCACCGCGCCTGCGGGTCACGGTAAATCGAGGCTGCGATACGAATTCACGCGGCGCCTGCCGCAGCGGGCTCAGACCATCGGCGTCTGGCAGGCGTGGGGGGAAGCGACCCGCGCCGGGTCACCCCTCAGCCTGGTTGCAGAAATGGTACGCCGCACGTTGCCACTCGAAGAAGGTGAACCACTCGAGATCGCCCGGGAGAAGGTGCGAAAGCGCGTCGCTGGAGTCGTCGCCGCCGAAGACGCGACTCGCGTCAGCTCCTTTCTGGGCGAGCTCGTGGGGATCGATTTCGGTGATAGCGCGCAGCTCCGGGCGGCTCGACGCGACTCTCGTCTGATGGGCGACCAGATCGCGCGCGCCTGGCACGACTTCCTCGCCGGGGAGTGCGCGCGCACGCCAGTGCTGTTGATCGTCGAGGATATGCACTGGGCGGACCCGGGTTCTTTGAAGCTGATCGATTCGGCCTTGCGCCAGCTCGCCGATCACCCGTTGATCGTGCTGGCTCTCGGAAGACCGGAGGCGGCGGAGTCATTTCCGGAGTTGTGGCGGGAGCGCGGGCTCGTCCACCTGTCCTTGCCCAAGCTCTCCCAGCAAGCGAGCGCGGAGCTGGTGACGACCGTTCTCGGCGCCGCCGTCTCCCCCGAAGTCGTCCAGCGCATCGTGCAGCACTCGGATGGCAACGCGTTCTACTTGGAGGAGCTCATCCGCGCAGAAGCACAAGGCGGCTCAGGTGAGCTGCCTCCGACGGTTCTGGCGATGCTGCAGGCACGCTTGGCGCGCTTGTCTCCCGAGTCACGGCAGCTGCTGCGCGCCGGCAGCGTCTTCGGCGAAACCTTCTGGGATGGCGGCGTCGCGGTGCTCAGTCCAGCAAATCTACCTGGCCCGGTATTGCACAAGCAATTGCAGGCGCTGGTACGAGCGGAGTGGCTGGTCGCGAGGCCCGAGTCTCGTTTGGCACGCCAGTGCGAGTACGCGTTTTGTCACGCGCTGTTGCGCGATACGGCCTACGCGAGTCTGACAGACGAGGATCGCGCGCTCGGTCACGGCTTGGCCGGCGCTTGGCTCGAGCGCAGCGGCGAGCGGGATCCGGTGTTGCTGGCCGAGCACTTCCGGCGCGCCGGTGAGCTACCGCGCGCGGCGAGCTGGTACGAACGCGCAGCGGCGTTGGCATTGAAAGCAGACTTCGAGAGCGCGATCCAGCACGCCGAGCGCGCCATCGAGTGCGGAGCCGGTGGCGCCCTGCTCGGACGGCTGCGCCTGATCCAGACGGAAGCGCACAACTGGCGCGGCGAACATGCCGCCGCGGCGCGCACCGCCGCTGAAGCGCTGCAGCTGTTGGACGGCGCGGGCAACGACGCGGAACGCTGGGCGCACGCCGTCAACCAGAGTAACTGGGCCAACGGGTGCTTGGCCAATCACGAGGAGATCACGCGCTGGTCCCGTGCGCTACTGGAGCGAGCCTGCGAACGCAGCACGGATCTTCACGTTCTGGCGCTGACCTACGCCAGAACACACCTGATCGAGGCCGGTAACACGACGGACGCGCGGAAGATCCTCGCCTGGCTGGACGAGCATGCCCAGGAAAGGAGCGAGGATCCGCTGGTCGCGGCGGCGGTCAACATGATGTCCGGCTTCGAGCATCTCGGCGGGAATCTCTCGGAAGCGCTGCACCGCTTCGAGGTGGCCGGGAAGCACCTGGAGCAGGCCCAGGACGACCGGCAGCTCAAAAATGCCGTGATGAACGCGGGCGCCGCCTGCGAGACGCTCGGCGAGTATGAGCGAGCGGAGAGCGCGTTTGGCACTGCGCTGGCACTGGCGGAACGACTCGGAGCGGACACCCAGGACGTGCTCGTCAACATGGCGCTGACCAGAGCACGTCTCGGCGTGCCGGCGGAAGCACGTCAAATCCTGGACGAGCTACTGGCGAAGCGTGTCCAAGGGAATCCGCGAGTGAGCAGCTTCGCGCATGCGCTGGTCGCCGAACTACTAATCGATTGTGGAGAGCTGGCAGCGGCCATCGAGAACGCCCGTTCGGCTCTGAACCTGGAAAACGTGCCGCTCCAGGCCTTTGCACTGTGTGTATTGAGCCGCGCACAGCTCGCGCTCGGGCGCGCTGCGGAGGCGCTGGACTCTGCTCGCTCGGCCGTCGCCCTGGCGGATTCAGGCACCCACATCTGCGAACACGAGCGACGCGTGCGACTGACCTACGCCGAAGCCCTGCACGCCAGCGGCGAGCGCGACGCCGCTCGATCCGCGATTCAGAGCGCTCGGATAACGCTGCATGAAGCGGCGACGCTCATCGAGGACCGCGCGCTCCGTCACAGCTTTCTCACGCGCGTGCCCGAGAATGTCCGTATCCTCGCGCTGGCTAGCGCCTGGCTCGACGAATGACGCGCGCTCAGCCGACGCGATAGCCGCTGACGAGGGCCTGCGCGAGCAGACCCCAGCCGTCGATGGCGACGAACAGCAGCAGCTTGAACGGCAAGCTCACTTGCGTGGGGTTCATCATCTGCATACCCAGGGCCAGGAGCACGTTCGACACGACCAGATCGATGATCAAAAACGGCAAGAAGATCGCGAACCCGAGCGCGAACGCCTCGATCAGTTGACTGACGACGAAGGCCGGAATCAGCACGAACAGGTCGTCGGCGCCGACGTTGCCGCGCTCTTCGGCGGGCCGCGCCGCGCGCGCGATCTCGAAGAAGCGCTTCTTCTCCCGCGCCGAGGCGTTCGCCTTCAAGAAGTTGCGCAGCGGTTCGCGCGTCGCGTCGATCGCGCCGGACACCAGCGCGCTGGTGTCCTTCGCGACGTCGCCGAGCATCAGGGGACCGGCACGTTCCGCGATCCGCGATCCCACGGGCGCCATGGCGAGGAGCGTGAGCGCGCCCGACAACGCCATGATCACGATGTTCGACGGTACGTTTTGCGCGCCGATCGCGCCGCGCACGATTTGCAGCACCGTGGAGATCTTCACGAACGCCGTCAGTGTCATGAACGCGAACGGGAGCAGCGCGACGAGCGCGAGGGCGACGACCAGCGCCAGCGGGCGCGTGAACAGATCGTCCAGCGGAGCCGCGCGCAGCGGCTGCGCCAGCGCGCCATGCGCGTAAAATACGCTCGCGCCGGCCAGCAGCCAGCCGACACGGCGGACCGGCTCACGCGGCGTCGTCACGATCGACCCGAGTCACGGGCTCGCGCCCGGTCGCGCGCGCCAGCACGTCACGAAAGCTTCGACTGTGTGCTTCGAGAGCCGGCAGGCTGACGCTGTCGCTCGGCACCTCGGCCAGTTTGTTGATCCCCGCTTCGCTGCCCCCAAGGACTAGCACCGTCTTGCCAATGCGGACCAGATACACCGCGCGCCGGCCATCGAGCGGCAAGCGGCCTACGAGCTGCAGTGGGCCTGCACTGCGCCCGGCGCCGGCGCGCCCAATCCCCCAGATCGCGAGCACGGCGAGCGCGCAAATCGCGATCACGGAGATCAACGTCTTGACGATGTACCAGCCGATCGGCGACATGAGCCGGCGCGAGCCTAGCCGAATTCGTGCGGACCTGGGAGCCGCCCGGGACAGACGCCCCGAGCTGGGCTAATCTGAGCGAAAAGGCGGCAAACGTCGATGAGATACAATGTTGGGGTAATCTGCGCGGTGAGCTCGTTGCTGGTGGCGCTACAGGCCGCGTGCGCGAAGTCCGACGACATCGATGAGCCGAGTGGCGGCGCGGGAGGCGGCGGCGGTGAGAGCGGTGGCGGCGGTGAGAGCGGTGGCGCACCGATCGATCCCCTGTGCGAGCAGTTTTGCGCAAAGGCACGCATGACCTGCCAGGGCTGCGACGAAACGTCAGTGCGCATCTGCAGTGAGTCCCTGATCGATCCGCAATGCGGAGCGCAGAATCGGACCATCGCGGAGTGTTTCGTGAGCGACGCGGCGACGGTGGTTTGTGAAGATGACACGATCTCCATCGTGGGCTGCGAAGCGCAGATCTTGGAGCTGCGGAAATGCGAGGCTCCTGCGGATTGGTGCGACGGCGCCTTCAACGGCGAGTGCAACGAGCCGGACCCCTGCCCCGTCGGCTCTGACACGACGGATTGCAGCGGCTCCTGAGACCGTTTCAGCGTTCGACGCGCTCGAGACCGGCGACCCGGTAACTGCCGGCGCGCGTGCGGTAGAGGTGAACGCGCGCGTGCAGCCAACGCTCGGCGAAGCCGGGGACGGAGACCTCGACCAGCGGCCGCGCGCTCTGCACAGCGGACAGATCGACGCAAATGCGCTCCTCGGGTGCGCGTACGAGCGCGGGTCGCTCCGGCCGCGCGTCGAGCGAAGAGAGTACGCGCGCCGAGTAACGGCGCTCCGCGAGCGTGACGACGCGCGCGCGCAGCGCCAGATCCGTCAAGCAGAGCTGAGGCCTGCGCAGCACCGAGTCGATGGTCGGCCAACTCAGCGGCGATTTTCGGCTCAAGAAACGCAGCAGCAGCTTGTCGCGGCGGTGTCGCAGAGTTTCCACCAGCGCCTGGCGCGTCACGGGGTCGGCGATCTGCGCTTCCAGGACCAGCGCGTCGAGCATCTCGTCGCTGACGTTGGCGATGATGCGGGCCATCCACGCCATGTCGGCCTCGGTGCGGCGCACGAACGCAGGATTCGGATAGTGTGGCTTCCAATCGTCCGGGTCGAAGCGGGCACCATCGTAGTAGCCCAGCGCCTTGCCCCCCGGACCGAGCCGAGCGTCATCCCAGACGCGAGGCTTCATGCCGAACGTGATGTAATCGGCGGCGATCTGCGGCAGATCGAAGAAGTACGCGTGACCTTGCCGGGGCATCTGCGCCGGGTCGATACCCCAGAGCTGGCCGAGGCAGTCGCCCCAATCGATGAACGCGTGTCGCACGTACCCGCGCCCATCCGCCAGGCGGCGCCACAAGCTGAGCGTGTTCTGATCACGCGCATCGACGTGATCGAGCCAGGCCGCGAGCAAGTAGCTGCCGCGGACCTCGCGCCGATCTTCGTGTGGGACTACGTCGTTCGGATCATCCGATCGGGTGCCGTCGTACTTCCAGGGTCCGAGCGGCTTGTCCTCGAAGAACCGGCTCGCGCTCGCGCGCACCCGACCGTCCTTGCTGCGCGCCGCCTGAAGCAGCGCCCGCTTCACATCGGAATGCGTGAGCGGGCGCTCGCGCCCGGTGTCCATCTTGGCCGTGGCCGACGGCGCGAGTCGCAGCTGCGATGGGTCGAGCCAGACCACCTCGTTGCACGGCGTATCGAAGCCTGCCGCGTAATACAGGCGTGAGCCGATGAGATCCCCCGCGCTGGCGCGCTCCGGTTGCTGCTTGCCGTCGAACTTCAGCAGGTAGCGGTTTCCGTCGGGAGCACGCACGGTCAAGCCCGGGTTTGCGCCGTCGGGCTTACCGTCGACGACGACCCACGTGCCCGTCGCCTGCAGCCTCTGCAACTCGCACGCGCCGCGAGCGACGGCGTCGACGCGGAGCCGCCGTGCGCCGAGGCGATTGCGAAACCAGCTCGAATCGGGCACCTCGTCGAGCGCGTTGACGTTCTCCGCTTCACGGCTCTGCTCGAGGCTGAACGTGCGCGACAGCGGCTGAAGCAGCGAGCGATCGGTCGCGTCCCAATACAGAGGAGAAAAGGACTCCTCGGGGGCCGGGCGAAACGGGCGCTGGTCGGTGTCGACCCAGATCGGGTCCCGCGCAGGAAAGGGCCGTGTACCGGCGCCGCAACCCGGCAAGCAGAGCAGGGCGCCTATCGCAAGACTCGAAGCGAACGTGGGCCAGAGCACGTCGTGCCAGAATTGGGCCGTTTCTGCCAGACCGCAATGGCCGGCGTGCACGCGGCGTCACTCCGTCCAGAAGTCGTACTGCAGTCCGAGCGCCACGCGCACGCTTTGCAGAGGTACGAGTTCCGCCGAGGGTTGATCGACGGTAGCGACCGAAACCGGACCGACGACGTACGGCCCGTTGTCACCGACCAAGTAGGCGGCGCTCGCACGGTACGAGAGCCCCGGAGCGAATGGAACTCGCCCGCTGAGGGTCGCCCTCAGGTCCACGAGTGTCGGTGCGATGGGTGCCGGACGGAATCCGGCGTTGAGTCCGCGATCCGCAACGCGTGAAGATAGAGAATAAGCCGCCAGCCCGACAGTCGGCAGATCTTTACCCAGATCGTAGGCCACGCGCGCGTTCCCATATATGCGCGGCGCGATGCGCAGCGCCTCCGAACCGCCCGCGCGATCTCGGCGCCGCGAGAACGCCTCGGTGACGTTCAAGCCGTAACGCAGGCGCTCTTGCATGAGCGTGCCATCCACGCCCGCGTTCAAGCCATAGCTGTCGATGGACGCCGCGTTCTGGTACTGTGTATGGCCCACATTGGGCAGCGCCACCAGCAGTTGTCCGCGCTCCACGGCCGCGATGGCTTCCTCGTAGGTGAGGTAGCGCAGCTCGACCATGTTCTTCCACCAGCTGCGAAACACACCAAAGAACAGACGCTGCGCGCCCAGGCGCTGCTCGATCGACGTCTCGAGTGAGCGCACGCGCTCGGGTTCGAGCAGTTCCGGTTCGGCTTGAAGCAGACTCGCCAGCTCGGTTTCTTGAAACGTGGGTGCCCGAAATGCTTCCGAGTAGATGCCGCGCCAGGTGCCGCCTTGCCAAACGCCGAGGCTCACCGCAGCGCGTGGCGAGACGACCGCGTCGAAGCGTGGGTCGTGGTCGAGCCTCGCTCCCGCGTTGAAGCCGAGACGCGCCGACGGGCTCCAGGTCTGCTGCACGTACGCCCCGATGATGCCGTCGTTCTCGTCGATGATGCCGTCACTGTCGTCGACGTTTCGTTCCGTGTAAAAATCGACGACGTCCAGCTTCGAGCCCACGAAGCGCAGACGACCATCGACGCCGAGCAGCGTGCTGAGCGTGCCGTCTCCCAGCCAGTCGTAGGTCGCCTGCACCTCCGCGCCCGTCCAGCGCGACGCGACAGTGGTGCGATAGCTGCACGTGGTGGACCCGACGTAGAAACACCCCTGACCTCGGCTCACGTTGGTGCGATCCCGGAAGTCGAACGTGTCGGCGTAGAGCCGCGCGCTGACGGACAGCTTCGGGGTGAGCAGCGTGCGGTAAGCGAGGTCCGCCGAGGCGGAGCGTTCCAGCGCGTACGTGCCCGGATCGTCGAAGTCACCGGTACCGAATGGATGTCCCCACTTGGCGATGCGGCCGCGCAGCGAGAGCTCGAGCTCTCCGATGCGGAAACGCAGCAGGCCGCTCGGAACGTGCGCGAAGGAGCTGTCATCGACCGCTCCCTCCCAGATGCCGGTCTCGGGTCCGGTGCGCGTAGTACGAGTGGGCCGCCGGGTGACCGCGTCGAGCCCGAGGGCCTGTGGACCGAGATCGAACGCGGGCCCGTACTCCTGCCAGTACTGAGCCGCCGCCGTCAGCTCGGCCGCCGCGCCGAACAGCTCGAACTCGGCACCCGCGAGCGCCGCGGCACGCCGGTACACCGGCAGCTCCGTTTCGACGACGACGTGCCCGCCTTTGAGCCTCGCGGCGTCCTTCGTGATCACGTTGATGACGCCGAGCATGGCGTTCGATCCATACAGCACGGAGCCGGGCCCCACGATCACCTCGATGCGATCGACCGCCTCGAGCGGAATGCCGGCGGTATGGTCGAAGCGTGCGGTGCCGTAGAACGGCTCGTTGGCGGCGTGCCCGTCGATCAGCAAGAGAAAGTGATTGCCGGAATCCCCCGCCAGGAACACGCCGCGCGCGCCGAGGTCGATCGTCGACGCGCTGGAACGTCCACCCGAGCTGGAGACGCCGAGTGACAGAAAATTGATGGCTTCCTCGAGCGTGTGCACGCCATAGCGACGCAAGTCGTCGGAGCTTATCGTCGTAGACGTCGCGGGCGCAGAGCTCGCTGCCTCCGCCGCTTGCGACGCGGTCGTCACCACGGAGCCGCCGAGAATGCCGACCAGGTCCTCCGACTGCGCTCGCAGCCTTGGCCCGCACAGCAGCGCGCACGCGAGCGATGCGCCGAATGCCAGCCTTCTCATTGGTAGACCTTCGCCAACCTGAGCAGCTCGCTCGAAAAACGGATCCCACTTTTCCTTGCTTGTCCGAGATGCACGAGCAGCTTGGGACGCCCGGAGATCAGCTCGAAGCCCACGACCACGCAGCGCCGCACGTACTCTGACACGCCGGTGAACGTCATGGCGCCGAGCGGCTGGAGGCCCGTGCAGATGGCCTCGAGCTCGCCATCGAAACCGGACGAGACGTAGACGATACTGGCGCGCCGCTGCTTGGTCTCCGCCGTGAGCGCCGCGACGCTCGAAAAATTCACGAGCGTGACCTCGTGCGGCAGACCAGCGATGTTCTGCTCGCGGGCCAGCGCCGTACGCATGAAGTGTGCGTCGCGCACCGACTGGTCGTTACCGGGCTTCGAAACGACCAGCACCTGCACGCGCCCACCGGAGCGCTCACGAAACGCGCGATCGTACGAGGGCACCTTGCTCACGAGCTGCGCCTGAACGGCAGGCGGCACACTCGCGCTGCTGGCGCTTCCGGACGACCAGGGGCAGAGGGCGACCAGGACGCCGGTGAAGATGGCGCGCCGCCCGATGACACAGCGGCGCGAGGCCGGAAGCTCTCCAGTGTTCAGAATCGTCATTGCCATGGCTTCGCGTCGGGCCCACCCGAGCGCGCGCTCCCTTCCCTCGTGTAGTGATCTATGACTCTGCGGCGCAGAACCTCCGACCATAGCTTGCCCGCGCGCCGCGCTCAGAAGAACTTACGCTGCTCCTTTCGCGATGCGCTTTACGCGCTTTTTCGCTACGCGCGTTTCTTACCCCCGTTTTTCCCCTGCTTCTCCCCCCGGCTCCCCCGGCTCCGCCCTGAACTTTCGTGAGCGGAGGCCGTTCTGACGAGTTGAAATGGCTCATGCAGGCCCCTCCGTGGCAATTTTGCCGTTCCTCATCTGCGTGTTCTGCGTCGGGGCGTGCGTCGATCTGACGCCCGTAACCCTGGAGGCGAACGACGCGGCGCCCGTGACCGACGGCAGCGCTCCCAACGCGTGCGAGGTCTGCCTCTACGGGACTCAAGGCCAGGTAGGGTGCGGCGAACAGCTCGCGGCGTGCAACGGCGACGCCAAGTGCCCCGCCATCATGCGCTGCTTGTTCGACAAGGACTGCACGCGTACGAACGACGACGAAACGGTGAACCGCTGCTCTCTCCCCTGCGTGCTGGCTGCCGGGGTGACATCCCCCTCGGACCCCGGCGTGGTGAACGCGGTCGCGCTCTCGAACTGCTCCGCTGGGCCGTGCCCGGGCGCCTGTTACGCCGAGCCCCTTACGCGCTAGTGCGCGGTAATTACGCCGATGCCCGCTGAGCGCTGGCAAGCGCACCGCTTTCGACGCTAGCCTGCGTCGGTGAGCGCGCTCCGCCCTGGTCGAACGAAGAGCGCTCGTGTTGGCTTGCGTTTCTGATGACGAAGTGGGCGCTGATGTTGGCTTTCTCGGCAGGTGTCCTGCTGACGTGCAACAGCGCGAGCGCTGAAGAGCGCTGGACCCCGAGCGTCGAGCTGGTCACCACGATCCCGCTCGACGTGTCCGAGCGAATCTCGCTCGAGGCCCCGAACCGCTTGCATCTGCGCGCTTCCATCGGCGTCATGCCCTACGCGAGCTTGATCGATAAAGTGATCCAGGGCTTCGGCGGCTACGGCGAGGCGGAAGCGGCGGTCATCAAGGAGGCGTTGAGCAAGTCACTGGTTTTCCGCGCGCAGGGCGGCTTTCGTCCATTTGCCAATCTGGGTCTGTACATGGACGTTGGCTACTCCCTGATCCTGCTGGGCGGTGACCTGAACGGCGATGACGTGATCGTCCTCGGCAGAGGCCTGATAGCACCCCAGGACGCGACCAGCCCTTACCGCCACTACAAGGTCTCTTCCACCTTGCACTTGGTGGTGCTGGAGGTGGGTTGGGAGCAGCCGCTGCTCGATTGGTTGACGGTGCGCGGTGCGCTCGGGTTTGCCGGCGCTCAGGGAGCAAGCTCGAGCATCAAGCCCACTTTCACGGACGTCGACGCTGCACTGTTGAATGCGTACTGCGAACAGACCGCAGAATATCTCGACCAACTCTACACGACCTACCTTTATACCCCCACCTTGACGCTGGGTGTGGGCGTAAGATTCTGAACATGGACCCACGGGTGCTCCCCGGCGTCGTGCTGTCGGTCTGCGCGCTTTTCTCGTGCAAAATGGAAAATGGAATACCCGAATCGGGGGGCGTTATTCCGCCGCTCGACGTCGGCGCGCTCGTCGCCGGCAACCGAGCTGCGAATTGCGCGCGCGCCGACGTCGAAGCGCGCGTAGAGGCCTGGCTCTCTGCCATGACTCTCGAGGAAAAAGTCTCCGAGATGCACGGTCGTTCGCTCGTGACGGTCAACGGCTTCTACGAAGCCGGCGGCAACGATCGCCTCGGGATCCCCACGTACCGCATGGTCGACGGACCGCGCGGCGTGCGCTCCGGCAACGCCACGGCGTTCCCCGTTGGCATGGCGCGCGGAGCGAGCTGGGATCCGGAGCTCGAGCGTCGCGTGGGTTTGGCCATCGCGCAGGAAGTCGCGGCCAAGGGCGGCAACGTCCTGCTCGCGCCCACCATGAACCTGCTCCGGCACCCGGGCTGGGGGCGGGCCCAGGAAACCTACTCCGAGGACTCCTTTCACATGGGGCTGATGGCGCTCGCCTTCGTCGGCGGCGCGCAAAACCACGTGCTCGCCAGCGCCAAGCATTTCGCGGTTAATAGCATCGAAAACACGCGCTTCAGCGTGAGCGCCAACCTCGACGAGCGCACGCTGCACGAGGTCTACTTGCCGCACTTCCGCAGGGTGGTGATCGAAGGAAAAGTGGCCAGCGTGATGAGCGCGTACAACCGCGTCAACGGCGCTTACGCCGCCGAGAACCACGAGCTCCTCTCGAACATTCTGAAGCGCGACTGGGGCTTTTCGGGTTTCGTCGAATCGGACTGGATCTTGGGAGTGCGTTCGACGGTGCCGAGCGTCCTGGCAGGGCTCGACATGGAAATGCCCATGCCGAACTACTTCGGCGCGCCGCTGGTCTCTGCGGTGAACGCGGGCCAGGTGGCGACCCGCGTCATCGACGAGGCCGTGCGGCGCGTGCTCAGGCAGAAAGCCTGCTTCGAGCTCGATCGGCCCGCTCCAGTAGACCCCGGCGTCGTCGAGAGCGCCGAGCACGTCGCGCTGGCGCGCGAAGTCGCCGAGAAGTCGATCGTGCTCCTCAAGAACGACGCACGCACCTTGCCGCTGCCGGCTTCCGTACGGCAAATCGCCGTGCTCGGGGCGCTCGCGGACGTCGCCAATCTGGGCGACCGCGGCAGCAGCTCCGTGACGCCCTCATCGACCGTCACGCCATACGGCGGTTTGCGCTCACACTACGGTGACGACCGCGTGCTCTTGATTCCGACCGATCAACCGACCTCAGCGGATCTGGATCAGGTCGCACGGGCGGATGTAGCGATCGTGGTCGCCGGCCTCACGTATCTCGAAGAAGGCGAGTTCATACCGATACAGGTAGACGGCCTGGAGCGCGGTGGGGATCGCGCGAGCTTGGAGCTGCCGCCAGCACAGGTCGAGCTGATTCGAAGTGTCGGCGCGCGCGCAGGGCAAACCATCGTGGTGCTCGAGGCCGGCAGCGCGGTGGTGGTCGAGCCGTGGATCGACTCCGTGCAGGCGCTCGTCATGGCCTGGTACCCCGGCATGCAAGGGGGCACCGCGATCGCCAACGTCCTTTCCGGTCGCGTCAACCCGTCCGGCAAGCTGCCGGTGAGCTTCGCGCGCTCGATGGATCAGCTCCCGCCGTGGGACATCACGAGCGACGAAGTCAGCTACGGATATCTGCACGGCTATCGGTTGCTCGACGCGCAGGCGGAGGACCCTCGATTTCCGTTCGGCTTCGGCCTCGGCTATAGCCGCTTTCAGCTGGGGCGCTTGAAGCTCGACCGGCGCGTGGCCGGCGCCGCGGACCGGGTACGGCTGAGCGTCGACGTGTACAATCGCGGTTCACGGCAGGGCACCGAAGTGGTGCAGGTATACGCCTCCGCGCCCGGCTCGCGTTTCGAGCGCGCTCCGCGCGAGCTCCGCGCATTCCGGCGTGTCGAGCTGGAAGCCGGAGCCGTGCGCACCGTCGAGCTCGAGCTCTCCGTCGCTGATCTCGCGGTGTACGAGCCGGACGCGCGGACGTTCTACGTCGAGCCACTCGAGTACGTGCTGCACGTCGGGACCTCGGCGCGCGATCTAACCTTGTCGGCGCGTCTCTCCGTCAAGTGACAGCGCGCGCTCGAAATCACCGGGGGTCGCCGGACGCGAGCCGTCCCAGCCGCTCCACGATGCCCAAGAGCTCGTTGATGTCGACCGGCTTCGGCAGGTGGACGTCGAAACCCGCGTCGAATGCCTGCTTGCGGTCCTCGGCTCGCGCGTACGCGGTGAGCGCGATGGCCGGCGTGTTCGTGCCGTGCGCGCGCTCCAAATCGCGGATACTGCGGACGAAGCGGTAACCGTCTTCGCCCGGCATACCGATGTCGCTGATGATGACGTGCGGAGCGAAGGACGCGAGCGCCGTACGCCCCGCGCTCGCCGATTCCGCCGCCTGCACCGCCGCGCCATGATGCGACAGGATCGCCTCGAGCAGGTCCCGCGCGTCTTCCTCGTCGTCGACGACCAGCACGCGCAAACCGACCAGCTGTGAGCGGTCTGGTTCGGTGCCGGACGCCGCACGCCGCGGTGAAGGGACGCTGCCGTCGGCCTCCTTCACGGCGGGAGTATGGATCGCAGCTTTTAGTTTTGAAGCACTGGAAGCGGCCATAGGCCAATCCGATCGTGCTCCATTGTTCGAACGTCATCCACAGCAAACAGCACGAGGCCGCGCACGCTCATGTCAAACGCGCGCGACCGCGGCAAACCGAGCGGCCGGAAGCTATGACTCCGTTGCCATACAGCAATGAATCCGCGCGGATTGCCTGGTGGCACCGTGCTACGAGTCAGATCGCCACTAGCATTTAAAGTCTGGCGCAAAATGCAACGACCCCGATCATGCGGCGGCGCGGACGCCTGACAGCGGTGCGACTTCCGGCTTCTCTTCGATCAGGCGCGTATCGCGGCGACGGTCTCGTTGGTGCGGCCGCCGTCCGTACCGAACTCGGTGACGGGGATGTCCATCGCTTGCAAGAGCGTCAGCAGCACCTTGCTGGTGTTTTCACGCGTGGTGGACCGGTAGTGAACACCGGGGTGCTTCAGAGCTCCCCCGGCCTTGCCGGCGACTATTATCGGGTAGTCGCGGATCGAATGGGGCTGACCCTCCGCGGTGTCCGAGCTCGCCAGGATCGCGCACTGATCCAGGATGTTGCTCGTACCTTCCGTGGTCTCCTTCAGCTTGCCCAGGAACGTCGCGAACTTCTTCATGATGAACGTCGTGATCGCGTTCACGGTGGGTTGATCCCCGGGTTCGTCGTGCGTGACGCCGTGGTGCTCCCGCGTCGCGCCTACCTCGCTGTACACCGTACCCCCGACGGAGCCACTGAACTGAATCGAGAACACCCGGGTTTGATCGCAGGCGAGCGACAGCGCCAACAGGCTCGCCATCGCGTCGGTCACCTCGGTCAGCTGCTCGCGCGCCGGCTCCGCGGGCTCGCTTGGAGCCCGGCACGCGCTCGGCGGCGGCGCCACATTCTCGATCAACCGGATCTGGTTCTCCAGAGCGCGGATGCTGTCGAGATGCTGCTCGAGGCGCTGCCGATCGGTCGATCCGAGCCGCGTGCGCAGAGCATTGGCGTCCTGACGCACGACGTCGAGCACACTGCGGCGTAGCTCGAGCCGAGGATCGACGACGGGCGCCTGTCCGGGAGCCGTGAAGCCGGGCCCGAACAAGCGCGCGAAGGCTGCTCGCGGCGAGTATTCCGGTGCATTCGCGTTGTCCGGACCGTTGTGCGACAGATAGCGCAAGGTCGTCCCCTCGCCCGTCGTCACCCGGCGCGACACGCCCAGCTCGAGAGACCTGAAGCGCGTGCTGGCGTTCAGCCGGGTGGCCACGACCTGGTCGATGGACGGCTGAGTAAAGGTCGACGCATAGGGCGCTCCGTCCGGGTTTTGCGGCAGCATGGGCGCGCCGGAGAGGATGCCGACGCAGCCTGCGTGGTGCCCGCGTTGATTGCCGCTCTTGATCTCCATTCCGGATACGACGGAGACGTACGACTTGACGTCCAAAAGCGGCGAAAGCTCCTCCGAGAGCTGCCAGTCCGCGCCCGTCTGCGCCGGATTCCAGCGCGCGAGGCGCACGCCATTGCCCCAGAAGAAAACGCCAAAGCGTTTCGGAAACGGCTGACCCTGCGCGTACGCGGTGCCGTGTGAATCGAGCATCGCCTCCAGGGTGGGTAGGGCGATGGCGGAGAGCACGCCGCCAGCGGCTCCGCGCAGTACCGCGCGCCGGCTGAGCTGGAGCTTCTTCATGGGTTTTCCTTCTTCAGGTAGCGAAAACCTTCGCTCATCACGATCTCCTGGATCAGGCCTTTCAGCCGGTGGCCGCCCGCCGAGAAGCGCTGACTCAATGACTTGATTACGATCTCCTCACCGTCGGTCTCGACGTGTCCGACGGCGTAGCGGTACAGCTGGCGCACGGAACATTCACTGGCGCTGACGCGATCGCGAAGGAGGCCTGCGAGCTCGCGCGATCCATTGAAAGTGGCGCCATCGATTTCACCGGATAGGTCGAGCGTGTGGCCGTTGTCCGTTTCGCGATGCGCGCCGATAGCGTCGAAATTCTCGTAGGCGAGTCCAATCGGGTCCATCGACGCATGGCAGCGCGCGCAGCTCTGCTCCTCGCGGTGTCGCACGAGGCGCTCACGCATCGTGGGAGCGTCGGGGTTCGGTTCCGGAACGATCGTGACGACTTCGGGCGGCGGCTCCGGGATGCTTTCGCACAGGATACGCTCGCGCACGAACTTGCCGCGCAACGTCGGCGACGTTTCCTGGACGTGCGCGTTCATGGCCAAGAGCCCCGGCTTGCCCAGGATCCCGACGCGCGGCCCCGCGCTCGGCAACGAGAGCAGCTGCGTGCCGCTCGCGGGTCTCCCGAGCCCATAGATCCCCGCGAGCTCGGCGTTGCTGAAGGTTATCGGAGTATCGAACAGGTCGCGATAATCTCCGCCCTGCTCGAACACGATGTGGTCGATCGTGCGCAGCACGTCCTCTCGCATCGACGCGCCGAGCGTGTCGCTCATGCCGGTAAATCGTGCGCGGTCCTTGTTGAGCGCGTCCAGCGCTTCCAGGTTGAAGCGCTCGAGATGAAAGTTGTTCATGGCGGCGCGTGCGCGCGCGTCATTCGACAGGCGCTCGGCCTGCGCGGTCAGTCCTCGTTCCGTCAAGAGCTCGCCGGCTTCACCGGCGGCGAGCAGGGCTTCGTCGGGGATCGTGTTCCAGATCAGAAACGAGAGCCGCGTCGCCATTTCCAGGCTCGTGTAGCGGAGGCGGCTCCCGTCGCCCGGGTCGGGTTCCCCGACTTCCACTCGGAACGCGAAATTCGGGGATTGCAGTAGACCCGCCGTCGCAAACTCGATTCCGGCGTAGAAATCGTTCAGCCGCTGCGCCGCGGTGTCGGCTAGACCGACGTAGCGCGCGACTTCCTCGGACGTGAGCGGACGGCGAAAGGCGCGCCGGCCCACGCGCTCCACGTACGAGCGCGCGCACGCCGTATCCACCGCGTTTGCCGGGGCGCAGCTCACGAAGCGCGCGCGCCGATCGGGCGCGGCGACCTGTCCGGCGATCTCGTAGGCCGCTTTCTCGAGCTTTTCTGCCGCGGCGGGTGAGATAGTCCCGCGCGCGACGCCGATCTCGATGAAGCCGTTGACGGCCGCGTCTGCTTCCAGCGCGGTGGTGACGCGCACGTCGGGAAACAGGTCGCGCACCGCGTTCTGAAACTGCGTCGCGGAGAGCCTTCGGATGGCGACCGGCGCTGCGCTGAACGGAGGCAACGGCTTGCCCGTCTCCGGATCGATGGGTCTACCCGTTTCCGGATCGACCGGCAGACCGGTCTCGGGATCTACCTTTCCCGGCGCGCCGCGCGGGCCGTCCTTCGATTCGATGATGCTGCCCTCGCAGCCCGCGGCGCCGAGGACGACCGAACACATGATTGCCAAGCGCACGCAAGATCGCATCGTCCGACGCTCCTTCGGCTGGACGTCCGGGCGAAATGCGCTCGACGAACGGATCACTACCGCCGGCAAGCGCCTGCCTTTCACCGCTTTTCAGCGGCGCGGGCTCGCGACACCTGCTCGCCGCAGAGTGCTGTCGCCAATGCGAGCCGTCATTCAAACTAAAGCAAATGCCTTTGCTGAGCAACCGGAGCGCACCCCGAAACAGCAGAAATTCAGGCAAACGGTGAAAATTGCCGGCACGAACGGACGCGCGCGAAAAGCGCCGCTGCTCATTTCCAGTGAGCTCCGCTCACGTCCAGTGTGCTTTCACTGCAGCGTCGGTCGGCACCAGGTGCGATCGTCGCACCACGGCTCTGCTGGTCGTCCATCAGTGAATCCGCACGCCGATTCACCAGCGACGAACACGTTACTGATGATGCATTGAATCTGCCGGCCGCTCGCGTCGCTGTCATCGCGCGCGTCCACCGCCAGATCGAAGGCGATGCGCGCGCCCTCGACGGCCGGCTCGGCAAACGCGAGCCACGGATAGCGAAGCTCGAGCTCGTAGCCGTCTTCCGTCAGGCGTCCGGCATAGAAGGAAGACGTGATGGGCGTGTTTACGTGCACATCGGCGCCCGGATTGATGTAGGCGCGCCCGCGTGTGTCGAAGCCGGCGCCCGGCGGCGCGAGCACGATCTGGATCGCCCCGCCGTCATTTCGACCGTTGTAGGAGCCGGTCAGAGCCTCTCCAGTGACTCCGGCGATGTAGATCTCGACCGCGTCGCCATCCCACAAGCGGTTGGGGTCGGGGTTCACGAGCACGGAGGGGTCTTCCACGCGCACGTGGAGGTGAAACGCATCCGCCGACCAGCCGATGCGCAAGTGGACGCTTTCCGGCATGCTCGGGGGCTCGCTCGGGATCAGAGTGGGACAGCTGTCCACGTCGAACACCATGGCCTCGATGTTACAGAACTCGTCACCGAAACTGTCCACGACTTGCCGTGCCGCGGTGAAGCGCGGCACGCGGCTGCAAGCGTCGTTGCCGGTGCGCATCATGCAGGGTCCGGCCTCGACGTCCGCGTCGCTGATGCCCGCCTCGCCGTCCGAAGGACTCGTCTCGTGCGCGACGTCGCGCGCGCCGTCGGAAATGGCCGCGTCAGCGCCACCTCTGCCGGAGCTACCTGCGTCGCGAGGCCAGGGTTCGACGTCGTTGTAACCCGCGATGGCTTCGCACCCGAACAGAGCCAGGCCCCAGAGTAGCAGCAGACGGATCGCGCGCGTCATCGAGCCGGCTTCCCCTCGCTTCAAAAGCTTCCGCTCGCTTCGATGCCCGTCGCAGTACCGAGCAACGGGCGAAGCGCGGCGTGCGTCCCCGTCGCACGGTCTTTAGCCAGGAAGTACCAGACCAATCCCCCCACCGTCAGCGCGCCTCCTGCTGCCGTCACGATGGTCGACGCGCGCGCCACTCGCCGACCAGAATCCAGTTTATCCGGGTCGCAGTAGTGGCTGTCTCCGCAAGCATCCTTGCGCTTCTGAATCGCGACGAAGCCGAGCCCGAGCCCCGCAGCGAGCGTGGCGACTCCGACTCCGGTGACCACCAGTGGCAGCACGCGCGGACGCGAGGGAGCGTCGCGCTCCGGCGCGCTGGGGGCGGGAGCGGTCGGCGCTGCGCGCGGCGTCTCGAGCGCAGTCAGCCGAGCCTCCAAATCCTTCCGTTCCCCTTCGGCGAGCGTCAGTGTTTCGTCGAAGCGAGTATGCCCCGGCGCCTGAACGAGCAGCGTGTGCTCGCCCGGATCCACCTCGAGCGCGGCCTCCCACGCCGCTCGCGGGATGAGATGGCCGTCGAGCACGACCGTGGTTTCCGAATTCGCCAGAGGCACCCGCACGGTGAGCCGCGGAATGCGCTCCGTCAGACCATCCGCTTCTTTGCGGGCGAACTCCGCCCACAGCTTGCGTGCGGGATTCGGGTCGAGTGGAGCCTTTCGCGACAGCTCGCGGAAGTGGCGCGCGGCGCTGGCGACCAGACCCAGGTTTCGTTCGACGTAAGCCAGGTTGCGCAGAGCCCCGAGTCCGGCAGGGTAGAGGCTGTAGGCTCTTGCAAACGCATCACGCGCCTGCTCGCACAGAGGACGCGAGCGCATCGGCGTTCGATCGCACTGTCCTTCCCGCAACTTGCTGACGCCACGGTCGAACAAGTCGATGGCGAGTTGCTTGTCGTGTTCGGCGTCCTCGGCGTACGCCGGCAGGCTCGACGACAATGCGAGCGACAGCGCGCCGCAGTACGCAAGCGCGAACCGGCGAGCGCGCATCGTCAGAGCTCGTCCTTCTTGTTCCAGAGTTCGTTCGCGCGCTTTTCGACGGCTTCGATCCGCGCCTTCTGCTTGGCCGCGGACGGCCGACTTCGCACGGCCCGGCTCGCGGCCGCGGGCCTCGCGGAAACGCCGCTTGCAGCAGCCGGCGCGGACGAGACCACGCCGCCATCCGCAGGCGCCGCCACACTCGGCCCGCTGCCGCTAGCAGCGAGCGGTAGCGCCGAGCCTGGCCCTGGCGGCGGCAGCGCGTTGCTCGGACGATCGGGCCCTTTTGCCGCTGGAGTCGGGACCAGAGCTGCGCCGCGCTCGGGGCCCGAAGTGGAACGCCCGGCGGCGCTGCTCGGACTCGGCGCCAGGCGACCAGTCCGGGACGCGATCACGAGCGCTAACATCAGCGATACGAACAGGGCAGCGGCCACGAGCCCCAGGCGCGCGCGGCGGCTGGCGCGGGGATCCGCGCTGGGCGCGGCTTCCGATCGGTACAGTGGACCGTACGTCGAGTCCTCGCCGACGGGAGCCGGGTCCTGGGCGACTTCTGCTCGCGATAGCTCCGGCTGTGAGTCGGTTGCGCCGGACGCCGCGGCAACCAACGCATCAGCGAGCTCGGTGGCAGTCGAGAAGCGCTCTTCACGACGCTTGGCGAGCCCCTTTTTCATCCAGGCATCGAACGCCTTCGGGAGCTCGGAGCGAGTGCTCGAGGGCGGCGCGGGCTGAGTCGTCAGAATGCGCAGACCAAGCTCGCTCATGGATCCCGCGCCGAACGGTGTGCGTCCGACGGTCATGCGATACGCCAACACGGCGACGCTCCAGAGATCGGCGCGTGCGTCGAGCTCCCCATCGGCCAGAATCTGCTCGGGGCTCATGTAGCCCGGAGTCCCGAAGACCATGCCGGCGCGCGTGGCCTGGGTGTCTTCATGCTCCATGACGGCTTTGGCGACGCCGAAGTCGAGCAACTTGACGAACACGCCGTCGCCTTCCTCGGCCTTGCAGAGAAAGACGTTCGCGGGCTTCAAATCGCGGTGAATGACGCCCGCGTCGTGAGCCACCGTCAGCGCTCGACAAAGCTGAACGACGATGTCCACGACGACCGGCAGAGGCAGAGCGCGTTCACGCTTGAGCCGCGCAGAGAGCTCCTCGCCGTGCAAAAATTCCATGACGACGAACGGCGTGCCGGAGCCGATCACACCGAAATCGCTCACTCGGCAGATGTGACGAGACGTCTCACCCAGACGCGCCGACAGCTTCGCCTCGCGCTCGAAGCGGACGCGCCCTTCCGGATAAGCTTCGACGGATGCATGCAGAAACTTGATGGCGACGGTGTGACCGAGCATCACGTGGCTGGCCTTCCAGACGGCGCCCATCGAGCCCGTGCCAAGTGGTTCGATGAGGCCATACTTGTCCGCCACCAAAAAGCCTTGCTGCAGCGGTGCAGGACCAGGCGCCGCGCGCGCGGCGCGCTGTGAACGCGGGATCGGCGGAGGCTTCATGTCGCGAAAAGCGCCACGCAAGGCACAACGGAGCATCGTAGCATCGATGCGCGCCGCGCCGCCGCTGGGAGGTCCATGCCGGCGCGTGAAGGACAAACTGCGCCAGTGTAGGTGTGTGCGCTCACGCCCGGTGTCGTGAAGGTTGTTACCGAGGACGCTGCCCGCTGTTCAGGTGTCCCCAGCTCGACGCGCCTTGAAGCCAATCCGCGGCCGAGTCGTGGTCCTCATCCCCGACTCGCCCGATGGATTCACCCGGTGCGCTGATTCCGGTGGCATTCAAGTCTTGGGCCGCGTGCGCGCAGAATGTGTCGTCCACGAAGCCGCTAGCCGGAATGCCCGTGCCCGCCGCGACCCAGTGTTTGGCCGTGGCCACGGCCTGCGCCTGCTCTTCCGACTGAGTTGCAGCCGTCCCGGTCGTGTCGTCCGCGAACAGCGCAGCATCGAGCATCCGGCCCTGAGCGTCGTACAGGGTGAGCACGAGATCGGTGCTCACGAGGCCGGCCGACGTCGAATACCAGTCATAGGCCGTCGCATAGGTGCCCGGTGCCGTGGTCTGGGTCTTCGAGAGCTGCTCGCTTTCGAGCTCCGGACTACACGTCGGCGCGTTCATGTGAACGATGATCAGATCGTTCCGCTCGACCGCCAGCGCACCGAAGGTGAGCACTGCGCTCGTGCGTGCCCACAACTCGACGCCGTACATGTTGCCACCCGTGACGACGCGCAGCTCGACCAGGTCGCAGCCCTTGCTGATGTTCGCGTTCACTTCGTTGATGCGCACCACGACCGACGCGCCCGCATCCGCGGCGCGACCACCCTGACCTGCGTCCGGAATCGGCGCCACGCTCGCGTCACCGGCGCCGGCGGAACCCGCGCCGGCCCAGCTCGTCTCCGAGCTGGCGTCGCGCGCTGGCGTCTGCGACGTGCCACCGTTCCCCGCGCCTCCGCTGCCGCCATCTCTGCCCCAAGGCGATCGGCCATCCGCCGCGGCGTCACGCGTGGCGGTCCCCGCTTTGTCCTCTTCGGGCCACGGCTCGCTCTCGAAGCCACCGCAGCGCGGCAGGCAAAGGGGCATCGAGCTGAGCAAGCCGAGCCGAAAAAGAACTGTAGACCACGGGCAAAGCGCGCGCGTTTTCATGATAACGCCAGCATCGGTCCACCCGTCCTGCGAGTTGCTGTCTCAGAAGTCGGTAACGACTTCTCGGCACCGTGCACTAGAATGAACGCGCTTTGACCCAGGCACCGAACACGATGCGTTCGACCCAGCTCTCCGATGACAAGGAAGAGGAGGCGAGCCGACGCAGCGCGACGTTTTTGATCTGTGCGTTACAATGTGACGCCCCGCTCACGGGCTCTTCGAGGCACGCGCTGCGCGGGCTCGATGAAGTGCGCATCCAGCGCGGCGACCCGGCGCACTTGCGCGCTCGCGAAGGGGGGCGCCTGGTCCTCCGGCTATCGCTGCCCGATCGCAAGCTCTCCAGCAGCCACGCGCGGCTCAAACGGGATAACGGCACGTGGCTGCTCGAAGACCTGAGCTCGACGAACGGTAGCTTCATCCGCGGGCAGCGCGTGCAGCGCGCCGAGCTCGTCCCCGGTGACGTGATCGAGCTCGGCAGCACCATCTTTTTGTTCAGTGAGCTCGAGACCCCGGGCGAATTGGTGGACGACGTGTCTCTGCGACCCGGCCACGCCGGCGCCCTGACCACGCTGTGTCCCGAGCTCGCGGAGAACTTCGCGCGCCTGGAGCGCGTGGCCGTCTCGGAGCTGCCCGTGCTGCTCCTGGGCGAAACCGGCACCGGCAAGGACTTGCTCGCACGCGCCGTCCACGAGCGCTCGGGCCGCTCCGGCCACTTCGTACCGGTCAACTGTGGCGCGATTCCGGGCACGCTCATGGAGGCGCAGCTGTTCGGCTATGCGAAAGGCGCGTTCACGGGTGCGGTCAAGGACGAGCTCGGATTCGTGCGCACCGCCGCGTTCGGCAGCCTGTTCCTCGACGAGATTGGCGACCTTCCGACGAGCTCGCAGGCCGCACTGCTACGGGTGCTTCAAAGTGGCGAGGTGATGCCGGTAGGCAGCGCCAAGCCGGTGCACGCGGACGTGCGCATCATCGCCGCTACCCATCAAGCGCTGGAGCGTCTGATGGACTCTGGCAGCTTCCGGCGGGATCTGTACGCGCGGCTCGCCGGGTTCGTCACGCACCTCCCGGCGCTGCGCGACCGTCTCGAGGATTTGGGGCTGTTGATCGGCGCGGTGTTACTGCAGCAAGGCGGGAGTTGGCCCAACCTGCGGATCCGGAGTGACGCGGCGCGCGCCCTGTTCGCCCACGGCTGGCCGCTCAACGTGCGCGAGCTTCACCAGTGCCTGGCTGCGGCGCTGGTGCTCTCCGAGGAGGGCGTGATTTCACTGGGAGATCTGCCGGAGCCCGTACAACGCTCGCTCGGCAGCTTGCCGCCTCCACCGCCGACCGGCAATCGACCGTCACAACCCGCGCGCTCCGTCGAAGACGAGGCCGTACACGCCGCCCTGCTCGATGCCCTGCAGGCGACCGAGGGCAACGTCAGTGAAACGGCGCGCCGGCTCGGCAAAGCGCGTCAACAAGTGCAGCGCTGGCTGCGCCGCTTCTCGATCGATCCAGAGCGATTTCGCAAGCTGCCGTAGCGCGGAGCCAAAAGCCCGGGCTCACTCGGCGCGCCGGATGCGCTTCGTCTGAGTCTTCATGATCTTGAGCGCGACGGACTCTGGAACCAGCCGCGTCGCGGACGCGATGACTCGGTTGATCGCGCCCGGAATGCACAGCGGCTGCCCGGCCATCACGGCGCGGTACCCGCCCTGCGCCACGGCGCCAGCGTCCATCCACAACGGCGACGGCAACCTTCGGACGAGGTCGCGCAGACCGGCGACATCGTGAAACTCGGTGTGCGTGAAGCCCGGGCAGAGCGCGGTCACGTGCACGCCATCGCCCGCGTGCTCGAGCGCGAGCGACTCAGAGAACTTGATCAGAAACGACTTGGCCGCGCCGTACAGCGTGTGGCCGGCCGAGCCCGGTACGAGCCCAGCCAACGATGCGACGTTCAGGATGCGACCGTAGCGGCGTTCGGTCATGCCGGGCTCGAACCGGTGCGTGAGCTCGAGCACGGCCGTCACGAGGACTTGCATGAACTCCGCGTGCGTTTCCCAGGACGCCTTTCTGAACGCGCGCGGCACCCCGTAGCCGGCGTTGTTCACCAGCGCATCGACGTGGATCCCGCGCGCCTCGAGCTCGTCGAACAACCGGCGCGGAGCCTGGGGGTCTGCCAGATCCGCGGCGATTGGCGTCGCGGTCACGCCGAATTGATTGCGGAGCTCGACGGCGAGCGAGGCAAGGCGTTCCTCCCTCCGCGCAGTGAGCACGAGGTCGAATCCGTGCTCGGCGAACACGCGCGCCAGAGCCGCGCCGATGCCCGCCGATGCGCCCGTGATCAAGGCCGTTCGTCCTTTGCCGTCCAAGTTGCTCATTGCGACGGCTCTGTATCACGAAGGTCGCCGCGGTAGGCTACCGCTCTGGTGCGGCGTCGGCTCCGGCATCGCCGGCGCGGGGCGAGCTCGCGGGCGCCGCGCTCGCCGTGGGCAAGGCCGACGCCGGAGTGGGCGCCGATCGCGGCGGCGGCGCCCACCATTTCATCTCCGAGGGCGGCTCCTGGCGGCCCTGCGCGCGTTGCTCCGCCCGCACATCGGCTCCCGAGTAGCACTCGGTGCCGTGCTTCGCGCCGGATTGGCAGTACGTCTCCGCGCACCCCGCGCACCAAACCCACGCGAACCATCCCAAGCCGAACGTCCATCGCAGCGACATTCGCGCATTTAAGCGCACCTTCGGCGAAGCGCTAAGCGTTCGTACAGAAATTAAGGGGAATACTCGGAAGGTCCACGTAGTCGTGGACGTCGACGTGATCGTGAACGCTGACGCTGTCGCTGACGACCGCTCGGGCTTGCACAGCTTGGTGAGCATGAACGCGGGGGAGCTGATCGGAGGGGGCGCCGTACCTCTGGGCGTGCGCTCGGCGAGGGGGCCGACAAAGCCAAGACTTGAACAGCGCATTGGTAGGCATCCTGGCTGGAAACCGAACATACTTCGCGATCGGTCCTCCCTCGGCGCGGCTCGCGTTTCGACAGCGACAGCGACAGCGGCCACGACCGCGACCGCGACCGCGATCACGCCAGAACGGTTTCCATCGGCGAGCGCTACGCCGAGCCGTAGCTACTTGAATACCCTGAGGACTTTGCCGGCCGCGGTGTAGTCGATGCGTCCGCTCTCGCGCGGACCCGACACATAGACGCGAATCACGACGTGTTTCGAGAAGGGACGATTGCTCTCGACGATCACGTGGCTCACCTTGCCTTCTTCGTAGGCGAGGTCACGGAGCGTCGCGGCGATGAGCTCCGGGAGCTTGTCGAGAGCCACTTCGTCCATGGACACCAGGTTGTCGTCCAATTTGCCGCGCAGGCTCTGCACGTTCACGGGGTCAGGCTCCGAGATCGCTCCGTTTCGATACATGTAGCGATCGATGTGCGTCGGCTTCGCCGGATCCTGCGCTTGCACCAGCGCGTACTCGGGGTACAGCACGACCTGCGTAGCGCGCACGGGCTTGCCGCCCAAGTGTTGGCTGAACTTGCCCATCAGGTCCACCGCGGCGCGGCCCTCGAACAAATTCTCCTGAGTGGTCGCGGCGCGACTCATGCCCTCGGCGGCCTGCTTCGCCTCGGTGACCGCCTGCTCCGCAGCCGCGAGCGCGCCCGTGACGTCCGTTGCGTTCGAGCTCGACTGACGGCTCACGAACCACAGGATGACCGGCAGCGCCATCGACAAGAACGCCAGGGTTATCACCAGCGACACGATGCGCCGGACGGTGTTCGCCGCGTGGTACACGAGCGTCTTGCCCGAGTCCGCCGCAAATTGTACGGGCGGAGTCCACTGCTGCGGTGGCCGCCAGCCCGGGGGTGTCTCGTGCGCCACGGTCCGCGTCGCCTGCACCTGGCTGGTGCTGTCACAGTACTTACACTTGGTGACCCGCGTATTCGGGCGCACGTCGAGCGGCGCTCCGCAGTAGCTGCATTCGATCAGCATGAGCCGACTACTTTAACGCATTGCTCGCTGGCGCGGCTGCCCTGTCGCCTCCCGAGCCCGCTCCTGCTCCGGAGCTCGGAAAATCGAGGCTGTTCACGAAAGTGACGACGAGCTCCGACAGCCTCCAATCCAGGGTAACCGCGAGTGCGCGGATCTGCGCGGCCCGCTCGAGAAGGTCCCGTTCACCGGCGGGAACGACGAACGCTTCGCCCGAGAACACGTGGCCCTCTTCTCGCAGGCGCACGTCGGCATCGGTCACCCAGTCGAGCGCAGTGAGCGCAGCGCGGAGCTTCTCTGGAACGTCCAGCGGCGTACCGCTGTCCACGTGCGTGGGGCTGCGATCCATCAGATCGAGCACGACGCGTCGCAGATCCTTGGCGCCGTCTCGCGTTATCGCGAGCGAGATGAACGCGGCTGCCGCCGCATCGCTCCACCACACGCCGAACCCAATGCCGACTACGCCGAGCACGGCAGACAGCGCCGTGAGCCAATCCGCCTTGTTCATGTCCGCGTCCGCGTATAGCGCCTTGTCGTGCAACGCTCGAGCGATCGGCAACTTCATGCGACCGAGCACCACCGGGATCACGCCCGTTATCACGAGCACCCCGAGCATCAGCCAGCCTTGCCAAACGAACCAGCCTCCGAGCTCCATACTCTGGATCGTGGGGTGCTCCCGGGTCACGAGCTTCACGACGGACTCGACCAGGAGCAACACGCCCATCGTCAAGAGGGCGATGGCCGAGACCAAGAAAGCGATCGAGATCGCGCGGTGGTACCCGTAGGGGAACTGCGCGTTCGGAGGGAGCTTGCTGACGCGCGTCGCGATCAGATAGGCGATCGGTGGAATCAGGCTCAGCAAATCCTCGATCCAGGCCGTTTTCATGGCCTGGGAAGAGCCCATCACGAAATACATCCCGAGCACTGCCAACCCGAGCAGCGCGATGCTCCACCACGCGAGACGCACCGCCCGACGCTGCATGGCCTGGTAGGGATCGGGTAGATGAAACGGCTGGCGCAGCTTCATCGCATGCGCCCGTACTGCTGGCTCACCCGCCCGCGCTCTTGTCGCAAGAACAGCTCGAGCTGCCGCAGCCAGGCGTTTTCGCCGGGTGGAACGGCGAGCACGTGGCGGACGGTACGGTCCGAGGCCTCTTCGCTCTCGAAGTAGGGACGGGTCATCCCGACCTGTTCGCTCCACGGGCTCGAGTCGTCGAAGCCCGCTGCCACCACATGCAGCTCACGCCGCTCGAGCCGCTCGATTAAGCCCTGCTCGCCCCCCCACGTCCAGCTCACGTTGGCGCCGAGGCGCGCCGCGAACCGCTGGATGAGCTCGACTTCGATGCCCGAAGCGCCGCCATCTTTGCGCTCGGTCCACGGTCCGCGCTCACTGACGACACCGGCGCGCAGGGTCTGGCCGCGGACATCGTCGAGGGTTTCACGCATGTCGCGTGGCAATCCGCAACCACCGGCGATGACGAACGAGCAAAGCGCCGCCCAACGACTGTGCCGACCGAATCGAACAGGACCCATGGAGTGCTGGCAACGTAAGGTGCGCAAGGCCGAGAGCCAGTGCTCAGCCAACGCTTGGCAGCTCGGAACGCGCGCGCCAGGCTCGAAGCGCCGCGACCAGGGCAGCGCGACCGTAGGCGTGCTTGCGCGTGCTGGCCTGCTCCAGCGTCGCACCAGGCCCGATGATACCGAGCCCGATCGGCGTCTGGTACTTCAGGCTGAGCTCGACCAGGGAGCGGTGAACGACGTGGCCCATCACCTCGCCGTGCAAGGTCTCTCCCCGCTCGATGTAGCCTAGCACCACCAAAACGTCGCAATCACCACACGCGAGCATGCGGTCGGCCAGGAGCGGAAGCTCGTAAGCCCCGGGAACCCTGACCACCCGCACGATCTGCACGTGGCTGCTGCGTGCTTCGTCCTCGACGGCTTGCAGCATGCTGCCCACGATGTCCTGATTGAAGTCCGCGGCCAGCACGGCGGCTCGCAGCCCTGCCTGTTCGCTAGTCATGAGGTTCCTTTCGATGCCCGAGCGGCTGCCCGCCGTCTTGGCGTGCTTTTGTCGCAGCGTAAAGCCAGCCGCTGGTAACCGGCTTGGCACTGGTTACAGTTTCCAGGTGCCGCTTCTGCACGGAGACCGGATTTGGGCCTAGAGATTGCTCGCGACCACTTCGAAGAGGGCGACTTCACGCAGTTCGCCGAGCGCTTACGCGAGAACCTCGCCGCCCTCTCGGAGCTGCTGTCGAAGCAGTCCTTCGGTGTGGGGCCGCGGTCGCTCGGTGCCGAGCTCGAAATGTCGCTGGTCGGCGAAAACGGTCAGCCGCGGGGTGTCAATCAAGAGGTGTTGGCAGAGCTCTCCGATCCGCGCTTCACGGTCGAGTTGAACCGCTTCAATCTCGAGTACAATTCCGCGCCCGTGCCGTTTTCGGGGCGGCCCTTCAGCGCGCTCGCACACGAGCTCGACGAGAGCCTGCGTCGAGTGCGGCGAACGGCGCAGGGTCACGGCGCCCGCGTGGCTCTGATCGGTATCCTGCCGACGCTCACTCCAGCCGATCTGGGACGCTCGGCCATGACGGACTTGCCGCGCTACCGCGCGCTCTCAGCGCGCATTCGCCAGCTGCGTGGCCGCCCCTTCCGGCTCTGCATCGAGGGCGCTGACGGGCTCGACATGGAGTGCGACGACGTGACGTACGAAGGCGCGAATACGTCTCTGCAGGTGCACCTGCGTACGAACCCCGGCGACTTCGTCGCGCTCTACAATGCGATCCAGCTCGCGACGCTCCCGGCGCTTGCCGTCTCCGGCAACTCGCCGACCTTCCTCGGGCATCGCTTGTGGGAGGAGACGCGCATCGCGCTGTTCAAGAAAGCCGTGGACGATCGGCAGCTCAGCCGGGGCCCGCTGCGAGGCGTGCCGCGTGTTTCCTACGGCCTCGGCTGGCTCGCGGACAGCGCGCTCGAGCTGTTCCGAGAAAGCGTCGAGCTGCACGACGCGCTGTTGCCCGTGGTCGCGGACGAGCGAGCGCTCACGGTCGTGCGAGAGGGCGGCGTGCCCCAGCTGGCCGAGCTCCGCTTGCACAACGGCACGGTGTGGCGCTGGAACCGCGCCGTCTACGACCCCGGGCACGGCGGACACTTGCGCATCGAGATGCGCGCTCTGCCTTCGGGCCCGAGCGTGGTGGACATGCTCGCCAACGCCGCGTTCATGGTCGGCGTGGCGCTCGAGCTGGCGACACGTGCAGCCCCCAGCGGGCGGCTATCGTTCGAAGCCGCGCATGGTAGCTTTTACCGCGCCGCGCGCAGCGGTTTGAGCGCAGAGCTGCTGTGGCCGAGCGGCCGCGGCCTGGTCACGATTGGCGCGCGTGAGCTCGTGCTCAGTTTACTGCCCATCGCGGAGCGTGGACTCTTGCATAACGGCGTGGAGACGAGCGAGGTCGCCCGTCTGCTCGGCGTCATCCGCGCGCGCGCCGAGAGCGGTCAGACGGGGTCCACGTGGCAGCGCAATCGCCTCGCCAAGCTCGAAGCCACGTCGCACCGGCGCGCCGCGCTCGCGCGCATGCTCGAAGAGTACCTCGACCACTCCGAGGCCGGCGCCCCCGTGCACACCTGGCCATCGTGAGCGGCCACGCAGGGGGCGAAAACTCAACGCGAGCCGAGCAGGCGCAACTCGCCAATTTTCGTGCGTCGGGCGCTGTCTACGGCTCCGAGCCTCAGGGTGCGCTGGTTGGCGTTCGCGCGCACGTCAACCGCCGCGCCTACCTCGCGCAGCGCGGAGTTGTAGTGGATCGTGACCGACCCCGGTGACGTGCCGTTCAAGTTGACGGCGTCTTTCTGACCATCCCCGTTCACGTCTACGAGCGCTACGTCCTTCGGATTCGCGCCCGTCGCCAGCAGCCTGTGCGCGTACGTGCTGCCGCTAGAGGTCAGGACGTGCAGGCCACTCGGCGCGGTCGCGACGACATCGACCCGACTGTCCCCATTCACGTCTGCGACGGCCAGGTCCGTGATCGTCTCTCCCTGCGGCGTGAACACGGTTTGACCCGCCGCGAAACTGCCGTCTCCGGTGCCGCGCAGCAGCACTACGGACTCGCCGCCGGTGAAGGCGTCGAGCCTGCTGTCTCCATCCACGTCAATGAGCGCAATGGCTGCGACTCCGGCGGCGACCGGCGGGCGCGGCAGGAACGTGCCAGTGCCGTCGTTGAGGTGCGGGATGACACCGGCCTGCCCGCCGTGGCTCCCGGTGATCACGAGATCGAGCTTGCCGTCGCCGTTGAGGTCGCCGGCTGCCACGGCAGAGGGCAGCACGCTGATCGGCATGAGGCTGTAGCTCTTGACGAACGTCATCGAGCCGTCCGCATTTCCGAACGACACGTTCATGTAGGTATTGCCTTCGTCGCGGACCAAAATCGCGAGGTCGGTGCGCCCGTCCCCGTTGAAATCGCCGGCGGCGCCGCCGGGTGATCGCGCATCCCCGGGCACCATCGCGCTGCTGCCCATGAAGGTCCCGTCGCCGTCGTTCGTGTATCCCTCAGCGCCGCCGAAAGAACTCGTGGCGACGAGGTCCGGATACTGGTCGCCGTTCAAGTCGGCGAAGAACGTGTCCTGCGGGCTGACGGGTCCTGCGCTGCGCTGGACGTCGCCGAAGGTGCCGTCACCGCGTCCCAGGCGCACCAGGATCTGCTCCGGCTCGCTGGGGGCGACCGGGTCCGGCGGCTCCCCCAGAGACGCGACCACCAGGTCGGCGTGACCGTCCCCATTGACGTCGCCGACCGAAAGCGCGCGCGGGTTATTACCTAGCGGGACCTGGGTGCTCGACTCGCAGGCGCCCAACAGCAGTCCACAACACATCCCAATCGCAACAGGCTTGAACCTCGACATACGTCCTCCGTACGCGCCCGACGAGCGTCAGGCGGACCGCCGCGCAGCAGGGGCGGCTCAGCGGCAGCGCTGATTGCGAGTGGCGTGCCATCTCTCCCAACGCTGTCCCTACGCCGCACTGCAGCGTAAAAACCGCCTAGCCTGGCCTTTCGCGGCAAGAACGCGCTGCGCCCTTTGTACGCATTGAGGCAAAGCGCACCGAGCGACGAGCCTTGAGTAGACTCCCACCGAAATGGAGTTCACCCCAAAGTTGATCGACGATCTGCTCGATCGCGCCGCGCGCGACCACGCCGGGCACGTCGCGGTCGTCGCGGACGGCGAGCGCCTGACGTACGAGGAATTTCTCGAGCGCGTGGAGCGCCTCGCTGCAGGTCTCCAGGCGCTCGGCGTCGGGCCCGGGGAGCGCGTGGCGATCCTCGACAAGAACGGCCCTCGGTACCTCGAGCTCTATTTCGCGCTGCCGCGAATCGGCGCGGTCGCGGTGCCGCTCAACTATCGCCTGGCCGTGCCCGAGCTCGCGTTCATCCTCGGCGACAGCAAAGCCACGACCCTGTTCTTCGGGAGCGAGTACGCGGCGACCGTCGACACGCTGCGCGGCGAGCTGCCGGCGCTCACCCGCGCTGTCGTTTTCGACGGCGCAGCTCCGAACGCGCTCGTCTTCGACGCCATCATGGCTCCCCCTGGAGCACGCGCGCGTCGTCCCGAGCGTCACCCGGACACGGTATTTTTGCAGATGTACACGAGCGGGACCACCGGTCGCCCCAAGGGAGCGCTGCTCACACACGACAATCTGGTCGCCAACACACTCACGGCGCTCGCGGAACGTGACTACACGAGCGCCGATCGCTACCTGCACGTCGCGCCGCTCTACCACATCGCTGATCTCGAGCTCTTCTTCGGCATGACCTTCGCGTGCGCACAGAACGTGCTGGTCCGCGAGTTTCGCCCGGAGCGCGTGCTCGAAGTCATCCAGTCCGAGCGCGTCACGGTGAGCTTCCTCGTGCCCGCGATGATCAATGCCTTGCTCGAGCATCCGAGCTTCGACGCCCACGACATCGCGAGCTTGCGGCTGATAGTGTACGGCGGCTCGTCGATACCCGAAGACCGTTTGCGCACGGCGCTCGCGCGTCTGCCCGGAAAGCTCGCGCAAGGTTACGGGCTCACGGAGACGAGCCCGCTTTTGTGCGTGCTGCCGAGCGATGATCACGTGCTCGAGGGACCGCGTGCTCGCCGCATTCGCAGCTGCGGACGGCCGGCGCACAATGTGGAAGTGAAAATCTTCGACGAACGCGACGACGAGTGCGCGGCGGAGCAAGTGGGCGAGATCGTCGCGCGCGGTCGCAACGTCATGCAAGGCTACTACGAGCGCCCGGAAGCCACAGCCGAGGCGCTGCGCGGCGGCTGGTTTCACACCGGCGATCTCGGGTTTCGCGACGCCGACGGCTACGTTTACATCGTCGACCGCAAGAAGGACATGATCATCACCGGCGCCGAAAACGTCTATCCGCGTGAGGTCGAGGAGGTGCTGTACACGCACCCGGCAGTGCTCGACGCGGCGGTCATCGGCGTGCCAAGTGATCGCTGGGGAGAGACGATCAAAGCCGTCGTCGTACTGCGTGGAGGCCGCACTGTCAGCGAGCGCGAGCTGATCGACTTTGCGCGCGAACGGCTCGCTCACTACAAGGCACCGACGTCCGTAGATTTCGTCGCGACTTTGCCGCGAAACCCTTCGGGCAAGGTGCTGAAGAGGCAGCTCCGCGAACCCTACTGGCAGGGCCACGCTCGCCGGGTCAATTGACGATGAGCGCTCGACTGCAAAATTACACCGACACCCGCCTCGTGAGCGACGAAGCGGGCCGTTCTGCTCCAAAGATCCCTGGTGCGCTTGACGGGCCCGGAAGCGCTCGTTAACCGACTCGGACCATGAGATCACTCGCCATCACGGTCGCGGCCCTAGTCCTCAGTCTGCTTGGCGCCGTGAATTGCGGTCCGACTCCGCCGCCGGGCTCCGGTGGCGCGGGCGGCACTGCCGGCACTGGTGGTTCGGGCGGCGGCGGAGCCTTCCCGCCTGTCAGTGATTTTGGAGCGCCCGGTCCGTACGCCGCAGTGCGCGTCAACGAAACTGGTCCAGGCAACACCTTCACGCTCTTCCGCCCGACCCAGCTGGGCCAGGGCGGAGTCCGGCATCCGATCATCACCTGGGGGAACGGCACCTTCGTCACTCCGGACGCATATGCTGCGTTCCTGACGCACCTGGCCACTCACGGCTTCGTCGTGATCGCATCGAACAACACCAACACCGGCAGCGGCGTCCAAATGCTGCAAGGCGTGGATTGGCTACTGCAACAGAACGCCGGTTCGGGAGAGTTCGCCGGCAAGCTCGATCCGAACCGCATCGGCGCGACCGGACACTCGCAGGGTGGCGGCGGGACCATCAACGCGGGCGCGGATCCGCGTATCAAGACGGTGGTTCCGATTCAACCGGTACCCCAGACGCAGCGCCTGAACGGTCCCATGCTGCTGCTGTGCGGCAAAGAGGACACGACCATCGATCCCATCACCTTGTGCCAGAACGGCGTTTACAACCCCGCCACCGTTCCCACGTTCTTCGGCATCGTGACTCCGGTCAATCACATCACTCCGCTCAACACCGCCGGTCCATTGCGCGAGCCGATCACGGCCTGGTTCCGCTTGCACCTGATGGGAGACGAGACGGCGCGCGGCTCGTTCTACGGCGCCAATTGCAAGTACTGCGGCGACGCGAACTGGCAGGTTTTCCGCAAGGGTCTCTGACCGGAGCGTGACCCGCCCGACCCTGACCCTTTTATCCTGGAACTTGTTTCTCGGGTCCGGCGCACCGAGTAGCGTGTTCGATCACGTTCGCAAGCACTGGAACGTCTTCTTTTTCGAGCGCGGCCCCCGCTGGTCCGTCGAGCCCGCCGCGGCGCTCATCCGCGAGCATCAGTGCGACGTGGTGTGCCTCCAGGAGGTAGACGGCGGATCTTGGAGAAACGGCTACCGCAACCTGGTCGCCGAGCTCGCCGATCGCGCGGGCCTGCCATATTACGAGTTCGCTCCGCAGCGCCGCAGGCACTGCAACGACGGCATCGCCTTGCTCTCACGGCACCCGCTGCAAGAGCTCACCACGACCGTGCTGGTGCACGATTTCGAGCAACGTGGCTTGATCCACGCGCGCGTCGCCGTGGGCACCGTGACGGTGGGAGTCGCCGTCACCCACCTGGCAGCGCCGCCGTTCAATGGCTCGCTTCGCAAGAAGCAAGCCGAGCACATCGCCCGCGAGCTCTCCAGCATGGGCCCACTGCTCTTGGCTGCTGACTTCAACTGCGATCCAGACGCGCCCGAGCTCATGCCGCTGAAGGTTCGAGGCAAGCTGCGCCCGCTCGTCACCGAGCCGACCTTTCCCGCCTATCGGCCGACGCACCGCCTCGACAACGTGTTCGCGACGGCCGACATCCGGGTCCGTGAAGCGCGCGTGCTGTCCGACCGACATTCCGACCACCTGCCAGTGCTGGTAAAGGTCGAGCTGTGACGGAGAGGGCGACGCTTGGCACGAAATGCGCTTCCGCGTTCCGGTGCACACATGACCACCGCGGTACACCCGGTTCACGCTGGACACCGGCTCGGGTTCCCCCGGCTGAGCTGGACGGAGTGGAAATCCGTGCTCCTCAGCGTGAAGCGCGAGGTCATCAAAGACAATCTGACGATGATCGCCGGGGACGTCGCGTTTTCCGGGGTGATTGCGATATTCCCGATCCTGATCGCCATCATTTTGCTGTACGGCCTCGTATTCGACCCACGTGACGTCGCCCAACAACTGCACGCTCTTTCAGCGACGCTCCCGGGTGCCGCCCGTACGCTCCTGTACGAGCAGATGCGAGAAATCGTCGACAGCCCGCGCGCAGGCCTCTCCCTCGGCTTGTTCGTCAGCTTCCTCACCACGCTGATCGCGGGCTCCAGCGGGATGCACGCGCTGATCGACGGCATCAACCTGGCGTACGACGAAGCCGAAACGCGGAGTTACGTGCGGGTCCGAGTGCGTGCGGTCGCGCTCACCGTCGGCGTCATTCTTTTCACGATCCTCGCCGTCGCCAGCATCGCACTCTTGCCCCACCTGCTCGAGCTCGTCGGTCTCGAGCCGGCGAGCCGGCTGCTCATCGAACTCGGGCGCTGGCCAGTGCTGGCATTGGTGCTGATCGTCGGGCTCTCGATTCTATATCGCTACGCCCCCAATCGTGCGCAGCCGACCTGGCACTGGCTCAGTGTCGGCGGCGTGGTCGCGACGCTGTTGTGGCTGATTGCATCCGCTGGATTTGCTGCGTACGCCGCGAGTTTCGGCAACTACAACAAGACCTACGGCACGCTCGCCGGAATCGTCGTGTTCATGCTGTGGGTATACTTCTCCGCGCTGGCCATTTTACTGGGAGCAGAGCTCAACGCGGAGCTCGAACGACGCGCTGGCGCGTCGGCGAAGCCGAGCGCCCCGCGCCTGGCTTAGACGCCGTGGCAAAGCGCACCGCGCGCCCGACCGCGAGGCAAATTGCCTCAACCGTGAGTGTTAAAGGCGGCCATTGCCACCCTTCACGGTTCTCAACATACTGAGGAACCTCGCGCGACAAGGAGCTCCGGAGTGCCTTTGGAGAACCCGACCTCGGTCCCTACTAACGATGGCGATGACAGCGGCCGGCGCAAGCGGCGGCCCGGTCGCAACGGCACCCGAAACGGCGGGACCGTTCCCGCGAGCGAAGCTGCCGCGCTAGCGCAGCTCCGCGACGCCATGCGCGGATTATGTAACGGCGACTTTTCCGTTCGCCTCGCGACCAGCAAGCGCAAGGACGACGCACTGAACGAAATTGCCGCGGCCTTCAATCAGGTCGCCGTGTTGAACGAGCGGCTATCCAACGAGATGGTCCGGCTCGAGCGCGTCGTCGGACGCGAAGGGCGCATGAACGAGCGCGCGTCCATCGGCGCCGTGCGCGGCGGCTGGGAGACGAGTATCGGCTCGATCAACGCCTTGATCGGCGATCTCGTGCAGCCGACGACCGAGGTCGCGCGCGTGATCAGCGCGGTGGCCGACGGCGATCTCACTCAGAAAATGGCGCTCGAGATCGAGGGCCAGCCTGTAAAAGGCGAGTTTCTGCGGATCGGAACCACGGTCAACGCCATGGTCGATCAGCTGAGCGCCTTCTCGTCCGAAGTGACTCGCGTCGCGAAGGAAGTGGGTACCGACGGCAAGCTCGGAGGCCAGGCCAAGGTCGCCGGCGTCAGCGGCACGTGGAAGGAGCTGACCGACAACGTCAATCAGCTGGCCAACAACCTGACGGCGCAGGTCCGAAACATCGCTGAAGTGACCACGGCCGTCGCAAAAGGCGACCTGTCTCGCAAAATTACCGTCGACGCCAAGGGCGAGGTCAACGAGCTCAAGAACACCGTCAACACCATGGTGGATCAGCTGCGCAGCTTCGCCGCAGAGGTGACGCGTGTCGCACGCGAGGTCGGCACGGAAGGCAAGCTGGGCGGTCAGGCGGAAGTCCGCGGCGTATCCGGCGTTTGGCAGGATCTGACGAACAACGTGAACCTGATGGCGTCCAACCTGACGGATCAGGTGCGCAACATCGCCACCGTCACGACGGCCGTCGCGAACGGCGATCTGTCGAAGAAGATCACCGTCGACGTCAAAGGCGAAATCTTGGAGCTCAAGGTCACCATCAACACGATGGTGGACCAGCTGAACGCGTTCGCAGCAGAGGTGACGCGCGTCGCGCGCGAGGTGGGCACCGAGGGCAAGCTCGGCGGGCAAGCCGAGGTGAAGGGCGCGGCGGGTACGTGGAAGGATCTCACGGACAACGTGAACTTCATGGCCTCGAACCTCACGAGCCAGGTGCGAGGCATCGCGCGCGTCGTGACTGCCGTGGCCAACGGCGACCTCAGCCAGCGCTTCAAGGTGGATGCCAAGGGCGAGATCGCGCAGCTCGCGGACACCATCAACAACATGACCGACACGCTCGGCGTGTTCGCGCAGCAGGTGACCGACGTGGCGCGCACCGTGGGCGTCGATGGCATCCTGGGAGCGCAGGCCGTGGTGCCGGGTGTCGCGGGTACGTGGAAGGACCTCACGGACAACGTCAATCTGCTCGCCAACAACCTGACGGCTCAGGTCCGCAACATCGCGGAAGTCACGACGGCCGTCGCGCGCGGCGACCTGTCGAAGAAGATCACCGTCGATGCGCGCGGCGAAGTGCTGGCGCTGAAGAACACCATCAACACCATGGTGGATCAGCTCAACTCCTTCGCGGCGGAAGTGACGCGCGTCGCCAAGGAAGTGGGCACCGAGGGACGGCTGGGCGGCCAGGCCGAGGTCGCCGGCGTGAGCGGCACCTGGAAAGAGCTCACCGACAACGTGAATCTCCTGGCTGCGAACCTCACCGTGCAGGTCCGAAACATCGCCGAGGTCACGACGGCGGTCGCGAACGGCGACCTGTCGCGGAAGATCACGGTCGATGCGCGCGGCGAGGTCAACGAGCTGAAGAACACCGTGAACATCATGGTGGACCAGCTGCGGAGCTTCGCGGCTGAAGTGACGCGCGTCGCCAAGGAAGTGGGCACCGAAGGCAAGCTCGGCGGTCAGGCCCAAGTGCCCGGCGTGAGCGGTACCTGGAAGGACCTCACCGACAACGTGAACGTGCTCGCCGGGAACCTCACCGACCAGGTGCGCAACATCGCCAAGGTCACGACCGCGGTCGCGAACGGCGACCTCTCGCAGAAAATCACGGTCGAGGCGCGCGGCGAGATCCTCGAGCTGAAGAACACGATCAACACCATGGTCGATCAGCTGCGCAGCTTCGCGGCTGAAGTGACGCGCGTCGCCAAGGAAGTGGGCACCGAGGGCAAGCTCGGCGGGCAGGCCGAGGTGCAGGGCGTGAGCGGCACCTGGAAGGATCTCACGGACAACGTGAACTTCATGGCTTCGAACCTGACGAGCCAGGTGCGCAACATCGCGCTCGTCACGACGGCCGTCGCCAAGGGCGACCTCTCGAAGAAGATCACGGTCGACGTCAAGGGCGAGATCCTCGAGCTGAAGAACACCATCAACACCATGGTCGATCAGCTGAACTCGTTCGCCTCCGAGGTGACGCGCGTCGCCAAAGAGGTGGGCACCGAAGGACGTCTCGGTGGACAGGCCGAGGTGCAGGGCGTCGCCGGCGTCTGGAAGGCGCTGACCGACAACGTGAACACGATGGCGCAGAACCTGACCACTCAGGTGCGCGGCATCGTCAAGGTGGTGACCGCCGTCGCCAACGGCGACCTCAAGCAGAAGCTCGCGGTCGACGCCAAGGGCGAAGTCGCCGCCCTCGCCGAGACGATCAACAACATGACGGACACGCTCGGCACGTTCGCCGACCAGGTGTCCAACGTCGCCCGCGAAGTGGGCGTCGAAGGCAAGCTCGGCGGCCAGGCCAAGGTGCCCGGCGTGGCCGGAACCTGGAAGGATCTGACGGACAACGTGAACTTCATGGCCTCGAACCTGACCACTCAGGTGCGCGGCATCGTTCGCGTCGTCACGGCGGTAGCCAACGGCGACCTCAAGCAGAAGCTGTTCCTCGACGCGAAGGGCGAGGTCGCCGCGCTCGTGGACACGATCAACGCGATGACGGACACGCTCGGCACGTTCGCCGAGCAGGTCACGACGGTCGCGCGCGAAGTGGGCGTGGAGGGCAAGCTGGGCGGCCAGGCCAAGGTGCCCGGCGCGAAGGGCACGTGGCGCCAGCTCACGGACAACGTGAATCAGCTGGCAGCGAACCTCACCACGCAGGTCCGCGCCATCTCGGACGTGGCCACGGCGGTGACCGCCGGCGACCTGACTCGCTCGATCACGGTGGAGGCGGAGGGCGAGCTCGCGGCCCTCAAAGCCACCCTGAACCAGATGATCACCAATCTCCGTGAGACCACGGAGAAGAACACCGAGCAGGACTGGCTGAAGACCAACCTGGCGCGCTTCAGCTCGATGATGCAGGGCGGAAAGAACCTGGAAGAGGTGTCACGCCTGATCATGAGCGAGCTGACGCCGCTGGTCTCCGCACATCACGGCGCGTTCTTCATGATGGACACCGACGCGGGCGTTTTGCACCTGACGGCCACGTATGCTTACAAGGAGCGCAAGCACATCTCGAATCGCTTCCGCCTCGGCGAGAGCCTGGTAGGCCAGTGCGCGCTCGAGAAGAAGTCGATCCTGCTCACCAAGGTGCCGACGGACTACATCCAGATCAACTCCGGTCTGGGCGAGGCGACTCCGCTCAATCTGATCGTGCTGCCGGTGCTGTTCGAAGGCGAAATCCGCGCCGTCATCGAGCTCGCGAGCTTTCATCCGTTCAGTCAGATTCATCAGATCTTCCTCGATCAGCTCACCGAGAGCATCGGCGTCGTGCTCAACATGATCATGGCGAACATGCGCACCGAGGAGCTCCTGATGCAGTCGCAGAAGCTCACGCAGGAGCTGCAGAATCAGTCCACCGAGCTGACGCAGCAGCAGGAGCAGCTCAAGCGCACCAACGTCGCGCTCGAGAAGCAGGCGCTCGAGCTCGAGGAGAAAGCCCGGCAGCTCGAGGAACAGAACCAGCGAGTCGAGATCAAGAACCGTGAAGTCGAGCAGGCGCGCGCCTCGCTCGAAGAGAAGGCGGAGCAGCTCGCGCTGATCTCCAAATACAAGTCCGAGTTCTTGGCGAACATGTCGCACGAGCTACGCACACCGCTGAACAGCTTGCTCATCCTCGCCAAGCTGCTCTCCGACAACAAGGACGCGAACCTCAGCGAGAAGCAGATCGAGTACGCGAAGACGATCTACGCTTCGGGCGGAGAGCTCTTGTCGCTGATCAACGAAATCCTCGATCTGTCCAAGGTCGAGGCGGGCAAAATGCAGGTCGAGCCCCGCGACATCGAGCTACAGGAGCTGTCCGAGTTCGCGCGGCGGAACTTCGGGCCGCTCGCAGAGCAGAAGAACCTCGAATTCCAGGTCAATCTCGCCAAGGACGCTCCAGAGACGGTCCGCACCGATCCGCAGCGCCTGCAGCAGGTGATCAAGAACCTGCTCGCCAACGCCTTCAAGTTCACGGAGCGCGGCCGGATCACCCTGGACGTCGGCTACCCCAAGCGCGGCGAACGCTTCTCCAGCGAGACCTTGCGGCGCGCGCGGCGCGTGATCTCGATCTCCGTCATCGATACCGGCATCGGCATTCCCAAGGACAAGCAGCAGCTCATCTTCGAGGCGTTCCAGCAGGCGGACGGCACCACCAGCCGCAAGTACGGCGGCACGGGGCTCGGGCTCTCGATCAGCCGCGAGATCACGCGGCTTTTGGGCGGGGAAATCCACGTCGAGAGCGAACCGGGTAAAGGCAGCCGCTTCACCCTGTACCTGCCCGACATCTACGTGCCGATCGATTCGCGGGAGGCCGCACTGCCGCAGCTGCCCGCCGTGCCCGAACCGCCACGACAGCCGCCGCCCGCCCACGTGGACACGACCGTGATGACGCCGTCGTTCAGTGTCCCCATCATCCAGGATCGGCCGATAGAAGACGACCGGCACCACATCCGCGAAGGGGACCGCGTGCTGCTCGTCATCGAGGACGACCTGAAATTCGCGAAGATCATGCTCGACATGGCGCGCGACCAGGGCTTCAAGGTCGTGATCGAGACGCGCGGCGATGCCGGGCTCGCCACCGCGAACGAGCTCTTGCCCGACGCCATCACGCTGGACATTCAGTTGCCCGTCATCCACGGCTGGTCGCTGCTCGATCGCCTGAAGCGTAATCCGCGCACCCGCCACATCCCGGTGCACGTGATCTCGGTCGTGGACGATCGTCTACACGGCGCGAGCCTGGGCGCCTTCGCCTATCTGGAGAAACCGGTCAGTCGCGAAGCGCTGGATGGCGCGTTCGCTCACATCTGCACCCTGCTCGACCGCGAAGTCCGGCGCCTGCTCGTTATCGAGGACGACGCCACTCAGCAAAAGAGCATCATCGAGCTCTTGGGCGATGGCAAAGACGTGGAGATTACCGCGGTCGCCACCGCCGAGGAGGCCCTGCGCGCGCTGGACACGGTGATCTTCGACGCTATCGTGTTCGACTTGATCCTGCCTGACACCGAAGGCCTCGATCTTCTGGCCAAGATCCGCTCCAAGAATCAGGACCTGCCCATAATCGTGTATACCGGCAAGGAGCTCTCGTCCGAAGAGGAGAAGCAGCTGAAACTATACGCGCAGTCGATCATCCTCAAGAGCGAGCCGAGCTCGCCGGGCCGGCTGATCGACGACAGCGCGCTCTTCTTGCATCGCGTCGTCAAGTCGCTGTCTCCGCGTTCCCAGGAAGCCATCAACGCCGCCAGCGGTCAGCAGGCCGTGCTCAACAACAAGAAGGTGCTGGTGGTCGACGACGACATTCGCAACATCTTCGCGATCACGAGCGTCCTCGAGAGCTTCGGTATGACGGTAACGTTCGCGGACAACGGCAAATCGGCGCTAAAGAAGCTGCACGAGATTGACGACATCGACATCATCCTCATGGATGTGATGATGCCCGAGATGGACGGCTACGATGCCATCCGCGCGATCCGTCAGAATCAGGAGTATCAGGCGCTCCCCATCATCGCTGTCACCGCCAAAGCCCTGAAGGATGACCGCGCGGCCTGTGTGGCCGCAGGCGCCTCCGATTATCTCGCCAAACCGGTGGATACAGACAAACTGCTGGAGCTCATGAGGCTGTGGCTGAGACGCTGAGCAAAGACAAGCAGGGCATGCCGTCGAGTCGCAGTTCGCTCTCCGTCGGGGAGATCGCGAAAGACGTCCGCGCGAGCATCCTGATCGTCGACGACCACCCGGCAAACTTGCTGGCCGTCGAGGCGATCTTGCTGCCGCTCGAGCACGAAATCATCAGCGTGAAGTCCGGGGAAGAAGCGCTCAAACAGCTGCTCACGCACGACTTCGCCGTGATCCTGATGGACGTACAAATGCCGGGGCTGGACGGCTTCCAGACCACGCGCATCATCAAGGAGCGCGAGCGCTCCAAGCACATCCCCATCATTTTCCTCACCGCCATCAGCCGCGAAGCCGCCCACATCATCAAGGGCTACGCCTACGGCGCCGTCGACTACTTGCTCAAGCCATTCGATCCCGAAGTGCTGCGCAGCAAGGTGCAGGTCTTCGTGGACCTCTACAAGCAAGCGGAGGTCATCCGCCTGCAGGGCCAGCTGCTCCGCGAACGCGAGCGCGAGGCGCTCGAGCGCCGCAACGAGCGCCGCTTCGAGCAGCTGACGGACTGCTTGCCCGTTTCCATGTGGGCGGCCAAGCCCGACGGATCGATTCACTATGCGAACCGCGTGTGGCGCGAGTTCTGCGGCAACACGTCCGATCTGGGCGCGTGGAATTTGGCCAGCGTGCACGAAGAGGACGCGGAGACGGCGCGCAGCGACTGGCAGAGCGCCGTGCAGCAGACCGCCAGCTTCGAAACGCAGTGCCGTCTGCGCCGTCACGACGCCGTCTACCGCTGGCACATCGTACGCGCCGCGCCCGAGCTCGACGAGCAGGGCAGCGTGGTGGGCTGGATCGCGACGGCGCTCGACGTCCACGACCGCAAACGCGCCGAGGAGGCCCTGCAGGAGGCGAGCCGCGCGAAGGACGAGTTCCTGGCGATGGTCTCGCACGAGCTCCGTACACCGCTGCACGCCGTGCTCGGCTGGGCCGAGCTGCTCAAAGAAGGCAACCTCGGGCCCGACAAGCTCAAGAAGGCCATCGATACCATCGAACGCAACGCGCGCACTCAGGCCAGGCTCGTGGAAGACATGCTGGACGTCTCGCGCATCATCGCCGGCAAGATCCGCCTGGACCTGAAGCTCATGGACCCGACGCACACTGTCGAGTCGGCCGTCGAGGTGCTGCGTCCCACGGCGCTCGCGAAACGCATCCAGCTGGAGCTCGAGGACGATGGTCAAGAGAAGCTCGTCCTGGGAGACGCCGCGCGCCTGCAGCAAATCGTGTGGAACCTGGTAGCGAACGCGGTGAAGTTCACGCCCGAAGCCGGTCGCGTCTCGATCTCTCTTTCGACCTCCGATCGCGCCGTCGAGCTCAGCGTGCGCGACAATGGCCGAGGCATCGCCAAAGCTCTCTTGCCCTTCGTGTTCGAGCGCTTCTGGCAAGCGGACACCGGCGCGCGCACCCAGCCGGGTCTCGGCCTGGGTTTGGCGATTACGCGCAACCTCGTCGAGCTTCACGGGGGCTCGATTCAGGCGCTCAGTGACGGCGACGGCTTGGGCGCGACGTTCGTGGTGCGTTTGCCCGTCGCAGACGCCCGCACCACGGCTCACGAAGATCCGCCGCCTGCGTCGCTCGACACGGTCAACGGAGGCTCGCAGCCCGCACCCGCATCGGGCCGCGCGCCAACCACACCCCCGGCCAGCCAAGGGACGGCGCTGGCAACCGCGGCTGCGCGCGACAGCTCCGTCTGACGCTGCTGCCGATATTTCGCGAGTCCTCCCCCCCCGACAACTGGTCGGATCCGGGCACTCCCTGGTCGGATCCGACCACGAAGGCGCGCTCCGCGGGCGCATGTGGGCGTGAAGTTGGCACAAATGCCCACTGGTGCGAATCGTGCACACGGCCGTTCGCATGCGCGCGCTGCGGCCTGGCGATTCCCCCATCAACGACCCGGCTCGGGTCCTCGTGGTGGACGACGAGCCGACCCTGCGCCGCGGTCTGATCCGCATGCTCACCCGGCTGGGCTATGCCGTCACCGAAGCGCTGAGCGGAGAGCACGCCGTCGAGCTGGCGCAAAGCAGCCGCTTCGACGTGATCGTCACGGATATCGTGATGCCGGGGATGGACGGCATCGAGCTGCTGCGCAAAGTCCGAGGATTCGATCTCGACTTGCCCGTGATCCTGATCACCGGCATGCCCGACGTCCGCACCGCGATTCAAGCCGTCGACTACGGTGCCTTCAAGTACCTGCTCAAGCCCGTCGATGAAGTCGATCTCGCCACCGTGGTCGATCGCGCCGTCACGTTGAGCCGCATCGCGCGCGTGCGCCGCGAGGCCGCCGATGCGCTCGGGCAGACGGCCATGCTGCTCAGTGATCGCGCCGGCCTCGAAGCCAAGTTCTCACGCGCGATCGATTCACTCTGGATCGCTTATCAGCCGATCGTCAGTGCGCAAGACGGTCATGTCTTCGGGTACGAGGGCCTGCTGCGCACGCGTGAGCCGGCGCTTCCGCACCCGTGTGCGGTCATCGACGCGGCGGAGCGACTGCACCGGCTCCCGGAGCTCGGACAGAGCGTGCGCGAGCGCGCGGCCGAGCCGCTGTTGTCCAGAGGCGCGGGTCCCACTCTGTTCGTCAATCTACATCCGAGTGATCTGGCTGACCCCGCCTTGCGCGCGGCCGACGCTCCGCTGTCGAAGATTGCGCATCGCGTCGTGCTGGAAGTGACGGAGCGCACCTCGCTCGATCACGTGGTGGACGTTCGGCGTCGAGTGGCGGAGCTGCGCGAGATGGGCTTTCGCATCGCGCTCGACGATCTCGGATCCGGCTACGCGGGGCTCGCTAGCCTCGCCACCCTCGAGCCTGAGATCGTCAAACTCGACATGGTGTTGATCCGAGACGTGCACTGTAGCGCCACGAAGCAGAAGCTGGTCGGGTCGATGACGGCCCTGTGCAAGGACATGGGCATCATCATCGTCGCCGAAGGTGTCGAAAAACACGAGGAGCGCGTGGCGCTCATCGAGCTTGGATGCGACTTGTTGCAGGGTTTTCTGTTCGCGGAGCCAGGCCCGGCTTTCCCTGATTCGCACTGGTGAGCAACGCCTGCGAGCTCACGCCGCACATCGCCACAGTTGCTGCACATAGACTCGGCCGATCTTGCGTAATTTTCGGTGAGATCTCATTCCGCCGGCGTTAGCAGCGGCAAGACGCGAGTGAATTGTCGAGGCACGGCTGTTGCAATGCGTTCGTCGAATTACCGAGGAGCGCCAAACATGCAAAATCAGTCCAATCCGTACTCGACGCAGTCTTCGGGCCGCGAACAACGCGCGGGCGAAGGCACGTCCAAGCTCGCCGAAAAGGCCCAGACCGCCGCCGACCAGGTCAAGAGCGCAGCGGTAGAGCGCGTTCAATCAGTGCGCGAGCGCGCGGAGAGCGGCCTCAGTCAGGGCCGCACTCAGGTCGCTGACCGCATCCGCCACGTCAGCTCGGCCCTGCGTTCGGCAGGAGATAATCTCCGAAATGACGACGAGTTCATCGCTGGCTACGTGCAAACCGCGAGCGAGCGCATCGAACGCGTCGCATCGTACGTCAGCGAGACCGACCCGCGAGACGTGCTGCAAGATGTGCAGGACTTCGCACGCCAGCGTCCCGCGTGGTTTTTCGGTGGGGCATTCTTGCTGGGGCTCGCTGCCGGCCGCTTCCTGAAAGCGTCGGGCG
>DATDJP010000237.1:0-6101 GCA_036520475.1 Polyangiaceae bacterium | reverse complement strand
CGCGTTTGCAGACATCGCACGCGTGGCGCTGCCCGTGCTCCGGCACCGCATCATTCGCAGCTTCGAGGGCGAAGCGGACGGCATCGCTACGGACCAGATCGTCGAGCAGCTGGTGTCCACGGTGCAGCGACGACCCGCGCCGGTGGAACGCGTGCTCCAGGAGTCATGAGCGTGCGCGCACCGCCGCTCGGGCTCGCGCTTTGCGCGGCCCTGTGTTGCTGGCTGATCGGCCTAGACGCTCGCGCACAAATCACCGTTACTTCAGGCAAATTGCGGCTGGAAGCGACGCCGATGCTCGGCGCGAACACGCCCGCCTCCGAGGGCTGGCTGAGTTGCGCCGTGCGCGTGCACAACCTCGGCGACGCGCCCATCGCGGGCAATCTCGAGCTGACGAGTGAGCTCTCCTGGAGCAAGGAGCACGGCAAGAACATCACGCGCGCGCCGTTCAACGTGCCCGGCCGCGCCAGCGTGCTGCTCGAGCTCCCGACGCATGGCTTCTCCGAGGCGGCGCCGACCATCAAAGTTCGCGCGCTCGCCGCCGACGACACGGAGCTCGCCACGCTGGAGCTGCCGGACCTGCGCGGTGCTGATCCGTTTCTGTTCGATCTGAGCGTGCCGAGCCGCCTCGTGCCGACCTTGCGCGGCACGCCCATCGCCGTGGAGCTCTCTTCGCGGCACTCGCGCGCGGAGTTCGGTGCGCCTTTGCTGGCGGTGGGCAGTCCGCAGGTCAATCCCGCGACGGGCGCGCTCGTGTTGCCGGATCGCGCTGCCAGTTACGCGAGCGTGAGCGTCGTCGTCGCGAAGGCGCTGGATCTGGCGCTGCTGAGCGCCCGGCAAATGGAAGCGCTGAGCGGCTGGGTGCTCGCGGGGGGAACACTGGCGCTCGTCTTCACCCGTCCCGAGGACTTGCGACAGCCGACCGTAAAGACCTTGATCGGCGGAGAAGTCCAGCGCGGCCCGGCGCCTGTCGAGCTGAAGCGACCGGCGCTGTTTTTGATCCCGCCGGACGCGACCAAGACGCCGAGCGCCGCGCCGAGCTCGCCGGGGTACGGCGTGGGGCCGGGCTATCAGCGCAAGAAGCTGCGCCCGAGCGACGATCTCGTCGGTGAGCTCGCGGGGTTCAGCGGAGGAAATCTACGTCCGAGTCTCTGGGGCGCGAGCGCCAGCTACGGCCTCGGCGAGATCCACACGCTGGCCTTCGACTTGACGCGCGAGCCGTTCGTCTCGAGCGAGTGGGTCAAGTTGAAGATGGCGGACCTGGTACGCCACGCGCACCACCGTCAGGCTACGCTCGTCCTGCCGCACGGACAGACGCCGCTCAACGCGCTGCAGCTGGACTCGATTCGCCGACAGATCGATCCCAACGAGAACACGCGCTGGACGATCGCCGTGTCGGCGTTGCTGCTGCTGATTTACGCCGTGCTCGCCGGCCCATTGAACTTCTACCTGGCGGCGCGTCAGAGTAAGCCGCTGCGCGCCCTGCTGCATTTGCCCGTGTACGCGGCGGTCACCATGCTGATCATCGTCGTGCTCGGGATCCTCGGCAAAGGCGTCGAGGGCCGCGCGCGACGCCTGACTCTGGTGGAAGCGGGCGCGGGCATGACGCGCGCCACGGCCACGCGTTTTCGCGGCCTGTTCGCGTCGTCGGCGAGCGAGCTGTCCGTGCGCGCCAGCGACTCGAGCAGCGTGCTCGACGTCGCGGGCGCTGCCGACGACACCTTCCGCGTGCTCACCGTGGAGCGCGACTTCGCGCGCCTCGAGGCGCTGCGCGCCAAACCCTGGCAAACCGTGGTCGTGCGCGAAGACGGCTTTTTGTCGCTCGGCGGCGGCGTCAGCCTGATCGATAGCGGCGGAGATCTCCAGATCACCAACCGCACGGCGCGTGACCTGGTCGGAGTGCTGGTCAAGGCTCCGGGCCAGGACGTGGCGTACTTTCGGCGCATCCGCGACGGAGAGAGCGTGCGCTTCGGCAGCGGCGAGAAGCTCGCGAGCTCCATCGGTAAGAGCACGGTGGGCGCCGGCGCGAGCGAGCACACCTTCGACGCGGCGCTGTTCAGCGGACGCCTGAGCGAGCACGTGCAGGGACTCGGCGAGGCCTGGCAGGCATTCGAAAGCTACGCGTCGGGCGGCGTGGATTGGTGGCCGTCGGACGTACCGGTCCTGTTCGCGCAGCTCGAGGGCGGCGAAGGCAAGCTCAGCGACTCGGGGCTGCGCGTGGACGTCGATCGGGTACTGGTGCGCGTCATCGGCTACGGAGGTGTGCCTTGAACACGCCGGCGCCGGCCATCCGGGTGCGCCACCTGTGGCACCGCTTCGGGCGCTTCGACGTGCTGCGCGACGTGAGCTTCGAGGTCGCGCACGGGGAAATCTTCGGTTTCATCGGCCCGAACGGCGCCGGCAAGACCACGACCATCCGCATCATGTCCACGCTGCTCGAACCGCTCGCCGGGCGCGTGGAAATCGACGGGATCGACGTGGCCATCGACCCCCAGCAGGTGCGCCGAATCATCGGCTACATGCCCGATCACGCGGGCGTGTACGAGCGCATTACCGTGCGTGAGTATCTCGAATTTTTCGCCGACGCCTACCGCGTGCACAACCCGGGCGTCGTGGACGTCGTCATCGAGCTCACCGAGCTCAAAAATCTCGAGGATCGGCTGGTTGCCGCGCTGAGCAAGGGCATGAAGCAGCGCCTGCAGGTCGCGCGCATTCTGCTTCACGATCCAAAAGTGTTGATCCTGGACGAGCCGGCGAGCGATCTCGACCCGCGCGCTCGCATCGAAATTCGCGACCTTTTGCTCGAGCTTCGCGAGCTCGGCAAGACGATTTTCCTGTCGAGCCACATCCTGACGGAGCTCAGCGACGTGTGCACTTCGATCGGGATTCTGGAGAAGGGACAGCTGGTCGTGGCCGGGCCCATCGGCGAGATCAGCGAGCGGCTGGCAGCGCGCAGCGAACAGCCCACAGCCACGCCGGCGAGCGCTCCGCCGCCTGGAACCGAGCCCCCGGGGACCACCGCCGGCGGCACCGCGATCCCGACCAGCGCGCGCAAGCGACTGCGCCTCCGGGTGCTCGGTGACTCACGCGCGGTGGGTCCGCTCTTGCAAGGTCTGGCAGGCGTGCTCGGTACGGAGCCGGGACCGGCAGGACAGCTCAGCGTCTACTACACCGGTGACGAGCGCTTCGTCGCAGAGCTCGTCCGTCAGCTGGTGGCGAGCGGCGTCGGCGTCGTGGCCGTCGAGCCGGAGCGAAACGAGCTCGAGCGCATCTTCCTCGAGGTGACGAAAGGAGAGCTGCAATGAGCGCGCAGACGGGCCGCCCGAGCCTGCCCGACGGGCCGCCCTCGTCACACGCCCTCGATCGCGCCAAAGCGCGCATCACGCGCTACCAAAACGACCCGAATCCCGTGTGGATACGCGAGCTCCGCCAATCGGCGCGTCTGTCGCGCACGCCCATCATCCTGGCGGTCGTGACCGGGATGGTCACCCTGCTCATCTGCTCGGTGGGCGGCGTCGCCAGCGTCTCGGCCGAGCCGGCGAAGGTAGGCATCGCGCTATTTCACACGTTCTTCTCGGTGGCGTTCAGCGTCGTGACCTGGGTCGGGCCGGCGGTCGCCGCCAACACCATCGCCAGCGAGCGCGGCGGCCGGACCTGGGAAGCGCTGCTGCTCACCGGGCTCGATCACGCGACCATCGCGCGCGGCAAATTCCTGGCAGCGCTGACGTACGTGTCGCTCTACATCGTGATGCTCGCGCCAGTCGGCGCGCTGCCGTTCTTGTTCGGCGGAGTCACGGCCACCGAGGTCCTGACGGCGTTCGTGCTCTTGTTCTGGTTCGCCGTCCTGAGCGTCGCGTTCGGTCTCAGCATCAGCTCGAAATTTTCGACGCCCGCCGTCGCCATCGTCGTCACGCTGCTGGTGGCGATCCCGCTGTCGATGATGGTGTACGTCGCGCTCGGGCCGCTCCTGTCGATGGCCGTGCACGAGCTCTGGCCGAGCGTGCCCGATGGTCCGCCAGTCTGGCTGCCCACGGCCTACGTGCGCGCCGACTTCGGTCTGCAGTACCTGGCCCTCCTGGTGCTGTGTCCGGTGGCCGCCGTGGCGCTTCCCGCGTGGCTCTTGTACGAAGTGACGCTCGCCAACATGGCGGGCCCCAGCGACGATCGCTCGAGCGGGCTCCGGCGTTGGTTCGCCCTGTCTGCGCCGCTCGTGTGCGCGCTCTGCTTGCTGCCCGGCTTGATCGCGCGGAGCGTCGAGTGGCAGCTGGCCGGCACCAGCTGTTTCATCGCGTTCCTGCTGTTTGCCGCCTTCCTGTTTCTGGGGGAGCCGCTCGGTCCGTCGCGGCGGGTACGCGTGCATTGGCAGCGCGCCGGCGAAAGCTTCCGCCAGCGCTACTTCGGTCCCGGCATCCTGCCCGCGAGCTCGCTCCTGTTCGTGGTGGGCGTGCTGGGGCTTTTGGTGCACCTGGCCGTCGGCGGCTGGCTCCAGCTTTCGAAGACGGCCGCGACGTCGGCCCTCGACGCGCAGCGCGTCGGGGCGTTCATCGGGTACCTGTGCGCGTTTTTCGTATTCGTCGTCGGCTTTTGCGTGTGGGCGCGCGCGCGGGCGCTGACCAGCGCCGTGCCGCGCCTGCTCTTGCTCGGCGTGCTATTTCTCGCCTCTGTCGGCCCCTGGATCGCGATGGCCATCGCCGGCATCGCCACACAGCGCAGCACCTCGGCGCTGATCGTCGCGGCACCCTCGCCGAGTTACGCGCTCGTGCTCGTCGAAACACTGGGCTCACCCACCGCCGAACGCGATCTGGTGCTCGGCGCAGGCGCGATTTGCGCCGCAGCCTGGGCGCTCCTCGGTCTCGGCCTGTACGGCCTCGGCCGCGCCCGCACGCGCAAGACACTGGCGTCCTACGACGCCGCTCACGAGCAGCTCGAGGCGCTCTTGCGCTCCGAGGACGCGCAGCAGCACCCCGCCGCTGCCGCCGGTTGACGGCGGGTGGTACAGAGATGGCTCCGCTGCGCGGCTTACTGGATCCGGACTTCATGCGCGAGCTCGAGGCGCTCCGGCGCCGGCTCGAAGTGCGGGCGCGTTCGGCAGGACCTGGCGTTGGCATCGCGCGGCGGCGCGGCTCGTCCGCCGAGTTCGAAGAGCACCGCGCCTACGAGCCGGGCGACGACTTGCGCCGGATCGATTGGCTGGCGTTCGCACGCAAGGGCGCGCCCGTGGTCAAGCAGTTCCGCGCGGAGGAAGACTACGTGCTGCGCTTGCTCGTCGATGCCTCGGCCTCTCTCGGCTTCGGCGATCCGAGCAAGATCGAGGTCTCGCGCCGGCTGGCCGCGGCTCTTGGTTACATGGCGCTGCGCAGCTCAGAGCGCGTGCAGGTGCTCGTGGCGACGCAGCCCGACCCGAGCGCGCGCGCCCTCGCCCGCGCTCACCCGCTGCGGCGCGGCCGCTCTGGCCTTCCGGCCTTGCTCCGCGACCTGGACGCCGTCGCTGCCGCGGGCCAGGCGAACCTCGCGCGCGCCATCGACGAGACCGTGGAGCGCTCCCGAAAGCCCGGGCTGCTCGTGGTGCTGAGCGACTTCTTCGACGGCGGACCCGTCACTCTCGCCCTTTCGCGCGCCCGCGCCGCGCAGCACGACGTCGCGCTCGTCCAGGTCACGAGCGACGCCGAAGTCAACCCGAGCTACGAAGGTGACTTCGCGCTGGTCGACAGCGAGACCGGCCAGAGCGTGGACGTCACGCTCGACGCCGCGGCGCTCGAAGCCTACGTGCTGCGCTACACGGGTCTCGTGGAAGAGCTGCGCGGTTTTGCGCGCAAACACTCGGCGACCTACGTACGAGCGCTGAACACCGAGCCGCTCGAGCCGGTAGTCCGCCGCTTCGTCGCACGCGCCATCGACTAGCGGCCCCTGAATTCGACACCCGCGCCCACGCCCACGCCTACGCCACGGCCACGGCTCACGGGTGAGGTTCTCGGATCGCGAAAGGCGGGGCCCCCGCTGCTCCGCTTCGCTGCGCTGGCGCTTCGCTCCGCTGCGCCTGTTGGGCCTTGCTTCTTTGGCTTCTAGACGCGCGCCTCCCGAGTGTCGCTGCGCCTTCCTGCGAT
>DATDJP010000236.1:0-28808 GCA_036520475.1 Polyangiaceae bacterium | reverse complement strand
CCCGACGCCACGCAAGACTCGCTTGCCAGCTGGTGGCCAACCTTTGCTGGGCGGGCTCTGCCTCCCGCTTGGGCTCCAGCGAAGTTTCAATCACGTCTACATGATTTCCTCTCCTCCAGGCTTGGCCTGGCGCAATTTGCGTACGAACTAAACTTGAAATGCGGAGTCGGCCATCCGAGCGTCGATGCGTTGCAGCAGCGTCAGCATTGTTCGTGCCGCAAATTGGCTCGGCGCTAGTGAGGCGCCAACGACGCGCCAACGACGGCGCGCTATCAAACGGTATCCGAGACGCTAGCGAGGGGCCGTCCTGGCTTCTGAGCCCCTGTCGCCAGTCCGCGCCCGCTCGAACCGCGCATATTCCCCGCTCGAGAGCAGCGGATCCTCCGGGATACTCCGAAACACGAGCGGGGAGGCCGGATCGTAGCTCGCGGCGAGGTGCTGGCGCACGTCGAACGCCACGAAGCGCCCGAGCAAGTGCGGACTTTCGCTGACCCAGAGCGTGCGCGCCGTCGTGTCGAAGACGACGCCGTGGGTCGCGATCAGCGCGTCGATGGCGCGTCGGTCGCCGAGCTCGAGCCGCTCTCCGGAGGCGGCGCGGCGGTCGCGCAACATGCTCACGGCCGCCGCGACGTCGATGCCGCCCGTGTGCTGCTTCAGGAGCTCGTCCGCGCGCGCGCGCCGCGGCAAGGTCGAGGTCCGCTCGCGAACGCGCGCGTTCTTCGCGTCGTCCGCGCCCGGGCCCTCGAAATGGTTCGTGACCGCCGCGCGCTGGCCCAGCCGCACGGCGTGCACGGGCCGATCCGGAATGCGTTCGATGCGGGCAAGCTGTCCGCGCGCGTCGGCAGCGACGACGATGTGACTGACGAGCGGGTCGTGTTCGGCGAACGCGCCGATGGCCTCTTCCGTGGTGCGAGCGCTCGACAAGACGCGCCGCAGCGCATGCACCACCGGCTCCCCACGCGCGCGCGGCTCCCCGGCCCGTCCGCCGTGAACCACCAGCGCCAGACCCTCGACGTTCATGCCGCTCACGACTCCCACGAGCCCCGGCCAGGCGACCGACACGAAGGGAATGCGCCCCGCTTCGCGCACGAAGAACACCGCCTTGCGCTCGTCGAACACGTCGTCCACTTCGAAGTCGAACGCGCGCGCGAGCAGCGTGTGCCCCGCTTCGCGGACGTCGCCGGACACCGCCAGGCTGGTGCAGCCGATCAGCGGCGAATGCTCGAACGACAGCGAGATGTCGTAGAGCGCGTTCAGGTACACGAAGCGCTGGAACGTGGGAAAAATGTCGGCGTACGGATCTGGCCTGAAGCCGCGCGCGCCTGCTGCGATTTCGCGTCGCCGCTCGGAGCTCATGCCACGATCGACGTCGCGGTAGCGCCACTGCGCCAAGTCGAGCAGAAGCCAGCGCGCCGGCGCGAACGACACCTGCTCGCGAAAACGGCCGAACAGGATGCCCTCGTTCTCGACCATGGGCTCGTAGAGCAGCCGGGCGTGCGCATAGCCGATCTGTTCCGGCGTACCCGAGAGCCCCACTTCGAGGAGCTTGCCGCGGCGCGCGGCGTACGAGCTCCCGAAACGGCGCAGTGAGGGGCTCACCTGGCGCACGCCGCTCTGCGGCACCTCGATCTGCGGCGGATCCAGCCGCGCTGCGCGACCGATCACGATGTGCAGGGCCACGATCACGAGCAGCAGCGCGGTCACGCCGACCAGCGCTATGCGGAACGCCTTCCGCCGCATCACTTGCGCATCCGCGACGCAGTCGCGAACGTGTGCAGCACGCGCGCCACGATCCGCGCCGGATCCCGCACCGAGTGGAAGTGGGAGACGCGCTCGCTTTCGGGCGGGTAGATCACGCGCACCGGCACCTGCTCGATGTCCCAGCCCGCGTGCGCGGCGCGCAAAATGACCTCTGCCTCGAAGCCGTAGCCCGACGCGCGCACCTCGAGCGCCAGCGTCTTTTCTACCGGATAGCGGCGCAGCCCGCACTGCGTGTCGAGCAGCCGCCGGCCGCTGAACCACGAAATGAAGACGTTCGAGAAGCCGTTCGAGAATTGATTGGCGCGCGGCGCGCCGGCACCAGCGAGATCCCGCACGCCGAGCACCAGCGTGTCCGAGGATACCGGCAGCGTGGCCAGGCGCAGGGCCTCTTCGGGCGGATGTTGCCCGTCCGCGTCCACGGTCACCGCGACGTCTGCTCCGAGCACCAGCGCCCGGCGCAAGCCGCTGCGGAGCGCCGCGCCTTTACCGCCGTTCTGGGCGTGCCGCACGACCATGGCGCCGGCGTCCTGCGCGGCCGCCGCCGTGTCGTCCGTCGAGCCGTCATCGACGACGATCACGCGGGGGATACCCGTGAGCGGCCACGCCGCCATCAGCTCGCGCACCAGCGCTCCCACGCTGGCCTCTGCCTGGTAGGCCGGCATGATGGCGATCGGCGCGCGCGGCCGCCGGTGAGCGAGCGCGGAATTTCCGCCGACTTCCGTGATGAGCGGTGCTAGTGCCAAGTGACGCGTTGTCCGACCTCGATCCAGAGCTCTATCGCACAATTCAGCTGCGCGCCAAGCGGCAGATTCGCCAGCGCATGAGCGCACTTCGGCGAGCGCTTCCGGCGGACGCGCTCGCGCAGCGCAGCGCAGCGCTCACCCAGCGCGTGCTCGAGCTGCCGCTCTTCGAGGCCGCGCGCAGTGTGGCGCTGTTCTGGCCCATGCTCGCGCGGAGCGAGACGGACCTGCGCGATCTCGACGCGCGCAGCCGCGCCCTCGGTAAACGCATTTACTACCCGTTCATGACCGACCAGGGTGAGACCCTGCACACCGGGTTCCGCCTTTCTGAAGACGCGACGCTCCTCTGCGAGCAGGGCCGCGGCTTCTGTGAGCCACCGCTGGACGCACCCGTCGCCAGCCCGAGCGATCTCGATTTGATCTTCGTGCCCGCGCTGGCCGCGGCGCCGAGCGGCCACCGCATCGGCTATGGTGCCGGTTTTTATGACGCTACCCTGCCGGAATTCTGCCCGCCCGCGCAGAGCGTCGTCGTGGTCTTCGACTTCCAGCTCCTGGGCGAGCTGCCGGTCTCGCCCGTGGACGTGCCGTGCGACCTCGTCGTCACGGACAAACGTACGTTCGAGCGCGCGCCCAGGGCCTAGGCGACGGCTATTTGCGAGACGCTGCCAGCTCCTGGCAGGATCTGCAAACGCCGTAGAGCTCGTGTTTGTGGTGACGCACGAGGAAGTCGTAGCGAGCGGCGATGCGCTCTTGCAACTCTTCGATCAGCGGCTCTTCGAACTCCGTGATGTTGCCGCAGTCCATGCAGATCAGGTGATCGTGATGGGCCTCGCTGTCGGCGAGCTCGTAGCGCGTGAAGCCGTCGCCGAACTTGTGCTCCTCGGCGATGCCGCCGTCGCTCAGCATCTTCATGGTGCGGTACACGGTGGCGTAACCGACGCCGGGATCCACCTCGCGCACCTTGTTCAAGAGCTCTTCGATCGTGACGTGCTCGGGACTGTCGAAGAACACGTTGATGATGAGCCGGCGCTGCTCGGTCGAACGCAGACCGTGCTTGGCCATGTACGCCTCGAGCTCGTGCCGGAGACGATCGAGATCAGGAGGTTTCGGCTCCCGCCCGAGGCTGGCGCTTTGGGCCCCAGTTTTCACACTTCTGTAATCGCCCTCGCCGCGCGAGCGGTCAAGCCGTCATCGAGCGCGACCACGAAGTGGCTCAACTTCCCCAGCGTTTCACGATGACTCGGGCCGAGCGCGCAAGCGCAGCAGGGCCGCGAGTGAGCCGGCCAAGGAGGCGATGGGAGCCATGGCTGGGGGCGCGACGGCAAAGGCCACCGCCAGCGCGAAGCCCAGGGCCGGTCCGAGAGTCATGGTCAGGCCGAGGCGCGCCTCGCGCCGGCACAGATGCGCGAGTCGCAGCGCCCACGCCGCGTCGCGCACGTCGTCCGACGCGAGCTGGACACTCCACTCCGCGCTGCCGGAGCCCGCGGACTCGAGGGCCACGGAAACGTCCGCGGCAGTGAGGGCGGCGTCGTCGACGTGAGTTCGCCCCACCACCGCGACGGTGGCTCCGCCATCCACGAGGCGTCGAATTTCTTCCCCGCGTTCACTCGGTAACAGCTCCGGTCGCACGTGCTCGATGTCCAGCGCCCGTGCCAGGGCTTCGCACGTCTCGCGCGCGTCGCCGGAGAGGAGCACCGGTTCCACGCCCACGTCGAGCAGATGCTGGACCGCGGCGCGCGCGCCCGGCCGAATGCCGTCCTGCAGGCCGATGACGCCGACGAGACGCCCGCCGAGCGCGACCAGGAGCACGGTGCGCCCCATGCTTTCGAGCTCGTTGATCTTCGTTTCGGCGTGGGCGACGCTGATGCGCTCCTTGAGCATCAAGGCCCGGCTACCGACGACCAGCGCCTGCCCCCCGGACGCCACGGCGGTGACACCGAGCCCAGCCTGCACGCTGGAATTGCGCACGCCGTCCGGCCTCACGCTGCGCGCGCGCGCGGCCCGCAGGACGGCCGTCGCCACGGGGTGCGTCGCGCCACTCTCCGCGCCCGCGACGAGCGCGAGCACCTTTTCCGGCTCGAAGTCGCCGATGGCTTCGATGTTCGCGACCTCCGGCTCACCGAGCAGCAAGGTGCCGCGCGCGCAGAACGCCGCCGTCGAGACGCGGCCGGCGCGATCGAAGGCTTCGGCGGTGCGGAACGCAATGCCGTGGCGCAGCGCCGCCAGCACCGTGCGCGCGACGTGCACGGAGCCGATCTCCGCGAGCACGGCGTTGGCGATCGCGGCCTGCGCCGCGACGGCGAACAGCGTGATGCCGAGCAGGTCCTGATCGGCGGCGAACGCCGTCAACGCCGCGAGCGCCGCGGCGATGGGCGCGCCGCGCTCTGCCGCCAATTTGCCGAAGCGCGCCAGCGGGGCGAGCAGGTCCGCGCGGCGCCGCGGATCGTGCGTGAGGCGCATCCAGGCGCGATCGTGCCCAGCCCACGACACGATCGCGCGCAGGCGGCCCTCGTGCACGCGCGCGCCAGCGACGACCGCGTCCCCTTCGCTGCGCGACACCAGCGTTTTCGCGGACAGCCACGGCGCAACGCGCGCGGTGCCGGCGATCACGGTCACGTCCACCGGTACGATCTCGGACGCCTCGACGATGATCTCCTCGCCGGGTCGCAAATCCGCGGCGCGCGCGCTCGTGAGCTCACCGCCCACGACGCGGTGCGCGCTGCGGTTGAGCTCGAGCGCCATGGCCCGGCGTTCGGCTTCGATGCCGCGGCGCGCGCGCTGCATCAGCCAAACCGTGGCGGCAGTGCTGAACACGACAAGCCCTGCCAGCGCGATCGCGGACCCGCTCTTCGGGTGTGCAGCGATCGCGGCGAAAATGGCCGCCAAACACGCGACCACCGGCGCGGACAGCAGCGCCAGCGGGTGCGCTTCGCTCGGATCGCGCTCGGCCATCACGTACTCGGCGACGAGCGCGGCGCAGCCCACGGTAGCGACGATCACGCGTGCGCCGAGCGCTACCGGTGATTCGCCGGCCAGCACCAACAAGACGGCCAGCGTGCCGCCCAACATGGCGAGGGCGAGCAGGATGCCCGCGACGTCGCTCGCCACATTGAGGTCGAGCAGCGGATGGCGCGCCGGTTCGGCCGCGGCCAGCCCGGCGTCGTCGAGGTCGTCCGCGAGTCCCTCCGCCGTGGACTCGCTGGGCGGCGCTGGCGAGGTCGCGTCGTCGGTGAGACCGTCATCGGCGCCGCTGGCCAGAGCCTCGGCCCGGCGCGCCGGGTCGGGCAGCGGCGGCGTCGAGATGCGCTCGGCCAGCAGCGTTTCTGCGGCTTCACTCGCGAAATGCCCGGGCTCGCGCCGGCGCTGCGGCTGCGGAAGCGGCGAGGACGCCCGGTCCGGATCGTACTGTTCGCGGCAACTGCCGCTGCAGAAGTAGCGAAACGCTTCGCGGAAGATCGCGACGCGCGCGGCGCGCAGCGGATCGACGGGAGCGCCGCAGGTCGGACACGGAACGGCTATCGCGACAGGGCCCAGACCGCGCGACGTGTGGCGTTCGGGCAGCGGCGACTCGCTCTCAGGCATCGCTTTCGACGGCCCAAGCCAGCGCAGCTTTGGCCGTGTGCAGCCGCGCTTCGGCTTGATCCCACACGAAGCTGCGCGGACCGTCGATGACCTCCGCCTCGATCTCTTCGCCGCGGTGGGCCGGCAAACAATGCAGGACGACCACCGCTGGCGAAGCGAGTCCCACGAGCGAACGGCTCACGCACATGCCCTGAAAGGCCGCGAGACGCTGCGCCTGCTCCGCCTCCTGACCCATGCTCGCGAATACGTCCGTGCTGATCACGTCCGCGCTCTCGGCCGCCTCGCGCGGATCGCGCACGACCGTGATCGTGGCGCCGCGCTCGCGCGCCCGCACAATCTCGCTCTCGCTCGGGTCGTATCCGGGAGGACAGGCCAAGACCAGCGTCAGTTTGAGCAGGCCCGCCGCTTCGATCCAGGAGTTGGCCATGTTGTTGCCATCCCCGATCCAGGCGTACTTGAGGCCTTCGAGCCGGCCGCGTACCGCGCGCACGGTCTGCAGATCGGCGAGCAGCTGCATGGGGTGGCCGAGATCGGTCAGGGCGTTCAGCACCGGCACGCTGCTGTGCTCGATCATCTCGTCGAGCAGCTCCGGCTTGCTGGTCCGAAAGGTGATCGCGTGCACCATGCGCGACAACACGCGCGCCGTGTCTGCGATCGGTTCTCCACGCCCGATCTGCGAGGTCGAGCTGGTGATGACCAACGGATGGCCGCCGAGCTCCGCCACGGCGACCTCGAGCGAGATGCGCGTGCGCGTCGACGGTTTTTGAAACACCAGCGCCACGGCGTGACCGAGCAACGGCCGCGGCGCGTGAGCGCCTCCGCGCACGCGCTTCCAGCGATCGGCCTCGTCGAGCAAATGAACGAGCCCCGTGGCACCCAGATCCGACAAGCTGCGTAGGTGACGCATCAGCCGAGTCCTCCCAGCACGCGGTCGACGATTTCGACGCCTTCGTCGATCTCCGCGCGCGTGACGATCAAAGGCGGTGTGAAGCGCAGGGCCTGTGCACCGGCAATCGTGAGCAGCACCCCCGCCTCACGAGCGCCCGTCAGCACGGCGCGCGCATCGACTCCTTCGCGCAGCACGAGCGCCTGGAGCAACCCGCGTCCGCGCGTCAGCTCGACGTGCGCCGCGTGACGGGTCGCAAGCTCTGCGAGCCGCTCGGCGAGGTAGGCGCCGGTGCGCGCCGACGCCTCGACCAGGCCCTCTTCCTCGAGTGTGTCGAGGACGGCCAGCGCTGCGGCCGACGCCAGCGGATTGCCGCCGAACGTCGAGCCGTGGCTGCCCGGAGGCAGCGCCTCTTTGAGCTTCTCCTTGCACAACATCGCGCCGATCGGCACGCCGCCGCCCAGCGCCTTGGCGAGCGCGAGCGCGTCCGGCTCGACGCCATCGTGCTCGAACCCGAGGAAGCGTCCCGTGCGACCGACGCCGGTCTGCACCTCGTCCGCGAGCAGCAGCGCGCCGGACTCGTCGGCGATGGCGCGCAACTCAGCCAAGAAACCCGCCGGAGCCGGCTGCACGCCGCCTTCACCTTGCACGGCCTCGACGATGATGGCCGCCACGTCCGGCCCCATGGCGCGGCGCACCGCGGCGGCATCTCCGTAGGCCACGTGCGTCACGCCCGGCAGCGGACCGAAGCCGTCTTTGTATTTCGCCTGGCCCGTCATCGCCAGCGCGCCCAGGGTGCGGCCGTGAAACGAGTTATCGAACGCGATCACTCTCAAACGTTCCGGCTGACCGCTCGCGAAAAAGTGCCGGCGCGCGAGCTTGAGCATCGCCTCGTTCGCTTCGGTGCCCGAGTTGCAGAAAAACACGCGATCCATGCGCGTGGCGCGGCAGAGCTTCGTGGCCAGCTCGAGGTTCCGCTCGTTGTAGAAATAGTTGGAAACATGGCAGAGCCGCGCCGCCTGTTCGCTCAGCGCCGCCACGAGCTTCGGGTGCGCGTGGCCGAGCGTGCTCACCGCAATACCGGCGTACAGGTCGAGGTAGCGCTTACCCGCGGTGTCCCACAGGATGCAGCCCTGACCTCGAGCGAGCACCACGGGGGGCTGCCGGTAGTTCGGATAGAGCGACTTTTCAGCGGCGGCGAGCAGCTCTGACAGGGAAAGGGCCATGGGCCGCCGGTTTCTAGCACTACTTCGGCGGACCGGAAACTCCGGGCTTTCTGCGGCTCACGAGCACGCCGGCAGCTTCCCCGAAGCCCGCCGCGCGTTCGCCGCGCGTGACGAAACGAGGGCGCACAGTGGGGCGGCCGGTCAGATTTTTCACTGCGATACTCATGGGGAACGCGGCGAAGCAGGCCTGGTCGTTCTCGCTGTCGCCGATGAAGGCGTGACGCAGGCGTGCGACGGTGGCGTCCGTCCCGTGGAGGGCGCGAATCAGCCGGACGCTGCCGGACGCCTTGTCGTCCCCGTCCAAAGTCACGTGCAGGTGGACCGTCGAGCGCACGCTCCGGAAGCCCTGCTCGCGCGCGAAATCGGCGGCGCGGTCCACGACATCTACCGGCAAGTGCCGGCGTTCGCCGATGTCGAACGTGAAATCGCTGATGCGCGCGTCGACGTCGTCGGCCGGTGCGAGCTCTGGAAAACGCCCGCGCATGTCCGACACCAACATCGCGATGCGCGCGCGCCGATCGCGCCGCTCACCGGGCTCCGCCGAATCCACGCGCCGCACGAGCTCACCCTCGCGGTGCACGCAGACGGCGCCGTTCTCCGTCACGGCGCCGGTGATGGGCCACTGCCGGACGAGCAGCTCACCCCAGCCGGAGGGTCGTCCGGTGACGGCGTAGAGTTTCAGTCCCACCTCGTTCAGACGGAACAGCGCGGAGTACGCAGCCTCCATGAGACGCCCGCGATCGAGCAAGGTGTCGTCCAGATCGAAGAGCAGGCCGTGGAGTGATTTCGCTTCGTCGGTAGTGAGCGCATCAATGGGGAGCATGGTGCCTTTTCTTGCGCATGGTGCGCCGCGGCACCCGGGTCCGCAACGGCCTTACGCTCCAAAACTCCGGCAGCCTGCGTCGGGGGCGGGTGTAGATTGGCGTCATGCATACGGGTTCGTGGCGTGGTGTGGGTCTTTTGGGGGTTTGGCTGGCGTGCTGCGCCTGTAGCAATTCGGGCTCCGCCGATCGCGGCGGGGAGGAGCCGACCGGCCCGCTTCTCACGAGCGACTGCGATCCGCTCGTGCCCACGGCGTGCGGCTATCCGTTTCCGTCGGACGTGTATCGGCGCGCGGCCGAGGACGGTGGCCCGCGCAGCGTGCGTTTCGGCGCGGCCACGTTGCCGAAGACGCAGGGCATGACGCCAGTCGCCCCGGAGCTGTTCCACGACTTCGACGGCTTTTCACCGGGCCAGGCGCCCATGACGCATTTTCCGGGTGCGACCACCACGGGTCTGGCTACGCCCGATAGCATCGAGCAATCGCTGGCCGAGGATTCTCCGACGATCCTGCTCGAGGCTGACACGCTCACGCGCGTGCCTCACTTCGTGGACATCGATCGCTCGGCAAACGTCCCGGACGGGGAGCGCGCGTTCATGCTGCGACCCGTGGTGCGTCTCAAAAATGGCACGCGCTACATCGTCGCCATCCGGCGCGTGGTGGACGCGGCGGGCGCGCCACTCGAGCCGAGCCCCACGTTTCGCGCGTTGCGTGACGGTAGCTCGGACCCCGAGCCGTCGGTCGCGTCGCGCCGCCGTCTGTACCGCGACATCTTTGCGAAGCTCGACCGCGCCGGCGTTCCCAAGGCCAATCTGCAGCTCGCGTGGGACTACACCACCGCGAGCCGCGACAACATCACCGGGCACCTGGTGCAGATGCGCGACGACGCGCTCGCCGCCGTCGGCAACGACGGCCCGGAGTTCGTCTTCAAGAGCGTCGCCGAGAACCCACATCCAAAAATCTTGCGGCGCATCGTCGTGACCATGACCGTGCCGCTCTACCTGACGAGCGGCGACGACTGGGACGCGCTGACCAACCCCAACCCGCGGCTCGTGCTCGACGACTCCGGGCGCCCCGTGCGGAGCGGCACCATGCAGCAGGACGTGCTGATCCACGTTCCAAACAGCGTCCAGAGCGGCCCGAAACACGGCCTGGCGCAGAACGGGCACGGGCTGCTCGGCAGCAAGGAAGAAGGCTCCGGCGGCTACTTGCCGCCGCTCGCGGACGACTTTCACTGGCTCATCTTCGCCACGGATTTCTTCGGCTTTCGGCAAGCCGACATCGCGCTCGCGGCCACCGTGCTGTCGACTCGGCCGGATCTGCTGCGGGCCTTCGTGGATCGGCAGCATCAGGGTCACATCAATCAGCTCCTGGCTATGCGCATGATGATGGGGCGCATCGCGCGCGACGGAATCCGCGACGGCGCGGGCACCGTGCTGCTCGACCCGAACTGGATCGACGCGAGCGTGCGCGTGTATCGCGGCGACAGCCAGGGCGGGATCATGGGCAGCGTGTACATGGCCATCTCCACGGACGTGACGCGCGGACTGCTCGCCGAAGGCGGCCTTCCCTACAACTTGCTCCTGAACCGCAGCTCGGATTGGCCCTTGTTCGGCTCCGTGCTCGCTGGCAGCTACGCGAACGCGCTCGACCGTCAGTTGATGCTCGGGCTGGTCCAGATGGCGTGGGATCGCACCGAGCCGAGCGGCTACGCCCCCTACATCACCCGGGATTCGCTGCCCGGCACACCGGTGCACCAGGTGCTCCTGCACGCCGCGCTCGGCGATCATCAGGTGACCACGCTCGGCACGCACATCCTGGCGCGTAGCGTGGGCGCCAAGAACCTGCACTCGAATGATCCGAACCAGCGGCTGTTGCGCGAGGTCTGGGGCGTCGAGTCCACGGACGCGCCGTTCTCGGGCTCCGCGCTCGTGGAGTACGACTTCGCGCTCGCGAAAGAGCCGCTGGAAAACATTCCGCCCACGGACGGCTGCGATCCGCACGGTCGCGTGCGCCGGCTCACGCCGTCGTACCAGCAGCAAGACGCCTTCTTCCGCAGCGGCATCGCAGAGTGGTTCTGCGACGGCGCGTGCAACTGCGACGGACCACGTGAAGAGCTCGGCTGTGAGCTGACACGCTGCGACCCCGAAGCGAACCCCTGATCACCACACGCCCTGCCAGCCGAGCAGCGCTCCCTCTTCGACGAACACGACGCTGACGCTCGCGTGTCCGCCGCTCGGCTCGGGCTCTGGCAGAAAGGCGCGCCCCACGCTGCCGCCGATGGCTTCTCCGATGAGCGCGCCGGACAAGATGTCGCTCGCCCAGTGGTGGTCACCGAGCCACATACCGGCCCCCACGGCCAGCGCGAACGGGTAACCCGCAAAACCCCACACCCCTGCGTCGGGAAGTACGCTGCGTAAGCTCGCGGCGCCCGCGAAGAACACCGCACTGTGTCCGCTCGGCCAGGCCGTGAGCCGAAACGCGAACGGCTCGAAGCGGCGCGCGTACTCGGGATGCTCGAGCCGACCCGGTGCGCGCGGGTCCGCACGGCCGCTCGGAAACTCGCGGCCGGTGACCCACTTGAGTAGCAGCACCGTGCCGGCCGACAGCGCCATGCTCTGCAGCAGCGCGGCGTGCACACGCTGAGACTCACACGCAGCAAACGCCGTGCTCAGGCCGTAACCGGCGAGCGCGGCACCGGCGAGCGCAAACGGAGCCATCACGCTGACCGGTTCCAGATCGTACTGTCCGCCCAGCTCGCGCTGGCTGAACACGCGCATCTCGTGGTCGGCCCCGGTGGGAGCGAACGCAATCGGCGGGAGCACGGCTGCCACGCCGAGCGCGACTGGCAGCGGCCCGGAGAGCTCGGCCGCGACCTCGGGTAGACGCTCCCACGGCGCCGGCGCTGCACACTCTGCGGCATGTGCCTTGCCAAGCTGCAAAGCGAGGCACACCTTGGCGACCACGCCGCACCGCGACACGCCTCGCAAACCCCGGACGGCGCGTAACGCCCGTTTCGCGTCGAACGAACGCCAATCCGAGTGTTGCGATGAGGTTTCCCTCGACATGCGCTGCGTCTGCTCGTGTTTCCAACCGGCTCGATGCGCGCGTTCAGTATCCCAAACGAGCAGCGAAAGAGCTCACGCCGGCCGCAAAATCCAGTATAGACCCGATGAGCTTCTCATGTGCTGACGCGGAGCCATGAACATGCAGTTTACCAGCAGGGAAACCGAGCCACAGCTGGGCGAAAGGCGCGTTGTCGACGGACGCCTGCGCGTCTTCTATCACGGCTACTGGATCAAAGCGTACGACGCGCCCGCCGATACTCTGCTCGCCAAAAAACGCCTGATCGAGGCGCTCACCCGACGCCTCTTCAACCACGTCGAGCACGGGTTGAACGTGCCCGGCACGCGTCTCGACGAGGCGCGCCGCGCCTTCGACTCGGAGACCGACCTGCAGCGTAAGCGCGTCAAGGCCGGCATGCTCGCCGGAGCTTTGTTCAACCGGGCGGCAGACATTTTCACGAAGCTCGTGGAACTTCAGGCGCTCGGCGTGGAGATTCAGCACGATAGCCTGATGCGCCAGTGCGGCAGTCACTTGCAGGAGGCGCTGACTCTCGGAAAACTCGTGCTGCACCGGAGCGGCGAGGAAGGCATCGACGAGCTCTGGGGCGAGCCCTTCAAGGCATACGCCTTCCCCATCGAGGAATTCTACACGAGCCGCTACGTCAAGATCGCGCTGACCATGCGCGACATCGACACCATCGCCCAGCATCTGAGCTCGCTCGGCACGTGCCCCGGCTTCGGCGGCATCGAGCCGCGCGTGAAGAACTTCGCGCGCGCCGCAAAGGACAAGTGCGAGACCCTGCGCACGGACCGCGACGTCTTCGACATCTGGACGTCGTTCGTCGTGTCGGGCGAAGAGCTGTCGGACTTCGAGCCGAGCTCGAGGGCTGCGTACGACAGCAGCGAGGAGCGCCGCATGCGTGAAGGCGCGGAGCTCATCCGGCAGGGCAAGAACCTCGTGAGCGACATCGCGCGCGCGCGCGTGCCGATGCCGAAGAGCAGCAAAGAGTTCGGCGAGCGCTGTCAGCGCTATCGCGAAGCGGTCGGAGCCGTCACGCCGCTGCGGACGTCGGAGCTGTCGTCAGCACACCACGCCCGCCCCGCGTAAGGGAGGCTCAGCGGCTTTGCAGCTCGCGCAGGATCTCTTCGGCGCGGTCGCTGCGCACGGTTTTTTCTGCCACCATGCGCGAAGCCACCAGATCAATCTGATGTCCGGTGGCGCCGGCGGAGACGGCGACCTGACGCGCATGCAAGGTCATGTGCCCGCGCTGGATGCCCTCGGTGGCCAGCGCGCGCAGCGCGGCCACGTTCTGCGCCAGCCCAACGCTGACGATGATTTCCGCTAGCTCGTTCGCGTGAGTGACGCCCAGGATCTTGAGCGCCGCCTGCGCGCTGGGATGCACCTTCGTGGCGCCGCCCACGATGCCGACCGCCATCGGCATTTCTATGGTGCCGACCAGGTCGCCCTGCGCGTCCTTGTTCCAGGTGGTCAGCGACGTGTAGCGCCCGGAGCGCGCGGCATAGGCATGCGCACCCGCTTCGATGGCACGCCAGTCGTTGCCGGTCGCGATCACCACCGGATCCACGCCGTTCATGATGCCCTTGTTGTGCGTGGCCGCGCGATACGGATCCACCGCCGCAAAGGCCCAGGCCTGGATGATGCCGTCACGCACGCGCTCACCCGAGAACTCACCGAACGCGAGGTCCTTGACGCGGATCGTGCAGCGGGCGCGCGCCAGGCGCCGGTCCGCCAGGTTGGAGAGGATGCGCAGATGGACGCGCCCGCCCGTGACTTCCTCGATGGTCGGCGCCAAAGTCTCGCACGCGGTGTTGACCGCGTTCGCGCCCATCGCGTCGCGCGTGTCGTAAATCAGGTGCACGACCAGGAACGGGCCGATCGGCGAGTCTTCGAACACGCGCACCTCGAGATCGCGCGCGCCGCCTCCCAGCCGAATCAGCACGGGATCGATCTGATTGGCGAGCTCCAGAATGCGCCCGCGGTTCTCGAGGATGGCGAGCCGAGCCGTGTGCAACTCGGGCACGTCCAGGACCTGCATTTGCCCGATCATCAGCGGATCGGTGGCGTGAGCCGTGAAGCCGCCGGCGCTGCGCGCGAGCTTCGCCATGAACGAAGCGCCGGCCACGACCGATGGTTCTTCGAGCGCCATCGGCACGAGCACTTCACGGCCGTTGACGAGGAAGTTCACGGCCACGCCCAGCGGCAGCCCGTGAATGCCCACCACGTTCTCGATCATGTGGTTGGCCTGCTCCGGCGTGAGACCGCCGGTGCCATCGATGGCCGAGAGCTGCGCGGCCGTCAGGTCCGCCAGATCGGCGATGGTGCGCGCGCGCTCGACGCGCTCCTTGTCGTAGAAGCCGGGGATTCTGGACGGACGAGCCGAAGGGCGAACTGAGTCGGTCATGATCGCTCGACACTTATCATGAACCCGCAGGCGTCGCTTCAGAACGCAAGAACCGCGGCGCTTCCGGAAGCGGACACTTCTGTCATGTTGCGGGTGGACCGCGGCGCTCGGCGACGACGCCAGGCGTCACACGACCGTCCACGCCGAGAGCTTCTCGCGCGCCGCTTCGATCTGTTGCCGCAGCGAATCAGCGTGGCGCACGACTTCGTGCATGCCGCCGTCGCGCGCGCGGCGCTCGACGTCCTGTGCGCGCTCCGCCGCCAGCGACATGCGCGCCTGCACTTCCGTGAGCACGGGCTTGAGGCTGTGTTTGCCGTTCTGCTCGCCGTCTCCGTGCTCCGTCAGGCGCTGCAGCTCGGACGTGATCGCGCCCGCTTCTTCGCCCACCGAAATCAGCTCCTTCATGAGCGACTCGAACTCGCGCGTGCGCTCTTGAATTTCTTTCGCGCGCGCGAACACCCGCTCGCTCGTGGTCTGCTGGCGCGCCTGCGCGGCGTTGATGTGTTTGACCAGCACGCCCAGCGCGGACGCGATGCGCTCCTGGCTCGCCGCCGCTTCGTTGATGGCACGCGCGGCACGCGCCAGGTTCTTCTCCGAGTTCAATGGAGTCTTGCACGCGCCCGTCGTGAGCTCCTCGAAGCGGCGCAGCGTGGCCTCGAGCGCTTCGGCCGCGTCACCCAGGTTACCGGGCTGGACCTCCAAGTTGCTCGTCGATTCTTCGCTCATGCGCGCGATCGTAGCGCATTTGCCGCGCACGTCCGGCCGATATCCGTACCGGCTAACGCCGTCGCGCGGCGTAGAGGCGGAAGCCGCCGGGCGAGCCGCTCTCGTTCGCGGCGAAATACAGCCAGCACAAGTCGCGCGACATACTGCCGTCCGTTTCGTCTCGACCTGCACGACTGACGTCGTCGAGCAGGCGGGCCTGCGCCGTCGGCTGCCCGTCCTGCTGCATGACGCCGACGTAGAGATCTCGATTCGCGCCGAGGGGCGCGCAGGAACTGCTGAGCTCGAGCGCGCCGAACAACAGGAACGCGCCGTCGGACGACGCCCAGGGCGCCGGGTCGATCCCTCTGCGCTCGCAAGTGGTCTGGCCCAGCGTGAAGAAAACCCCAGCCGGATCCTCGTCACTGGGAGCGTCGAGCGTCGCCGTGAGCAAAAGGCCTCCGCGCCGCGTCGACATCCACCAGGCTCGCCCCGCGGCGCTGGCAATCGCGATGCTGTAGTCGGAACCCACAGCGCCAGCGGGTTGATTGAAGGGTTCGGGCATGGGTGTCACGGCTTCGACCGTGGCGCGGCCGGTCCGTCTGCCCTGATACAGCGAGCGCGCGGCGGCGCCCGTAGTGCGATCGAAGTAAAAGTTTGGCGCGGTGCCGTCCGCGTGGGTGACGAGCAGCGGGCCGCTCGTCGCTTCACCGGGCACGTTCACCGTAGCCCCTAGCGCTTCGGGCGCTCCGCCATCGACGAGGTTCGAGGTAAAAAAGACGCCCTGCTGCGCCGCCTCGTTACCCGCGCGAAAGAACAGCTCGCCCAGGGCGTCGGTCGCGCGCGGAAAACGCCGGCTGCTCGCGGTGCTCGGCGCGATCGGCTCGGGCGCGGCGAACTGAAAGCGCGAGACGTCGCTGCAGGCCACGCAGCGATTGTTGCCGGTGTTGCAGTATTCGCCGGCAGGGCACGTCGCCGGGCAACCCGGTGTTCCCGCGCTCCCGTCGCTCCCCGCGTCGCGTCCTGCCTCACCGGCGCGTCCGCCTCCCGCGCCCGTGCCCGCGCTGCCCGCCGTGCCCGCGCTGCCCGCCGTGCCCGCAGCGCCGCCGCTGCCAGCGCTGGCATCGGGGTTCGTCGCGCGCACCCTGAACTCGGTGTTGCTGCAACACACACACACTCCGAGCCAAAGCCCGAGCAGCGTTCGCTCAGGGCTCGGCCGCTTCACTCGGCGATCCACTGCAGAGCCATTCGCAGCCGCACACGACGAGCCGGTGCCCTCGGTCATTGCACGCATCCTGAAATCGGGCGCTGGTCTCCGGTGGAGTACAGTCGGCGCTCTCCTCCGCGCACGGTTTGGCAGCGCCCCGCGCGTCGTAGTGAGGCGCCGAGAGGGTGACCTTGCCCGTGCACAGCTCTTCGCAGCCGCATTGCCTCAAGTAGTAGCCGCGCAGGCGGCACGCGTCGAAAAACTCGCTATCCGGCCTGGACGCGGGGCAGACTTTTTGCGGCGCCTGACAGGCGTGAGCCTGGCCTCCGCGATCGTAAACGCGCGCGTTCGCGACCTTCCGTACCGGGATGAGCTGCGGCTTTCGCTCTGCGCGTGGCGCCTGAGCGCCGTAGTTCGGCTCGTTCATGCACGAGAGCAGCAGCCCGCCCGGCAAAAGCAGCCAACGTACCGTCCGGGAAAGGCATTTCACCGTCATAGCGGCAGCGCCTGCACGATCAGCGTGCTCAGGTACTGCCCCTCGGGGAATGCCGCGGGTACGGGGTGATCCGGTCCCTGTGACCAGCGCTCGAGCACCAGCGGGCGCACGTTCGCGTCCCTTCCCCCGAGCGCCGCCGCGCGAATCAACTCCGGGAACCCGAGCGCCGCGGAGCAGGAGCACAGCACGCACAAGCCGCCGGGTGACGTCGCCCGCAAGCTCGCCGCCGCCAAACGGCGCATGGTCGCGAGCGCCCGCCGGGCGAAGCCGCGCGTCTTGGCGAGCTTCGGCGGATCGGCGATCACCAGATCATAACCGCCGTCGCGTGCCGCTCGCTTCAGAGTCTCGAACGCGTCGCCCACCTCGAAGGAGATCGGACCTGCCAGCTCATTCCGCGCAGCGCAACGCGCCGCCACCTCGATGGCGGCCGCGCTCGAGTCCACCGCGCGCACCGAAGCCGCGCCGCCGCGCGCCACCGCCAAACTGAGCGCGCCCACGTAGCAGAACGCATCCAGCACGCGCCGCCCCGGTGAAAGCTCCGCGAGCCGCGCGCGCAGCGAGCGCTGGTCCAGGTAAAACCCGGTCTTCTGCCCGAGCTCGAGCGGGATCTCGAAGCGGATCCCGTGCTCTTCGAAGGACAGCGCGCTCACGGACTCACCGCGCACCACGCCCACCCCGGCTTCGAACCCCTCGCTCGCGGCCGTCTTCGCGGGCGTCCGGTCGATGATGGCGCGCGGCGACAGCAAACGCTGCAGCGCGTCCAGGATCACGCCCTCGCGCCGCTTCATGCCGATCGTGGTGAGCTGTACGACCAGGTCGTCGCCGAAGCGATCCACGACGAGCCCCGGCAGATCGTCGCCCTCGGCGTGGATCAGTCGGTAAGCATTGGTGCCCTGACTCGGCAGCCCGACGGCGGAGCGCCGCTCCATGGCTTGCTGGATACGGGCGCCAACCAGCGCCCCGTCGAGCGCGATGTGTTCGTCGCGCGTGTACAAGCGCACGGCAATGGCCGACTGCGGCGAGTACAAGCCGCGGCCGAGGGTATTGCCTCGCGCGTCCTGCACGAGCACTTCGTCGCCGGCCACCGCCCCGCCTTCGAGGAACTCGACCGCCTGCGCGTACACCCACGGATGCCCGGCCCAGACGGGTTGGACGTGACCAGCTTTGACTTTAACGACTGCCATCAGGGCGACACGAGTATTCCGGGCGCCAGGGCAGTGTAAACTCTGCTCCACGCCCGGCCCGGGCATTGCCCATTTTGCGGCGCAACGCGAGGGGTATGGCACGTGGCATCCGTGTTGCTACCCTCATGCCTTCGAAAGGAGCCCGGAGCATGCGTGGCACCCTGGCGATCGTCTGTCTCGGAGCGGTGTGGGCCATGCCAAAAGTGGCCTCGGCTCAGGGCGAGTGCCCTGACGGCTGGTTTTGCGAGCAGGAAGAAGCGCCCGCGGATTCCGACGAAGCCGGCGATGCCGAGCCGAGCGGGGACGCCGCTGGCGAAACGGAGGAGGCGCCGAAGAAGCGCGCCCCGAAGCGGTTGCCGCCGAGCACCGCCGAACCCGTGCCCGTGATCATCGTCGACCGGCCCGAAAACGTGCCCCCGCCGCCCAAGAAGCGGAAGCGCAGCGAGTGGGGCGTCAACATGCGCATCCAGGGCGTGCTGATGGACGACGAAGACCGCCACGACGACGCGGAGATGGGGGGGCTCGGCGTCTCTCTGCGTTATCGGCCCATCCCGCACTTCGCGTTCGACCTCGGGCTAGATTTCGTCGGCGGCACGGATTGGGCGGGCCACGAACGGCGCGAAAGCGCGCTCTCGCTGAGCGGCATGGTGTTCTTCAATCCGCGCAGCAAGGTGCAGGTGTACACGCTCGGCGGCATCGGCGTCAGCGGGGCGCGCGTCACTTTCGACGAAGAAACAGTCGACGACGCCGACGGCACCCGCAGCGTCATCGGCGAATACGATGAGGAGTACAGCTACTTCGGCGCGCACCTCGGCGCCGGGCTCGAGTTTCGCGTGAGCCGCAAGGTGGCGCTCAACCTCGACGTGGTCGGCTTCATCCGCGGCCGCACGGACGAGCTCGCCGAGCGCGAGCCCGAGTTCTTGGATCAAGATACCGGTCGCGTCACGAACACCTCGGGCGGCGGCCTGGGGCGGGCGGGCGTGACGATTTACTGGTAAGAGTCGCGGCACTTCTCATCGCACGCCCTCTAGTTCCTCTATCCCAGCGCCTGCGGCGCGGCGTCTCCCGGCCCACGACTTGGTGCGCGGCGCTGGGCGGGATCGCGTTCTCGAGCGCTGCGCCGCCGCTCGACTTCATGCCCGGCGTGCTCCTGGGGCTCGCCGCGCTGTACCTCGCGTTCGCGCACGCCAGCTCCGTCCGGGAGGCGGCGGCGCGCGCGTGGCTCTGGGCGCTCGCGGCGGGCCTGGTCGGCATGGCGTTCATCCCGCAGGTGGTGCAGCGCTTCACCGACCTGGGCTGGCCGGGCGGCGCGCTCGCGCTGCTCCTGCTCTGCGCGTTTCAGGCGCTGCACTGGGGCGCCGGGGCGGCCATCGCGCAGGCGCTGCGGCTCCGTTTCGGGGTGCCCGTGCCGCTGGCCTTCGGCGCGCTCGTGTTCATCGCGATCTCGCTGCCGACCGTGATCGCGTGGTCGCCGGCCGCCGTGCTCTCGCCCTGGCCCGTGTTCATCCAGCTGGCGGACGTGATTGGCGAGCGTGGCGTCTCACTGCTGCTCGCGCTGGCCGCGGCGCTGGCCGTGACCCCGCTGCGCCGCTACCTCGAGCCCGGCTTTACGCCCCTGCGCTGGCGCTCCGTGACGGCACACGTCGGCTTTGCCGCCCTGCTGCTCACTGGGCTCGGGATCCACGGCGCGCTGCGTATGCGCGACGTGGAGCGGCACCAGGCCGCCCTCCCCCGCGTGAAGCTCGGCATCGTCCAGGCGGCCGTAGAAGCGCGCCTGCGCTGGAAGCCCGAGGCGCGGCAGATGATTTTGCAGCGGCTGCGCGGGCTCACGCGCCAGGCCGAGCGCGAGGGCGCGGAGCTCGTGCTCTGGCCCGAAGCTGCGTACACGTACACGTTGCCGCGCGATCTGCGGCGAGCCCCGGCCGATGAGCGGCGCATCCTCGGCGACGGCGTGCGCGGGCCGATTCTGTTCGGCTTGTTGACGCGCGAGCTGCCGAGCAAGCGACGCTTCAACTCCGCGACCTTGCTCGAAAGCGACGGCGATCTGCAGAAGCCTCAGGACAAGCTCGCGCTGCTCTGGTTCGGCGAAACGGTGCCGCTCAGCGAGTACCTGCCGTTCCTGGGGCGGCTGTTTCGCCGCTCCGGCTACCTCAGCGCGGGCAGCAGTGTCGAGCTCCTCCACCACGGGCCGGCCCGCATCGGCGTGCTCAATTGTTACGAGGACATTCTGCCGGGTGTGGGTCGCCGGATCGCGCGCGCGCGCCCCAATCTGCTCGTCAACGTCACCAACGATGCGTGGTTCGGACCGACCACGGAGCCCGAGCTCCACCTGCGCTTGTCGGTGCTACGCGCGGTGGAAGCGCGGCTCGATCTGGTGCGCGCGGTGAACCTGGGCGTGCCCGCCTGGATCGACGCGACCGGCCGGATTCGCCAGCGCGGCGACGCCACACGACAGAGCATCCTGCACGTCGCGCCGGGCTTAAATGACGAGTCCCCGACCCTCTATACGAAGGTCGGGGACATCCCACTCTGGGTCGGGCTCCTGCTGACCGCTTTGGCGGCGGCACTGAGGAAACTGAAGCAGGCGCCGACTGTGAAATCCGCTGCGGGCCGAGTCACTCGGCACGACGCGATCGCTACTGAACGAGATCCTTCAGCGCCTTGAGGGCGGTTGCACGCACCTTCTTGCTGGCGCCCTTTGCCGGGATCGTGATCGGCTCTTTCGTGAAGGGATTGATGCCCTGGCGCTCCTTGGTGGCGGGCTTCTTGACGACCCGCAACTTCACCAGACCCGGAACGACGAACTCACCGGGGCCGCGAGCAGAGAGCTGCTTGCGGATCAAATCCGTGAGCGACTCGAACACGCGATTGACACTTTTCTTGTCTAAATCCGAAGCATTGGCGATCTCGCCGATGACCTGCGCCTTCGTCAACCTTTTGCCAGCCATGCGCTACCTCCTGTGCAAAAAAAACCTGCGCCGTCTCCCGCTCGCCCGATTTTTCCGCAAGATCTGCGGTCGCTCGAGTGAGCCGTGCAAGGCACGCGACCGATAACAGGTGAGTTTAGGCCTTTCAAGGGGAAAACTCGGGGCTCGCATTTCGGATCGAGCTTTTTTTGTGCCGCGAGAGCCCACCAGTTCGCTCCGGGAGGCGCTTCTGCGGCCATTTTCGGAGGTCTCCACGAGCAGATTTGTGCGCTCACAGCCGCTCTGCAGCGCGAGCGAGTTCGCGAGTGACCGCGCGTGCTTAGCGGCTAAATTGCAGGGCCTGCACGAGCGCTGTCGAGCGCGCGCGCACACTCTCGAAGCGGCTCTGCCGAGACATTCACGACGAACCGCTTCGCGAGCGTGTTCGTGCCTCGATTTTTTTTTTCCGATCGCGTGCTCGCGGGTCGAAAAATGGGTGCGGATCACTCGGCCGCGGCGCGCACCAGACGCCGTGTCAAACGGTCCATCTCTTGCTTCTCGGTCCGCGTCGCGTGGTCGTAGCCGATCAAATGCAACACACCGTGGGCGAGCAGGAAGCGCACCTCGGCCATGAGCTCGCGCTTGCGTGAGCGCGCCTGCCGGGCGGCCGTATCGAGCGAGATCACCACGTCACCGAGCAGGGCCGGCTTTTCGTCGGGCCGTCCCCGCCACCGGGGGGGCCCGTCCTCGAGATCGAGCGGAAATGCGAGCACGTCCGTAGGCTTGTCCTTGCCGCGGTGCGCTCGGTTCAGATCGCGAATCGTGGGATCGTCGGTCAGGAGCACGCTGAGCTCGGCCTGCTCGAGGTCGAGCGCCCGTAGCATCCGTTCGGCGATCGCGCGCAGACGCCGGGTATCGAGCGCAGGAGCGCCGCGCGCGTTCCTTCGAATCAGTGCAGGCAAGCGGTTACGAGCCTCAGGCAGCCAGCGCTAGGCCCGTCTCAGCCCTTGGGGATGTTCTTGCCGTCTTCCAGGAACTTCTTGAGCCCGATATCCGTGAGGGGATGCTTCACGAGCTGCTGGATCACCTTGAAGGGCATGGTGCCGACGTGCGCGCCGATCAGCGCAGATTGCACCACATGGATGGGATGCCGGATGCTGGCGACCAGCACTTCCGTGTCGAAATCGTAGTTGTTGTAGATGGTGACGATCTGCTCGATGAGCTCCATGCCCTCGTTGGACACGTCGTCGAGCCGCCCCACGAACGGCGAGATGTAACTGGCGCCCGCCTTGGCCGCGAGCAGCGCCTGAGTGGCCGAAAAGCACAGCGTGACGTTGGTGCGGATGCCCTCGCTCGTGAAGACGCGCACCGCCTTCAACCCCTCTTCAATCAGGGGCACCTTGACCACGACGTTCTTGTGAATCTTGGCGAGCTCCCGGCCCTCCTCCAGGATCTCCTTCGCCGTCGTGGAGAGCACCTCGGCGGAAATCGGCCCGTCGACGATCTCGCAGATCTCGGCGATGGCTTTCTTGATGGATTTGCCCCCCTTGGCGAGCAGGGACGGATTGGTCGTCACCCCGTCGATGGCGCCCATGGCCACCGCTTCTTTGATCTCGCCCAGGTCTCCAGTGTCGATGAAGATTTTCATACTTACCTCTGTCGTACCGACACCGGCCAGCCTTGGAAGTTGGCGAGCCCGCCGGGTTGAACCGCGCCGCTTTCAGTACCTCTCGGCAGACCCGTCCGCAAGCCAGGGCCGGTCTCGTCGTTGCGCGTGCGCCCTCCAGCGCACCTTTCCAAGGATGCGGGCGCTCGCTACGTTTCAGTAACGTGGCTCGTCCCTCGCGTCCCCCTGGCTTCGATATGACCTATCGGCCGGCGGAAACCGTCTTCGGGCCGCCGTTCGCGGTGCGCGTCCCCTCCCTGGTCTACCTGGTGATCGCGTTCGGGGTCGCCGGGGTCGTCTTGGCCGGCGAGCTCAGCCCAGCCGGCAGCTGGCTCTACTATTACGTCGTCGAGAAAGACATCAATCGCCTGGTGAGCTCGCGCGCGCTGGCCATCGTGCTGGTCCTGAGCGCGCTCTCCGCCGTGCTCCGCGCCAGCATGCGCGGAGTGCGCATCCGCGGTGACGGCATCGAGTTTCGCGACATCGTCTCGTTCGTCATGCCGCGCATCAAGCGTTACAAGTGGGCGCAGATCGACCGCATCGTGCTCGACCAACCGACGATCGCGGTAGACCTCTGGGACGGCACGCGCGCGTTCTTACCCAAGGTGAACGATCAACCCGCGCTCTCCGCCGCGCTCGAGAAGGTCGCGCACGCGCGTGCCATTCCCGTGCGCGGCGGCCGCGGCCTCGACGAGCTGCCGGAGTCGGGCGACTTCGAAGCCGAAGAGACCTGACGGCCGCTCAGAGACCGTCAGTCGGTGTGTGAAGGATGCGTACCCTTCCGGTAAGGCGCTTTGAAATCCACACCTTGTTGTGCTTGTCCACGATCACCGCTCCCACGTCCGGAAGCGCTTCGACGATCTCCATGCCGCGCTCCGGTCCCAAAATGAACACGCCGTCGTCGACGGCGTCCGCCGTGAGTGCGTCCTTTGCCCAGATCGTCACGCTCCGGCAGGCATCCGCGGGGTAACCCGTGCGCGGGTCGAGGATGTGGTGGTAGCGCTTGCCGTCCTTGATGAACGCGCGCGCGTAGTCACCGGCTGTCGAAAAAGCGTGGTCGGTCAGCTCCAGGGTCGCGAAGAAGCTGCCCGTCTTGCCACGCGGATCCTGGATGCCGCTCACCCAGAGCGAGCCGTCCGGTTTCTTGCCGGCTCCATAGAGATCGCCGCCCGCCTGCACCAGAAAGCTCGTGAGGCCGCCCTTCCTCAAGACCTCCGCCGCGCGATCCACGATGAAGCCTTTGGCAATACCCCCGAGGCCGAGCTTATTTCCCTTCGGAATCGTCACGCCGTGCGTGACGTTGTCGAGGCGCACCTGCCGAAAATCCACGAGCGCCTTGCGCGCTTCCACCTGCGCGCGTGAAGGCGGGCGCGGATCCGCCTCCGCCGCGTCCCCGAACTTCCAGAGATCGCCGAGTGGCCCGAACGTGATGTCGAACGTACCGTGCGAGATCCAGCCCGCCCACATGCCTTTTTTGATCACGTCGAACGTGTCCTTGGAGACGACCACCGCTTTCCCGGCACGCTGATTGATGCGGCTGACCTCGCTGTCGTCGCGCCACTCGCTCATGCGCTCTTCGAGCACGCGCATCTCGGCATACGCTCGCTCCACGACGGCGCGCGTCGCGGCCTCGTCGAGCGCCGGCGTCGTGTACGTGATGACCTGAACGCGCGTCCCCATCGCAACATTGCTGAACTCGACCCGCGCGGGGCTCGGCTCTCGCTGGGGCTTGCGAGCTGGCGCGCTCGTCGCGGCCGGGGGCGGCAGCGCTTTCGCCGCTGGGCGCTCTTCGCGCGACCGACACGCGATAACCAGGCAAATGGCGGCGATTACTGCCGCAAAACTTCGAAAAGCGCGCATGTGGACTATCCTAGTCGCATGCCCATCGACCGCGCCGCTCTCGATCAGAAGGTGGACCAGCTGGCCGGAGAGCTGACCGACCTGGCGACCCGCATTCACGACCACCCCGAGCTGCGCTTCGAGGAGTTCAAGGCGGCCGAATGGATCAGCGAGCTGGTCGAACGGCACACGGGCGCCAAGGTCGAGCGGCAGCTCGGCGGCCTCGCCACGGCTTTCCGAGCGCGGATCGGCTCCGGGAGTGGGCCGCGCGTGGCGGTGCTCGCCGAGTACGACGCGCTGCCCGAAATCGGCCACGCTTGCGGCCACAACCTGATCGCGGCGGGAGCCGTGGGCGCTTTCCTCGCGCTGGCGCACACGGCGCGCTCCCTCCACGGCTCCGTCGAGCTGATCGGCACCCCGGCCGAAGAGGGCGGCGGCGGCAAGATCCGTCTGCTCGAGGCCAACGCCTTTCAGGGCGTGGACGTCGCCATGATGTATCACCCGTTCGACCGCGACATCATCGCGCACCCCGCGCTGGCCAGCGTGTGGATCCACATGTCGTTCAAGGGTAGCCCCGCCCACGCCGCCGTAGCCCCCTGGGACGGCCAGAGCGCGCTCACCGCCTGCATGGAAACATTCCGCCTCGTGGACTCGCAGCGCGTCCACTTTCGCGACGGCGTGCGCGTGCACGGCTTCATCACCAACGGCGGACAAGCCGTCAACATCATCCCGGAGCACGCCGCCTGCGAGTTCTCCGTCCGCGCCACCACGGGGCCCGAAGTCGAACGCGTGCGCGACATCGTGCAGCGCTGCGCAGAGGGCGCCGCGCTCGCGTGCGGCGTCGAAGTCACGCTCAACACGCGCAACGGCTACCGCGAAATGAAGAACAACCTCACCCTGGGCCGGCGCTTCTCCGCAGCGCTGTCCGCGCTCGGGCGCAAGCACCGCGAGACCGACACGCGCGTCGGCGCCGGCTCCACGGACATGGGCGACGTGAGCCAGTTCGTGCCGTCCATACACCCCTACCTGGGCATCTGTGACGAGAACGAGGCGCTCTGTCACCAGCACCGCTTCGCGGACTGCGCGCGCAGCCAGCGCGGACTTCAAACCATGTTGATCGCAGCGAAGGCCATGGCGCGCACCGCCGCCGACGTGCTCGAGGACGAAGCGCTGCTGGCCGCCGCCAAGCACGAGTTCGCGTCTTGATTCGTCAGGGATTAGAGCGATGAAGATAACCTCGTCATTGAAGCTAAGGTTCGTAGTCGCGAGCGGCCTAACAGCCGCCCTGATCAGCTGCGGCTCCTCCAAACCCGCCAAGACCGTCTCCAAGAGCTCGTCGGAAGAGACCGCTTCGGACGGCTCCGAAGAAACAGGCGACGGCGGTGCATCCGAAGCCAAACCCAGGAAACAGCGCCCCACGATTTACGCCAAGAAGCCCCGCAGCGACGGCAACGCACCCGCGCGCGAGATCCAGTACGTGGTGACGCAGGAAGGTCTCGAGGTTCGCGTCGAAGGCGTGCACTTTCTGGCCAACGCCACCGCGCAGAAGGTGCGCAACGGCTGGGGCGTACGCCTCGACGTCTCCGCCATCGTCAAAGACGACGCAACGCACTCCATCCTGAAACCCGACAACGGCCCCCTCGCCCTGGCCGGCGTCGTGGATCGCGGCGGGTCCACCGAAAAATTCAGCGACGACCGCCGCGGCGACAAGGAGCTCGAGCTCAAGCCCGGCAAAGCCGTGAAGTGGACGAGCACCTGGCCGGGCAAACAACAGAAGCCACTCACGAAGGGCCAGAAGCTCGAGCTCCAGGTCGGCCTGTGGGGCATCGGCGCCACCGCCACAGAGCGCCGCCCCGTGCGGAATTTCTTCCACGTCAAAATGGACGTTGCCAACGGGAAACCGCAAGCGCAGATCGGCCCGCCGCCCACCGCCAAGCACGAATAGCGCAGGGCAACGCTGCAAGGCCGCCCTGGCATCGCGCGCGCGGCCGGCATTAGGATGGCCGCACCAACCGCCGCCACAAGGACGAACTCATGAGCACAGCTGCAGAAAAAGCCCACGAAGTCTGGAAGAAGCTCGAAGGCCAGGAAGAGGGCGTGAGCGAGTGGCACGTCGTCGATCAACCGCAGATCAACCTGTTCGCGGACGCCACCCTCGATCGCCAATTCATCCACTGCGACCCAGAGATGGCCGCCAAGGTGTCACCCTACAAGGTCACCATCGCCCACGGCTTTCTGACCCTATCGCTCATCCCGTACCTGAGCTCCGGCATCAGCCCCAAAGACCCCGCCGCGTACGAGGGCATGATGATGGGCATCAACTACGGCCTCGACAAAGTCCGCTTCCCGAACCCCGTCAAAGTCAACTCACGCGTGCGCGTGCGCAAACAGCTCATGTCGGCCGAGCTCATCCCCCCCAACACGATTCAGCTGAAGCAAAAGATGACCGTCGAAATCGACGGCGAAGCCAAGCCGGGCTGCGTCGCGGAGCTGTTGAGCCGCTTCATCTACGGCTAATCGGCCGAGACGTTCCTGGAACCTGGAACCTAAAGCACCGCCGCGCTGGCCATCCACGCCGCACCGCCCAGCCAAAAGCCGTCCTCGCGGCGGTGTTGACTCAGCTGTTGCCTGAGCCCGCGGCGCACGCCCTCGTGCACCTCAGGCGACACATCGACGAGCGCACGCGCCGCAGGTCCAGCCTGTACCGAGAACTCCACGGCATCTTCGAGGTCGTTCGGCGACAGACAAACCTCTGCGTCGAAGGGCTCGAGCACGACGTCCTCGAAGCCGGACTCTCGCAAGATCGCCGTTACCCTCTGACGATCGGCGAACGCAAACGGCCCGGGACTGCCATCCATTCCGGGAATGGTCGCCTCCGGCAGGTACGACTGGACCACGTCCATCGGCAGCTTGGACCAGGGGTTCTCGTCGTACTCGCGCCAGCACACGAACGTCAGCCGCCCGCCGCTGCGCAAAAGCGCACGAACGTGCGTGAACGCAGCCCGCGGATCCGCGAAGAACATGACGCCGAACCTCGAAACGATGCGATCGAATGGCGGTTCGGCTTTGAACGTCGCGGCATCGGCCTCGACGAAGCTCGCGTTCTCGAGGCCGAGTGAGGCACCCCGCTCCCGCGCACGCGCCAGCATGGGCGCCGACAAATCGACGCCGACCACCGTTCCCCCGGGCTGAATGAGCCGCGCCACCGCCAGCGACGTGTCCCCACAGCCGCACCCCACGTCCAGCACGCGATCGCCGGGCCGCACCTCAGCCTCGTCAACGAGCGCACTTCCGAACGGCGCGAGCGCCCGATCGAGCCTCTCTTGCTGGCTGATCCACCGCTGCGCCGTCGGCCCGTTCCAGTACGCCCTCTGCTCGTCGTTCATGTGGGGGATCGTAGAGCTGGAACGGCCGAGAGCAAGCGGCGAAGCAGGCGGTGTTTCAGAACTTGGGACCGCCGTCCGAGTGAAGATAATCGCCGGACGGCAGGACCTGCATACAGATGAATGGTGAGGGAATCTTACCCACGCTATCGTAAAGCCCCCACTTGGCCGTGTCCTGACACGTGAAGCCATCCGGGCAGACGCTGCTCTCGTCACAGGGCAGCTCGCAGAAGTGATTCCGCGGGTGACAGACTGGTTCGACGGTGCCCGTCTTGGGTCTCGGGCAGTCGCTCGTGGTGTCGCACGGCGGATCGCACACCGCGTGGAACGGTCCGATGTCACAGATTCCTTCCGAGCACGTCATCTCGGCTCCCCAACCCGTACACGAGGCTTTACCCGTGGAGCAAACGAAGGGCCACGCGGAGTTCGCCGCCGGGTCTAGCACGCAAGCGCCGAACGGGTCGGTCGGATCCGCCGCGCCGTTCGAGCTCGCGGGGCGTACATCTCGACCTGCATCGCTTGCACGGGGGGGTGCGGTGTCGAAGCCAGCCTGCTTCTTGTCCGAAGCATCGGGATCGTCTTGTAGGTCGAGCGGCGCGCCACTCGCGTCGTCGTTCGCTAGCTGCCCGCATGCGACGGTCGACGCAGCCGCCAAAAACGTCAGTATCGCAGCGTGACGAAAGGCACGTTTCTTGTGCATAGGACCACCACCCCGGGTTCGAGAGTCATGCCATGACGGCATGCCGTAGCGCTCGCCGAGCGTGTGTCCGTCCGCCGGACCGCAGGTCGTGAGAGCCCCGACTTTCCGCCGGAGCGGGGGCAAGATGCGGCGGTATGGAACGGTGGACGGCCGAAGAAGCACGTAAGGCGCTGCAGCATTGGAAGCAGAGCGGGCAATCAGCGGAGGCATACGCGCGGGCGC